>NZ_JBMEZZ010000004.1:0-605106 GCF_048822415.1 Klebsiella sp. C360
GCGCAGCGGCGATTTTGCTGGCCGGAGCCCGGGGGTACAGGGGGCGGCGGCGACTGGCCGCCCCCTGTGCGCTCCCTGCGCCATGCCAGGCATAACGCAGACGATTAACCGGGAGCGCAATGTACGCTGAAATCACACGCGACAGACGCTTTTTGCCGGAGTGAGAAAATGGCAATCCAATAACCGTATCTGCAATACACGCATCCCTGTTGCGCCGCCAGTTTGCCGGGTGGCGCTACGCTTACCCGGCCTACGGATGTAGCCCGTAAGCCCAGATACGGTAGGCCCGCGCAAGCGCAGCGCCGCCGGGCACGCGTTGATTACCTCCAAGGCAACCCTGTTGCACGGTTAGTTTGCCGGGTGGCGCTGCGCCTTACCCGACCTGCGGATGCCGCCCGTAAGCTCATCAGGGCAAAATAATTAACCGGAAGCGCAGGTTCGATTAACACTTAATACGTTGTTTCTGTCTGAGCCGACTCCTGCAGCGCCTGCAGAATATTGGCCGCGGCAGCGGTCCCCATTTTCACGTAAGAGGCATCGCTTACGCCGCCCACATGCGGAGACAGAATCACATTATCGATCGCCTGCCAGATGTGGGGCGTGGTTAATGGTTCACTGTTAAAGCTGTCGAGCGCCGCCCAGCGCAAGGTCCCCGCTTTTAATGCCGCGGCCAGCGCCGCATCGTCAATCAACCCGCCGCGCGCGGTATTGACCAGGATGGCGCCCGGCTTACACTGCGCCAGCGTGGCGGCATTGATCATTCCCCTGTTTTGTTGCGTCAAGGGGCAATGAAGGGACAGCACATCGGCCTGCCTGAGCAGATCGTTAAGTTCAGCAACACGTTCACATCCCGGCGGGACCGCTTTCGCATAGGGATCGTAAGCCAGAACCTTCATACCAAAGGCACAGGCAATCTTCGCCACCCGGCTGCCAATGGCGCCCAGGCCGATGAGTCCCAGCGTTCTGCCCTCAAGCTCAAGCGATTTATGCGTGGATTTATCCCAGTGCCCTTCACGCAGGCGGCGGTCGAGCGGAATGACCGACTTAGCACAGGCCAAAATTAATGCCCAGGTATGTTCGGACACCGCGGCGGCATTCGCCCCGATCGCTGCGCGAACCAGAATGCCGCGCGCGGCAGCCGCCTCGGCGTCAATGACATCAATGCCGCTGCCATGTTTGGCAATCACCTTCAATGCCGGGGCGGCATCCATAACGGCGGCAGTGATGTGGCCATAGCGCACCAGGATCGCGACGGGATTGTGCTGCTGGCACAAAGCGATCAGCTGGGCCTCTGTAGGCTGGCGGCCGGCAAAGACAAGTTCGTAATCTTCCAGCATCCCCAGCGCCGCGTCAGCCAAATCGCTGCCGGTAATCAGTACCACGTTTTTAGCACTCATGGCAGCGTCTCCCTTTCGCTCAGCATCCCCGCCTGACGCAGGGCGCTCTCCAGCCAGTGCGGACGCAGATCGCCATCGCGGATAGCAACCAGACGTTTTGCTTCCATCTCCAGTTTGCCTTTCGCCAGTTCGATGATGGTGCGGACTTCCTCGCGTGGGATAACGACCACGCCGTCAATATCCCCGACCACTAAGTCCCCCGCCTGCACCGCGGCGCCGCCGACCGAAATGGCATGATTGACCCGGCCAGGAATGAACTTGGTCGGGCCGCACGGGTTCAGGCCGGCAGCGAACACCGGGAAGCGTTGTTTGCTTAAGGTCTCCGCATCGCGAACGGCGCCATCGATAACGATCCCGGCGATACCGCTGGCCTGCGCCTGCGTGGCCATGATCTCCCCCAGCAGCGCGCAGGAGAGATCGCCTTTCCCGTCGATCACTAATACATCGCCAGGTTTAGCGACGGCCATTGCGGCGTGAATAGCCAGGTTATCCCCCGGGCGGACCTCGACGGTAATCGCCGGCCCGGCGACCGCCATATGCGGCGCCAGCGGCTTGATGCGGCCATGTAATGTGCCACGGCGTCCGGCCACGTCAGCCAGAATGGCGGCCTGAAATTCGGCGGCCTGACGGACTTCTTCCGCGGTAACACGCGCAATAGCGAAATTGATGAGTTTCTGTTGCGAAGCAGGCATGGTGACTCTCCATTTGTTTTACTAGATACAACTCATGTGTACTATATAAAACAACTATACGTGCATTGCTTCGCTTTTCGCCAGTGTTGCGAAGTTGTTTGTGATGTAAACACGAAGTTACTCACAAAATTCAGGTACAATTTTGTTCGGCAAAAAGGAGAACATGATGGGGAATGAAGGCGTAATTGCCGTTGAAAAGGCGCTGGCTTTACTTGATTGCTTCCGTCCCGGTAATGACAGTCTGACGTTAACGGAGCTGGCCCAGCTTTCGGGATATCACAAAACAACCGTTTATCGCCTGATGAATTCGCTTGAGCGAATGAACTACATCATCCGGCACGACGATGGCACCTATACGCTCGGCCACCGTCTGCTCTATCTTGGCAAGCTCTATGAGCAATCATTTGAACTTGCCAGAGTGGTACAGCCGGAATTGCAGGCGCTGTCACAGGCCTCCAGCGAAAGCGCAAGCTGGTATGTGATTGAGGGCGGACAACGCCTGTGTCTGTTCCGCGCCGAAGCCTCCCAGGGATTGCGCCACAGCAACCTGCCTGGCAGCCAGTTCCCGCTGGATGGTTCCGCTATCAGTAAGGTTTTACGCCGCTGGGGATTGGGTGAATCGTTGCCGGAAGACGAACCGACGCTGCCGTTCTATACCTCCGGCGCGCGCGACCCGCACACCGCGGCCTTCGCCATGCCAGTGTTTGGCGTCCACGATAAACTGATCGCGGCGCTGGCCCTGACCGGGCCGGCATCGCGTCTGACGGAAGATCGTAAAGCGAGCGGCATCAGCCAGCTCATGCAGGAGACGGCCAACCGCCTGTCGCTCAAGCTAGGCGCCAGCAAGACATTCTGCGAAACGTTTTACGGTGTGAAAGAGTAAGCTTTGCTGAGAAGGCGGGAAAAATCCCGCCTTTGCTTATTAATGGGTCATCTGTTTTTCCTGCCTGGCCGTCTGCGAGTAACGGCGCCCCATGGCCAGCACCGCAATGCCGCCTGCCAGACACAAGCCTGCCAGCGGGAGCATCGCCAGCGTATGGCTTCCTGTCCGTTCGCTAATCATGCCGTAGGCATTCACCATCACCGCGCCGCCAATCAGGTTGGCGATCGCCCCGATGGCCGCCAGCCCGGCGGCGGCTGAGGTGCTGCTCATCCAGCCCGACGCCAGCGCCCAGAAGGGCCCCTTCATCGCGTAAGCGCCAATCAGAATGGTGCTGAGGATCGCAATGGTGGCCGGCAGCGACAGATTGATAAACGCCGCAAACACGCCGCCCGCGATCATAAAGAGGGTGAGCGCCGTGTGCCAGCGGCGTTCATTACTTCGATCCGAACTGCGCCCCCAGACAATCATCAGTACCGAGGCCAGACCATAGGGGATGGCATTAAGCAGCCCGGTGGTCAGGTTATCCAGATGGAACGACTTCAGCAGCTGGGGAGACCAGACGCTAAGGGTCGTGCCGGCAGAGGAGGCGCCGGCGTAAATCAGCGCCATGAGCCAGATTTGACGGTGCTTCAACAGTTGCCAGGTGGAGGTGTGGCCGATCTGTTTCTGCTGTTGGCGCTCCGCCTGAAGCGTGTTTTCCAGCCATGCTTTCTGACGATCGTTTAACCAGCCAGCCTGGTGTGGACGGTCCCGCAAGATGAAAAACGCGGCTATCCCCAGCAGGACCGCCGGCAGCCCTTCAATAATGAATAACAGATGCCAGCCGCGCAGACCTAACCACCCATCCATCATCAGTATCAACCCGGAAAGCGGGGAACCGATAAAGTTAGCCAGCGGAATGGCCACCATAAATGAGGCGATGATCCGCGCCCGGTAGCGCGACGGGATCCACCAGGTAAGATAGAGCACCACGCCCGGGAAAAAGCCCGCTTCGGCAGCCCCCAGCAAAAAGCGTACGATGTAAAGGGAGGTGGTATTTTGCACCAGCGCCATACACATCGATACCACTCCCCAGCTGATCATAATGCGCGGGATCCACAATCGTGCCCCCACCTTCTGCATCGCCAGGTTGCTGGGTACTTCAAAGATAAAGTAGGCCACAAAATACAAGCTGCTGGCGAAGCCGAAAGCCGCCTTACTCAGGCCCAGATCCTGATTCATCTGCAGCGCCGCCATGCCTATGTTGCCGCGGTCAATAATCGATACCAGGTAGCTCACCACCAGGAAAGGCAGGATGCGCCAGATAACCCGTCGCATGGTTTCTTTTTCCAGCGCGTCGTTATCGCTCGCGCGGTGCGGTAATTGATCGGTCATGGTTTCCTCGCAGGGTTTCATTATGTTTATCAGGAAAACGATGTAGAGATGAAATAAGTTACTTCAGCTTGATGCCTCTGGTTTCCGGCGCTCGCCACACCACCAGCATCGCCGCAAGGAAAGCAACCACGGTCGTCGCCAGTCCCGCGGTGAAACCGCCAGCGTTGGCGACAGCGCCAATCAGTAGCGGCGCAATAAATCCGCCCAGACGGCCTCCGTTATAGGCGAGCCCCATCAGGAAGCCCCGGGATGAGGTGTCCCCGATGATTTCCGCCAGGAAGGGTCCCGAGCCCGCAAAAATACCGTTAACCCCGAAACCGGCCATGAAAATCGCCACCATCAGAATGAAGGGTTGCGTGGTCACAAGGTACAGCGCGACGGCAATGGCGCCGGTTAACAGATAAATCAGGAACATCGGACGGCGTCCCCACTTATCCGCCAGCACCGAAAACACCAGAAAACCCGCGATGGCCCCAGCCTGCAGCGCAAGTACAAACTTCAGGCTGTGCAAAAAATCCAGATGTTTGACTTCCCGCAGATAGGTGGGTGTCCAGGTAAATACGCCCCAGAACAGATACTGAATAAAAAAGATAAAGACAAAGGCCAACAGCAGACCTCGCAGATTCTGTTTACCCAGCTTGACGGCAGGTTGACGACTCGTCGCCTTCGCCTGTTGACGAGCAAGCCAAACCTGCGATTCCGGTGTGAACCAGGCGACCACACTCATAATGAATACCGGCAGCGCGCCGATCATAAACAGATAGCGCCATGCACCCTGCTCCAGGCCGCCGTTGACCGAGCTGACGATTGCCGTCAGGCTGATAGCCAGAATCGCGCCAACAGGTAAGCCCATTTGCATCAACGCGCCGCCGCGCGCGCGCCGTTCAGGTCGCCAGGTTTCAGCAATCAGCGCCGCGCCCGAGGTCCACATTCCGCCCATACCCAGCGCGCCGCAAAAACGTAAAAGCGCGAAATGTTGTTGATCGTGCGTAAAGGCTAACAGGCCGGAAAAGAGTGAATAGATGGCGATACAGATCAGCGCCGTTTTCACACGCCCAATTTTGTCGGCGATAAAACCAAACAGGATCCCGCCAATAATCTGCCCCCCGGCCGTGACGCTGATAAACAGCCCAAGCTCGGCTTTATTAATACCGAACACCACGCCCAGCACTGGCAACAGCAATGAAAGGAGAAAGGAGTCGTAGCTTTCAAATGTCCAGCCAAGGCCGCCCAGCGCCAGCGTCCGCCTCTCAGCGACGCGTTGTGGCAATGCGTCAGGCGTCGCTTTAGTCGCAGTAAATTGATTTAGCTCGCTTTTACTGGTCATTGATATTCTCCACAGAGGTTAACCGATAACAGGTTGCGGCGGTACGCCAGAACAACTGCGCCTGTTCGTCAGGGGACGCCTGTTGCGCCAGGCGTTTGCAGGCGTTCCAGAAAACGCCGTAGCTGAACATGCCTTTATCGACGGGAAAGTTGCTGGCGAACATGCAGCGTTCGGCACCGAAAAGAGAAACAATGGTCTCAAACCACGGCATCCATGCCTGTGCCAGCATTTGCGAATCCGGCGGCGTCTCTGCCGCTGCGAAGTGAAACCCCCTGACCGTCATCCCAAAGCCGCTAATTTTTACGCATACGTTCGGCAGTTCCGCCAGACGTCGCATACCGTTTCGCCACTGCTGAAACATGTCCGGATCCCGTTCTGAACAGGATCCAACGCCGACCGGCCCGCCGCAGTGATCGATCACAATCTGTAACGTTGGTATTTCCCGCGCCAGATCGGCAATCTCCTCCAGCTGCGTGTGGTAAACCCATACATCGAGCGACAATGCATGCCTCGCGAGACAGGCAGCGCCCCGGCGGAACGGAGCGCTCTGCGCCAGGCCTGCCGGTGGCGTAACCGGGCTGGAGGTTACCCGCGGATCGGGATGCCAGGCCAACGGATTGCGCATCCCACGCAGCCGCCCGCCGGATAACGCTATCGCGCGCTCAATGGCAGGCTGCATCGCGTCCCCCGCCAGTAAACTGAGCCCGCCGATGATGGCTTCGCATCCGAGCGCGTTTGCATAATGTCCGCTGGCGAACATCGCGGCGATACCGCTGGCAAACTCGATTTCACCAAGCGGTTTAAGCGTCTCCGGCCCGTCGCGACGCAACATAGAGCGGCATTGCACATAGACCGATGAGACAACGCGATGCCCTGAGGTCTGGATATCGTCGCTGAACTCATGGGTGAGATAGCGGCCGGTTTGCCGATCCCAAAGATGGTGATGCGCATCAATGATGGGCAGCTCGGGTTGTAATGGCGCTTCACGATGTAACGCAAGCCACTCGTTTCTGACCGCAAGGTGCGGCGCGGTAACGATCTCCATGAACACCTCGTTTTGTTTTACCCTGTACAACAGTGTTTTATTTTACAAAACTACTATAACGAGGCCGCCGTGTTTTTATCCAGTTAACGATTGGTTTAAATGATGTAAATAAGAGGTAAATCACAGATGTATAAGGTCGTTAAAAGCGGAGGAAGGGAGGGGCTAACAGAAATTAATATGTTTTCAAGAAGTTAAAAATCAGCCTGAACGACACCGATACAATGCCTCACCACGAGCAGCAGGCGCCTGCGTAAAACAGTGCGGGCAGCATACGCCACGCAGGCCCACGTAGCGCCGCCGGACAGTTGTTGTCGCCCGGCTTAGCGCAGCGCAAGCCGGGAAAATGCTGAACCTAACGCGCCAGATTATCGTAGCCGCGCCAGCGATAGTTGAGCACCGACAGCGCCCAACAGGCGACAAACAACCCGACCACCACAAACCCGGCGTCGCCGAGGTTGTCGTTTAACACCCCGACCCAGCGCCATATTCCGCCGCTGAGCGCAAACTTATCCATCAGCAGACCCAGCGCTTCCAGGCCGCCGATAAACAGCGCCACCACCACCGAAGTGCCGGTGATGGTCATGTTGTAGTAAAGCTTGCGCTGCGGCTTGCTGAACGCCCAGCCGTAGGCGCCGACCATCAGCACGTTATCGAGGGTGTCCACCAGCGCCATGCCGCTGGCGAACAGCGCCGGGAAGACCATAATCGACCAGACGGAAATCCCGCTCGACGCGCCGGCGGCGGAGATGCCCAGCACGCCGATTTCGGTGGCGGTATCAAACCCGAGGCCGAACAGGAAACCGACCAGGTACATCTGCCAGCTGCGGCTGACCAGACGAAAGGTTTTGCCAAACAGCCAGCTCATCACCCCGCCGCCGCTGACGATCTCGTCGCTCACCGGCTCACCGCGCTTCCACGCCCGAAAGCTGCGCCAGACGCTGCGCAATATCACCAGGTTGATAAAGGCCATCGCCAGCAGAAACAGCGCCGACACCGCGGTGCCGATGACGCTGCCGGTGTCGTGCAGCCAGCTCATCTGCGCGCTGAAGGCCGTGGCGGTCGCGGCAATCGCCGCCGAGGCCAGCACCACAATCGACGAGTGGCCCAGCGAGAACCAGGCCCCGACGGCGAAAGGCCGCCGCCCCTGTTGCATCATCTTGCGGGTGACGTTATCAATCGCCGCGATATGGTCGGCATCCACCGCGTGGCGCAGACCGTAGCCCCAGGCCAGCAGGCTGGCGGCCATCAGCGCGCCGCTGTCGCCAAAGGCCTGCAGCGCCCAGCACCAGGCCAGTAGGTTCGCCGCGATCAACCCCAGCACCAGTCCCGCAGCGCGCGGCTGCTGGCGTAAAACTGTCATTATCATTGTTGTGTTCCTTGAGCCTGTCCGCGGGCGGCGGCGATCACCGCCTGACCATAGGCGATTGCGCCGTCGCCGGCCGGCAACTGCTGCGCAAACAGCAGAGTAAAATCCGCCAGATAAAAGGTCAATCGCGCCGCCAGCAGGCGGTTATGCAGCACTCCGCCGCTGCAGACCATCGTGTCGATGCCGCGGGCGGTGGCGCAGTCGCGGGCCATCGCCGCCAGTCCGCTGGCCAGGGCGTCATGGAATGCCCAGGCTTTTTGCGCCGGGGTCGCCTGCCAGCGCAGCCACTGTCGCCAGAAGGTGGCTAAGTCCAGCGCATTGCCGCGCCACGGCAGCGTGACCGGATGGCAGACGCCGGAGCAGCTGGCGGCCAGCGCCTCCAGCCTACAGGCCGCCTCGCCCTCATAGCTCAGGCTCTCCGGGGCGCAGTCCAGCGCGCAGGCGACGGCATCAAACAGCCGTCCGCAGGACGAGGCGCGCGGCGCGTTAATACCGCGATCGATGGCCTGCGCCAGCAGCGGCCAGTTGCGCTGGCGCAGCGTACCGGTCTGCGGGTAATCCTGCCAGTCAGGGATAAAGGCCAGGCACTGAGCCAGCAGATTACGCCACGGCTGACGCGCCGCCAGGTCGCCTCCCGGCAGCGCGACGGCCGGCAACCCGCCGAGATGTTCGCACTGGCGATAGTTAACCCGCAGGCACTCCCCGCCCCATAGCGCGCCGTTCTCCCCCATGCCGATTCCGTCGAGGATCAGGGCGATGACGTCTCCGCCGTCGAGCGGCCAGCGGTGCTCCGCCAGGCACGCCGCAGCGTGAGCATGGTGATGTAGCACTGTCTCTACCGGCAGCGGCAGAGTCGCCGCCCACTGCGTCGAGCGATAGCCGGGATGGGCGTCAACCACTACCCGCTGCGGCATAAAGGCGTAGATGTTCTGCATCAGCTGTAGCGCGCTGCGCCACTGCTGCTCGACGCCCTCCTCGCCAAGATCGCCAAAGTGCTGGCTGAGAACCGCTTCGCCCCCGCGCGCCAGGCAGAAGGTGTTTTTCATGTCCGCGCCCAGCGCCAGCAGCGGCGGAACCTTCTCCAGACCCGGCGGCAGCGGCAGCGCATCCGGGACATAGCCCCGGGCGCGGCGCAGCATTTCTCCGCTCGAGCGCACCAGCGAATCATCCATCCGCTGCACGATGTCGCGGTTATGGAGCAAAAAGCCGTCGGCGATGTCGACTAAGTCGTTGAGCGCCTGAGTATTACTTAACGCCGGCGGGCGGCCGCTAAGGTTGCCGGAGGTCATCACGATAGGGCGCGCCAGCGCCTGCAGAAGCAAATGCTGCAGCGGATTAGACGGCAGCATCACCCCAACTTCCGCAAGCCCTGGCGCAATCTCGTCGCACAGGCCGGAGACCTGCGCTTTGCTAATCAGTACGATGGGCGCCGCCGGGGAGCCCATCAGCGCCGCGGCGTCGGCAGGTAACCCCGCCGCAGAGGGCAGCATCACCGCCAGCGGTTTCGCCGGACGGTGTTTCCTCGCCCGCAGTGTGGCAACGGCAGCAGGGTTGCCGGCGTCGCAGGCCAGATGAAAGCCGCCGACGCCTTTTATCGCCACGATGTCGCCCGCCGCCAGCCGGGCGATAGCCGACTGCAGCGCCGCCTCGCCGTCCAGCGTTTCCCCTTGCGCCCGCCATTCCAGTCGCGGCCCGCAGTCGGGGCAGGCCACCGGCTGGGCGTGAAACCGGCGATCGGCAGGATCGCGGTATTCCG
The DNA here is from genome assembly GCF_048822415.1 of Klebsiella sp. C360. Taxonomy (NCBI): domain Bacteria; kingdom Pseudomonadati; phylum Pseudomonadota; class Gammaproteobacteria; order Enterobacterales; family Enterobacteriaceae; genus Klebsiella; species Klebsiella sp. C360. The sequence goes on from NZ_JBMEZZ010000004.1 coordinate 9,841, forward strand.
CCTCGCAGGGCGGGCAGAGCGGAAACGGCGCCATCGCGGTAAATGGCCGGTCGTAAGGCATCGCGCGAATAATGGTTAACCGCGGCCCGCAGTGGGTGCAGTTGATAAAGGGGTAGCGGTAGCGGCGCGCCCGGGGATCATTCATCTCCGCGAGGCACGCCGGGCAGGTCGCGGCATCGGGCACGATCTGGGTGCGCATCCGTCCCGCCCCGCTCTCGCGGATGGTGAAATCCTGCGGCGGAGCCGCCCAGCGATAAGGGGCGCAGACGACGCTGTCGATCCGCGCCAGCGGCGGGCAGTGGGCAGCGAGGGCGGCAGTAAAACCATCATCGTCCCCGGCCAACCGCACCAGCACGCCGTCGCCGTCGTTACAGACATCGCCACAGCGCGCCTGCCCCTGAGCCAGCTGCCAGACAAAGGGGCGGAACCCCACCCCCTGCACTTTACCGCGAATGCGGATTTGCACCCCGTTCATGCCTGAGCTTACCAGGCCAGCGCCGTGCGGCGACGTTTTTCCTGGTTCATCTGCTCCAGCTTGTTGCGGTCTACGCAGACCAGGGCGTGCGTCGGGCAGACCTCCATGCAGGCCGGGCCGCTGTCGCGGTGGAAGCAGAGATCGCACTTGTTGGCTTCGGCTTTTTCCGCCACGACGTTCAGTCCGGCGCCGCTATGGCGGATCACCGGCCGCACCACTACCTCCATCGCCCCGTACGGGCAGGCGACGACGCAGGTTTTGCAGCCGATGCAGCGCTCCTGCATCACATGAACAAAGCCTTTATCGCGGCTGATGGCGCCGTTCGGGCAGACGTTGGCGCACGGGGCGTCCTCACACTGACGGCAGGCGGTGGCCGTGGAGACATTGACCCCTTTGATGACGTGAATACGCGGCTGAAAGGTGTGCGGCGTCAGGGAGGCGCAGTCCTGATGTTCCTGATGGGAGACCACGCAGGCTACTTCGCAAGTGCGACAGCCGATGCATTTGCTCGCATCGGCGATAATGAAACGGTTCATCCATTTCTCCAGCAGTAAGAGGGTTAGGCGCCGGAGTATGCATAATACGTTCCAGTTTTTATCTTATTGATAATAAGTAAAATTTAATGCTTAGCGCGCTGTCATCGTCAGTAGTGACGATGACAGCTGACGACGTCAGGCGCAGGGACCTGACACCAGCGACTCACGCTCGATCAGCGCCCCGGGGAAACTCTGCTGAACATTGAATTCGCCGCCATCGAGCATAAATATCAGGCGATTAATGCTCTCTTTAATCATCTCCGTCACCGGCACCCGGACGCTGGCGAGCGACGGCACCATGTACGGCGCCAGCACAATATCGTCAAACCCCACCACCGAGACCTGCTCCGGCACCTTAATGCCCAGCTGGTGAAGCTGCTTCATCGCCCCGATGGCCATATCGTCATTGCTCGCCACCAGCGCGCTGTAGGTCACCCCGCGCTGACGCAGGCTCTCCACCGCCGCCGCGCCGGTTTCCGGCGTCCAGCGCCCTTCGGCGATGAGCGCCTCGTTGAGGGTAATGCCGTGGCCAGCCAGCGCGTCTTTATAGCCGGCAAGGCGCTCGACGCCGGTGGGCGAGTCAAGGGAGCCGGTAATAAAGGCGATATCGCGGTGACCCAGGGCAATCAGCCGCTCCACCACCCGCATCGCCGACGCTTTTTGATCGGACCAGACGCAATGGCTGGCGTGGCGGCGTAGCCGGCGGTTCAGCACCATGATAGGCTGCGAGTGGTTCTCAACGATCTCGTCCATCTCGTCGACGGTGAGAAAGCGCGGGTAGATGATGATCGCATCGCAGCGCAGATCCAGCAGATACTGGATCGCTTCCCGCTCCTCTTGCGCGCTGTGCTTGCCGTCGGCGAGGATCAGCTGCCGCCCTTTATCCTCCGTCATCCGCGCCACGTGGTACAGCAGCTCGCTGAAATAGACGCCGTGGTAGAGGGTGTTGGTCACCACCAGGCCAAGGGTTTGCGTGGTTTTGGTCGCCAGGTTGCGCGCCAGCAGATTCGGTCGGTAGCCGCTCTCCGCCACCGCCTTAAACACCCGGTCTTTGGTCTCCTGGCTGACATAGCCGTTGCCCGACAGCACCCGCGACACGGTCGCCTTCGATACCCCCGCGCGCTTTGCGACCTCCAGCATTGTTGCCATGTGATTCTTCCTGTTGCAAAAGTTGCAGGCAGTGTACTGCACGTTTCTGGCTTTTACAGCACCCCCTGCTCACCACCGCGATCCTGCTCGCCGCGACGCTTCGCGATCAAAATCACAAAAATGAGATCATCTTTTTTTATTTCTTGTGCAATCAAATGAAACTCACCATGATTTTGTGGAACCGGTTTCCTATAAAGCATGGTATCGCCCGACGATGCGGCGCGGTAACAGATCAGTACCCTATTGATAAACAGGATAAAATCCGATGTCGAAAAATTATGCAGCCCTGGCGCCACAGATAGTCGCGGCATTAGGCGGAGTCGATAACGTCGTCGCCGTGACCCACTGCATGACGCGTCTGCGCTTCGTGGTCAAAGACAACGAACAGGTCGATAGCCCTACCCTGAAAGGCCTGACCGGGGTGCTCGGCGTCGTGCGCAGCGATAACCAGTGCCAGGTGATCATCGGCAACACGGTCTCTCAGGCCTATCGCGAGGTCGTGAATCTGCTGCCTGGCGACCTGCGCCCGGTCGAGCCGCAGGGCAAAGCGCCGATCACCCTGAAACGCATCGGCGCCGGGATCCTCGACGCGCTGATCGGCACCATGTCGCCGCTGATCCCGGCGATTATCGGCGGATCGATGGTCAAGCTGCTGGCGATGATCCTCGAAATGAGCGGCGCGTTGCCGAAAGGCTCGCCGACGCTGACCCTCCTGACGCTTATCGGCGACGGCGCGTTTTTCTTCCTGCCGCTGATGGTGGCCGCCTCCGCGGCGGTGAAATTCAAAACCAATATGTCGCTGGCCATCGCTATCGCCGGGGTGCTGGTGCATCCCGGGTTTATCGAATTAATGGCCAAAGCCGCCCAGGGCGAACACGTCGAATTTGCCCTTATTCCGGTGACCGCAGTGAAATACACCTACACGGTGATCCCAGCGCTGGTGATGACCTGGTGCTTGTCGTATATCGAACGCTGGGTGGATCGCATTACCCCGGCGGTGACGAAAAACTTCCTTAAGCCGATGCTGATCGTGCTGATCGCCGCCCCGCTGGCGATCCTGCTGATTGGCCCGCTCGGCATCTGGATCGGCAGCGCCATTTCCGCGCTGGTCTATACGATCCACAGCTATCTCGGCTGGCTGTCGGTGGCGATCATGGGCGGGCTGTGGCCGCTGCTGGTGATGACCGGCATGCACCGGGTCTTTACGCCGACCATCATTCAGACCATCGCCGAAACCGGCAAAGAGGGCATGGTAATGCCGTCGGAGATCGGCGCCAACCTGTCGCTCGGCGGCTCGTCGCTGGCGGTGGCGTGGAAAACGAAAAACCCGGAATTGCGCCAGACGGCGCTGGCCGCCGCGGCATCGGCGATTCTGGCCGGTATTTCCGAACCGGCGCTGTACGGCGTGGCGGTGCGCCTGAAACGCCCGCTGATCGCCAGCTTAATCAGCGGCTTTATCTGCGGCGCGGTGGCGGGCATCGCCGGACTGGCCAGCCACTCGATGGCGGCGCCGGGGCTGTTCACCAGCGTGCAGTTTTTCGATCCAGCCAATCCAATGACCATCGTCTGGGTGTTTGGCGTGATGGCGCTGTCGGTAGTGCTGTCGTTTGCCCTGACGCTGATCCTCGGCTTTGAAGATATTCCCGTTGAACAGGCCGCCGCCGACGCCCGAGCGCGCCAGGCCCAGGCCCAGGCAACCCACGCCTGAACACACCATTAATAACGAGGTAACGCATGGCGAGTTTCCCACAGGGATTTTTATGGGGCGGCGCACTGGCCGCCAACCAGTCAGAAGGCGCATGGCGCGAAGGGGGGAAAGGGATGGCCACCGTGGATACCCTCCCCCACGGCGCCCACCGTCTGCCGGTAAAATTAGGCCTGAAGAAGCGCTTCACGCTTCGCGAAGACGAATTCTACCCCAGCCACGAGGCGATCGATTTCTACCACCGCTACAAGGAAGATATCGCCCTGATGGCGGAGATGGGGTTCAGCGTCTTTCGCACCTCCATCGCCTGGAGCCGCCTGTTCCCGCGCGGCGACGAGCAGCAGCCGAATCCGCAGGGCATCGCCTTCTATCGTTCGCTGTTCGAGGAGTGCAAAAAGCACGGTATCGAGCCGCTGGTGACGTTGTGCCATTTTGACGTGCCGATGCATCTGGTGATGGAGTACGGCTCCTGGCGCAACCGCAAAATGGTCGATTTCTTCAGCCACTACGCCCGCACCTGCTTTGAAGCTTTTGACGGTCTGGTGAAATACTGGCTCACCTTCAATGAAATCAACATTATGCTGCACAGCCCCTACTCCGGCGCCGGGCTGGTGTTTGAAGAGGGAGAAAATCAGGAGCAGGTGAAGTACCAGGCGGCGCATCACGAGCTGGTGGCCAGCGCGCTGGCGACAAAAATCGCCCACGAGATAAACCCGCAGAATCAGGTCGGCTGCATGCTGGCGGGCGGTAATTTCTACCCTTACTCCTGCAAGCCGGAAGATGTATGGATGGCGCTGGAGAAGGACCGCGAAAACCTGTTCTTTATTGACGTCCAGGCGCGCGGCGCCTACCCGGTATGGGCCGCGCGGGTATTCCGGGAAAAGGGGGTCACCATTGCGAAGCTGCCGGGCGATGATGAGATCCTCAAAAACACCGTCGATTTCGTCTCCTTTAGCTACTACGCCTCGCGCTGCGCCTCGGCGGAGATGAACGCCAGCAACACCAATGCCGCCAACATCGTCAAGTCGCTGAAGAACCCGCACATTCCAGCCAGCGAATGGGGCTGGGGCATCGACCCGCTGGGCCTGCGCATCACCATGAACATGATGTACGACCGCTATCAGAAACCGCTGTTCCTGGTGGAAAACGGGCTCGGCGCCCGGGACGAGATTGACGCCAGGGGGGAGATCAATGACGACTATCGCATCAGCTACCTGCGCGAGCACATCAAGGCGATGCGCGACGCCATCGGCGACGGTATTCCGGTGCTGGGCTACACCAGCTGGGGCTGCATCGATCTGGTCTCGGCGTCAACCGGCGAGATGAGCAAGCGCTACGGCTTTGTCTATGTCGATCGCGACGACGCCGGCAACGGCACGCTGGCGCGCAAGCGTAAAAAGTCGTTCTTCTGGTACCAGAAGGTGATAGCCAGCAACGGCGCCGACCTCGACTAAGCGCGTCTCCCGCGCTCGCCCGTCTCTCCGCGCTAACCGGGGGACGGGCGCTGCTTTCTGTTGCATCTATTACATGTTTTTTTCTCGAGCCTGATTCCAGTTTCTGGTTTGCCTCTCGTTCACAACAACTGGTATTTTATCCAGTATATTTTCAGGGGTATCTTCAGCAAGGAGCACATCATGAACGCACAGCACACCACCGCAGCCGGAGGGATCGCCAGGGCCATTCGCCAGTTAACCGTGGGATATGTCAGAAAACGCCATGAGAACCGCAAAACGCGGGAGACGCGGCGCTACACCCGCCATGCGGCGCTGAGCCTGAACGGCGACTGGCTGGAGCAGGCGGGATTCCCGGTCGGCACGCAGGTCAGAGTCTCGGTGTCGCCCGGTAAATTAGTGATAGAGAATCTTGAGCTGGCGCCGCCGGTAACGGGGCTCCCGGCCGGTCAGTCGCGCGCCGTCGGGGAGCCCTGAGCACCGCAGGGTTAATCGTCTGCGGCTTCCAGCCGGGCAAAGCCGCCGTGGCCCTGCCAGCCTGCCAGCTGCTGGTACACTCGGGCAACGGCCTCTTTCACCGGCTGGGTCATCGGATAATAAAAACCGACAATATCCGGCTGAATGCCGAGGAAGATCACTTCGCCGACGTCTTCTTTCAGCTGATCGACCAGATAGTTGAGCGGCATGTTATGGGTGGTCATCATAAACATCTCGGCGATGTCGTCGGGGTCGATGACGCGAATGTCGCCGGGGTTTAGGCCCATATCGGTGGCATCGACGATCAGCAGGCGTTCGGGGCGTAATTCGCGGATCGCCACGATGTCGTTTTCCGGCGCGCTGCCGCCGTCGATGACCACCCACTGGCCGGCCGGGTTCGCCGCGCACATTTCCGCCAGCAGCGGGCCGGCGCCGTCGTCGCCCATCATACTGTTGCCGACACAGAGTAAAACGTCAGTCACGTAATCTCCTCACCATCAGGTAGATGGCGCTTTCCTGGTGAATATCATGCAGCATGCTGAGCATTGTTTTGCTCCACGCCTGCTGCTGCGGGGTCTGCGCGGACTGCGCTTTATCAAAGGCGTTGGCCAGCATTGCCACATGGCTGCTGTCGATGACGATTTCGCCATACTTCGGCACCCCCTCCATTTTGCGCCGCGCGACGCTGCCGGCCTCAAGGGTGGCGATCCATGCCAGATACGCGTCCCACGGGCAGCTCAGCGCCGCCTCGAGACAGTCGATAACGCCGAGGTGGTGGCCAATCGCCAGGCTGTAATAGACCACCTGCTGCGCCTGATCCGGCGTGGCGTCGTTCTCATCAATAAATTTACGGCTCAGCTGACTGAACACCACCGTCTCGCTCATCGGATACGCGCCCCCTCGACCACCTGGTTGAGATGGGTGACGATCTCGGTCAGACGCGGATCTTTCTCCGCCTCCAGCCAGCGCAGCACCTGGCTGTCGCCCTGGCCGAGCAGACGCATATAGTCGTCGGCAATCTGCCGGCCATAGCGATAGCCCGCCAGACGGCGCGCTTCGCGATCGATGCGCACCCGCAGGGGTTGCACCATATCGGCGTGCAGCAGCTCGGTCGGCTGTTCGTCAAGCTCGCCCGGCAGGCGGGCGTGAATTTTCTGCTCCAGCAGGCCGAGGGCCATGGCGAAGCCGTACAGGGTGGCGGCGGGCGTCGGCGGGCAGCCCGGGATATAGACATCGACCGGTACGATTTTATCGGTACCGCCCCAGACGCAGTACAGGTCGTGGAAGATGCCGCCGCTGTTGCCGCAGGCGCCGTAGGAGATACAAATCTTTGGATCCGGCGCCGACTGCCAGGCGCGCAGCGCCGGGGAGCGCATCGCGCGGGTCACCGCCCCGGTAAACAGCAGGATATCGGCATGGCGCGGCGAAGGCACCACCTTAATCCCGAAGCGTTCCGCGTCGAACAGCGGTGAAAGGGTAGCGAAAATTTCGATTTCACAGCCGTTACAGCCGCCGCAGTCGACGCGATAAACGTAGGCGGAACGTTTGATTTTCTTCAGCAGCGAGGCCTTCATGCTGGCGATGGATTCATCCACCGTCATCGGCACCGGAATGCCGTTTTCATCGCGTGGGCCAAGTAAAGTGCTCATCAGCTGGCCTCCCTCATGTGGCGGGTCAGTTCAATACGGTCGGACGGCACCAGGCATTTCTGGCGCTTGCATTCCGGGCAGGTTTCGAAGCTTTCGCGGTGCAGCTCGGCGCGGGTGTCGCCGTTATGCTTGAGCAGCGCGATGGCGTAGTCGATCTCCTTCTGCACCGCGAACGGCCGCTGGCACTCCCGGCAGTGGCAGATAGCGAAGCGCGACTGCTGGAGGAAATCCTCTTTCTTCCACACCGCCAGCTCATACTCCGGCGACAGCTTAATCGCCGCCGTCGGGCAGACCTCTTCACAGCGGCCGCAGAAGATGCAGCGCCCGAGGTTGAACTGCCACGCCAGCTGGTTTGTGGCCAGATCGGTCTCTACCGTCAGGGCGTTCGACGGGCAGGCGTTCACGCAGGCCGCGCAGCCGATACACTGCTGCGGGTTATGCTCCGGCTTGCCGCGGAAATTTTTATCTACCGGCATCGGCTCCAGCGGATAGGCGTGCGTCGCGGTGCCGGTCTTGATGACTTTTTTGATAAAGGTAAACATGGCGATTCCTTATTTCAGCGGCGAGTTTTTACGCTCGATGCTATAGCGCTCCAGCTCTTTGTACGGCACCACTTTGCTCTTCTTCTTGCGGACATCGACCACGGTCATGCGGTCGGTACAGGAGTAGCACGGGTCAAGGCTGCCGATGATCAGCGGCGCATCGGAAACGGTATTGCCGCGCAGCATATAGCGCAGAGTCGGCCAGTTGGCGTAGGTCGCCGCCCGGCAGCGCCAGCGGTACAGCTTCTGGTTGTCGCCGGTCATGCTCCAGTGAATATCATCCCCGCGCGGCGCTTCTGAGAAGCCCAGCGCGAAGCGGTGCGGAATATAGGTGAAGCCCTCCACCATCAGCGGACCGCCCGGCAGGTTATCGAGACCGTAATCAATCATGTTCAGCGCGGTATAAACCTCGTTGATCCGCACCTTGAGGCGGGAGATGACGTCGCAGCCCTGTTCGCTGTGGACTTCCATCGGCAGCAGGCCGTAGCCGACAAACGGGTGATCGGCGCGGGTGTCGCGGGCGTGGCCGCTGGCGCGCACCATCGGGCCAACGTTGCTGAAGTCGCGGGCGATTTCCGGGTCCAGACGGCCAATGCCGACAGTACGCTGCTCCATGTTCGGGGTGCTGAGCAGCATATCCACCAGCTCCTGCACGTCGCGACGCATCTGCTGCGCCAGTTGACGGGTCTGGATCATGTCCTCTTTCAGCAGGTCGCGGCGGATCCCGCCGATCAGGTTAAGCCCGTAGGTTTTCCGCGCGCCGGTGAGGATCTCGGCCATCTTCATCGAGGTTTCGCGCACGCGGAAGAACTGCATAAAACCGGAGTCGAAGCCGGTGAAGTGGCAGGCCAGACCGAGGTTCAGGAGGTGCGAATGCAGGCGCTCCACCTCCAGCAGAATGGCGCGGATCATCTGCGCCCGCTCCGGCACCACGATGCCCATCGCATTCTCCACCGAGGTGGTATAAGCGGTGCTGTGGGCGAAGCCGCAGATGCCGCACACCCGGTCCGACAGGAAGGTGACTTCGTTATAACCCATGCGGGTTTCCGCCAGCTTCTCCATCCCGCGATGGACATAGAACAGACGGTAATCGGCATCGATAATATTCTCGCCGTCAACGAACAGGCGGAAGTGGCCGGGCTCATCGGAAGTGACGTGCAGCGGGCCGATCGGCACCACGTTGTTTTTCTTGCTGCCCAGCTCGTTGATGAACTCGTAGGTTTCGGCGTCGGTGGTCGGCGCCGGACGCTGGCGATAGTCCATGCTGTCTTTACGCAGCGGATAGAGTTCGTCCGGCCAGTCGTCCGGCAGCACCAGACGGCGTTCGTCCGGCAGGCCAACCGGCACGAGGCCGTACATATCGCGCACTTCGCGCTCGCCCCACACCGCCGCCGGCACGCGCGGCGTCACCGATGGGTATTCCGGTTTGTTGGCATCCACTTCCACACGCACGGTGATCCAGCATTTGGTGCCCTGCTCCATCGACAGCACGTAATAGACCGCGTAGTGGCCGTTCAGCTTACGTTCATCGTTGCCGAACAGCACCGACAGCCAGCCGCCCTGCTGGTAGTAGAGAAACTCCACGACTTCCGGCAGGTAATTGACCTTCACGGTGATGGTTAACTGATCTTTGGTCTGCCAGGCTTCGTCCAGCACCACGCCCGGAAAGGCCTGGTGCAGCGCCGCAAGATAGTGTTGACCGATTTTTTCTTCAGACATGCTCAAACTCTCTTAATCACGCCACCAGCAAGGAGACGAAAGCTAAAAAGGCGAAACCAAACCCCGCCCAGGTGACGCGGGAGGTGGCACAGAAGCGCAGACGCGCCATGCTGTTTTCAAACAGCGCGATGATCAACACCCCAACCACCAGCTTGACGACGGCCACCACCAGCGCCAGCAGCAGGCCGCCGACGCTGAAGCTGGTCATCTGGCCCCACGGGAAAAAGACCCCGACAAACATCTGCAGCACCACCAGCTGTTTGAGGCTGATGCCCCACTTCAGGATGCCAAAGCCGCTGCCGCTGTACTCGGAAAGCGGCCCCTCCTGCAGCTCCTGCTCCGCTTCCGCCAGATCGAACGGCAATTTGCCCATCTCGATAAAGGTGGCGAAGGCGCAGGCGCACAGCGCCAGAATCAGTGGAATGCTGCGCGCTGCCGGCCAGTGATAAAGGGTGTCGGTGATACTGCTGATATGGGTGGAGCCCGCCACCTGCGCGGCGACCCACAGGCCCAGCAGCAGGATCGGCTCCACCAGCACGCCGAGCATCGCTTCGCGGCTGCTGCCCAGCGCGGTAAACGGGCTGCCGGTGTCCAGACCGGAAATCGCGAAGAAGAAACGGGCGATGGCGAACAGGTAGATCAGGGTGATGAGATCCCCAAGCACCGGCAGCGGAGAGTCCACCGTCACCACCGGCAAGGCGGTGGCGATGGTCAGCATCACGCCCACCATGACGTACGGCGTCAGGCGGAACACCCAGCCCGAGGCGTCGGGACCGACGCTCTGGCGGCCCAGCAATTTCAGGATATCCCGATACTCCTGCAGCACGCCCGGTCCGCGGCGGTTATGCAGCCGCGCGCGGGCGACGCGGACGATCCCGGATAACAGCGGCGCGACGGCAAACAGCGCCAGCGCCTGTAGCAATGCAATTAACAGACTCATTCTCAGGCTCCTCGGGAAATGACAATCACCACCAGCACCGCCAGCTCAACCAGCGCCATTCCGCGCAGCAGCGCCGGCGCCGAGGCCGATTGCCAGCCCGGCACCAGACGCACCGGGTTCAGCCAGTGACGCAGCTTCAGCAGCGGCGCAAAGGCCTCTTTCACCGGCATGGCGAAACCGTGGGCGGTAACCACCATCGACTGTTCGTGATCGTAGCCGCAGACCCAGGCCGCGCCGCGCGAGCGCGCCGCCAGGCGATCGCCTTTAAAGAAGATCATCAGCAGGAACGGCAGCAGCGGGCAGGCGATAAGCAGCAGCGCGATCATCGGCTGCGACACCACGCTCGACACCTGGGCCTGCAGCGGGAAGGCGCCGCTCACCAGCGGCAGCAGCCACGGCGCGGCGATGCCGCCAACGAGGCAGAAGACCGCCGCCATGACCACGCTCAGGGTCATCAGCCAGGGGGCGCAGGTGGCGTTTTCCGCCTCTTTGCTCCGCGGCGCGCCGAGGAAGGTGACACCATAGACTTTGGCCATACACATCACCGCCAGCGCGCCGGTGATCGCCAGGCCCACCGCCAGCAGCGGCCCCAGCAGACGGCCAATAAACAGGTCGCTGGTACTCATTTTGAAGAAGGACTGGTAGATGACCCACTCGCCGGCGAAGCCGTTCAGCGGCGGCAAGGCCGCCATCGCCATCAGCCCCACCAGCATGGCGAGGGAGATCAGCGGCATTTTTTTACCGATGCCGCCCAGCTTCTCGATATCGCGATGGCCGGTGCGGAACCACACCGCCCCGGCGCCGAGGAACAGCGTAGTTTTGAACAGGCTGTGGTTAATCAGGTGATACATGCCGCCGATGAAGCCCAGCACCATCAGCGTGCTGTTGCGGGTGGCTACGCCGGTGACGAAGGCGCCCAGCCCCAGCAGGATGATGCCGATATTCTCCAGGGTGTGATAGGCCAGCAGGCGCTTAATGTTATGCTCCATCAACGCATACAGCCCGCCGATGAAGGCGGTGATCATCCCCAGCACCAGCAGCATCACGCCCCACCACAGCGGCGGCACGCCGCCGGCCAGCGAAACGGTTAACATGCCGTACAGACCGACCTTCATGACCACAGTGGAAAACAGCGCGGCGGCCGGCGCGCTGGCCCCGGCGTGAGCCTGCGGCGCCCAGCCGTGCAGCGGGATCGCCCCCGCCAGCAGGGCGAATCCCGCCAGCCCCGGCAGCCACAGCAGCGGGTTCTGCATCATATCCACCGCCTGGAGATTGATCTGCGCCAGCTCGAGGGTGCCGTAGGTCGACCACACCAGCCAGCAGGTCCATGCCATCAGCAGCGTGCCGAGACGACCCAGCGCAAACCACAGCTTACCGGAGGCGGCGCAGCCGGTGAGAAACGCCGCGCAGAGCGCCATGATCTCCGCCATCACCACCAGTGAACCGATGTTGGTCACCACCACCGCGCAGGTGGCGGCGGCCAGCAGCAGGTTGACCAGCAGGCCGTTGACCTTCACCTGCGGGTGGCGATGCCAGCTAATGTTAAACAGCGACACCGGCAGCGCCGACAGGCCGATGGCCAGCAGCCACAGGGCATTGACGCCGCCCACCCGCATTGTCAGATGGAGAAACTGCAGCATGCCGCCGTGGATCCGATCCGGCATCAGCAGCGCGGCGCCGCCGGCAACCACCAGCATAGCGCTGGCCACCGCGCCGCCAATCCCGGCAATGGCGCCGCTGAGCGGTTTACGCATGGCAAACACAAAGGCCAGCACGGCGCTGGCGGCGTACCACGTCACCGCCTGATTGATTAATCCAATTACACTCATTCCCTCTCCCCCTGTTGCGCCTGGAACAACGACAAGTCGCCAAGGTCGGTATTAAAGGTCAGCTGGCGTTTACGCTTGCTGGCCTGGGCGATATCACGGCTATCCACCAGCATCAGCGCTTTGGTCGGACAGGTCCGCACGCAGGCCGGGCCCTGGTCATCGAAGTGGCAGAGGTCGCATTTCACGGCAATGGCGCGCACGCCCGGCACCCAGTCGAGCAGCGAGCTGACGCGGGCCGGCGCCGGCGGCGCGGGGGGCGCCAGCCGGGTATTGGCATTGGCCGGAATATCCAGCGGACGGCTGCCGGAAAATTCGATCGCGCCAAACGGGCAGGCGATGCCGCACAGTTTGCAGCTTACGCACAGGCTCTCGTTGAGCTGGACGGCGCCATCGACGCGCTGGATGGCGTTTACCGGGCAGACAGCGGCGCAGGGGGCGTCTTCGCAGTGGTGGCACATCTGCGGTGCCGATTCTTTTTCATTACGCATCACCTGCAGCCGCGGCATAGCCTGCAGGCCGTGCTGGCGATGCGTCTCAGAGCAGGCGGCTTCGCAGGTGCGGCAGCCGATACAGACAGTGGAGTCAGCAATTACAAAACGGTTCACCGGGTCATCCTCGGGTGAAAGTCACTTTTGACGAAATCAGGTTGCGCAGGTGTCATTTTCGACACGTGTCGACACCTTGCGATCAGTGGGTCAGGGCCAGATGGCTTAAGTCCACCGGTTGGTCTTGCTCCATGGCGTCGTACAGACGGTCATAGACGGTGGCGATAATCGCCAGATAATGCTCCAGCACCTGGTCGCGGGAGCGGTTGCTGATCCGCCCGTCCACCGTGCCATCCGCGGCAAGCGTAGCCTGAGCAATCAGATACTTATCACCGCCGCCTTTGTTTTCGACGTAGTATTCGATGGTGTGGCTGTTGAAGCCTTCCGCCAGGGCGACGAACACCTGAAAATGGCCGAACAGCACGAAGCACAGCTCTTTGTCCGGCGCGCAGCTCATCGCGTGATGCAGGCGGGCTTTCGACAGGGTGATCCCCTGAACCAGCGAGTTACAGTAGATATGCCACTGCTCCTGCTGCTGCCGGTGACGGTCGGCGATGTAATCCGCCTTTTCACTTATTTCCCAAATAGTCATATCGGTTTCTCCGTAGCATGAGATGCACCGTCTAAGCATTTTCCGTGCCACATTTTATTTATTTGATTTAATTATGTTTTTATATTTATTCCCTGCCGACGCGACATGTCGATGACAGCCCCGGCGCGTCGTCATCGACATTTCCTGCCGCCACGAGTCCTTTCTGGCACCGTTATTGCATAAAAGGCGCATCGCGATACGGAGGCGACTATGCACGAAATCACCCTCAGCCAGCGGGCGCTGGAAATTATTGAACAACAGGCGCAGCAGGCCGGCGCGCGGCGGGTGACCGGCGTGTGGCTTAAGGTGGGAGCATTTTCCTGCGTGGAAGCCAGCGCCCTGACCTTCTGCTTTGAGCTGGTCTGCCGCGGCACGCTGGCGGAGGGGTGCGAACTGCATATCGCCGAACAACAGGCTGAATGCTGGTGCGAACGCTGTCAGCAGTACGTCCATCTTGTCTCGCAGCACGTCCGCCGCTGCCCGCACTGCAATAACGACCAGCTACAGATCGTGGCGGATGACGGCTTACAGATTCAGCGTTTAGAATTGGAGTAAATTATGTGTACAACATGCGGCTGTGGAGAAGGCAACCTCTATATTGAAGGAGACGAACGAAACCCGCATTCCGCGTTCCGCAGCGCCCCCTTCGCGCCCGCCCCACGCCAGACGATGACCATCACCGGCGTAAAAACCGACCACTTCGCCCCCACCCGCACGACAGAGGGCGATCTGCATTACGGCCATGGCGAAGCGGGGACTCACGCCCCGGGCCAGAGCCAGCGGCGCATGCTGGAAGTGGAAATCGACGTGCTGGATAAAAACAACCGTCTGGCGGCGCGCAACCGCGCGCGCTTTGCGGCGAAGCAGCAGCTGGTGCTGAATCTGGTTTCCAGCCCCGGCTCCGGCAAAACCACCCTGCTCACCGAAACCCTCACCCGGCTGAAAGGGCGTGCCGACTGCGCGGTGATTGAAGGCGACCAGCAAACGGTCAATGACGCCGCCCGCATTCGCGCCACCGGCACCCCGGCGATTCAGGTCAACACCGGGAAAGGCTGCCATCTCGACGCCCAGATGATCGCCGACGCCGCCCCGCGCCTGCCGCTGGCTGACCACGGTATTCTGTTTATTGAAAACGTCGGCAACCTGGTCTGCCCGGCGAGCTTTGATCTCGGCGAACGCCATAAGGTGGCGGTGCTGTCGGTCACGGAAGGCGAAGACAAGCCGCTGAAGTATCCGCATATGTTCGCCGCCGCCAGCCTGATGCTGCTCAACAAGGTCGACCTGCTGCCGTATCTCAATTTCGACGTCGAGAAGTGCCTGGCCTGCGCCCGCGAGGTCAATCCGCATATTGACATTATCCTCCTCTCCGCCACCAGCGGCGAAGGCATGGATCAGTGGCTCACCTGGCTGGAGACGCAGCGATGTGCATAGGCATTCCGGGACAAATTTGCGCCATCGACGGCGTGCTGGCGAAGGTGGAAGTCTGCGGCATTCAGCGCGACGTCGACCTGACGCTGGTGGGCGCCGTTGACGAGCAGGGCCAGCCGCGTCTCGGCCAGTGGGTGCTGGTGCACGTCGGCTTCGCCATGAGCGTGATTAATGAAGCCGAAGCCCGCGACACTCTCGAAGCGCTGCAAAATATGTTTGACGTAGAGCCGGACGTCGGCGCCCTGCTGTACGGCGAGGAGCGATAATGCGTTACGTTGACGAATACCGCGCCCCTGAACAGGTCATGCAGTTGGTGGCCCATCTTCAGCAGCGTGCCCATCTGCTGCCGCACACCGCCGCGCGACCGCTGCGCATCATGGAGGTCTGCGGCGGTCATACCCATGCCATTTTTAAGTTCGGTCTCGACCAGCTGTTGCCGGAGAATATCGAATTTATTCATGGGCCCGGCTGCCCGGTGTGCGTCCTGCCGATGGGGCGCATCGACGCCTGCATTGAGATTGCCAGTCGTCCGGGGGTTATCTTCTGTACCTTCGGCGACGCCATGCGCGTACCGGGCAAAAACGGCTCACTGCTGCAGGCGAAAGCCCGCGGCGCCGATGTCCGCATCGTTTATTCGCCGATGGACGCCCTGCGGCTGGCGCAGCAAAACCCGCAGCGTGAGGTGGTCTTTTTCGGTCTCGGTTTCGAAACCACCATGCCCGCCACCGCCCTCACCCTGCGTCAGGCGCGGGAGCGCAACGTCGATAACTTCTTCTTTTTCTGCCAGCACATCACCCTGCTGCCGACCCTGCGCAGTCTGCTGGACCAGCCTGACAACGGTATCGACGCCTTTCTCGCCCCCGGCCACGTCAGTATGGTGATCGGCACCGAAGCCTACGGCTTTATCGCCAGCGACTATCATCGCCCGTTAGTGGTCGCCGGTTTCGAACCTCTTGATCTACTGCAAGGCGCGGTGATGCTGGTTGAGCAGACAATAGCGCAGCGTAGCGAGGTGGAAAATCAGTACCGCCGCGTAGTGCCGGATGCCGGCAACCCGCTGGCGCAGGCGGCGATGGCCGACGTGTTTCGCCTTGATGGCGACAGCGAATGGCGCGGTCTGGGGGTCATCAGCGACTCCGGCGTGCACCTCACGCCGGCCTATCAGCGCTTCGATGCCGAGGCCCATTTCCGCCCGGCGCCGCAGCGCGTGTGCGACGACCCGCGCGCCCGCTGCGGCGAGGTGTTGACCGGCCGCTGTAAACCGCACCAGTGCCCGCTCTTCGCCAGCACCTGCAATCCGCAAAGCGCCTTTGGCGCGCTGATGGTCTCCTCGGAAGGGGCCTGCGCCGCCTGGTATCAATATCGCAGTCAGGAATATGAAGCATGAAAAGCGTCCAGTTAGCCCACGGTAGCGGCGGTCAGGCAATGCAGCAGCTGATCGGCGACCTGTTTATGCAGGCTTTCGCCAACCCCTGGCTGGCGGAGCAGGAGGATCAGGCGCGTCTCGATCTGGCGGCGCTTGCCGCCCAGGGGGATCGTCTCGCCTTCTCCACCGACAGCTATGTGATTGACCCGCTGTTCTTTCCCGGCGGCAATATCGGCAAGCTGGCCGTCTGCGGTACCGCCAACGATGTGGCGGTCAGCGGCGCCATCCCCCGCTATCTTTCCTGCGGGTTTATTCTTGAAGAGGGGCTGGAGATGGCTACCCTGGAAGCGGTGGTCGCCAGCATGGCCGATACCGCCCGGGCGGCAGGGATCGCTATCGTTACCGGCGACACCAAAGTGGTGCCGCGCGGCGCGGCGGATAAGCTGTTTATTAACACCGCCGGCATCGGCGCCATCCCGGCAGACGTTCGCTGGGGGACGCAGCAGATCAGCGCCGGCGATGTGCTGCTGGTCAGCGGCACGCTGGGGGATCATGGCGCCACCATCCTTAATCTGCGCGAGCAGATGGGGCTCGACGGCGCGCTGTCCAGCGACTGCGCGGTGCTGACGCCGCTGATCCAAACCCTGCGGCCGCTGCGCGGCGTCAAAGCCCTGCGCGACGCCACCCGCGGCGGCGTCAACGCCGTCGCCCATGAGTTCGCCGCCGCCAGCGGCTGCGGCATTGAACTGCACGAGGCGAAGCTGCCGGTCAACGACACCGTGCGCGGAGTCTGCGAGCTGCTCGGGCTGGATGCCCTGAACTTCGCCAATGAAGGCAAGCTGGTGATCGCCGTCGCCCGCGAAGAAGCGGAAAACGTGCTGGCGCATATACGGTCTCACGCCCTGGGACGCGAGGCGGCGATAATCGGCGAGGTGGTCGCCCGCCCTGGCGTGCGTTCCGTCGGGCTGTACGGCGTAAAGCGGACGCTCGATCTTCCCCACGCCGAGCCGCTGCCGAGAATTTGTTAACGACGGCGTCGGGTCCCGGATAGCGGCTGGCGCCTTATCCGGGCTACAACACGGCGCGCACATGTAGCCCGGCTAAGCGCAGCGCGAGCCGGGAAAAGCCAGCATGATTGTCCCGCCCAAACCAGCGGGTGCCCACGGATGGGTTAAAGCGGCAATAACCGCTTTATTAACATACTATTATTTGTACCATCATTTTCTTATGCGCCGCGTTGCCGGCGCGTTTTGGATGTAAGCCATGTCGTATACACCGATGAGCGATCTCGGCCAGCAGGGTCTGTTTGATATCACCCGGCTTTTATTACAGCAGCCCGATCTGGCTGCGCTGAGCGAAACCCTGACCCGCCTGGTGCAACAGTCCGCACTGGCCGACGAAGCGGCCATTATCCTGTGGAACGCAGGCAACCACCGCGCGGCCAGATACGCCTGCGATGAGGCAGGCCAGCCGGTGAGCTATGAAGATGAAACCGTGCTCGCCCACGGACCGGTGCGCCGCTTACTCTCCCGGCCGGATGCCCTGCATTGCGATCATGAGACCTTTGCCGACACCTGGCCGCAGCTTATCCGCAGCGGGATCTATCGCCCGTTCGGGTACTACTCGCTGCTGCCGCTGGCGGCCGACGGGCGGATCTTCGGCGGTTGCGAATTTCTGCGCCGTGACAACCGGCCATGGAGCGAGAAAGAGTTCCAGCGACTGCATACCTTCGCGCAGATCGTCGCCGTCGTCAGCGAGCAGATTCAGAACCGGGTCAGTAACAACGTCGATTACGATCTGTTGTGCCACGAGCGCGACAACTTCCGCATTCTGGTGGCGATCACCAACGCGGTCCTCTCACGTCTGGATATCGACGAGCTGGTCAGCGAGGTGGCGAAAGAGATCCATCGCTACTTCCGGATCGACGCCATCAGCGTGGTGCTGCGCAGCAACCGCAAAGGGAAGCTCAACATCTATTCCACACACTATCTCGATGCCAGCCATCCGGTTCACGACCAGAGCGAGGTAGATGAAGCGGGCACCCTCACCGAGCGCGTGTTCAAAAGCAAAGAGATGCTGCTGCTTAATCTGCACGAGCATGACACCCTCGCGCCGTACGAGAAAATGCTCTTCGAAATGTGGGGCAACAAGATCCAGACCCTGTGCCTGCTGCCGCTGATGTCCGGCAACACCCTCCTCGGGGTGCTGAAGCTGGCGCAATGCGACGAACAGGTATTTACCACTACCAATCTCAAGCTGCTGCGGCAGATCGCCGAGCGGGTGTCGATCGCTATCGATAACGCCCTCGCCTACCGTGAAATTCAGCGCCTGAAAGAGCGACTGGTGGATGAGAACCTCGCCCTCACCGAGCAGCTCAACAATGTCGAGAGCGAATTCGGGGAGATCATCGGCCGCAGCGAGGCGATGAACAATGTGCTCAAGCAGGTCGAGATGGTGGCCCACAGCGACAGCACCGTGCTGATCCTCGGCGAAACCGGCACCGGCAAAGAGCTTATCGCCCGCGCCATTCATAACCTCAGCGGACGAAACAGTCGGCGGATGGTGAAGATGAACTGCGCCGCGATGCCCGCCGGTCTGCTGGAGAGCGATCTGTTCGGCCACGAACGCGGAGCCTTCACCGGGGCCAGCGCCCAGCGTATCGGCCGCTTCGAACTGGCGGACAAAAGCTCCCTGTTCCTTGATGAAGTGGGCGATATGCCGCTGGAGCTGCAGCCCAAGCTGCTGCGCGTTCTCCAGGAGCAGGAGTTCGAGCGCCTGGGGAGCAACAAGCTGATCCAGACCGACGTCCGACTGATCGCCGCCACCAACCGCGATCTCAAGCAGATGGTTATCGACAGGGAATTTCGCAGCGACCTCTACTACCGGCTCAACGTGTTCCCGATCCACCTGCCGCCGCTGCGCGAGCGTCCCGACGATATCCCGCTGCTGGTGAAGGCCTTTACCTTCAAAATCGCCCGCCGCATGGGACGCAATATCGACAGCATTCCGGCGGAGACCCTGCGTACCCTGACGCGCATGGAGTGGCCGGGCAACGTGCGCGAGCTGGAAAACGTCATCGAACGGGCGGTGCTGCTGACCCGCGGCAACGTGCTGCAGCTCTCCCTGCCGGAGCGGGATATCGTCGAGCCTCCGCGGTCGCCAGAGGTCCTGCCTGAGGAAGGCGAAGATGAATATCAGCTGATCGTCCGGGTGCTGAAGGAGAGCAACGGCGTGGTGGCCGGGCCGAAAGGCGCCGCCCAGCGGCTGGGGCTGAAGCGCACCACGCTCCTGTCGCGCATGAAGCGGCTGGGCATTAATAAAGACGAGCTGGTGTAGCCTCGCGCGCTCCCTCTTTGCGCGCCGGTAAGAGGGAGCGCTGGCGCAGCGCGCTATTTGTCGCTGGTAAAACCGTTGCTGGTCGCCAGTTCGGCAAACCACAGCGCATTGCGTTTTATCTGTCGCTCGCCGGTCTCCAGATCCAGTCGCCAGAAGCCGTAGCGCCGTTTGAAGGCATTGATCCACGACCAGTTGTCGATAAACGTCCACTGGTGTACGCCAAAGCAGTTCGCGCCGTCGGCAATGGCGCGGTGCAGTTGCACCAGATGCTCCTCCATCAGCTGTATGCGAAAATTATCGTCTATCACCCCGTCCGCCCCGGGCTCTCCCTCTGATTCTCGATCCATCGCGATGCCGATTTCCGCGAGATACCACTTAATATTGCCGTAGTTTTCGCGAATATTGGCGGCAATGTCATAAATAGCCTGCGGCAGGATCTCGTTGTTATCACGATAGGGGTTAAAGCGACCCTGCGGGTTCACCGCGTTTTCGAAATAGTATTCCGGGGTGAAATAATCGAGGTCATATTCGCTCTCACGCGCTTTTACCCGCCGCGGCACGTAATAATTCACCCCAAGAAAATCGATCTCCGCGCTGAGGATCAACGCCACGTCGTCTTTGCTGGTCGTCGGCAGGCAGTCGTGGGCGGCGAGGATCTCGCAAAGCGCTTTGGGGAATTCATGTTTTACCAGCGGGTCAAGGAAGCTGCGGTTAAAAAACAGGTCGGCATACCCGGCGGCCTTTTTATCCGCGTCGCTATCGGTGAGCGTATAGCTCGGGGTCAGGTTGAGCACCACGCCGATCTCGCCCGCCAGCGCCAGTTCACGATAAGCCGTGACCGCTTTGGCATGCGCCAGCATAATGTTAAACGCCACCTGCGCCGCCAGCCGACCATCTTTCTTACACGGATAGTGGAAATCGTACAGGTAGCCTCCCTCAACCGGTACAATCGGCTCGTTGAAGGTTATCCAGTATTTAACCTTATGGCCAAACAGGCTAAAGGCGGTGCGGGCAAAGCGGGCAAACAGCTCTGCTACGTGCGCCGATTCAAAGCCACCGTACTGTTTCTGCAGCACCTCCGGCA
Organism: Klebsiella sp. C360; assembly: GCF_048822415.1. Lineage (NCBI taxonomy): Bacteria > Pseudomonadati > Pseudomonadota > Gammaproteobacteria > Enterobacterales > Enterobacteriaceae > Klebsiella > Klebsiella sp. C360. The sequence continues at coordinate 30,664 of NZ_JBMEZZ010000004.1, forward strand.
TATCAAAATGGTAGAGATTGATCATCGGCTCAATGCCATTGGCGATCATCTCATCAAGATAGGCATGATAAAAACGCACCGCGTCCGGGTCCGGCGCGCCGGTTTCCAAATCCGCGATCAGTCGTGACCACTGAATTGAGGTGCGAAACGAGTTGAAGCCGGTCTTTTTCATCAGCGCCACGTCCTGCGGATACTGATGATAAGTATCACACACGGTTTGCGGCCCTACCTGCTGATAAAATCGCTCCGGCTGTTCGGCAAACCAGCTATCCCAGATGGAACGATGGCGCTTATTGGTGACCCCTTCCGTTTGCGGGCCGGACGCCGCCGCCCCCCACAGGAACCCTTGCGGAAACTGATACTGCTGCATAACCTCTCCTTCGAAAAAAGGCTGCGCCCGTCTGGCGCAGCCTGAACGTACTACTCCGCGACCACTTCGATCGATTTAATGAACATATAGCCCCAGTCGCCGGCGAAGCGGCCGAAGTCAATCTGATTAGTCCCCGCGTTAAGCGTCACCGGTATCCGCAGCTGCTGGCCCTGCTCATCCGTCTGCGGGAAGGCCACGGCCTGCGGAGCGCCCCCGTTGACGACAAAGGAGTTCTGCTTGCCGCCCCATTTGCCGTTGAAGGTTACGTTGAGCTGGAACTGACCGCTCCACGGCGCCTGCACCTGCCAGCTGATCTTATCCCCCTCGCTGGCAAATGGGCCGAGGAAACCGTCCTCGCCAACTGCCAGCGCGTCTTTATCACTCTTCATTACCGTCAGCCGCCCCTCAGCCACGCCATAGACTTTGCCGTGATAACGACAGAAATCCGCCGGCGCTTTCCCCGTTGCCTCGCCCACCGTCACGGTCACGGTTTTGCTGCTTTTCAGCAGCCCATCATCCGCCGTGAACGTCAGCGCATAGGTGCCTGGCGCCGTAAACCAGGCCCGGGTTTGAGCCCGATCGGCATGGCAGAAATGCACGTGTCCCTCACCGGCGTGCTGCCAGCCCACCTTAACCTCTCGCGACGGCAGGCCATCGTCCTGCCAGCTGGCCGTAAGCTCGACACCCTGGTCCTGCGTGGTGTTTAGGGCCTGTTCCAGCGTGATAACCGGCGGCTGATTCTCCTCGCTATGCTGCACGCTAATCACATTGGAAGGGGCAGAACGACCACTCTCGTTTTTCGCCGTCACCCGGTAGTAGTACGTATGCCCGAGCTGGAGCTGACGATAATCGTCGCGGAACAGAACCATGGTTTCCGGATTCCATTCGTTAACGCCATCGGAGATATCCCGGCCCACCACCGTCCACGGCCCGGTCGGCGAGCCAGCGCGTTCGACATCGTAGCTGCGTCCCACCGCGGCTCCCATCCAGTTGATCGCAAAGGGCGAGGTGGTCTCGCGCAGCAAAGGCGCGTCCGGCTTCGGCAGCGGCGCCATCGTCTGCTGTCCGGCCATCTGCGCCGCGGCCGTGCGCACCAGATCGACCACCGCCTGCTCCTGGTTCGCTTCGCCTTCTTTGGCAAACCCCGGCAGGTGGTAGCTGTAGTGCCCGGTCGACTCCTTATGCCAGTAGAAGCCGCCGTCGTGACGATGGCCACGGAAGCCCCAGACAAGCCCGCCGGCGGCTTGCGCCCCGTTGACGTCGCTGTGAACAATCGACTGCATAATGGCGTCCAGTTGATCCGCCGGAAGCAGGCCAAACTCGCCGACGAGATAGACTTTTTGCCCGCCGACGGCGCGCAGATCCTGCGTGACCTGCCCGGGATGGTTATTATCGGCATTGGTGTAATAGTGATTGCTGACGATATCCACATTGGGGTCGGTCAGCGCAAAGGAATTGATTTTCTTATAGGTACCATCCACCACTAACTGGTGAGGGGCCCACTTTTTAATCCACGCCGCGGTCTGATGCAGGAAATCGGCGTTGGTATCCTCCAGCTCGTTACCGGTTTCCCAGGCCATGATCGCCTTTTCATCATAGTAGGCGCGACCGGTGACGGTATTTGTCCGGGTGATAACCTGGCGGATCACATCCAGATAGGCTTTGAAGGTCTTGCTATCGGTCCGATAAAAGTCTTCCGCTTGTTCATGATAGAACGCCGCCAGCTGCTCGCGCCCGCCCCACCACCACCAGTGGTCGATAAACGGCAGGATCAGACGCAATCCCTGTTTATCCGCTTCGGCAATCATGTTGTCATACACCCGCATGGCTTTCTCATTCAGCCGCGGCATGCCGTCCGCCGTTTCCGGCGCCAGAATATGGGTCTCGCGCCCGCAGGCTTTATCAAATTCCTGCTGCACCGACAGCACGTAGACGCGCTGGGCTTTCGCCCCGGTTTGCACCATCGCCTGGATCCAGTTTTGCTGCTCCTGCGCCGTTGGCCATTTAAAGTATTGTCCCCAGCCGCGCGGGTCTGCTCTGCAGGGGCCGCGGGCGTCGTCTTCAATGCGGTGCAGCTCCGGCGCGTGGATCCCGGCGAAACGAAACACCTTGTCGCCGTCCTTGAGGGTGGCGCCGTCGCGAGTGATAAAGTGCGTAAAGTGCGAGCGCTCGGCGGCCAGCGCCCCGCCGGCCCCCAGCGCGGACAGCAGCCCCATCAGCAGCAGGTTTTTCATCGGCTTCATCGTTGTCTCTCCTTAGAACCAGACCTCGGCCTGTACGCCGAAGTTAACGGTGTCGGTAGAGCCACTGCGGGAATACCCGCCGGCGGTGATGGTATTGGTATCCCAGTTGTAGTTGCCGTCCAGCGCATCGGAGACGCCTTTATCCCACTTCGCGTAGGTGACGAAGAAGCGCAGCTGCGGGCGCGCCCAGAAGCCGGAGTCAAAGGTCAGGGTTGGCGCAACGGTGACTTTGGTCAGGCCGCCTTTGCCTTTGCCATTGACCCCTTTGTAGTTTTTATCATCCAGGTATTCGTAGCCCAGCTCGTACTGCATGGCAAAGTTGCGGGTGATCTGATGATAAGGGCGGATACCGGCGACCCACATCGAACGTCCCCAGCCATGGTCATCTTCCGTCCACCAGCGGTAGTTTTTATCCTTCTGCCAGAAAGCGAAGGTGGAGATCTCCAGATCGCCCATCGAGGCCACGCTATCCAGCACCACCCGCCAGGACTGGGTGTTTTCCAGATTGGCCCAGCCCCAGCCGTTTTTACCCAGCGAGTCGCCCGCCGCCAGCCCTTTGCCGTACTGCAACGCGAGGCGGGAATAGCCACCAGTGAGGCCATAGAAACCGTCAAAGTTATAAATACCGGTCACGCCATAGCCTTTCTCGGCGGAAGTCGGATGCTTTTCATTACGGTTCATGTGGTGGCCGATCAGCTCCAGATCGAAGCCTGTCCCGGCGATCTTTTTCAGCCACAGGTTGAGAGAGTAGTCATCCGGGTAGCCCTGATCTCCCTTATCCACCGGGTAGGCTTTGGTTTCATCGGTGGGTGAAAAGGCGTAGACCCCGGCGTCGAAGCGGGCGAAGCCGAGATCCATGTTGTCGAAGCCGCCGCCGGTGCCGTTGTACTGAATGTACTCCCAGTCGAACTGATGGCTGGAGGTGTTGGAGCTGCTGTAGCGCTTACCGGCCCAGAAGGTCATCTCCGGCGCAAAATCCAGATTGCTCAGCTCGGCGAACCCTTCACGAAACTGTACGTCATGGCCATCGTCATCCTGACAGTTCCAGTCGGAGGTGCATTTCGACTGGTGAGTGAGGTTGGCCTGCACTTTCGCCACCACGCCGCTGTCCGCCGTCAGCGTCACGGTGGGGATCAGTTCGATCTTGGTGTCTTCTTCGTTGCCCAGTCGCCACTTGCCGTCCGGCATCAGGCCGACGGAGTCCGCGCGGTTGCCATCGGAGTTCGCCAGGATCCCGGAGCGGATATAGCCATGCAGCGCAAAATCATACTTCGGATCGGCGCAGGCCAGGCTGCTGGCCCCTGCCAGCGAGAGGAGAGCCAGAGGTATTGAATGTTTCAGCTTTATCATTATTTTTTTCCCACGTTATGTTTGTTAACACGAACCGATAACGGAGGGGAAATTTACGGATCAAAAACGGAAATGTACATCCATTAATGGAAAGCGCTTTCCATAATTGCCTATCTGGTTCACAAAATTCGCTCTGCGGCGAATATATTCGTGAGACTGATCACACAAAACAACAAGAATGCCGCCGGGAGCCGGCAGCAGAGCGGAAGGACGAGCAGGTAAATGAATGCCGCCGGGGGATATACCGCCGACGGCGAGGGGGTCAGCGTTCGGTTTCCGCGAGCTGGCGTTCGTACACTTTGAAGAAGGGGCGATAGAGCATCCAGGCGTTAAACATCGCGAACAGGCTCATGCACAAATTTTTCCAGCTGCCGTTCGCCGACCATGCTGCCCCCAGCGGGGAAGGCATCGACCAGGGTAGCATCGCCACCGCGCGATCGAGGATACCCAGCTGAGTTAAATACCATGCGATACAGGCATTTATGAGAGGAACAAAGAGAAACGGCAGTAAAAAAACCGGGTTCATGATTACCGGAAAACCAAACAGTATTGGCTCGTTGATATTAAACAGCGACGGCAGCAGGCCAATTTTTGCCACGCTTTTCAGCTGCCGCGAGCGGCTGCGCATCGCCATCAGCACCAGCGGCAAAGTGGAGCCAATACCGCCGATCAGCAGGTAAAAATCCCAGAACCCCTGCAGATAAATATGCGGCAGCGTTGGCGAACCCGCCGCCAGCGCCTGCTGATTTTCAAACAGATAGGTCATCCAGAAGGGGTTCATGATCCCGGTGATGATCAGCGCGCCGTGGATACCGATAAACCAGAGTAAGTTACAGATAAATAAAGAGATAAGTACCGCCATCAGCGTGTCGGACGCCAGCACCAGCGGCCGCACCGCTTCGCTGATCAACTCCGGTACGATGCGTCCGGTGGTCTGCAGCAGTATGGCATTCATCACGCTTATCGACAGCATCACCACCAGCAGCGGTATCAGCAGTTGAAAGCCATTGCGAGTCATCAGCGGCACTTCATCAGGCAGGCGGATACACCAACCTTTTTTGTAGAAAAAACGAATTATCTCAATGGAATAGGTACTGGATATCAGGGCGGTAAATATCCCCATACCGCCGAGATAAACGTTGCTCACCGCAGTCTCGCGAAAGCCGATAAACAGCAGAAAAGCCAGACACCCGGTTAAACCGCAGAGCCGTTCCGGCAGACGGTACTGCTTGGCGAGACTGGCGCTGGCGCCGAAGGCGACAATCAGCGCCACCAGGCCAATGGTTAGCTGAAAGGTCGGCAGCAGGATAGGCCGCAGCAGCAAATAGACCTGGCCGAAACGCGAGGCGCCGTCGATGGAAACGGGCGGAAACAAAATGGGAACCAACAGGCTGCCAACAATCACAAAGGGCATCGCCAGCGCAAAGCTATCGCGCATCGCCGTAATGTGGTTGTTGCGCGTCAGAACATTCGCCAGCGGCGCCAGCCGCTGCTCGATGATGTCCACGGCCACATTCATTAACTGAATGTTCATACTCCTACCTTTGCGAATGGTTGTCTCGCCGGGATGATCGCCCACAACACCGGAAAGTGAAAGCCTGCCATAGGTGATCATGGTCACAATTAATAAATCCACAAACGGAAAGCGCTTTCCGTAATGCATCCGTTTTGACTATAGTCCGCACATCCAACCTCATCAGGAGCGGTACTTATGAAAAAAATTATGTTGTGTTGTTCGGCAGGCATGTCCACCAGCCTGCTGATGAAAAAAATGATTGCCGAAGCCGAACAGCGGGGCCTGCCGGTAGAGATCAACGCCTATGGCGTAGCGGAGTTCGCCGAACAGGTCGGCCATTACCAGGTGGTGCTGCTGGGGCCGCAGGTGAAATACATGCAACAGGATCTGCAAAAACAGGCGGATAAATACGGTATCCGCGTTGAACCCATCAATATGATGGACTACGGCATGCAAAAAGGCGCTGCAGTCCTCGATTTCGCCCTTTCCCTCATTGAAAACAAGAACTAAGGAAAGAACATGAGCTCTCTGTACGCTAAACTGATCGATGTGATCGAACGGCAGATCACGCCTATGGCGGGGGCGATCGGCCAGCAAAAATACGTCACCTCGATCCGCGACGGTTTTATTACCGCCCTGCCCTTTATGATCGTCGGCTCGTTTTTGCTGGTATTTATCTTTCCGCCGTTTTCTCCGGATACGACGTGGGGCTTTGCCCGCGCCTGGCTGCAATTTTCGCTCGATCATCGCGATGCGCTGATGCTGCCGTTCAACTTCAGCATGGGGGTGATGACCCTGTTCATTGCCGTCGGGATCGCCGCCAGCCTCGCCAAGCACCATCACCTGGACTCGCTGACCGCCGGGATGCTGTCGCTGATGTCGTTTCTGCTGGTAGCCGCACCGCTGAAAGATGGCCAGATCTCTACTGCCTACTTCTCCGGTCAGGGGATCTTCACCGCCATTCTGGTGGCCATCTATTCCACCGAGCTGTACGCCTTCCTCAAGCGGCATAACATCACCATTCGCCTGCCGCCGGAAGTGCCTGCCGGGGTGGCGCGCTCGTTCGAGATCCTGATCCCGGTGCTGGCGATCATTCTGACGCTGCATCCGCTGAACCTGTTTATCGAGGCTCAGCTGGGGATGATCATTCCGGAAGCGATCATGTCGCTGGTCAAACCGCTGGTCGCGGCTTCCGATACGCTGCCGGCCATTCTGTTGTCAGTGCTGGTCTGTCAGGTGCTGTGGTTCGCCGGGATCCACGGCGCGCTGATCGTCACCGGGATCATGAACCCGTTCTGGATGGCCAACCTGTCGGTCAATCAGGCGGCCATGGCGGCAGGTACCGCTATCCCGCACATCTATGTCCAGGGCTTCTGGGATCACTATCTGCTGATCGGCGGCGTCGGCTCCACCCTGCCGCTGGCGCTGATGCTGCTGCGCAGCAAGGCCGTGCATCTGCGGACGATTGGCCGGATGGGGGTTGTGCCGGGGGTATTCAATATTAACGAACCGATCCTCTTCGGCGCGCCGATCATCATGAACCCACTGTTTTTCCTGCCGTTCGTGCTGGTGCCGATGGTCAACGCGACCCTGGCGTACTTTGCGCTGAAGCTGGACCTGGTCAGCCGCGTAGTGTCGATGACGCCGTGGACGACGCCGGCCCCTATCGGCGCCTCGTGGGCGGCGAACTGGAGTTTTAGCCCGGTGATTCTGTGCCTCATTTGTATGGCCACCGCCATGGTGATGTACCTGCCATTTCTCAAAGCTTACGAAAAACAGCTGCTGGCCCAGGAGCGTGAAAACGCCGTCGGCCAGGCTGATAACGCGGCGCAAACCGCTTAACGCTAACGATTCAGAGGATAATCATGGAATTAGAAGAACAGGTGATGGGGATCATCATCAACGCCGGCCAGTCCCGTAGCCTGTGTTACGAAGCGCTGCACGCCGCTAAAGCGGGTGATTTCGCCACCGCCGACGCCAAAATGCAAGAGGCGGCGCACTATTCTCGCGAAGCTCACCTTGTGCAGACCCAGCTTATCGAAGCTGACGAAGGCGAGGGAAAAACCAAAATGACGCTGGTGATGGTCCATGCTCAGGATCACCTGATGACCTCCATTCTGGCGAAAGAGCTGATTGCCGAACTGATTGCGATTTACCGCGCGCAACCGCTTCACGCCTAGCGCCTTGCCCGGCCAGACGCGCTGGCCGGGTCTGATTCCCCGAGGTCACTATGTTACATCTTGGAATAGATATTGGCGGCACCAAAATGGAGGCCGTACTGCTGGACCCCGCAGGCGAATGCGTCCAGCGCCTGCGTCGGCCGACCCACAAAGATAGCTATGACGCCTTTATGCGTCAGCTGCTGACTCTGATTGCCGATATGCGCACGGTCAGCCCGCAGCCGTTCACCCTGGGGATAGGCCTGCCCGGGGCTATCGATCCGCAAAGCGGACGCATTAAAAACTGCAACTGCCTGGTGCTCAACGGCCACGATCTGCGCCGGGATATCATGCAGCAGCTTGGCCAGCCGGTGTGGATGGCAAACGATGCCGACTGTTTCACCCTTTCGGAGGCGGTGGATGGCGCTGGCGCCGGGGCTACCACTGTCTTCGGGGTGATTATCGGTACCGGCTGCGGTGGCGGGATCGCCGTTCATCAACAGCTGCTCAGCGGCCCCAACGCTATCGCCGGGGAGTGGGGACATAATCCACTGCCGGGCTATACTCCTGAGCGTGATGGCCCGCCGCAGCCCTGCTACTGCGGCAAAACGAACTGCATCGAAAGCTTTATTTCCGGCACCGGCTTCGCCCGCCGCTATGGGGAACAAGCGCGTGCGGAAGCCATTGTCGCCGCGGCGCAAAACGGCGATCCGCGCGCGCTGGCCCACTGGCGACACTTTATCGACGCCTTTGCCCGTAGCCTGGCGTCGGTGATCAACATTCTCGACCCGCAGGTGATTGTGCTGGGCGGCGGTTTGTCCAACGTCAGTCAGATCTATCGCGATCTGCCTGCCGCTATCGTGCCGTGGATCTTCTCCGACAGCTGCCGCACGCAGATCAAACCGGCCCGTTTCGGCGACGCCAGCGGCGTGCGCGGCGCGGCCTGGCTGCCCCGTCTGCCCGGCGCCGTGGACGGGCCATGGTAGACACTTTTTTCAGCAGGTATGTTAAGCTAGGCGAAAATGTCCAGACAGAAAAAGCCATGCCAACGATTGATGATGTTTCAAGATTAGCGAATGTCTCAAGAGCGACGGTTTCCCGCGTGCTGACCGGCACCCGGGGCGTGCGCGAAGAGAGCCGGGAAGCTGTGCTGCGGGCCGTTGAAGAACTCAACTATCGCCCGAGCTTTGCCGCGCAAAACCTCGCCAGTCAGACATCCAGCCACGTTGGTCTGGTGATTTCCGCGCAGGACGAGAGCAACGGCGCGCGTCTGCTGCCGCTCCTCTCGCAGGCGCTGAAAGGGCTGAATAAAAGCCTGCTGGTCCAGTATGTCAGCGATCCGGTAGAGCAGGCGGCGGCGATCGACGATCTGCAGCGCCAGTGCGTGGCGGTGGTGGTGCTGGGCGCCGTTGCTGCCGACGCGCCGCGCAACGTTATCGCCTTTGACCGTTTCGGCGTCGCCGGGAGCAACAGCCAGGGCTATGACTTCGCCTTCGCCACTGAAAGTGCCTGCCGCTATGTGATTGGCAAGGGACACCGCAACATCGCCCTGCTGGTGGACAGCGATAGCGACGATGCCAGCCGCCAGATGATGGAAGGCTACCGCAACGTTCTGCAGAACTACTCCATTCCTTTTAACCGCCAGCTGGTGCTGACGGCCAACGATGATGTCGAACAGGCGCTGCTGACCTTAATTAACAGCTTCAGTAAATACTCAGTCATTATCGTTAAACGTGACCGCTACGCGGCTGAGGCAATGCGCCTGCTGCGCGAATTCACCATCGCCGTCCCGCAGGAGGTCTCCCTGCTGAGCCTTGAGGATTCCCCGCTCGCCTCGCTGCTCTACCCACCGCTGACCTGCATCTCCTGGCCACTGGAGGCGCTGCTGGATAACTGTATTCAGCGTATCCGCAGCCTGATTGACGACCGGCCAACCTTCACCGCCGAGGGCCGCTCGCTGGCTGGCCGCCTGATCCCGCGCCAGTCGGTCGCCGATATCTCTTGATCTTCGCCCGGTTCGCGCCGGGCCAGCCTTATCTCTCCACTTTCTTATCGCTTTCGTTTCCCGGCTCATTATTACCCACGCATGCAAATAAGAATTATTTTCATTTATAAATAGCTTGTGCTATATAACATAGCAATGGCTATAAACGCTGGGAAATTAACCACATCATTGCGAGGGATCCTATGCTGCACCTGACACCGCTGAAATCATTGCTGCTGGCCAGCGCGCTGGCCCTGCTGGCCGCGGCACCGGCCTCGGCGCAGGAGAAATTCAGGGTTATCACCACCTTCACGGTTATCGCCGATATGGCGCAGAACGTGGCCGGCGATGCCGCCGTCGTCAGCTCCATCACCAAACCGGGCGCCGAGATCCACGACTACCAGCCTACCCCCGGCGATATCAAACGCGCGCAGGGGGCGCAGCTGATCCTCAGCAACGGTCTCAATCTCGAACGGTGGTTTGCCCGCTTTTATCAGCACCTGCAGGGCGTCCCGGAGGTGGTGGTCAGCGAGGGGATCCAGCCGATGGGCATCAGCGCAGGCCCCTATAGCGGAAAGCCCAATCCCCATGCCTGGATGTCGGCAGATAACGCCCTGATCTATGTCGATAATATTCGCGATGCGCTGGTGAAATACGATCCGCCTCACGCCGACACCTATCGCCGCAACGCCGAGGCCTATAAAGAGAAGATCCGTCAGACGATGGCGCCGCTGCAGGCCAGACTGGCGCAGCTGCCGGCGGATAAGCGCTGGCTGGTCACCAGCGAGGGAGCCTTCTCCTATCTGGCCCGCGACTATGGCCTGCGCGAACTGTATCTGTGGCCGATTAACGCCGACCAGCAGGGCACTCCGCAACAGGTGCGCAAGGTTATCGACACCATGAAGAAAGAACAGATCCCGACCATCTTCAGCGAAAGCACCATCTCCGATAAACCGGCGCGTCAGGTGGCGCGCGAAGCCGGCGCCCACTACGGCGGCGTGCTGTATGTCGATTCGCTGAGCGCCGCCGACGGCCCGGTGCCGACCTGGCTCGACCTGCTGCGCGTCACCACCGAAACCATCGTCAACGGTATCCAGGACGGGATGAGGAAACAGCCATGAATACTGCGCAAGCGGGTCTGTATGTCGACCAGCTCACCGTCACCTGGCGCAACGGCCACACCGCCCTGCGCGACGCCTCGTTCAGCGTACCGCGCGGCTCTATTGCCGCGCTGGTGGGGGTTAACGGCTCGGGTAAATCCACACTGTTTAAAGCGCTGATGGGCTTTGTGCGCGTCGGTCACGGCGAGATCGCCATCCTCGGCCAGCCGGTCAACCGCGCGCTGCGCCAGAACCTGGTCGCCTATGTCCCGCAGTCGGAAGAGGTGGACTGGTCCTTCCCGGTGCTGGTGGAGGATGTGGTGATGATGGGCCGCTACGGCCATATGGGCTGGCTGCGGCGGGCAAAGCCGCGCGATCGCGAGATTGTCGATGCCGCGCTGGCCCGCGTGGGCATGAGCGAGTACCGCCATCGGCAAATTGGCGAGCTCTCCGGCGGGCAGAAAAAACGCGTCTTCCTTGCCCGCGCCATCGCTCAGCAGGGCCAGGTGATCCTGCTGGATGAGCCTTTTACCGGCGTCGATGTGCAGACCGAAGCGCGGATCATCAGCCTGCTGCGCGAGCTCCGCGATGAGGGCTGTACCATGCTGGTCTCCACCCATAATCTCGGGTCCGTAAGTGAATTTTGCGATTACACGGTGATGGTAAAAGGCACCGTGCTGGCCAGCGGCCCGACAGAAACCACCTTCACCGCCGAGAATCTGGAGCGGGCTTTCAGCGGCGTACTGCGCCACGTCGCGCTCACCGGTGCGGAAGCGCAGATTATCACCGATGACGAGCGGCCGTTTATCAGCCGGCGCGCGACGGGAGGCCCACGATGAGCTGGCTGCTGGAGCCGTTTGGCTATCACTATATGCTCAATGCGATGTGGGTGGCGGCGCTGGTGGGCGGCGTCTGCGCCTTTCTCTCCTGCTACCTGATGCTGAAGGGCTGGTCGCTGATTGGCGACGCCCTTTCCCACTCGATTGTGCCCGGCGTCGCCGGGGCCTATATGCTCGGCCTGCCGTTTGCCCTCGGCGCGTTTCTCTCCGGCGGCCTGGCGGCGGGCAGTATGCTGTTTTTGCAGCAGCGGTCGCGGCTGAAAGAGGATGCGATTATCGGCCTGATCTTCTCCTCCTTCTTCGGGATCGGGCTGTTTATGGTGTCGCTGAACCCGACGTCGGTGAATATCCAGACCATTATCCTCGGCAATATTCTGGCCATCGCCCCGGAGGATATTATCCAGCTGGCGGCGATCGGCTTTATCTCGATGGCGATCCTGCTGTTGAAGTGGAAAGATCTGATGGTGACCTTCTTCGATGAGCACCACGCCCGCTCGATTGGTCTGAACACCCGCGGCCTGAAGCTGCTGTTCTTTACCCTGCTGGCGGCCTGCACCGTAGCGGCGCTGCAGACCGTCGGCGCCTTTCTGGTTATCTGCCTGGTGGTCACCCCCGGCGCCACCGCCTGGCTGTTAACCGACCGCTTCCCGCGCCTGCTGGCCATCGCCGTCGCCATCGGCAGCCTGACCAGCTTCTTCGGCGCCTGGCTCAGTTACTACCTCGACGGCGCCACCGGCGGCATTATCGTGGTGGCGCAAACGCTGCTGTTCCTCATCACCTTTATCTTCGCGCCGAAGCATGGCCTGTTGGCCAACCGCCGCCGCGCCGGGGAGGCCGCATGCTGAATCTGATCCTGGCCCCGTTCCAGTTTCCTTTTATGGTCAACGCGATAACAGTATCGATGGTCGTTGCCGTGCCCTGCGCGCTGCTGTCAGTCTTTCTGGTGCTCAAAGGCTGGGCGCTGATGGGCGACGCCATGAGCCACGCGGTCTTTCCCGGCGTGGTGCTGGCCTACATTATCGGCATCCCCTTCGCCATCGGCGCATTTATCGCCGGGCTGCTCTGCGCCGTGACGACCGGGTTTCTCGACGATAACAGCCGCCTCAAACGCGATACCATCATGGGGATTGTCTTCTCCGGCATGTTTGGCGCCGGGCTGGTGCTGTACGTAGCGATCCAGTCCGACGTCCATCTCGACCATATTCTGTTCGGCGACATGCTGGGGATCTCCCTCAGCGATATTGGACAAACGGCGGCTATCGCGCTGGTGATTGCGCTGATTATCGGGCTGAAATGGCGGGATTTTTTGCTGCACGCCTTCGATCCGACGCAGGCCAAAGCCAGCGGCCTGCGCGGCGGACTGCTGCACTACGGCATGCTGTGCATGATCGCCCTGACCATCGTCGCGACGCTGCAGTCGGTAGGGATTATTCTGTCGATTTCGCTGCTGATTGCCCCCGGGGCGATTGCGCTCCTGCTGGTACGGCGCTTTATCCACGCCCTGCTGCTGGCGGTGGCGGTAGCGGTCTGCTGCTCGGCGGGAGGGGTGTGGCTGGCGTTTTATCTCGATAGCGCGCCGGCGCCGACTATCGTGGTGCTGTTCACCGCGCTGTTTGTGGTCGCCTTTGTGACAAGCACGATCCGGGATAGTCAGAAACAGAAGGCTTCATCACCCATCCCCGGTGGCGGCTAACGCCTTACCGGGGCTGCGCTTGCCCCCCGGCTGCGCGCAGCCCAGGCCGGGGAAAGGCCGCTATTTTTTCGGTCGATATTTTTCCGGCACCGGCGGCACCGGCCGCCTGTCATCCAGCAGATGGCGAAGGGTCAGGATCGGGTGGCGCCAGAGCATTCGTGGCCCGGCCCAGCGCATAATCTGCTTCATCTCTTCGCGCTTCGCCGGCTGATAGCAGTGTACCGGACACTGCTTGCAGGCCGGTTTATTGTCGCCAAACACGCACTTATCAAGCCGCTTGTCGGCGTAGGCGTTCAGCGCCTGATAGTGCTCGCCGTCGTCGCGGGCATCCGGACAGCGGCGCTGATAAAGCCCAATCATCCGACCGATCGTCTGCTTTTCACGTTCGATGCGTTTGCCCACCGTCAACTTTCCTCCCCACACAAAGATGCATGAATAATACACCTTTTAAACGGGCCACGCAGCCGCTTTCCTAACGATTAGGTCGGGTTAGCGGGTTTATCAACATGCCCCAATGCTTTTTCCGGGAAGCAGACATCGCGCACCCGGCGTTTCAGCTCTGCCGCATCCGGAAAGCCGCCATCCTGCTTGCGCTCCCAGATCTGCTGGCCGTCGATATCGATAGTGAAGATCCCGCCGGTGCCCGGCACCAGCGTCACCGAGGCGATATCGGTGCTGAAGGTGTGTAACAGCTCCTGCGCCATCCAGCTGGCGCGCAGCATCCAGTTGCACTGGGAACAATAGGTGATGGTGATAGCCGCTTTTGAATTCATCGTCATCTCGCTCAGGCTGAAAGGGCACAGTGTAAACAAAGTGCAGTTTAAATGAGGAATACATGAATATTTTGTTGCAAACGATAATACCTATCATTACCATTCGCAATCAATAAATGGAGTAAGACCCTATCCGCAACGGAAAAGACGGAGCAACCTGCAACTCTGGAAGTAACGCGTGAGCCGATACTAATAACGATCAAGGCGTGGCGACTATGTACAAATCGACTCCGTCAGCAGCAGGGTGTAAAAAACGCCTGCTGGTGACCTCTTTGCTTGCAGCAATTTATCAAACTTCTGCCGTCGCAGCAGGCACTTCCGCCATCGGCGGCGAGGCGGTGGATGACACCTCGGAACAAATGACCGTCACCGCTCCCGCGCCGGCGCAAAAAGCCGGTAACGAGCACAGCATCAGCGCCCGGGAGCTGGAGGACAAAGGCGCTAACGATTTCGGCTCGATCATGCGCTATGAACCGCTCATCAGCGCCACCGGGGCCAGCGGCGGCTCCGGCAACGGCAAAAGCGGCTTCGACCGCGGGGGCTACACCGGCTACAACATTCGCGGCATGGAGAGCAACCGCGTCGGTATCGACGTGGACGGTATCGCCCAGCCCAACGCCACCGGCCGCGGCTACGTCGGCCGCTCGGGGCTCAATACCTTCGGCATCGGCCGCGATTATATCGACCCGTATATGTACGGCAGCGTGGATATCCAGTCCGGCGCCACCTCGACGGAAACGGCCAACAGCGCCATCGGAGGGAATGTCTCCTTCCGCCCGAAATCGGCGGATGATTACCTGCGCCCGGGCAAAACCAGCGCCTTCGGCTATCGCAGCGGCTACGACTCCGCGGATCGCAGCTGGCACAACGGGGTGACCGTCGCCGGCGGCGATGAGTTCCTGCGCGGCATTTTGGTCTACAGCCGCCGCGACGGCCAGGAAACCGAAAATAACAGCGACACCGTCGACGCCTACCCGGCGAACTGGCACTCCGATGCCTTTCTGGCCTCCGGGATCTGGCAGCCCAACGACGAGCACAAGCTAACCAGCACCTTCGACTATTACCACAAAACCAACCACACCCACTACGATACCTGGGATTCCAGCGGCAACAGCACCATCGGCACCGCCAACCAGACCAGCCAGACCCGACGCTGGGGCCTGAGCCTGAAGGATGACTGGACGCCGATGAATGACTACCTCGACAGCGTCTCCAGTAAAATCTATTACCAGCATACCGAAGCCCATGACTGGACGTATATGCCGGATAGCGTCACCCGCAGAATGCAGACGGTGAACTCCAACTACGACACCGACACCTGGGGCCTGCAGACCGCGCTGGCGAAAACCCTGGGCCGCCACGATCTGAGCGCCGGCTTCAACGCCAGCACCAGCAAAACCCAGCGGCCGTTCAGCCAGTCGCCGATCCCCAGCGTTTACAGCGAGATCATGCAGCCGGAGGCGGACAGCCGCAGCTACACTCTCGGCGGCTTCGTCCAGGATAAGATCAACTTCGACCTTGATAGCCACAACTTCGCCATCATTCCCGGCGTGCGCGTGGTGCATCAATCGACGAAGCCGGAAAATCTGTCCGACCTTGCCGCCAACAGCAGCGCGCTGACCGAATCGTCGGTGGCGAATCTGTACGGTAAAAACAGCGATACCCAGGTTCTGCCGTCGTTGACCTTCCAGTACGACCTCACCCCGCGCCTGATGACCTACCTGCAGTACCAGCGCGGCGCGCAGTTCCCCAACGCCAGCCAGCTGTATGGATCCTGGAACCTTGGGTCCAGCTACGCCGGCAGCCAGCAGTATGCCCTGATCGGCAATACCGATCTGAAGACGGAAACCAGCGATAATCTCGAGTGGGGGCTGAAGGGGGAAGTTACCGAAGGCATCACCCTGCGCACAGCGCTGTTCTACAACAGCTATAAGAACTTTATCGCCTATACCCGCTATACCCGGGCGAATAATCCGGGCCAGTTCACGAATGTGCCGTCGAACATCTACACCATTTATCAGGCGGAAAACCGCGATAAGGCCTATATCTACGGCGGTGAGATCAGCACCAAATTTAACTTTGGCACCTGGTTTGAGCAGGTGAACGGCCTGAGCGCCACCCTCGCCTTCGGCTATAGCGAAGGGAAATCGAAATCCAGCTACAGCGGCGATAAATACGTCGACCTCGACAGCGTAGCGCCGATGAAAGCTATCGTCGGCGTGGCGTGGGACGATCCGGCGAAACGCTACGGCACCGCCCTGACGGCGACCTTCGTCAAGGGGAAACAGGCGACCGCCACCAACCGCGAAAGCTACAGCAATAGCGGGTCCGCCATCGCCGATGCCAGCAACGACTATATGCGCGTGCCGGGCTACGGCATGCTGGACTGGACCGCGTACTGGCAGGTGGCGAAAAACGTGCGCCTCAATGGCGGGGTCTACAACCTCACCGATCGTAAATACTGGGATTACCTGAGCAGCCGCAATATCGAGACCGGCACCAACCAGGACGCCAATGATAAAGCGCTGGCGGTGATGCCGGGCCGCACCTGGCAGCTTGGGGTCAACGTCGACTTCTGATTGCCCGAATAACAACTCACCTGCCCCGGCCCGCCGGCCGGGGATATTGAACATTGAGAAGGATATGATTATGCCCAATGCCCACCCCGATCTGTGGCAGCGCTACCAGGCCACCAAAGCGTCCAGCACCGCGAAATATGCCCGCGATATCGCCGCGGAAATGGGGATCAGCGAAGCCGAGCTGACCGCCGCCCGCCTCGGTCACGATGCCGTGCGCCTGATCGATGACGCCCGGGCGCTGATTGCCGCCCTTGAGCGCGTCGGTGAAACCAAATGCATCTGTCGCAACGAGTATGCCGTGCATGAGCAGGTCGGCCAGTTCACGCACCAGCACCTCAGCGGCCACGCCGGGCTGGTGCTCAACCCGCGCGCGCTCGACCTGCGTCTGTTCCTCAGCCAGTGGGCCAGCGCCTTCCATCTGAACGATAACGGTCGACAGAGCATTCAGTTTTTCGACCACCACGGCGATGCGCTGCTGAAAGTCTATGCGACCACGCAGACCGACATGGCGGCCTGGGACACCCTGATCGCGGAACATCGGGTGGCGGCCCCGGCGCCGCTGGCCCTGCGCCCGCTGGAGCCGGTGAAATATGCCGAGAGCGCCGACGGCGCCGCCCTGGAGAACGACTGGCGCGCGATGACCGACGTACACCAGTTCTTCGGTCTGCTGCGTAAATATCAGCTTTTCCGCCAGCAGGCCTTCCGCCTGGTGAGCGACGACCTCGCCTGCCGCGTTGATCGCCATGCGCTGCCAGCGTTACTGGAGACGGTGCGCCAGGAGGGCAATGAAATCATGATCTTCGTCGGCAATCGCGGCTGCGTGCAGATCTTCACCGGCGCCCTGGAAAAGCTGGCGCCGATGCGCGGCTGGCTGAATATCTTCAATACCACCTTTACCCTGCATCTGCGTGAAGAGAGCCTCGATGAAGTGTGGGTGACCCGCAAGCCGACCTCAGACGGACACGTCACCAGCGTCGAGCTGTTCGCCAAAGACGGCACCCAGATCGCCCAGCTCTATGGCCAGCGCAGCGAGGGCCACCCCGAGCAGGCGCAATGGCGCCAGCAGGTGGATCGTCTGACCCGCGAAGGACTGCCCGCATGATGCGCTGGTTACTGCTTCTCATCGCCTTCCCGCTGCTGAGCCACGCCGCCGTGGAGCGGCTCGTCACCCTCGGCGGCGATGTCACTGAGATCGTCTATGCCCTTGGCGCGCAACAGAGCCTGGTCGCCCGGGACAGCACCAGCAGCTGGCCCCCGGCGGCGCAAAAGCTGCCGGATGTCGGCTACCTGCGGCAGCTGAACGCCGAGGGGATCCTCGCATTACGTCCGCAGCTGGTGCTAGCGAGCGCCCAGGCGCAGCCCTCGCTGGTCTTACACAAGGTGCAGGCGAGCGGCGTGAAGGTGGTTAACGTGCCGGGCGGCGAAAGCCTGGCCGCGATCGATAGCAAAGTGGCCGTCATTGCCGAAGCGTTAGGCAAAACCCCGGCGGGCGACGCGCTGCGCCAGCAGCTTCAGCAACAGATCGCCGCCATTCCAACGCAGCCGGTTGCTAAGCGGGTGCTGTTTATTCTCAGCCACGGCGGAATGAATACCCTGGTAGCCGGGCAACGCACCGCGGCCGATGGCGCCATTCGCGCCGCCGGGCTGCAGAACGCGATGCAGGGCTTCGACCACTATCGGGCGATGTCGCAGGAGGGGGTGGCCGCCAGCCAGGCGGATCTGGTGGTGATCTCCGCCGATGGTCTCAAAGGGATGGGCGGCGAAGCCGGGCTGTGGAGACTGCCCGGCCTGGCGCAGACCCCGGCGGGGCGTCATAAGCAGCTGCTGACGATCGACGATATGGCCCTGCTCGGCTTCGGGCCGCGCACCCCGCAGGCGATTATCGCGCTGCGTGAAAAAGCGGAGCATCTGCCCTGATGCGCCCTGCCCTCGCCCGCCGTTTGCTGTTGATGACGCTGCTGCTGGTCCTGCTGACGCTGTTCGCCACCACCCTTGGCGCGATGCGTTTGCCGCTGGCCAGCCTGCTGCCCGCCGGGGATGAGATGCTGCGCCACATCTGGCTGACCATCCGTCTGCCGCGGGTGCTGCTGGCCCTGCTGGTAGGCGCGGCGCTGGCCCTCTCCGGCTGCGTGATGCAGGGGTTGTTTCGCAACCCGCTTGCCGACCCGGGCCTGCTGGGCATCAGCAGCGGCGCCGCGCTGGCGGTGGCCAGCTGGCTGGTGCTCCCGCTCTCCGCAACGGGGCTGATCGCTCTGTATATGCCGATGCTGGCGGCGTTTATCGGCAGCCTGGCGGTGATGGTGGTGATTTTTATCCTCAGCCGGGCGGAGGAGGGGTCGCTGTCGCGCCTGCTGCTGGTGGGGATCGCCATCAACGCGCTGTGCGGGGCGCTGGTCGGCGTGCTGGCCTGGCTGAGTAACGACGCCCAGCTGCGACAGCTGTCGCTGTGGGGCATGGGCAGTCTGGGCCAGGCCGAGTGGCCGACCCTGTTGGTGGCTGCGACCCTGATCATCCCGGCGGCGCTGGCGGTGTGGTGGATGGCCTCCCGCCTGAATTTGCTGCAGCTCGGCGATGAAGAAGCGCACTATCTCGGGGTCAACGTGCGGGCGCTGCAGCGCTGGCTGCTGCTGTGCAGCGCGGTGCTGGTGGCAGCGGCGGTGGCCATCAGCGGCGTCATCGGCTTTATTGGCCTGGTGGTGCCGCACCTGATGCGCCTGTGGCTGGGGCCGGACCATCGCGGGCTGATCCCCGGCTCGCTGCTGGCCGGCGCGATCCTGCTTCTGCTGGCCGACACCCTGGCCCGTACCGTGGCGGCGCCGGCGGAGATGCCGGTCGGTCTGCTCACCAGCCTGCTGGGCGCCCCCTGGTTTCTGTGGCTGGTCTTTCGTCGGGAGAACCCCAAACATGGCTAATGAATATTGCGCGCAGGGGCTGGCGCTTCGCCTCGGCCAGCGGCAGATTATCGACAACATCTCCGTCGCGCTGCGCGGCGGAGAGATGATGGCGCTTATCGGGCCGAACGGCGCGGGCAAATCCACCCTGCTGCGGCTGCTGACCGGGTACCTGACCCCGGATAGCGGTACCCGCCGTCTGGCGGGCACGCCGCTGGAGGCGTGGTCACCCGAGGCGCTGGCGCGCCGGCGGGCGGTCATGCTACAGCGCACGGCCCTGCAGGCCGACTGGACGGTGGAAACGGTCATCGCCATGGGGCGCTCGCCGTGGGGCCCGACCGCGGACCCGGCGGAGCTGGCGGCGGTAATGGCCGTCACCGGCTGCGATGACCTTGCCGGCCGCCGCTATCCCGCCCTTTCCGGCGGCGAGCAGCAGCGGGTGCAGCTCGCCCGCTGCCTGGCGCAGCTGTGGCGCGACGGCGCGCCGCAGGGCTGGCTGTTTCTCGATGAGCCCACCTCGGCGCTGGACCTTTACTATCAACAGCATCTGCTGCGCTTTCTCAAACGGCTCACCGCCGGCGGGCAACTGCACGTGTGCGTGGTGCTGCATGACCTTAACCTCGCCGCCCTGTGGGCCGACCGCATCCTGCTGCTTCACCAGGGCCGCCTGGTCGCCCAGGGGACGCCGCAGGAGGTGATCCAACAGTCGGTTATCCATCGCTGGTACGGGGCGGATGTCCGCCTCGGCCAGCATCCGGACAACGCGGCCCCCCAGGTCTATCTGGCGCCGTAACCCCCGCGCGGCGCAACTGGAATCCGGATCGCGCCGCGCGCGTTCGGTATTACACCGCAAAAGCTGATGAGCATTATACTTTCATATCTATCAGCGTTCCCTTTTGAGGGTCCCCATGAGCCGATACACAGTTGCTGGCAGCGAAGGCCAGTATGAGAAAAATTCAGGTGAACGGGTTTTGGCTAATAAACTCGGGATCGCTGACGCAAATGAGATGGATAGCGTAGAACTGGTACTGCTGGAACAACTTTATCGCTCGGTTTTTGAGGAACACTTTCCAACCGGATTGCTCAGCGTCAACATCCTGAAAAAGTGACATTATCGCTGGTTAGGCAATATCTATGCATGGGCAGGCCAGGAAAGAACGGTCAATATCAGCAAAGGCGATTTTATGTTCGCCCCTTCAGCACAGCTGGCTAAACTGCTAAACGATTTTGATAAGAAACACCTTGCTCATTATACGCCTTGTTCAGGCATGAGTGAATTGCAGCTCACAGAAGCTATCGCAGTCACACATGTTGAATTGATCCTCATCCATCCATTCAGAGAGGGTAACGGGCGTTTATCACGATTATTAGCTGATGTGATGGCGGTGCAGGCTGGCTATAAACCGCTGAATTATCAAAGCTGGGAACAAAACAAAACCCAGTATATATCGGCTATCCATGCAGGTTTGACTCTGGACTATCGACCGATGAAACACTGGGTCAGCATGGCCTTAAGAAGGGATTAGGCAAGACGAAGATGCGCATATTTTTTGCGCGCGGCTTCAAGACTCTCTTCAACTCTGGCTGAGGGTTGCCCTGTCTCGACCGCGGTTGATGTAGCAACAGAACGAACGATGTCAGCGCGGGAAGGTCTGGCGTATGTGGCCTGATCTTTTTTGTTGTGACTCATGGCATCTCCCTTTTCATTCACCTGATGGTTTCAGTATATCAAGGATCGTTGCTAACTGCTGCCGTTAAGGCTTATCCAGGGAAATATCGGTTAGGGCTTTTTTGAACCGGTAACTGCACATCCTGATGCTGGCCTGTGATGACTCATCCCCCTCTGCAACTGGAATCCGGATCGCGCCGCGCGCGTTCGTCAGTTTCCCTCGCCTGCCCATCTCCGTTATCATGTCTCATCCATGTGATAACGACGAAAACAACAAAATCGCAGCCATTTCAAATCAGGGATCTGGATAACACCCCATGAGCACAATTGACAATCTCGACGCCCACACGCCGATGATGCAGCAGTATCTCAAGCTGAAGGCGCAACATCCTGACATTCTGCTGTTTTACCGGATGGGGGATTTTTACGAGCTGTTTTATGACGATGCGAAACGCGCGTCGCAGCTGCTCGATATCTCGCTGACCAAACGCGGCGCCTCCGCGGGCGAACCCATTCCCATGGCCGGCATCCCCCACCACGCGGTGGAAAACTATCTTGCGAAACTGGTTAATCAGGGCGAGTCGGTAGCTATTTGCGAGCAGATAGGCGACCCGGCCACCACCAAAGGGCCGGTCGAGCGTAAAGTGGTGCGTATCGTCACGCCGGGCACCATCAGCGATGAAGCGCTGCTGCAGGAGCGTCAGGACAACCTGCTGGCCGCCATCTGGCAGGACAGCAAAGGCTTTGGCTACGCGACGCTGGACATCAGCTCCGGCCGCTTCCGCCTGAGCGAACCGGCCGACCGCGAAACCATGGCGGCAGAGCTGCAGCGTACTAATCCGGCGGAGCTGCTGTACGCGGAAGATTTTGCCGAATCGTCGCTGATCGAAGGCCGCCGCGGTCTGCGCCGTCGCCCGCTGTGGGAATTTGAAATCGACACCGCGCGCCAGCAGCTTAACCTGCAGTTCGGCACCCGCGATCTGGTCGGCTTCGGCGTGGAAAACGCCCCCCGCGGCCTGTGCGCCGCCGGCTGCCTGCTGCAGTATGTCAAAGACACCCAGCGCACCTCGCTGCCGCATATTCGCTCCATCACCATGGAGCGCCAGCAGGACAGCATCATTATGGATGCCGCCACCCGCCGTAACCTCGAGATCACCCAGAATCTCGCCGGCGGCACCGATAACACTCTGGCCTCGGTACTCGACTGTACGGTGACGCCGATGGGCAGCCGGATGCTCAAGCGCTGGCTGCATATGCCGGTCCGCGATACCGCCGTGCTGGTGGAGCGCCAGCAGACCATCGGCGCGCTGCAGGAGCGCTATACCGAGCTGCAGCCGGTGCTGCGCCAGGTTGGCGATCTGGAACGTATTCTGGCGCGTCTGGCGCTGCGTACCGCCCGTCCACGCGATTTAGCCCGCATGCGTCATGCCCTGCAGCAGTTGCCCCTGCTGCGCGAGCAGCTGGCTGACGTTGACAGTCAGCCGGTGCAAAAATTGCGCGAAAAAATGGGCGAGTTTAGCGAACTGCGCGAACTGCTGGAGCGCGCGGTGATCGACGCCCCGCCGGTGCTGGTCCGCGACGGCGGGGTCATCGCTCCAGGCTACAGCGAAGAGCTGGACGAGTGGCGGGCGCTGGCCGATGGCGCCACCGATTATCTCGATAAGCTGGAGATCCGCGAGCGCGAGCGGCTGGGCCTCGACACCCTGAAGGTCGGCTACAACGCCGTCCACGGCTACTACATCCAGATCAGCCGCGGCCAGAGCCACCTCGCGCCGATCCACTACGTGCGTCGCCAGACGCTGAAAAATGCCGAACGCTATATTATTCCTGAGCTGAAGGAATACGAAGATAAGGTGCTGACCTCCAAGGGCAAAGCGCTGGCGCTGGAAAAGCAGCTTTATGACGAACTGTTCGACCTGCTGCTGCCGCACCTTGCCGACCTGCAGGCGAGCGCCAGCGCGCTGGCCGAGCTGGACGTGCTGGTCAACCTGGCGGAACGCGCGGAAACCCTCAACTACTGCTGCCCGACCTTTAGCGATAAGCCGGGCATTCGCATCAGCGAAGGCCGCCATCCGGTGGTCGAGCAGGTGCTGAAAGAGCCGTTTATCGCCAACCCGCTGCAGCTGGCGCCGCAGCGGCGGATGCTGATCATCACCGGGCCGAACATGGGCGGTAAAAGTACCTATATGCGCCAGACCGCGCTGATTGCGCTGCTGGCCTATATCGGCAGCTACGTCCCGGCGCAGAAGGTGGAGATAGGCCCCATCGATCGCATCTTTACCCGCGTCGGCGCGGCGGATGACCTGGCCAGCGGCCGCTCGACCTTTATGGTGGAGATGACTGAAACCGCCAATATCCTGCACAACGCCACCGAACACAGCCTGGTGCTGATGGATGAGATTGGCCGCGGTACGTCCACCTACGACGGTCTGTCGCTGGCATGGGCCTGTGCGGAAAATCTCGCCAACAAAATCAAGGCGCTGACGCTGTTCGCCACCCACTACTTCGAGCTCACTCAGCTGCCGGAGAAAATGGAAGGCGTCGCCAACGTCCATCTCGACGCGCTGGAGCATGGCGACACCATCGCCTTTATGCACAGCGTGCAGGATGGCGCGGCCAGCAAGAGCTACGGCCTGGCGGTCGCCGCGCTGGCCGGGGTGCCGAAAGAGGTGATCAAGCGCGCGCGGCAGAAACTGCGCGAGCTGGAGAGTATCTCGCCCAACGCGGCGGCGACCCAGGTCGACGGCACGCAGATGTCGCTGCTCGCCGCTCCGGAAGAGACCTCGCCTGCGGTTGAGGCGCTGGAGAATCTTGATCCGGACTCCCTGACCCCGCGTCAGGCGCTGGAGTGGATCTACCGTCTGAAAAGTCTGGTCTAGCGCCCCATTAAGGCGAAAAACGGCAGCGCCGCTCCGCGCTGCCGTTTTAACAAACTAAAAATGGGTGCAAGAGGATGCGTCCTGACAACCAATACGCGGGGTTGCCCCCGCGCGGATGCTACTTCTTCGATTCGTAAGCGAGAACAGCTTTAAACTCAATACTACGCTCTTTAATACTGAGTTCGCACAGCGAGCTGCGCACCAAAAGCGTAAATCCCAGTACCGTAATACACAGTACGATGATTGCCACAAGGGCATATTTTGTCAGCATATCTTGCCTCCCTGCAAAGAAGAGACTAACATCTGAATTGTCTATGTTCATTCGCTAGCCTCAGTTGATAGAAATATCTCCTGGGGCTTTCGTCTGTCTGGGGTCCTGGTCTTGCTCAAGGCCAGACAGCCTCAAGCACCCGCCGCTATTCTATACTCGTCATGGCGTGAAATTTATCTGCAAGGAATTAATCAGACGGATTTTATATTAATCTGGAAGCCGACTCGCAAAGTCGCCCCATTATATTACCCCTTTACATAATTTCTGGATTTAATGAGTAAATAACTTTTATCATTTTGCGAAATATAAAAAAGCCGACGGAGAGATTATCCCAGTCGGCGTGATGGTCGCAGGCAGTTTGCGCACGACCCAATTTTAAAATGGCAGGTAAAATAACCTTAACAGGATAAGCCCTTAGCGGGCTCTTTTCATTAACGCTTATCTTCCGGCAATAGCGGCGGGACGTGCGGCACCTGCGGCGCCTCATCAATATCTTTCTGCGTCATCCGGAACGCTTCAGGATAGTGCTCGCGGCTGGTGCGGCGCAGCGGCTCGGTATCCCGCCAGGTATACAGACAGTGCTGGCACTGATACACCGTCCAGACTCCTTTCACCGGCGATTTCGCCATGACGTCAATCTTTTCATCGGCGCAACGTGGACAAATCATCTTCTTCTCCTTATTTACGGT
Source organism: Klebsiella sp. C360 (assembly GCF_048822415.1). NCBI lineage: Bacteria > Pseudomonadati > Pseudomonadota > Gammaproteobacteria > Enterobacterales > Enterobacteriaceae > Klebsiella > Klebsiella sp. C360. The sequence continues at coordinate 55,669 of NZ_JBMEZZ010000004.1, forward strand.
TGGCCAGCATAGCGGTCAGTTTTTCAGCCCAGGCTTTGGTTTCCGGCAGATCCTGCACCGGCTGGCTGTAGTGGCCGCGAAGGTCCGGCGCAACCGGGGTGGTGGCGTCGATAATTAGCTTGTCGGTGATGCCCGCCGGGCTGGAGCCTGGGTCAAGTTCAAGGACCGACATGTTCGGCAACTGCACCAGGTCTCCCGCCGGGTTAACCTTCGAGGAGAGCGCCCACATCACCTGCGGCAGGTTGAACGGGTCAACGTCTTCATCAACCATGATCACCATCTTCACGTAGCCGAGGCCGTGGGGAGTGGTCATCGCCCGCAAACCCACCGCGCGGGCAAAACCGCCGTAGCGTTTTTTGGTGGAGATAATCGCCAGCAGACCGTGGGTGTACATAGCGTTGACCGCCTGCACTTCCGGGAACTCTGCCTTCAGCTGCTGATACAGCGGCACGCAGGTGGCCGGGCCCATCAGATAGTCGATTTCGGTCCACGGCATACCGAGATAGAGCGATTCAAAAATCGGTTTGCTGCGATACGAGACTTTGTCGATGCGCACTACCGTCATGTTACGACCGCCGGAGTAGTGGCCGGTAAACTCACCGAACGGCCCCTCTATCTCACGCTTACGGCCTTCAATCACCCCTTCGAGGATCACTTCCGAACCCCAGGGCACGTCAAAGCCGGTCAGCGGCGCGGTGGCGATGGGATACGGGCTCTCGCGCAGCGCGCCGGCCATTTCATATTCTGACTGATCGTATTTCAGCGGCGTGGCGCCCATCAGGGTGATAATCGGGTCGTTACCGAGGGTAATGGCGATCGGCAGGTCTTCCCCGCGCTCTTCCGCTTTATGCAGATGCAGGGCGATATCGTGCATCGGCACCGGCTGCAGGCCGAGCTTACGCTTGCCTTTCACTTCCATACGGTAGATACCGACGTTTTGCTTACCGAAGTTGTCAGGGTCAAGCGGATCGCGCGAAACGACACAGGCTTTGTCGAGGTAGAACCCGCCGTCGCCATCGTTGAGGCGGAACAGCGGCAGAATATCGAACAGGTTGATATCATCGCCATCCACGGTGTTTTCCGCCCAAGCCGGGTTGGCGCGGCGCTCTGGCGTCACCGGGAAGTTATCCCAACGGCGGATGAATTCATCAATCTGCTTTTTCACCGGCGTGTTGGGCGGCAGGCCCAGCGAGATGGCATGGTTCTGCCACGAGCCGATGGTGTTCATCGTCACCCGGGCGTCGGTAAAGCCGCGAATATTATCGAACCACAGCGCCGGGGCGCCGTCGCCGATGCGTCCGGTGGCATTGGCTGCCGCCGCCAGGTCTGGCTCAGCGTTCACCTCCTCACTGATTTTCAGCAGTTGTCCCTGGTCATCCAGCGCCTGCAAAAAGCTGCGCAAATCATCAAAAGCCATTATTCGATCTCCTGTGCTAATTGTTCTGCCGTGCGCAAGCCGTTCCAGCGGCGCGCTTTGTGATAGTCGAGGCCAAACTGATCCAGCACCCGGGTCACAATGTGGTTGGTGATATCGTCAACCGTCTCCGGGTGGTTATAGTAAGCCGGCATCGGCGGCACCATCGCCACGCCCATACGGGACAGCGCCAGCATGTTCTCCAGATGGATCGTGCTGAGCGGCATTTCCCGCGGGACCAGCACCAGCTTGCGCCCCTCTTTAAGCACCACGTCCGCCGCGCGTCCCACCAGCCCCTCGGCATAGCCTGCGCGAATGCCTGCCAGCGTTTTCATACTGCAGGGAATCACGATCATGCCGTCGGTACGAAATGAACCTGATGAGATGGTGGCGGCCTGGTCGGCCGGGCTGTGGGAAAAGTCCGCCAGCGCGGCCACTTCCCGTGCCGTCCAGGGCGTTTCCAGCTCGATGGTGGTTTTGGCCCACTTCGACATCACCAGATGGGTTTCCACCTCCGGCATATCGCGCAGCGCCTGCAGTAATGCCACCCCAAGCGGAGCCCCGGTGGCCCCCGTCATCCCAACAATCAGTTTCATTCCAGACCTCATTCAATTTGTTCGTACACGAACTTTATGCTTAAATTACCCTCTCCTGAGCCGAATGACAAGATCGTTCGCATACGTGCGCATTTTTAATCAAACAGGGAAAAGGTATAAAAAGGCGTACGAACGGCTATCATAGAGGTGACAGTTTTGTTACGGAGTATCCATGGAGTTACGAAACGAAGCATTCCACCTGCTGCGCCAGCTTTTTCAACAACATACCGCCCGCTGGCAGCAGGCGTTACCGGACCTGACTAAGCCTCAGTATGCGGTGATGCGCTCGGTTGCGGAGCAACCGGGTATCGAACAGGTGGTGCTGATTGAAGCGGCGGTCAGTACGAAGGCCACGCTGGCGGAGATGCTCAGCCGGATGGAAGCGCGCGGCCTGGTGCGCCGGGAGCACGATCCGGCCGATAAACGCCGCCGTTTTGTCTATCTGACCGACGAAGGCGAGGCGCTGCTTAACCGTTCCATTCCGCAAGGCAATGAGGTCGATGACGAGTTTCTTGGCCGCCTGAGCGATGATGAACGCGAACAGTTCTCCCGGCTGGTGCGTAAAATGATGGTTCCCTGAGCAAGCGCCTAGCCGAGCTGCTCGCGCAGGAAGTCGATAAACGTCCGCACCCGGGTCGGCATATGCTGCGCATCGGGATAAAGGGCATACACTCCCTGCGGCGGGAAATGGTATTCCGGCAGGACAGCCACCAGCTCCCGCTGCGCCAGTTTACCGGCCACCAGCCAGGCTGGCAGCAAAGCGATGCCGCATCCGGCCAGAGCAAAGCTCATCAGCGCCGTGGCGCTGTCGGCTGAAAACCGTGGCGCGTTGACTATCGTAAAATCCACCTCTGCCTGTTCATCCGTTCGCAGCTGCCAGCGCAGCGGGGCCGGCAGACGCTCGTGAATAATCCAGTCAGCTTGCGCCAGATCGGACAGCGTCAGCACCGGATGGCCCGCCAGCCAGGCCGGGGAGGCGACGGGCAGGATCGCGAAACTGGCTATCCGCGTCGCCCGATAGCGGGAATCGGCCAGCGTACCGAGGCGTATCGCCACGTCAAATCGTTCGGAGATAAGATCCGCATGATGGGAGGACGAGACGTGCCGCACCCGTAGCGCCGGATGATGACGGGAAAACGCCGCCAGCGCCGGGATGATGACCTGCGCGCCATACTCCGGCGTGGTGGTGATCCGCAGCTCTCCGCTTAAACCGCTATGGCTGGCCCGGACCTCATCCTGCAGATTTTCCGCCGCTTTGAGCAGCGCCACCCCACGCTGATAGAACAGCGCCCCGGCGTCAGTGAGCCGCAGACGGCGCGTCGAGCGCAGCAGCAGCGTCACCCCCAGCTCATTTTCCAGTTGCCGTACGTTAAAGCTGACCACCGCCTTGGTCTGCCCCAGCGCCGCGGCGGCCTGGGTAAAGCTGCCGGCGTCCACCACGGCGATAAACATGGTCACGCGCTGAAGGTTTAGCATCGTCGTCCGGATGATTGTCAAAAATATTCAGACAGTATATCCCGATTCGCCCCGTTTATCCCCCGCGGCGCCGGGTTTACAGTAGCCGCCTGTCTGAGGGAGTAAATCATGACCTATCGCCACCGCGTTGCCACCGTTTTTCTGTTCGGCTTTTTTCTCGACCTAATCAATATGTTTATCGCCAGCATTGCCTTCCCGGCTATCAGCCACGAGCTGGCGGTGTCCGTCTCGCAGCTGGCGTGGGTCAGCAATGCCTATATTCTTGGCCTGACGGCCGTCGTACCGTTCAGCGCCTGGCTCAGCCAGCGCTGTGGGCCAAAACGGCTGTTTTTACTCTCGCTGGGGCTGTTCAGCCTCGGCGCGCTGGCATCGGGGCTGGCCCATAGCCTGGGTGAGCTGATTTTCTGGCGTACGCTGCAGGGGATGGGCGGCGGGCTGTTAATCCCCCTCGGCCAGGCGCTGACGTGGCCGCTGTTTCAGCCGCAGGAGCGGGCGAAGCTGTCGGCGGCGGTGATGCTGGTCGGCCTGCTGGCGCCCGCCTGCTCGCCGGCGATCGGTGGTCTGCTCGTCCAGGCGTTCAGCTGGCGCTGGGTCTTTTTCGCCAGCCTGCCTGTCGCCCTGCTTACCTTTATGCTGGCGGCGCGATGGCTAAACAACAGACCCGCTCCCGTCCGGCCGACCCGCTTTCTCCCGCTGTCATTGCTGGCCGATCCTCTCCTGCGCTTCGCCATGCTGATCTATCTCTGCGTACCGGGGATGTTTATTGCCGTCAACGTGGTGGGAATGTTCTACCTGCAACGCGTCACCGGGATGGCGCCGGGGGCCACTGGCGCCCTGATGGTGCCGTGGTCGCTGGCCTCGTTTGCCGCCATCACCTTTACCGGCAGGTATTTCAACCGCTTCGGGCCGCGGCCGCTGGTGATGGTCGGCTGCCTGCTACAGGCGGCGGGGATCCTGCTGCTGCTGCAGGTCGATGCGCACAGCCCGCTGGCGCTGTTGATTCTGGCCTTTACGCTGATGGGCGGCGGAGGCAGCTTATGCAGCAGCACCGCGCAAAGCAGCGCTTTCCTGCATACGCCTGGCGAAGAGATGCCTGACGCCAGCGCGCTGTGGAACCTTAACCGCCAGCTCAGCTTCTTTGCCGGCAGCGCGCTGCTCGCCCTGCTGTTGAGGGTCTTCCCGCCGGCCTATGCCTGGCAGGGCGCGTTTAGCTGCGCCGCCGCCATAACCCTGTTGCCGCTGCTGTTTTGCCTGCGGCTGAATAATCGGGCGATTATCCATCGCCTGCACACTACTCTGGAGAAGTCATGAACCCTTATCTGCAGGAAGTCGTCGACGCCCATGTCCTTATCGAACGCTGGTTAAGCCACGGGGAAGGAAGCGCTGAGGCGCTGATGAGCCGCTTTGCCGCCGAATTCACCATGATCCCTCTGAGCGGCGAGAAGATGGACTACCCGACGGTGAGCCGTTTTTTCCACCAGGCGGGCGCAAGCCGTCCGAAATTACACATTGTGGTGGATCAGGCGAAAATCATCAGCGAGTGGCACGACGGCGCCGCCGTGCTGTACCGTGAACGCCAAACGCTGGCGGATGGCAGTGAGAACGTACGCTGGTCGACGGCGATTTTTCAGCAAGCGGAAGGGAAAATTGTCTGGCGCCATCTGCAGGAAACCCGCCTCGGCTAGCGCAAAGAAAAAGGCCCCGTCTTTCGAGGGGGCCTTTTTGAGAGAAAAGATCTTATTCGCGGAAGAGCGCTTCGATATTCAGTCCTTGCCCCTGCAGAATTTCCCGCAGGCGACGCAGACCTTCCACCTGGATCTGACGCACACGCTCGCGAGTGAGGCCAATTTCACGGCCCACATCTTCCAGGGTGGCGGCTTCATAACCCAGCAGACCGAAACGACGCGCCAGAACCTCACGCTGCTTGGCGTTCAGTTCGAACAGCCATTTAACGATGCTTTGTTTCATATCATCGTCCTGCGTGGTGTCTTCCGGGCCGTTCTCTTTCTCATCGGCCAGAATATCCAGCAGCGCTTTTTCTGAATCGCCACCCAGCGGGGTATCCACCGAGGTGATGCGCTCGTTCAGACGCAGCATACGGCTGACGTCATCGACCGGTTTGTCCAGCTGTTCGGCAATCTCTTCCGCGCTCGGCTCGTGGTCCAGCTTGTGGGACAACTCGCGCGCGGTACGCAGATAGACGTTCAGCTCTTTGACAATGTGGATCGGCAAACGGATCGTACGGGTTTGGTTCATGATCGCCCGTTCAATGGTCTGGCGGATCCACCAGGTCGCATAGGTCGAAAAACGGAACCCACGTTCCGGGTCAAACTTCTCAACGGCGCGGATCAGGCCGAGGTTACCTTCTTCAATCAGATCCAGCAGCGCCAGACCACGATTGCTGTAACGACGGGCAATCTTCACCACCAGACGCAGGTTGCTTTCAATCATGCGACGGCGTGAAGCGACATCACCACGCAGTGCGCGACGCGCGAAATAGACTTCCTCTTCCGCGGTCAGCAGTGGGGAATAACCAATCTCTCCAAGATAAAGCTGAGTGGCGTCAAGCACGCGTTGCGTTGCGCCTTGCGACAGCAGCTCTTCCTCAGCCAGATCGCTATCACTGGGTTCCTCTTCTACTAAGGCCTTCTCGTCGAAAACCTCAATTCCGTTCTCATCAAATTCCGCGTCTTCATTTAAATCATGAACTTTCAGCGTATTCTGACTCATAAAGGTGGCTCCTACCCGTGATCCCTGAGCAAAGCACCTTCCACGGCGCATCAACAAAAGACGCCAGGACGATTTCCCCTACTCCTCTCAGCGAGAGGCGCATAGACACCGCCCTGGCGCCTGTTAGCTAATGCTTCGCTTATCCGTACTTTGCCAAATTATCGCTGCGGTAAGTACTGCAGCGGGTTGACGGATTTCCCCTTGTAACGAATTTCAAAATGTAATCTTGTTGAGCTGGTTCCGGTGCTACCCATGGTAGCGATTTTCTGCCCCGCTTTGACTTCCTGTTGCTCCCGAACCAGCATGGTATCGTTATGAGCGTAGGCACTCAGGTAATCATCGTTGTGTTTGATGATAATAAGATTACCGTAGCCGCGCAGTGCGTTACCGGCATAGACGACGCGCCCATCGGCGGTCGCGACAATAGCCTGTCCCTTACTGCCTGCAATGTCGATACCTTTATTGCCGCCTTCCGCGCCACTAAAGTTCTCGATAACTTTGCCATCAGTCGGCCAGCGCCATGATGAGATCGGCGAACTGGTTGACGTACTGCTTGCAGTCGGCTGGGTTGTGCTCACCGTTGTAGGTGCCGTCACCGGCGCGACGACCGTCGAGGTCGTGGTCGCTGGTTTATTATTAGGCAACATCTTGGTAGCACTTTGTTCACCTGAGGATTCAGAATACGTAATAGTCGGTTGTGAAGCAACCACCGCGGTCGATTTTTGTGCAGAAGTTGTGGTGGCCGTCGCACCGCCGCTCGCCCTTGCGCTGGCCTGAGAAACGGCGTTTTCGCCGGTGATCGGCTGGCCTGAAGCGTTGCCGACCTGCAGCACCTGACCGACGTTCAGGGCGTACGGGGCCGGGACATTGTTGCGTTGCGCCAGGTCACGGAAATCGTTGCCGGTAACCCAGGCGATATAGAACAGGGTGTCGCCGCGTTTGACCGTATAGGTACTGCCGCCGGTATAGCTACCTTTCGGAATATCGCCATATTTGCGGTTGTATACGATCTTGCCATTCACCGTCTGCACCGGCTCCTGCGCCATTGGCTGCGGCTGAATGGTCTGGGTCTGCACCGGCTGGATCGGCTGCGCCTGAGGAGCAGACTGGACGCCGGAGGATGGCGGCGTAATCAACATGCCGGAATTGGTGCTGGAAGAAGCGGCACCGCCGGCAGAGCTAACCGGCGCAGGCGGATTATTGGTGTTGGTACATCCGGCCAGCCAGAGTGAAACCAGTGAAAGAGCCGCAATACGGCTGACGGTAAATTTGGTGCTTCCCGCGCTCATTTATCCCCCAGGAATATGTTAACTGCCAATATCTTGCTTACCGGGCGACGCCCGGCCAGGACACTGAAAAATGTGTCCACCCTACGCCTAAAGTCAGGCAAAAAAAACCTGGAATAATCCGGGTCTCAGGCCAGCTCCCCTTTCACCAGGGGAACAAAGCGAACGGCCTCGACGGTATCAATGATAAATTCGTTGCCCCGGCGACGGATCCGTTTGAGAAACTGATGCTCCTCGCCGACCGGCAGTACCAGCACGCCGTCGTCATCCAGCTGCGCCAGCAGCGCGGTCGGTATTTCCGGCGGCGCCGCCGTCACAATAATGGCATCAAACGGCGCCCGCGCCTGCCAACCTTGCCACCCATCGCCATGACGGGTTGAAACATTATGTAAATCAAGTTGTTTCAGGCGACGACGCGCCTGCCACTGTAAACTCTTAATTCGCTCTACCGAGCAAACGTGATGCACCAGGTGCGCCAGGATGGCCGTCTGGTAACCGGAACCGGTGCCGATCTCCAGCACCCGCGACTCCGGCGTCAGTGCCAGCAGCTCGGTCATCCGCGCCACCATGTACGGCTGGGAGATGGTTTGCCCCTGGCCAATCGGCAGCGCGGTGTTTTCCCACGCTTTATGTTCAAAGGCTTCATCAACAAATTTTTCGCGCGGGACGCGCGCGATCGCCTCGAGGACACGTTCATCGACGATGCCCTGCGTGCGCAGTTGATTCAACAAACTTTCAACACGTTTACTTACCATTGCCTGTCAACCCCGACACGTTCCAGCCAATCGGTGACCACCTCATGCGCCTGATGGGCGGTTAAATCGACGTGCAATGGCGTAACGGAAACATAGCCTTCATCCACTGCCGCAAAATCGGTGCCCGGCCCGGCGTCGCGCTTATCGCCCGGCGGGCCAATCCAGTAAAGGGTATTGCCGCGCGGATCCTTTTGCGGGATGACCTGGTCGGCAGGATGGCGGTTGCCGCAGCGGGTCACGCGGATACCTTTGATCTGGTCAAGGGGCAGGTCCGGGACATTGACGTTGAGGATCCGCCCGGTGCGCAGCGGTTCACGGCTGAGTCCGCGCAGGAGAGTGCAGGTCACCGCCGCGGCGGTGTCGTAGTGTTGATAGCCATTGAGCGACACGGCCAGCGCGGGGAACCCCAGATGGCGGCCTTCCATCGCCGCCGCCACGGTGCCGGAGTAAATGACGTCATCGCCCAGGTTGGGCCCGGCGTTGATTCCGGAAACGACGATGTCCGGACGCGGGCGCATCAGCGCGTTCACGCCAAGGTAGACGCAGTCCGTCGGCGTCCCCATCTGGACGGCGATATCGCCATTTTCATAGGTAAAGGTGCGCAGTGACGATTCCAGCGTCAGCGAATTCGAAGCCCCGCTGCGGTTACGATCGGGTGCAACCACCTGGACCTCGGCAAACTCCCTTAAGGCCTTCGCCAGGGTCTGTATCCCCGGCGCATGGATCCCGTCATCGTTACTCAGCAATATTCGCATAGTCACCCGTTGTATTGATAAGCTCCCTGACCACGCTGGTGGCGAAGCTGCCCGCCGGCAGCCAGAAACGCAGTTCAACGGTTACATCATCCCACCAGTTCCAGCTCAGCTGCTGCGGATAGAGGAGCATCGCCCGGCGCGCCGCCTCGACTTTCTCCCGCACCAGCAGTGTCTGCAGCAAGGTTTCCTCGGCGATGGCGGCCTGCTCGGCGGCCAGAGCGTCGCGCTGGCTTCCCCAGTCGCCGCTGCCCGGCAGCGCAGCCGTGATCATCAGTTCGCGGTTATGCACCCGCGCCTGCGAAACCTCGAGTTCTTCCGGTGTGACGACAAACCAGCTCCCACGCCCCGCTAATTGTAGCGCATCGCCATCAACAACCTGATTAAATTCCGTTTTTTTTAATCTAATACTGACTTGCTGATTAAACAACGCGCTGCGGGCCGCCGACAACCAAAAACTGCGCTTATTGCGATCGCGCACCGGCGCGCCGCTCTCCGCCCAGCGCAGCGCGCCCTGCAGATTGCTGCCGCCGATGCCAAAGCGCTGAGCGCCGAAATAGTTCGGCACGCCCCGTTCAGCGATGGCCTGCAGACGCGTCTCCACCTCCTGACGATCGCTTACCTCGCGCAGGATCAGGGTAAACTGGTTGCCCTTCAGCGCGCCTAATCGCAGCTTACGCTTATGGCGGGCATATTCCAGTACCTGGCAGCCCTCGAGCTGAAATTTGCTCAGATCCGGCATCTCTTTGCCGGGCACCCGGGCGCACAGCCACTGCTCGGTGACGGCGTGCTTATCTTTTTGCCCGGCGAAGCTCACTTCACGGGCATGAATTTTGAGGAATTTCGCCAGCGCATCGGCGACAAAGCGCGTATTGCAGCCGTTTTTGAGGATCCGCACCAGCACGTGCTCGCCTTCGCCGTCCGGGGCGAAGCCCAGGTCTTCCACCACCAGGAAATCTTCCGGATTGGCTTTCAGCAGCCCGCTGCTCTGCGGCTTGCCGTGCAGCCAGGTCAGTTGGTCAAAGGCGATCATTTGTCGGCCTTACGCAGCAGCGCGACCGCTTCGCAGGCGATCCCTTCCCCGCGGCCGGTGAAGCCCAGCTTCTCGGTGGTGGTCGCTTTCACGTTGACGTCGTCCATATGGCAGCCGAGATCTTCAGCGATAAAAACGCGCATCTGCGGGATATGCGGCAGCATTTTCGGCGCCTGGGCGATAATGGTGACGTCGACGTTGCCGAGCGTATAGCCTTTGGCCTGGATGCGGCGCCACGCTTCGCGCAGCAGTTCGCGGCTGTCGGCGCCTTTAAACGCCGGATCGGTATCCGGGAACAGCTTGCCAATATCGCCGAGCGCCGCGGCGCCCAGCAGCGCATCGGTCAGCGCATGCAGCGCGACGTCGCCGTCGGAGTGGGCCAGCAGCCCTTTTTCATAAGGAATGCGTACCCCGCCAATGATGATTGGGCCTTCACCGCCAAAAGCGTGTACGTCAAAACCATGTCCAATTCGCATTAAGCTTTCTCCTGGTGTCGGGAACGGGTGAGGTAAAATTCCGCCAGCGCCAGATCTTCCGGGCGCGTCACTTTAATATTATCAGCGCGTCCGGCGACCAGCTGCGGATGGAAGCCGCAGTACTCCAGCGCCGAGGCTTCATCGGTGATGGTGGCCCCCTCGTTCAGCGCCCGGGTGAGGCAATCCACCAGCAGCTCGCGAGGGAAAAATTGCGGGGTGAGCGCGTGCCACAGGTCATTACGATCGACGGTATGGGCGACGGCGGTTTTGCCCGGCTCGGCGCGCTTCATGGTGTCGCGCACCGGCGCTGCGAGGATCCCGCCGACGCGGCTGGTTTCACAGAGTGCCAGCAGGCGGCTGAGGTCATCCTGATGCAGGCAGGGGCGCGCGGCGTCATGCACCAGCACCCACTGCGCCTCCGGCAACGCCTGCAGGCCGGCGAGCACCGAATCGGCGCGCTCGGCGCCGCCATCCACGACGGTAATTTGCGGGTGCTGGGCCAGCGGCAGCTGGCTGAAGCGCCGATCGCCGGGGCTGACGGCAATCACCACGCGCTGGACGCGCGGATCCGCCAGCAGCGCGGCGACCGCATGTTCGAGAATCGTTTTGTTACCGATTGAGAGATATTGTTTCGGGCATTCCGTTTGCATGCGGCGGCCGAAACCGGCTGCCGGCACCACGGCGCAAATGCCCGGAAAAGTGGCTGCCATGTTGTAATCCTGGGCCTGGTTATCGATTGTTCTGCTGTTGCCCCGATGCCTGGTTGCGTTTAGACGCATCCGGTACCAGACGATAGAAGGTTTCGCCCGGGCGGGTCATGCTGAGTTCATTGCGCGCACGCTCCTCGATCGCTTCCTGACCGCCGTTGAGGTCGTCAATTTCGGCAAACAGCTGATCGTTGCGTGCTTTTAATTTGGCGTTAGTCGCCTGCTGGGCGGTGACGTCGTCGTTAACCCGCGTGTAGTCATGCAGGCCGTTTTTACCGAACCACAGCGAATACTGTAGCCAGACCAGCAAAGCTAATAATAGCAGCGTTAGTTTACCCATCCTGCCCCCTGAAAAACGGCATCATCATCCCAAAACTCGCCCGGGTACGCTACCGGGGCGCGCGGACGATGCCGCGTAACGCGGGGACTGTACCATATTTTTGCTGCTGATACCCATGCTTGATTCATACCAGAAACGGGTTATCCCAACAGCCAGAGGAAGAGGAGCGCAAACATCAGCCCGACGGTCAGGATGGTCGCGCTGGCGCTATAGAGCAGTTTGCCATTGAGCAGAGAGTGCAGCGCAATACCGACCACCACCGCCACCGGCATCAACGCAAGGAAGAATGGCCAGGTGTAGAGGAGGAAGAAAAGTGTATTACTGCCATAGAGAAGGAAGGGAATACCCAGCGCCAGCAGCCATGAAATAAAGCCCACGGCAGCGCCCGACAAAGACCAGGTGGTCTCGTCGCCGGTCGCCGGAGGCGGTTCTGAACGAATAATACTGAGGTTCTGGGTATTGCGCATATCGAATCCTGTAGACCGGGCAACCGGCACCCCTCGATGCCGCTGCCGTTTCAGGATCTGATAATATCGCTCTGTTGCAGCAGGTCTAATAGTTGGTGCACCAAATTTGTTACCAATTGTTCACCATCCAGATGAATTTCCGCCTTTTCCGGTGCCTCATAGACCGAGTCTATGCCGGTGAAATTGCGTAATTCCCCTGCCCGCGCCTTCTTATACAATCCTTTCGGATCCCGCGCCTCGCAGATGGCCAGCGGGGTATCGACGAACACTTCGATAAAGCGTCCCTCCCCCAGGCGCTCGCGCACCATCTGTCGCTCCGCGCGGTGCGGAGATATAAATGCCGTCAATACAACCAGCCCGGCATCGACCATCAGCCTGGCCACTTCACCGACGCGGCGAATGTTCTCTTTGCGATCCTCATCACTGAATCCCAGGTCGCTGCACAAGCCATGACGTACGTTATCGCCGTCCAGCAGATAGGTGCTGACGCCGCGCTCATGCAAGGCCTCTTCCAGCGCCCCGGCGACAGTGGATTTACCCGACCCCGAAAGGCCGGTAAACCACAGCACCACGCCGCGATGGCCGTGATGCTGTTCCCGCTGCTGCTGGGTCACAGGATGGGCATGCCAGACGACGTTTTCGTCATGCTGGGCCATTATTTGCCTCCCAGCAGGTCGCGGGCGTCCCAGTGCGGGAAGTGTTTGCGGATCAGCTGGTTCAGTTCCAGCTCGAAAGCGCTGTACTGCGATGCCGACGTCGGCGCCTGCAGGTGCGGCTCGTTGACCATCCCGGCGCCGACGGTGACGTTGGTCAGACGATCGATAAAGATAAGCCCGCCGGTCACTGGGTTTTGCTGATAGGGATCCAGCACTAAAGGTTCGTCAAAGGTCAGCTCCACCAGCCCGATGCCGTTCAGCGGCAGAGACTCGACTTCACGCTGGGTCAGGTTGTTAATATCTACCTGGTAACGGATAGCATCCACGCGGGCGCGGGTCTTCTTACCGGCGATTTTGATGTCGTAGCTCTGCCCCGGGGTCAACGCCTGCTCGGCCATCCACACCACGTCGATGCTGGCGCTTTGCACCGCCGGCAGCGTGGCTTGCGCGTCAACCAGCAGGTCGCCGCGGCTGATGTCGATTTCATCTTTCAGCACAATAGTAATGGCTTCCCCGGCGGCGGCTTCCTGCAGATCGCCGTCGAAGGTGACGATACGCGCCACGCTCGACTCGACGCCCGACGGCAGCACCTTCAGACGCTGGCCGACCTGCACGGTACCGGAGGCGACCGTACCGGAGAAGCCGCGGAAATCGAGGTTCGGACGGTTAACATACTGCACCGGGAAGCGCAGCGGTTGGCTCTCCACTACCCGTTGGATCTCCACCGTTTCGAGGACTTCCAGCAGGGTCGGGCCGCTGTACCACGGCATGTTCGCGCTCTGGCTGGCGACATTATCGCCCTCCAGCGCCGACAGCGGCACAAAGCGAATATCGAGGTTGCCCGGCAGCTGCTCGGCAAAAGTCAGGTAAGCTTCACGGATCTCGTTGAAGCGCGCTTCGCTAAACTCGACGAGATCCATTTTGTTGACCGCCACCACCAGGTGTTTAATGCCCAGCAGGGTGGAGATAAAGCTGTGACGGCGGGTCTGGTCGAGCACGCCTTTACGCGCGTCGATCAGCAGGATCGCCAGATCGCAAGTGGACGCGCCGGTAGCCATATTGCGGGTGTACTGCTCGTGCCCCGGGGTGTCGGCGATGATAAATTTGCGTTTTTCCGTCGAGAAGTAGCGATAGGCCACGTCGATGGTGATGCCCTGCTCGCGCTCGGCCTGCAGGCCATCCACCAGCAGCGCCAGGTCCAGTTTTTCACCCTGGGTGCCGTGACGCTTGCTGTCGTTGTGCAGCGAAGAGAGCTGATCTTCATAGATCTGGCGGGTATCGTGCAGCAGACGGCCAATCAGGGTGCTTTTACCGTCATCGACGCTGCCGCAGGTCAGAAAACGCAGCAGGCTCTTGTGCTGTTGCGCGTGCAGATAAGCTTCTACGCCGCCTTCATTGGCAATTTGTTGGGCAATGGTCGTGTTCATGGCGGCTCCTTAGAAATAACCCTGGCGTTTCTTCAGCTCCATCGAGCCGGCCTGGTCGCGATCGATGACGCGCCCCTGACGTTCGCTGGTGGTGGATACCAGCATCTCTTCAATAATTTCCGGCAGCGTCTGCGCTTCAGACTCCACCGCGCCGGTCAGCGGCCAGCAGCCGAGGGTACGGAAACGCACCATCCGTTTTTCAATCACTTCGCCCGGCTGCAGATCGATACGGTCGTCGTCGATCATCATCAGCATGCCGTCGCGCTCCAGCACCGGGCGCTCAGCGGCCAGATACAGCGGCACGATTTCGATGTTTTCCAGATAGATGTACTGCCAGATATCCAGCTCGGTCCAGTTGGAGAGCGGGAAGACGCGGATGCTTTCGCCTTTGTTAATCTGGCCGTTGTAGTTGTGCCACAGCTCCGGACGCTGGTTTTTCGGGTCCCAGCGGTGGAAGCGGTCGCGGAAGGAGTAGATGCGCTCTTTAGCGCGGGATTTCTCCTCATCACGCCGCGCGCCGCCGAATGCGGCGTCAAAGCCGTATTTGTTCAGCGCCTGCTTCAGCCCTTCGGTTTTCATGATATCGGTATGCTTGGCGCTGCCGTGGACGAACGGGTTGATGCCCATCGCCACCCCTTCCGGGTTTTTATGCACCAGCAGCTCGCAGCCATAGGCTTTGGCAGTACGGTCGCGGAACTCATACATCTCACGGAATTTCCAGCCGGTATCGACGTGCAGCAGCGGGAACGGCAGGGTTCCCGGATAAAACGCTTTGCGCGCCAGATGCAGCATTACGCTGGAATCTTTCCCGATGGAGTACATCATCACCGGGTTAGCAAATTCGGCGGCCACCTCACGAATAATATGGATGCTTTCCGCCTCCAGTTGCCGCAGGTGAGTGAGTCGTTTTTGGTCCATAACCGTTCCTTAAGCCAGATTGACCACCGAAGAGTTAAACCCCTCGGCGGATGATGTATGTTGAAACCAGGCGAGCTGCTGATGCAGCTGCACCACTTCGCCGACCACCAGCAGAGCGGGCATCGGGGCGTCTTTCGCCAGGTGTTCGAGTTGTTGCAATGTGCCGGTTATCGTCTGCTGATCGTCACGGGTACCGCGGGAAATCACCGCTACCGGCGTATTGCTGTCGCGACCGTGGGCGATCAGCTGGGCGCTGATTTCCGCCGCCTTCATGGTGCCCATGTAAATGGCCAACGTCTGTTGGCTCTTCGCCAGCAGCGCCCAGTCGAAGGGAGCGCTGTCCGGCTTATAGTGCCCGGTGACAAAGACGGCGCTTTGCGCATAATCGCGATGGGTCAGTGGAATACCGGCGTAGGCCGTCGCGCCGGCGGCGGCAGTGACGCCAGGCACCACCTGGAACGGGATGCCCGCGGCGGCGGCAGCCTGCAGCTCTTCTGCGCCGCGGCCAAAAATAAACGGATCCCCGCCCTTCAGACGCACGACGGTTTTCCCCGCCTTCGCCGCCTCCACCAGCAGCTGATTGGTTTCATGCTGCGGCACCGAGTGCTCGCCGGCGCGCTTACCGACGCAAACCAGCTCGGCATCGCGGCGCACCAGTTCGAGAACCGGCTGGGTCACCAGATGGTCGTGGAAAACCACGTCCGCCTGCTGGATCGCCTGCAGGCCACGCAGGGTCAGCAGCCCGGCATCGCCCGGTCCGGCCCCCACCAGAATAATTTCACCTGTTTCGCGTTCAGGCTTATCCAGCTCATCCTGCAGCGCTTTTTCCGCCTCCGCAGCGTTGCCCGCCACCATCAGGCTGGCGAAGCGGCCGGTAAAGACCCGCTCCCAAAAGCGGCGACGCGCTTCGGTGGTCGTCAGACGGGTTTTCAGATGATTGCGCCAGTAGCTCGCCGATTCCGCCAGACGCCCGAGGTTCGTCGGCAGCAGCGCTTCGATTTTTTCGCGCAGAATACGCGACAGCACCGGCGCTTTCCCGCTGGAGGAGATCGCCACCAGCAGCGGCGAACGGTCGACGATAGAAGGGAAGACAAACGAGCAGAGCGCCTGGTTATCCACTACGTTGACCAACCGGTAGCGCGCGTTAGCCGCCGCAAACACCCGCTGGTTAAGCGCCTCGTCCTCCGTGGCGGCAATCACCAGAAAGACATCATCCACCAGAGCGTCGCTAAATTCCGTCGCCCGCCAGCTAAGCGCCTGGCGCGCCGCCAGATCGGCCAGCGCCGGAGACAGCGTCCCGGCGACCACCTGCACCTGCGCCTGGGCGCGCAGCAGAAACTTGATCTTGCGTTCGGCAATCTCACCGCCGCCGATCACCAGCACGGGCCTTTGTTTCAGTTCGGCAAAAAGGGGCAAGTAATCCACGGGGTAACAACTCTCTTACAATCAGCGATACTGCGACTATAGGGTGCGCCTTAGAGCAAATGAAATTACGAAATGGAATGAGTTGTGACACAAAGGAATAACGCAGTGAAAATCTAAATATCAAAAAGTGCTTAACACGCTATTTTTCCGCTATTTAAGAGCAATTGAAATTGTTTAACCGCGGTCACAGTTTCATACTGTACGCGTCAAATTGTCTCGTTCGTGTAAGGACCCCTTATGTTTTCCGCGTTGTGCCGCCGTCTGCTTCCGCTGGCGCTCGGCACCGGTTTTGTTTTCGCCGCCGCCCCCGCATTCAGCGCGCTGGGCGACACCGCCAGTAGTCAGGCTCGCCATATCGCCACCGTCTTCCCGGGACGAATGACCGGAACGCCCCCGGAAATGCTCTCAGCTGACTATCTGCGTCAGCAGTTCGCCCGGATGGGCTATCAGAGCGACGTGCGGAGCTTCAATACCCGCTACATCTATACCGACAGCAACCAGCGTAAAAACTGGCATAACGTCACCGGCAGTACGGTGATCGCCGCCCATGAAGGCCAGTCTCGCCAGCAAATCATCATCATGGCGCACCTCGATACCTACGCGCCGCAGAGCGATAAAGACGTCGAAAACAACCTCGGCGGCCTGACGCTGCAGGGAATTGACGACAACGCGATGGGGCTCGGGGTGATGCTGGAGCTGGCGGAGCATTTAAAGAACGTCCCCACCCGCTATGGCATTCGCTTTATCGCCACCAGCGGCGAAGAGGAAGGTCGTCTCGGCGCGCAAAACCTGCTGCAGCGGATGAGCGAGGCGGAAAAGAAAAATACCCTGCTGGTGATCAATCTCGATAACCTGGTGGTGGGCGATAAGCTTTACTTCAACAGCGGCCGCCGCACGCCGGCCTCGGTGCGCAAGCTGACCCGCGATCGCGCGCTGGCTATCGCCCGCAGCAAAGGCATCGCCGCCTACACTAATCCGGGACTCAATCCGGCTTACCCGAAAGGCACCAGCTGCTGTAATGACGCCAGCGTCTTCGACAACGCGGGGATCCCGGTGCTGTCGGTCGAAGCGACCAACTGGTCATTAGGCAAGAAAGATGGCTATCAGCAGCGGAGCAAATCGCGCAGCTTCCCGCAGGGAATCAGCTGGCATGACGTTCAGCTGGATAATCAGCAATATATCGACAACGCGCTGCCGGGACGGATCGAGCATCGCGGGCGCGATGTCGTGAAAGTGATGCTGCCGCTGGTGAAAGAGCTGGCGAAGGTGGAGAAGAAAAGCTGACGGGTGCAAATGAACACGCGGTATCACCCGCGTGTTCTCTTTCACACCCTTCCCTCAGGAAGCGCTAATCAACCCTCGTGCAATCCGCACTCGCGTTTAAGTCCGAAGAACCGGGTCTCTTCTTCTGCCATGCCCGGCTCCCATTTGCGGGTGGTGTGGGTATCGCCTACCGACAGATACCCCTGATCCCACAGCGGATGGTATTTCAGCCCATGCTTTTGCAGATACTGATACACCGTCCGGTTATCCCAGTCGATAATCGGCAACACCTTGAACACCCCGCGCTGGACCGCCAGCACCGGAAGCGTCGCCCGACTGCCCGACTGCTCGCGGCGCAGACCGGCAAACCACGTCTGCGCGTTCAGCTCTTTCAGCGCCCGGTTCATCGGTTCAACCTTGTTGATCTCATTGTATTTCTCAATGCCCTCAACGCCCTGCTCCCACAGCTTGCCGTAGCGCGCCTCCTGCCAGGCCGCGCTTTCGGCCGCGCGGTAGACCTTCAGGTTCAGCTTGAGCTTGTCCGTCAGTTCGTCAATAAACTGGTAGGTTTCCGGGAACAGGTAACCGGTATCGGTGAGGATCACCGGAATGTCCGGGCGGATCTGATTCACCAGGTGCAAACTCACCGCTGCCTGAATACCAAAGCTTGACGACAGCACATAGTCTCCCGGCAGGTTTTCCAGCGCCCAGGCCACACGCCCTTCGGCGTCGAGCTTTTCCAGTTGGGCGTTGGTTTCCGCGAGAGCCAGAATGCGTTCCACTTTCGGCAATGCATTAAGCGCGTTTAGATCGAGTACGGACATAAGAACCTCGTTTGCCTGTTTTGCCGGGCGGCACTGCGTTTGCCCGGCCTACGGGTTTTACAGGCCCGGATCGCTACGCGCCACCGGGCACCAGGATGTTACTCCCAGAAATCGCGGGCTGGATCGAGCACCGGGCGAATGATGCCCGCACGCACCGTAAAGTCGCCGAAGCCTTCACCCGCTTCGCGCTCTTTCGCCCAGCGCCCAACCAGTTGGTCTAGCGAGTCGAGAATTTCCGACTCGGTAATGTTCTCACGGTACATCCGCGGGATGCGGGTTCCGCTGCGGTTACCGCCGATGTGCAGGTTATAGCGGCCTGGCGCTTTCCCCACCAGCCCCACTTCCGCCAGCATCGCGCGGCCGCAGCCGTTCGGACAGCCGGTGACGCGGGTGACGATATGCTCATCGCTCACGCCATGCTTGCTCATCACCCCTTCCACCTTGTCGATAAACGACGGCAGGAAACGCTCGGCTTCCGCCATCGCCAGCGGGCAGGTCGGGAAGGAGACGCAGGCCATTGAGTTTTCGCGCTGCGGGGTGACGGCATTCATCAGGCCATGATCCCGCGCCAGCTTCTCGATCCGCGCCTTCTGATCTTCCGGTACGCTGGCGACGATCAGGTTCTGATTGGCGGTGATGCGGAATTCGCCCTGATGGATCTTAGCAATCTCCAGCAGACCGGTTTTCAGCGGGCGCCCCGGATAATCCAGAATGCGGCCGTTTTCAATAAACAGCGTCAGGTGCCATTTATCATCGATCCCCTTCACCCAGCCGATGCGGTCGCCGCGGCCGGTGAATTCGTACGGGCGGATCGGCTCAAACTTAATGCCTGCCCGGCGCTCCACTTCCGCCTTAAAGGTTTCGACGCCAACGCGCTCAAGGGTGTACTTGGTTTTCGCATTCTTACGGTCGGTACGGTTACCCCAGTCGCGCTGGGTAGTCACGACCGCTTCCGCCACCGCCAGAGTATGCTCCAGCGGCAGATAACCGAATTCGCTCGCCGTGCGGGCGTAGGTTTTTTTGTTACCGTGTTCGATAGAAAGACCACCGCCCACCAGCAGGTTAAAGCCCACCAGCTTGCCGTTTTCGGCGATCGCCACGAAGTTCATGTCGTTGGCGTGCAGATCGATATCGTTCTGCGGCGGGATCACCACCGTGGTTTTAAACTTACGCGGCAGATAGGTCTGACCGAGGATCGGCTCTTCGTCAGTGGTGGCGACCTTTTTCTGATCCAGCCAGATCTCGGCATAGGCGCGGGTGCGCGGCAGCAAATGCTCGGAGATCTTTTTCGCCCACTCGTAGGCCTCAGCGTGCAGCTGCGATTCGTACGGGTTGGAGGTGCACAGCACGTTACGGTTCATATCGTTGGCGGTGGCCAGCGCGTCCAGCCCCACCGAGTGCAGCATCTGATGCACCGGCTTGACGTTCTTTTTCAGAATGCCGTGAAACTGGAAAGTCTGCCGGTTGGTCAGGCGAATACTGCCGTAAATGGTGTTCTCGGCGGCAAACTTATCGATCGCCTTCCACTGGGTGGTGGTGATCACCCCGCCCGGCAGACGGCAGCGCAGGAGCATCGCATGACGCGGCTCCAGCTTCTGAGCGGCGCGCTCCGCGCGGATATCGCGATCGTCCTGCTGGTACATACCGTGGAAACGGATCAGCAGGAAGTTATCGCCTTTAAAACCGCCGGTCAGACCGTCGTTTAAATCTTCCGCAATGGTGCCGCGCAGGTAGTTGCTCTCGAGCTTCATACGCTCGGCATCGGTCAGTTTACCTTCGACCACTAAAGGCCCCGGATGTTTTTCGCTCATTAGTAGACATCTCGCTGATAACGGCGCTCAACGCGCAGCTCACTTAAAAATTCGTCCGCCGCTTCGGCGTCCATCGCGCCGTATTCGGCAATCACTTCCAGTAAAGTCTGTTCCACGTCTTTCGCCATACGATTGGCGTCGCCGCAGACATAAATGTGGGCGCCATCATTGATCCAGCGCCACAGCTCGGCCCCCTGCTCACGCAGTTTGTCCTGCACATAGATTTTTTGTTGTTGATCGCGGGACCAAGCCAGATCGATACGGGTCAGCAGACCCTCTTTCACATAGCTCTGCCACTCCACCTGATAGAGGAAATCTTCGGTGAAGTGCGGGTTGCCGAAGAACAGCCAGTTCTTACCTGGCGCCCCGTCCGCTGCGCGCTGCTGCATGAAGGCGCGGAACGGCGCAATACCGGTGCCCGGGCCAATCATGATCACCGGCGTCTCCGGGTTAGCCGGCAGACGGAAGTTGTCGTTGTGCTCGATAAAGACGCGGACTTCGCCATCCTCTTCCACGCGGTCGGCGAGGAAGCTGGAGGCGCCGCCAGCCCGGGCGCGGCCTTCGATGTCATAGCGCACCACGCCCACGGTGACATGCACTTCGCTCTCCACTTCCGCCTGCGAGGAGGCAATAGAGTACAGACGCGGCGTCAGCGGGCGCAGCAGACCGATTAACGCCTCGGCGTCCAGCTGCGCGGGGGAGAAACGGACCATATCGACGATCGGCGTCGCGGCGGCATACTGCTGCAGTTGAGCTTTATCGCCCACCAGCGGCAGCAGCGATTCGCTGCGGGTCAGGGTGGCGTAGTTTTCGACGATAGTCGCGGTGTTAACCGTCAGCTCAAAATGCCACTGCAGGGCTTCCGCCAGCGGCAGGGTTTTGCCCTCGACGGTCACCGGCTCGTCGCCTTTCAGCCACAGCAGCTCCACCAGCTCTTTCACCAGCTGAGGATCGTTTTGATACCAGACGCCCAGGGCGTCGCCCGGCTGATAGCGCAGACCGGAATCACCGAGGTCAATTTCGATATGGCGTACATCTTTTTCTGAATCGCGGCCGGTGATTTTCTGGTTGACCGACAGGGTCGCCGTCAGCGGAGCCTCTTTGGTGTAGGGACTGGTGTGAATGTCGTTCACTGCGCCGCTGGCGGACAGCTGAGCGGGCGCGGCGACCGGCGCACGGGCCTTAAGCACCTCAACGACGCGCGCGCGCCATTCAGCGGCCGCGGCCTGATATTCAACGTCGGCGTCGACGCGATCGAGCAGGCGTTCCGCGCCAAGTTCGGCCAGCTTGCTGTCGAAATCTTTGCCGGACTGGCAGAAGAATTCATAAGAGGTATCGCCGAGGCCAAAGACGGCGAATGCGGTCCCGTCCAGCTTCGGCGCTTTCTTCGAGAACAGGAACTTATGCAATGCGACCGCTTCTTCCGGCGGCTCACCTTCCCCCTGGGTGGAGGTCACGACCACCAGCAGTTTTTCAGCAGCAATTTGTTTGAATTTATAATCGCCTGCATTCACCAGCTTCACGTTCAGCTTCGCCGCCAGCAGATCGTCGCGCAGCGCTTCGGCGACGCGGCGAGCGTTGCCGGTTTGCGAGGCGGAAATCAGCGTGATCGTCGGGACCTCGGCGGCCGGGGCGGGAACGGCGGCTGCCGCGCCGGACTGCTGATTCAGCACGCCCCAGAAATAGCCAGACACCCAGGCGAGCTGAGTGGGCGTGAAGTCAGTGGTGGCCGCCTGAAGGCGCGCCAGTTGCTCCGGGTTGAGCGGCAGCAAGTTGGAAGGTGGGGCCTGTGTCGTCATGCGTCGTTTGTTCCAGTAAGCAAAGCTGTTATTCGCACCCTGTCAGCGCGACAAAAACAGAAGAGAATAGAAGGTTAACGGCGGGCATAGTAACAATTAAATAAGGGATGGAAATAATAAATAACCAAATGGACTAACCTGTTTTAGTTGTAGTTATTAACAACAAAATCGATTAAATAAATATTTGAAATATAACAACTTAATTCACTTAACCCAGATAAATGTGTCGATTTTCTGTTCAGGGCCGTTTTAATTAATGCGAAAAAATGTACTTTCCGGTACCCTACGGCGGTTTTTTTCGTCCTGTTGAGAGTCAATGATGTCCACCACGCTGTTTAAAGATTTCACCTTCGAAGCCGCCCACCACCTGCCGCACGTCCCGGAAGGACACAAATGCGGTCGCCTGCATGGCCACTCCTTTATGGTGCGTCTGGAGATAACCGGTGAAGTCGATCCCCATACCGGGTGGATCATGGATTTTGCCGAGCTGAAGGCCGCCTTCAAGCCGACCTACGATCGCCTGGACCACTATTATCTGAACGATATCCCCGGTCTGGAAAACCCTACCAGCGAAGTGCTGGCCAAATGGATCTGGGATGAGATGAAACCGCGGGTACCGCTGCTGAGCGCGGTGATGGTGAAAGAGACCTGCACTGCCGGCTGCGTCTATCGCGGCGAGTAAGCGAAAAAAAGCCCGGTCAGTACGCTGCCGGGCTTTTTCATCAGGCGATATTCAGATATTTATGCGTCTGCATGGACAGGCGCCAGTTACGGGCGATGCAGGTGTCGATACACAGGCGCGTCGCGTCTTCTTTCTGGCTGATTGGCTGCAGGGCGATGATCCGCGGTTTGTCATCGCTCAGCGTTTCCAGCAGTTCGTCCAGTGCTTCGATGTCGCGGACGCGCCCTACCGGATGTTTGATCTCATCCGCCCGCTGCAGGGCCTGAGACAGCACGTCATACCCGCCGCGCATATTCACCTTCGGCGATACCGTCACCCAGGTATGAGGCGTACAGCGAACTTCGTGAGTGCCGCTGGTTTCAATCTGGCAGCTAAATCCGTTTTGCTCCAGCAGCGAGGTTAACGGCGTTAAATCATGAATGCAGGGCTCACCGCCGGTAATGACCACGTGGCGGGCAGTCCACCCCTGACGACCGATAATCGCCAGCAGATCTTCACTGCTTGCCGGCCCCCACTTATCGCTCTCTTTGGTTTTCGCCAGGATGCTGAACAACGACACTTCCCGATCGGCCAGTTTGTCCCAGGTATGCTTGGTGTCACACCACGCGCATCCTACCGGGCATCCCTGCAGACGAATAAAAATGGCAGGCACGCCGGTGAAGTAACCCTCGCCTTGCAGGGTCTGGAACATCTCGTTAATCGGGTACTGCATAGTCATCTCTGTTTAGGGTGATAAACGTTTATTATCGCAGATTTCACTGTCCAGGTCTTGTCCTGCGCTGCGATCGTTTTTCCTTCACGGCGTCGCTTTCTCTCCCCGGAGGTTATTCATTGTTAATTAAAAGCATGCCTCTGTTTTCGTTTATTTCATTAGTGTGGTAAGGATTAAAATAAACGGCGCGCCATGCCACCGTAAAGAAAGATGTAACAGAAGATGTTTTTCGCGTTATAAACCAGAACATGTAAAACGTCAGCATAAAAACAAAAACACTTTTAAATACAGCATTGTACAAACTGATACATGAAAGAGTGAATTATTTATCTGGTCTGAGAGTCGAATCCAATCCACCGCCGAAAATAAGCTTAAGCTCCCCTTAATAAAGTCCTGTTGCCCGCCATTTTTTATTTAATCGTCGTTTACTTTGTCCCTCCTAGAATCCCGCAGACCAACCATAATGAGATAGCGTTTATGACCACATTATTCATTACCGGCGTCACCGGTTTTCTGGGCGGCGCGGCGTTAGAGAAAATACTCCATCAGGATAGCCAGTTAGATCTGCTGCTGCTGGTGCGTGCCGACAGTCCCGACGCAGGCCTGGAGCGGGTCAAGGAGAACATGCGTAAGTTCAACATCGCCGAGGAGAAACTGGCGATGCTGCGCCCGCAGCAGATCCTGCTGGGCGATCTCGCCTCTCCGGAGCATTTTCTTAACGACCCGCGGCTTGAGCAAGTCACCCATGTCCTCAACTGCGCCGCTGTCGCCTCGTTTGGCAGCAACCCGCTTATCTGGAAGGTTAACGTTGCGGGTACGCTGCGTCTGGCGCAACGGATGGCGCAGGTGGCGGGTCTGCAGCGTTTTCTGCACGTCGGCACCGCAATGTCCTGCTCACCGGAGCCAGATTCGCTGGTCGCCGAGAGCGCGGAGTTTCGGCAGCACGCCGAGCATCTGGTGGAATATACCCACTCGAAATCGGCCATCGAGCAACTGATGCAGCAGCACTGCCCTACGCTACCGCTGGTCATTGCCCGCCCTTCTATTGTGGTGGGCCATACCCATCATGGCTGCCGGCCTTCCAGCAGTATTTTCTGGGTGTTCAGCATGGGGCTGATGCTGCAGAAATTTATGTGCGCGATGGAGGATCGGATCGATGTTATTCCGGTGGACTACTGCGCCGATGCCCTGCTGATGCTGCTTAACCAGCCGCTGGCCCGCGGCGAGGTGGTGCATATCTCTGCCGGCGAGGAGAACAGCGTGAAGTTTGCCGAAATCGACCGGGCGATGGCCCTGGCGCTGGAGCAGGTGCCGGTGGGAGACAAGTACGCCCAGGTGAGCTATGAAACGCTGGTCAAAATGCGTCGCGAACTGAAAGGAATTTTTGGGCCGTGCAATGAGCGACTGATGCTGAAAGCGATGCGCTTATATGGCGCGTTCGCCACGCTGAACGTGCGCTTTAGCAACGACAAGCTGCTGAGCATGGGGATGCCAAAACCGCCGCGCTTTACCGATTACATCGACCGCTGCGTGGAAACCACTCGCGGGCTGTCGATCCCTCAGCAAATGGCCGTCGACTTTAAATAATGGCCGCAGGCATAAAAAAAATGCCAGCCCGAAGGCTGGCATGCTTATTTCACAAAGACAGGATTAAGCCTGGCCTTTGATCTCTTTACGACCGTTGAACGGCGCTTGCTCACCCAGCGCTTCTTCGATACGAATCAGCTGGTTGTATTTAGCAACGCGGTCAGAACGGCTCATAGAACCGGTTTTGATCTGGCCTGCAGCGGTACCCACAGCCAGGTCGGCAATGGTCGCGTCTTCAGTTTCGCCAGAACGGTGAGAGATGACAGCGGTGTAGCCAGCGTCTTTCGCCATCTTGATAGCCGCCAGAGTTTCGGTCAGAGAACCGATCTGGTTGAATTTGATCAGGATGGAGTTAGCGATGCCTTTTTCGATGCCTTCTTTCAGGATCTTGGTGTTGGTTACGAACAGGTCGTCACCAACCAGCTGGATTTTGTCGCCCAGTACTTTGGTCTGGTAAGCGAAACCTTCCCAGTCAGATTCGTCCAGGCCATCTTCGATGGAGACGATCGGGTACTGTTTGGTCAGCTCTTCCAGGAAGTGAGTGAACTCTTCAGAGGTGAACGCTTTGTTGCCTTCGCCGGCCAGAACGTATTTACCGTCTTTGTAGAATTCAGACGCTGCGCAGTCCATCGCCAGGGTGATGTCTTTGCCCAGCTCGTAGCCTGCAGCTTTAACCGCTTCAGCGATAACAGCCAGCGCTTCGGCGTTGGAACCCAGGTTCGGCGCGTAGCCGCCTTCGTCACCAACGGCAGTGTTCATGCCTTTGGACTTCAGCACTTTCGCCAGGTGATGGAACACTTCAGAACCCATGCGTACTGCTTCTTTCAGGGTCGGCGCGCCAACCGGCTGAATCATGAATTCCTGGATGTCGACGTTGTTGTCAGCGTGCTCACCGCCGTTGATGATGTTCATCATCGGAACCGGCATGGAGTATTTGCCCGGAGTGCCGTTCAGTTCAGCGATGTGCGCGTACAGCGGCAGGCCTTTGGAGGCAGCTGCTGCTTTGGCGTTCGCCAGAGAAACGGCCAGGATTGCGTTCGCACCGAAGTTAGATTTGTTTTCAGTACCGTCCAGGTCGATCATGATCTTATCGATGCCAGCCTGATCTTTGGCATCTTTGCCCAGGATTGCCTGAGCGATCGGGCCGTTTACCGCAGCAACAGCTTTGGTTACGCCTTTACCCAGGAAACGGGATTTGTCGCCATCGCGCAGTTCCAGCGCTTCGCGGGAACCAGTAGAAGCACCTGACGGAGCAGCTGCCATACCGACGAAACCACCTTCCAGGTGTACTTCGGCTTCAACAGTCGGGTTACCACGGGAGTCGATGATTTCACGACCGATGACTTTAACGATTTTGGACATTAGGTTTTCCTCAGTACAAGTTAAACTAAAACTCCAGACAAACAATGCACCCGGATGGGTGCATTGCCGTTCTAACTCTTTTTACTTCGCCTGGCGTTTCTGGTACTCGCTGGCGGCTTTCACAAAGCCGGCAAACAGCGGGTGTCCATCACGCGGCGTCGAAGTAAACTCCGGGTGGAACTGGCAGGCCACAAACCACGGATGGTTCGGCACTTCGATGATCTCGACCAACTGATCATCCCCGGAACGGCCCGCAACGCGCAGACCGGCAGCTTCAATCGGTTTCAACAACATGTTGTTGACTTCGTAGCGGTGACGATGGCGCTCGGTGATGGTCGGCTCGCCGTACAGCTGGCGTACCAGAGAATCATCATCCAGCTGGCACTGCTGTGCGCCCAGGCGCATAGTGCCGCCCAGATCGCTCTTCTCGGAGCGGACTTCGACGTTGCCATCTTCGTCACGCCATTCGGTAATCAGGGCCACAACCGGGTATTTACAGTCTGGCACAAATTCCGTCGAGTTGGCGTTTTCCATACCCGCTACGTTGCGCGCGAACTCAATCAGCGCAACCTGCATACCCAGGCAAATGCCCAGATAAGGAATATTGTTCTCACGCGCATAGCGCGCGGTGGCGATCTTACCTTCCACACCGCGGTAGCCGAAGCCGCCCGGGATAAGGATAGCATCTAAATCCTTGAGGATTTCGACGCCGCGCGTTTCCACATCCTGCGAATCGATCAGCTTGATGTTGACGGTGACGCGGTTTTTCAGACCACCGTGTTTCAGCGCTTCAATCACCGACTTGTAGGCATCCGGCAGTTCAATGTACTTACCGACCATACCGATGGTGACTTCGCCTGCCGGATTGGCTTCTTCATAGATTACCTGTTCCCATTCGGCCAGGTTTGCTTCCGGACAAGTTAAGCTGAATCGTTTACAAATATAATCGTCCAGCCCCTGAGATTTCAACAGGCCTGGAATTTTATAAATGGAATCGACGTCTTTCAGAGAAATAACAGCCTTTTCCGGAACGTTACAGAACAAAGCAATTTTCGCCCGTTCGTTAGCCGGAACAGCGCGATCGGAGCGGCAGATCAGGATGTCAGGCTGAATACCGATGGAGAGCAGCTCTTTCACGGAGTGCTGAGTCGGTTTGGTTTTGACTTCGCCCGCGGCGGCCATGTACGGCACCAGAGTCAGGTGCATAAACAGGGTATGCTCGCGGCCAATCTCTACCGCCATCTGACGAATGGCTTCGAGGAACGGCAAGGATTCGATATCGCCGACGGTACCGCCAATCTCCACCAGCACCACGTCATGGCCTTCGCCGCCCGCCAGCACACGCTCTTTGATAGCGTTGGTGATGTGCGGAATAACCTGAACGGTCGCGCCCAGGTAGTCGCCACGGCGCTCTTTGCGCAGCACGTCAGAGTAAATACGGCCGGTGGTGAAGTTGTTGCGGCGAGTCATCTTGGTACGGATGAAACGCTCGTAGTGGCCCAGGTCCAGATCGGTTTCTGCGCCGTCTTCAGTAACGAACACTTCCCCATGCTGGATTGGGCTCATGGTGCCCGGATCGACGTTGATATACGGATCCAGTTTCATGATGGTCACGTTGAGACCACGGGCTTCAAGAATGGCTGCCAGGGAGGCTGCGGCAATGCCTTTACCCAGAGAGGATACGACCCCGCCGGTCACAAAAATATAGTTCGTTGTCATGCTGAACCTGAGAAGTTAGGGTAAAACGATGGAATAACCAGGACGGGAAAGTAGTATACCCGAACATGCGTGACGCCACAAACTTTCATTCTTCCCCTCCCCTTCGTTCTTCAAGTTGCACCTGTGTTGCGACCCGAACAACTCGAAGAGGCAGGCTACATGGTGTTTCAACGACATAACGGAAAGAGAAAATAGACGCTTTTGGCGAAATGTTTTTGACGTAAATCAAGCGCTTGTTATTTATAAAATCACACAAATCGCGCTTGATCACGAAAACTCGTTAGAGATCAGTTTCCTGGCGTTTTACCTGTTGCCATACTTCTTCCATGGTATCGAGGTCGACGCCGGTCATTTCCAGGCCGCGGGCAGCGACAATGCGCTCGACTTCGCGGAAGCGGCGCTCGAATTTGAGGTTCGCCTTCTGCAGCGCCACCTCGGCTTTGACCCCTAAATGGCGGGATAAATTCACCGTGGCGAACAGCAGATCGCCCACTTCCTCTTCCAGTTTCGCTTCATCCACCACCGCCTGCTGCGCTTCATGCATCACTTCATCAATTTCTTCATGCACCTTGTCGAGCACCGGGCCCAGCGAGGTCCAGTCAAAACCG
Source organism: Klebsiella sp. C360 (assembly GCF_048822415.1). Classification (NCBI taxonomy): domain Bacteria; kingdom Pseudomonadati; phylum Pseudomonadota; class Gammaproteobacteria; order Enterobacterales; family Enterobacteriaceae; genus Klebsiella; species Klebsiella sp. C360. The sequence continues at coordinate 84,494 of NZ_JBMEZZ010000004.1, forward strand.
ACCGCCGAGCAGCGACGCTGGATTTTATGCGCCCGCATCAGCGCCGGCAGGCTATGCGGAATGTCGTCCAGCGCTGAGTGCTGGGCTTTTTCCGCCCGCTCCGCGCTTTTGATCTGCTCCCAGCGGGCCAGGACTTCGCTGCTGTTTCCCGCAGTGGCATCAGCGAAGATATGGGGATGGCGGCGCTCCAGCTTGTCGCTGATGGCGGCGCAGATATCGTCAAAGTTAAAACGTCCCTCTTCCTGCGCCATCTGCGCATAGAACACCACCTGGAACAGCAGATCGCCCAGCTCACCGCGCAGGTCGTCAAAATCCTCTCGCGAAATGGCGTCCAGCACTTCATAGGTTTCTTCGAGGGTATAGGGGGCGATGGTGGCAAAGGTCTGCTCTTTATCCCACGGGCAGCCGTTTTCCGGGTCGCGCAGGCGGCGCATGATGCCGAGCAAGCGGTCGATTTGGGTCATGTGACAATCCTGGAAATGTAAAAAATAGTCGGCCGGATAAGGCGTTTCGACCTTATCCGACGTGGCGAAATTGCCGGATGGCGGCTTCGCCTTATCCGGCCTGGAGACGAATTAACCGCCGTGCAGACGGCGCGCGTCAATGACATCGGGCACCTGGTTCAGCTTACCGAGCACCCGGCCCAGCACCTGCAGGTTGTAAATCTCGATGGTCATATCGATGGTGGCCAGCTGCTGACGGGTATCGCTGCGGCTGGCAACGCCCAGCACGTTCACCTTCTCATTGGCGAGGATGGTGGTGATATCGCGCAGTAACCCGCTGCGATCGTTCGCCTCCACCCTGACCACCAGCGAATATCCGGCCGAGTAGCTTTCGCCCCATACCGCATCGACGATGCGCTCCGGGGCATGCGACTGCAGTTCAGCGAGCTGATCGCAGTCGGCGCGATGCACAGAAATCCCGCGCCCCTGGGTGATAAAGCCGACGATCTCATCGCCCGGGATCGGCTGGCAACAGCGGGCAATATGGTGCATCAGATTGCCAACCCCTTCCACCACCACCCGGCCATTGTCCTTGGTACGGTTCTGCGGAGCATAGGTTTTCTGCTGCAACTGCTTCAGCGCTGCCGCATCCTGCTCGGCGGCGCTCGGTTTATTGAACTGCGCCTGCAGGAAGTTAACCATCTGGTTGAGACGGATATCGCCGCCGCCGATGGCCGCCAGCAGTTCATCGAGCTCGTTGAAGTTGTAGCGCGGCAGCAGGTGCTTTTCCGCATCCTTCAGGCTGATGCCCAGATGCTCCAGCTCGTCGTCAAGGATCTGTCGGCCGGCAAGAATGTTCTTGTCACGGTCCTGCTTACGGAACCAGGCGTGAATTTTGGAGCGTCCGCGGCTGGTGGTGACATAGCCGAGGTTAGGGTTGAGCCAGTCGCGGCTCGGGTTCGGCTGCTTCTGGGTAATGATTTCGATCTGATCGCCCATCTGCAGCTGATAGGTAAACGGCACGATGCGGCCGCCAATTTTGGCGCCGATGCAGCGATGACCGACGTCGCTGTGGATATGGTAGGCAAAATCGAGCGGCGTCGACCCCGCCGGCAGGTCCACCACGTCGCCTTTCGGCGTAAAGACATACACCCGGTCGTCAAAGACCTGGCTGCGCACTTCGTCGAGCATTTCGCCAGAGTCGGCCATCTCTTCCTGCCAGGCAATCAGCTTGCGCAGCCAGGCGATACGGTCCTCATAGCCGCGGCCGCCGCTGGTCCCCGCTCCCGCTCCCTCTTTGTACTTCCAGTGCGCGGCCACGCCCAGCTCGGCGTCTTCATGCATCTGCCGGGTGCGGATTTGAATCTCCACGGTCTTGCCGCTCGGCCCCAGCACCACGGTATGGATAGACTGGTAGCCGTTGGGTTTCGGGTTGGCCACGTAGTCATCGAACTCATCCGGCAGGTGACGGTAGTGGGTATGAACGATCCCCAGCGCGGCATAACAATCCTGCAACCGCTCGGCCACGATGCGCACCGCGCGTACGTCAAACAGCTCGTCAAAGGCGAGGTGTTTTTTCTGCATTTTGCGCCAGATGCTGTAGATATGCTTCGGCCGACCATAGACCTCGGCCTTGACCCCTTCGGCTTTCATTTCTGCCCGCAGGTGGCCGACGAACTCGTCGATATAATGCTCGCGGTCGATACGGCGTTCGTGGAGCAGTTTGGCAATGCGCTTGTACTCTGCCGGGTGCAGGTAGCGGAAGCAGTAATCTTCCAGCTCCCACTTCAGCTGGCCGATACCTAAGCGGTTAGCCAGGGGAGCATAGATATTGGTGCACTCTTTCGCCGCCAGCACCCGCTCATCTTCCGGCGCGTCCTTGACCTCGCGCAGATGCGCGATACGTTCGGCAAGCTTGATAACCACGCAGCGGAAATCGTCAACCATCGCCAGCAGCATGCGGCGAATGTTATCCACCTGCTCGGAAGATACCGAGTCGGTATGAGTGGCTTTCAGCTGACGGATGGCGGCCATGTCCCGTACCCCGTGAATCAGGGTCACGACCGATTTACCCACGCTCTCCTGCATGACCTCTTCGCTGACGACTTCGCCGTCGGCCAGCGGGAACAACAGCGCCGCGCGCAGGGTATCGATATCCATACTCAGGGTGGAGAGGATCTCCACCATTTCGACGCCCCGCCACAGCAGCAGGTCCGCCAGCGGGTGTCCTTGCGTTTTTTCGCGACAATAATCCCAGGTTTCGGCTAAGCGCTCACACGACTGCTGGCTGGAAATCCCCAGACTCGCGATCCATTTCTTCGGGTCAAATTCACCAGCTTTATTAAGATGTGCACTTCTTACCGCAACCATTGTCCTCTCCTTAAGGGACCGGCCTGCCGAAGTCGGCAAGCCTCAACTTTCTACATGTCATCCTGCAGGTCGCGTCAGCATTGATGGCCGGGGCGGCTCTTCTGCGACGTTGTGAATGACCTTATGTAAGCCTGCGCTCAAACAACACCATTGATTCCAGATGACCGGTATGCGGGAACATATCCAGCATCGCCAGGCGTTGAATCTGATATCCAGCCTGCAACAGGGTTTCGCTGTCTCGCGCCAGCGTCGCCGGGTTGCAGGAAACATACACCACCCGCCGCGGCGCCAGTTTTATAATATGCGGCATCACGCCCGGCGCGCCGGCGCGGGCCGGGTCCAGCAGCACTTTATCAAAGCCATGCTTCGCCCAGGCCTGGCGGGTGACATCCTCTTCCAGATTTTCATGGAAGAAGGTGACATTTGATAAACTATTGAGGGCGGCGTTTTCCCGCCCCTTCTCCACCAGCGCCGGCACCCCTTCCACCCCAACCACGTGGGCGGCGCGAGTCGCCAGCGGCAGGGTAAAATTTCCCATCCCGCAGAACAGATCCAGCACCCGGTCCTCCGGCTGCAGATCCAGCCACGCCAGCGCGGTACGCACCATCTGCTGATTCACGCCGTCGTTGACCTGGATAAAATCCCGCGGACTGAACACTAAGCGTAGTCCGTCTGAGGTATACCATGGCGCTTCGCCGTGAATATGTTCCAGTATCTCGCTTTGCGGCGCGAGGTACAGGGAAAGACCGTGAGTTTGCGAAAAACGTTCCAGTTTTTCCCTGTCAGCCGCCGGCAGCGCAGCGGTATGGCGCAGCACCATCAGTGGGCCGTTGTCCGCCAGCACCAGCTCGACGTGGCCAAGATGGCGTAATGCGCTCAGCGCGCTTAAGCACTCGCGCACGGCGGGCAGCAGCGCCTCAAGTTGGGGCGCCAAAACAGGGCACTGCACCACATCGACGATCGCTTTATCGCTGGCCTGACGAAAACCCATCTGCAATTGTTGGGTCTTTGGCTGATAATTCAAGCTTAAGCGCGCGCGCCGGCGATAGCCCCACGGCTCGCCGGCGATGATCTCATCCACCTCGCGCTTCATCAGGCGCGCCAGCGCGGCGCGTTTACTTTGCTGCTGAAGCGTGATGCTGGCATGCTGCTGTTGGCAGCCGCCGCAAACGCCAAAATGGGGGCAGCGCGGCGCCTGGCGCTGCGGGCTGTCGGTCAGACGGCGTTTCACCTGGGCGCGGGCGTACTGCTTTTTGTCTTCCACCAGCATCACCTCAGCCTGCTCCTGCGGCAGCACGCCGCCGATGAACAGCGCTTTCCCCTGGTGGCGGGCCACGCCCTGGCCAAAGGGATCGAGGTCGTTGACTGTAACGGTTATGATCTGGCGCGTCGTCACACGCCGTTTTGCAGAGTAGAATTGCGCCATCGTAGAGAGTTGTCTCAATCAAATAAAACGAGCTCGTTCAGAGCGGCAGCGCCGCGAGGCGCACCGACGCGCACCGAACGATGATGTCTATATTCTCCCATAATGGAACCGCATGACCAACTACAGCCTGCGTGCTCGCATGATGATTCTGATTCTGGCGCCAACCGTCCTGATAGGGCTGTTGCTCAGTGTTTTCTTTGTCGCTCACCGTTATAACGACCTGCAACGTCAGCTGGAGGACGCCGGCACCAGCATTATTGAGCCGCTGGCGGTCTCCAGCGAATATGGCATGAATCTGCAAAACCGCGAATCTATCGGCCAGTTGATCAGCGTTCTGCATCGTCGCCACTCGGAGATCGTGCGGGCCATCTCGGTGTACGATTCGCATAACCGCTTGTTTGTCACCTCCAATTATCAGCTCAACCCCAGCGACCTGCAGATCCCGAAAGGCGAAGCGTTTCCCCGTCGTCTCAGCGTCATCCGCGACGGCGACATGATGATCCTGCGCACGCCGATCGTCTCGGAAAGTTATTCGCCGGATGAATCCCCCGAATCCGATGCCAAAATGCCGGGCAATATGCTGGGCTACGTCGCGCTGGAGCTGGATCTCAAATCGGTGCGCCTCCAGCAGTACAAAGAGATTTTCATCTCCAGCGTGATGATGCTGTTCTGCATCGGCATCGCGCTGATCTTCGGCTGGCGCCTGATGCGCGACGTCACCGGCCCTATCCGCAATATGGTCAACACCGTCGACCGCATCCGCCGCGGACAGCTGGACAGCCGCGTCGAGGGCTTTATGCTCGGCGAACTGGATATGCTGAAAAACGGCATCAACTCGATGGCCATGTCGCTGGCGGCGTACCATGAGGAGATGCAGCACAACGTCGACCAGGCGACCTCCGATCTGCGGGAAACCCTTGAGCAGATGGAGATTCAGAACGTCGAGCTGGACCTGGCGAAAAAGCGCGCCCAGGAGGCGGCGCGCATTAAGTCTGAATTCCTGGCCAATATGTCCCACGAACTGCGCACCCCGCTCAATGGGGTGATCGGCTTTACCCGTCTGACGTTGAAAACCGATCTCAACGCCACGCAGCGCGACCACCTGACCACCATCGAACGCTCGGCCAATAATCTGTTGGCGATCATCAACGACGTGCTCGACTTTTCCAAGCTGGAAGCCGGGAAGCTGATCCTGGAGAGCATTCCGTTCCTGCTGCGCACCTCGCTTGATGAGGTGGTCACCCTGCTGGCGCATTCCGCGCACGATAAAGGGCTGGAGCTGACGCTGAACATTAAGAACAACGTGCCGGATAACGTCATCGGCGACCCGCTGCGTCTGCAGCAGATTGTGACCAACCTCGTAGGCAACGCCATCAAATTTACCGAGCACGGTAATATCGATGTGCTGGTGGAGCAGCGGGCCATCAGTAATTCGCGGGTGCAGATCGAAATTCAGATCCACGATACCGGCATCGGCATCCCCGAGCGCGACCAGTCCCGGCTGTTCCAGGCCTTCCGTCAGGCCGATGCCAGTATTTCACGCCGCCACGGCGGCACCGGGCTCGGGCTGGTGATCACCCAGCGTCTGGTTAAGGAGATGGGCGGCGATATCTCGTTCCACAGTCAGCCAAACCGCGGCTCCACCTTCTGGTTCCATATCAGCCTCGATCTCAACCCGAACGCCATTCCGGATACGCTGAATACCGACGGGCTGGCGGGCAAACGTCTGGCCTATGTGGAAGCCAACGCGACGGCGGCGCAGTGCACGCTGGAGATGCTGGCCGCCACGCCGCTGGAGGTGATTTACAGCCCCACCTTCTCTGCGCTGGCGGAAGCCCAGTACGACATTCTGCTGGTCGGTATTCCGGTCTCAATGCGCGATTTGTCGCCGCACCGGGAAAAATTAGCCAAAGCCTGCGCGATGTCAGATAACGTACTGCTGGCTCTGCCATGTCATGCCCAGGTCAGCGCCGAAGCCCTGAAGCGCGATGGCATCGCCGCCTGTCTGTTGAAACCGCTCACCACCACCCGTCTGCTGCCGGCGCTGGTGGCCACCCATCATGCGACGGCCTCCGCGCCGTTGACCCAGGCCGACAGCCATAAGCTGCCGATGACCGTGATGGCCGTCGACGACAACCCGGCAAACCTGAAGCTCATTGGCGCCCTGCTGGATGACCTTGTGCAGCAGGTGATCCTCTGCGACAGCGGCCAGCAGGCGGTGGACAAGGCCAAGCAACTGCAGATGGATCTGATCCTGATGGATATTCAGATGCCGGATATGGACGGCATCCGCGCCTGTGAGCTTATCCATCATTTGCCGCATCACCAGCAAACGCCGGTTATCGCCGTCACCGCGCACGCCCTGGAGGGCCAGCGCGAGAAGCTACTGAGCGCCGGCATGAACGACTATCTGGCGAAGCCGATCGAAGAAGAGAAACTGCACGCCCTGCTGCTGCGCTATCAGCCTGGAGTACACAGCATCGCCCCGGCGGCGATACCGCCCGCAGAGCCGGTCATCGACCATAACCAGACGCTCGACTGGCAGCTGGCGCTACGTCAGGCGGCGATGAAGCCGGACCTGGCGAGGGAGATGCTGCAGATGCTGATCGCTTTTATGCCGGAGGTGCGTAACAAAGTGGAAGAGCAACTGGTCGGCGAGCAGCCGGAAGGGCTGGTGGATCTGATCCACAAACTGCACGGCAGCTGCAGCTACAGCGGCGTGCCGCGGCTGAAAAAGCTCTGCCACACTCTGGAGAGCCAGCTGCGCGCAGGCACCGCCGCCGAGGATCTGGAGCCGGAGCTGCTTGAGCTGTTGGATGAGATGGATAACGTGGCGCGCGAAGCCTGCCGGATGGGGGGCTAAAACCACAGGGCTTCCCGACCTGCACCCGGCTCGCCAGGCATCGCGCCGCCGGGCAAGGAGAGCGGGCACGGAGCCGCTTTTATGCCGGGCGGCGGCGACGCCTTGCCCGGCCTACGGTCCGTGCAGCCTGCCGTTAATTTACCCGCTTGCGCTGCGAAAACTGCCGGTGCTGGCGGCCTCAACATCGCTTAGACATTCCCGGGTGGCCGCGCCAGCCGGGATACCTCAATTACAGCTTACCGCCCATCTGCAAAACCGCGGCGACGTTTCGCGCCGTCATCCGCAGGTTGGCGGCGGCATTGGCCAGCGCTTCATCCAGCGTGCAGATGGTGTACAACACGCTGAATACCGCATCCAGCCCGTGCTGATGCACGACGCCGACATCGGCGGTAAGGCTGCCGGCAATCCCGATCACCGGTACGTTAAATCGCTTCGCCACCCGGGCCACTCCCACCGGCACCTTGCCGTGGATAGTCTGACTGTCGATACGTCCTTCGCCGGTGATCACTAAATCAGCATCCGCCACCCGCTCCGCCAGCTGCAGCGCATCGGTGACAATCTCAATGCCCGGGCGCAGTTGAGCGCCACAAAACGCATACAGCGCCGCGCCCATCCCGCCCGCCGCGCCGCCGCCTTCCAGGTTCAGCACGTCGCAATCTAAATCACGGGCGATGATCCGGGCATAGTGCCGCAGGCCGCTGTCAAGCCGGTCGATCATCTGCGCCGTCGCCCCTTTTTGCGGGCCGAATACCGCGCTGGCGCCCTGCGGGCCGGTCAACGGGTTGGTGACATCGCAGGCCACGTCAATCCGACAATCTGCCAGCCGTGGATCAAGCTCGCTAAGATCGATGCGCGCCAGCGTCTCCAGCGCGCCGCCCCCTGGCGCGATTTGCTGACCGTCGACGGTCAGCAATTTCGCCCCCAGCGCCTGCGCCATGCCGGCGCCGCCGTCATTGGTCGCGCTGCCGCCAATGCCAATAATGATCTGCCGCACGCCAGCGTCCAGCGCATGGCGAATCAGCTCCCCGGTGCCCCAGGAGGTGGTCAGCAGCGGGTTACGCTGCGCCGGGGGAACGCTTTCCAGCCCGCTGGCCGCCGCCATTTCGATAAAGGCGCACTGGCGATCGCCGGACAGCCCATAAAATGCCTCTACCGGCTCCCCCAGCGGCCCGGTCACCGTCAGCGGCACCTGATGCCCGCCGGTCGCCGCCACCATGGCTTCCACCGTCCCTTCCCCACCGTCGGCAACCGGCAGCCTGACATATTCCGCGTCAGGATAAATCTCGCGAAAGCCTTGCTCTATTGCACTGGCTACTTCCAGCGCGGTCAGGCTCTCCTTCCAGGAATCCGGTGCGATCACTATTTTCATCTGCAGTCCTTACTTTGAGCTAACCCCTGTCGCTATCGCGCAATGCCGGCCCCCGCAGAGGCCGGCGGCCTTTTAGCGCACCATGCATGGACGCTTGTTGTCAAAGGTCCAGCCCGGGATCAGGTACTGCATCGCCATCGCATCGTCGCGGGCGCCAAGGCCATGTTTCTTATATAGCTCATTTGCCTGCATGACGCGGTCCATATCCAGCTCTACCCCCAGACCCGGCGTGCTCGGCACCTGCACCATTCCGCCTTTAATTTCAAACGGTTGTTTGGTCAGACGCTGGTTGCCCTCCTGCCAGATCCAGTGGGTATCGATAGCGGTGATCTTGCCCGGCGCCGCAGCCGCGACGTGAGTGAACATCGCCAGCGACACGTCGAAGTGGTTATTGGAGTGCGAACCCCAGGTCAGGCCGAACTCATGACACATCTGCGCCACGCGAACCGACCCCTGCATGGTCCAGAAGTGCGGGTCCGCCAGCGGGATATCCACCGACTGCAGGGAGAGCGTATGGCCCATCTGCCGCCAGTCGGTGGCGATCATATTGGTGGCGGTCGGCAGGCCCGTCGCGCGACGGAACTCCGCCATCACTTCGCGGCCGGAGAAGCCCTGCTCAGCGCCGCACGGATCCTCAGCATAGGCCAGCACGCCCTTCAGCTGCTTGCCAATCTGAATGGCTTCTTCAAGCAGCCAGGCGCCGTTCGGATCGAGGGTCACGCGGGCATCCGGGAAGCGCTTCGCCAGGGCGCTGATCGCTTCGGCTTCTTCAAAACCGGCCAGTACGCCGCCCTTCAGCTTAAAGTCGTTGAAACCATATTTTTCATAGGCCGCTTCCGCGAGGCGGACCACCGCATCCGGCGTCATTGCCTCTTCATGGCGCAGGCGATACCACTCGCACTGTTCATCCGGCTGGCTCTGATAGGCCAGCGGCGTGGCGTGGCGGTCACCGATAAAGAACAGATAGCCCAGCATTTCAACTTCGCTGCGCTGTTGCCCATCGCCGAGCAGCGAGGCGACGTTGACCCCAAGGTGCTGGCCCAGCAGGTCCAGCAGCGCCGCTTCGATCCCGGTCACCACGTGGATGGTGGTGCGCAGGTCAAAGGTCTGCAGGCCGCGGCCGCCGGCGTCACGGTCGGCGAACTGATTGCGCACCGCGCCGAGCACGTTTTTATACTCGCCCAGCGTTTTGCCCACCACCAGCGGAATGGCATCCTCCAGAGTCTGGCGAATTTTTTCGCCCCCCGGAATTTCACCGACGCCGGTATGGCCGGCGTTATCTTTAATAATCACGATATTGCGGGTGAAGTACGGAGCGTGGGCCCCGCTCAGATTCATCAGCATACTGTCATGGCCGGCAACCGGGATCACCTGCATGGTGGTGACAACAGGCGTGGAAGAGAAAGTCGTCATAGCATCATCCTTTTGTAATTAGTGGCGGCCGAAAACAGGACGTTTGCGGTCGAATGTCCAGCCGGGGATCAGGTACTGCATCGGGCCCGCGTCGTTGCGCGCGCCGCCCGGCAGCGCTTTATAGGCCTCATGGGCTCTGCGCACCTGCTCCCAGTCAAGTTCCACGCCGAGTCCCGGCGCGTCTGGCACGGCAATCTTGCCGTTAATAATCTGCAGCGGATTTTTGGTCAGGCGCGCGTCGCCTTCCTGCCAGATCCAGTGGGTGTCGATGGCGGTGGGATGACCCGGCGCGGCGGCGCCGACGTGGGTAAACATCGCCAGGGAAATATCAAAATGGTTGTTGGAATGGCAGCCCCAGGTAAGCCCCCAGTCGTCGCAGAGCTGCGCCACTCGTACCGCGCCGGAGAGCGTCCAGAAGTGCGGGTCCGCCAGCGGAATATCGACGGCGTTGAGCATCACCGCATGACCCATCTCGCGCCAGTTGGTGGCGATCATATTGGTGGCGACCGGCAGCCCGGTGGCGCGGCGGAACTCGGCCATCACCTCCCGGCCGGAAAAGCCCTGCTCGGCGCCGCACGGATCTTCGGCGTAGGTCAGAACATCCTGCAGCCCTTTGCACAGGGCGATCGCCTCATCCAGCAGCCAGGCGCCGTTAGGATCGACGGTGATGCGCGCGTCCTGAAAGCGCTTTTTCAGCGCCCGGGCGGTGTCAATTTCCTGCTCGCCGGGCAGCACGCCGCCCTTCAGCTTAAAGTCTTTGAAACCGTAGCGATCCTGAGCGGCTTCCGCCAGGCGCACCACCGCTTCGCTGCTAAGCGCCTGCTGGTGGCGCAGGCGATACCATTCGTGATCGCCCGGCGTATGGTCCAGATAACCCAGGTCGGTTTTCTGCCGATCGCCGATATAGAACAGGTAGCCCAGCACGGTGACGGCATCACGCTGCTTACCCGGGCCCAGCAGCTCGCAGACCGGCACATTGAGCACCTTGCCGAGCAGGTCGAGCAGCGCGGCCTCCAGCGCCGCTACCGCGTTGACTTTCAGTTCGAAGGTCCATGCCCCTTTGCCAAAGGTGTCGAAATCCGCCGCCTGATTGCCTTTGTGCACCTGCTGCACCACGCGATTGAGACGGGCGACCTCCTGACCTACCACCTGCGGGATCGCCGCCAGCAGCGTCTGATAGATGACCTCTCCGCCAGGGGCTTCTCCCACGCCGGTGTTGCCGGCGTTATCGGTCAATACCACGATATTGCGGGTAAACCAGGCGTTATGCGCCCCGCCGATGTTCAGCAGCATGCTGTCGTGTCCGGCCACCGGAATGACCTTCATCTCTGTAATAATCGGGCTGGATTGAGTAGTCATGATTAACGCCCCGCGACAGGTTTCAGTTCGATGCGTTTGATGTCGCCCACCAGCACCAGATAGCTCAGCACCGCCACCAGGGCATGGATACCTACGTAAACCAGCGCCCCGTTGAACGAGCCGGTGGTGCCGACGATATAGCCGATAGCGATCGGGGTGACGATACCGGAGATATTGCCAAACATGTTGAACAGACCGCCGGAAAGACCGCTAATCTCTTTCGGCGCGGTATCCGCCATCACTGCCCAGCCAAGCGCGCCGATCCCTTTGCCGAAGAAGGCCATCGCCATAAAGCCAATCACCATCCACTCCACGTTGACATAGTTACACATCAGCATGGTCATGGAGAGCAGCATCCCCAGCACAATCGGCGTTTTGCGGGCAATGTTCAGCGAGCCGGTGCGGCGCATTAACCAGTCAGAGATCACCCCGCCCAGCACCCCGCCGACGAAGCCGCACACCGCCGGAATGGAGGCGACAAACCCTGCTTTAAGGATCGACATGCCGCGCGCCTGCACCAGGTAAACCGGGAACCAGGTGATAAAGAAGTAGGTCAGGGCGTTAATGCAGTACTGACCGATATAGATGCCGATCATCATCCGCGATCCGATCAGCTGCTTGATCTGGCCCATTTTGACGCTGAACGGCACCTTCTGCGCGCTGCTCTTTTGATCCATGTTGATCAGGGCGCCGCCTTCGGCGATATATTCCAGTTCCTTCTTGTTTACCCCCGGATGGTTGTTCGGATCGTGGATCACTTTCAGCCAGACAAAGCTAATCACAATCCCCAGGCCGCCCATAAAGAAGAAGACGTGCGACCAGCCCACCTCATGCGTCAGCCAGCCCATGATCGGCGCGAAGATAACGGTGGCAAAGTACTGGGCGGAGTTAAAGATCGCCACCGCCGTGCCGCGCTCCTGCGCCGGGAACCAGGCGGCCACGATACGGCTGTTACCCGGGAATGACGGCGATTCGGCCAGGCCAACGAGGAAGCGCAGGGTAAACAGCGCGACGATAATGCCAAAGCCGCTGAAGATGTCGACGAAGCCCTGCAGCAGGGTAAACATCGACCAGATGAAGATCGACCAGAAATAGACGCGCTTCGAACCGAAGCGGTCGAGCAGCCAGCCGCCCGGGATCTGGCCGATGACATAAGCCCATGAGAACGCGGAGAAGACATACCCCATTCCCACCGGATCCAGGCCGATATCTTTGGCCATTTCCGAACCGGCGATCGACAGCGTCGCCCGGTCGCCATAGTTAAAAGAGGTGACGATAAACAGCATCACCACTATCCAGTAGCGGGCGTTGGTGCGCTTTTCAGCCGCCGTCGCCGCCTGACTTAATGAACTCATTGTTGTACTCCTGAATCATAGCGTTTAGCTACGTTCATTCTGAACAGCACAACCTGTAGGGTAATCAGAATGACGTGGTCGTGTTTTGATAGTTGTCGTTATATCTGGCACTGCATTTATCACTGGCTGGAGCAGTATATGAAGAGGCACACCGCGGCTCACCGTGCATCTACACAGCTTTTACGCCGCTATTGCAGGTGGTTTATGGCGTATGCCTGAAAGAATGGGGGGAAGTTCACGGAAATGAAAAACCAGCGCCGCGGGTGGTCAAAAGCGCAGCAATAAGAGCCGGAGTGTGAAATACCTCTCTTGACCCGGTGAAACCGGCTGGCTTAACCCATGATATTGCTAAGGATATTGTGCATTTGCCTGAAGGCGTGCCGCCCGGAAAGGGATACACTTTTGCTGTCCGCGTATCTGGCCGCGACATCTTGAAAGGGCGCCCTCTGCGTAGGGAGAGGGCAGCGCTTTTATTCCAGCAGGGTAGCCCACTGCTCAACCCATGGATTAGAGACGCTCTCCGGCTCCGGATCTTCGCTGGCGTCAATCTTCAGCATCTCGCCGATGCGCTTCGCGCCCTGCTCCTGCAACAGTTGATCGAACTTCAGGCCTCCGCCGCAAAAGTTGGCGTAGGTGCTGTCGCCCAGCGCGATAATGCCGTAGCGCAGGTGAGGCTGATACATATCTTTGATGCCCTCATACAGCGGGACGATGCTGTCCGGCAGATCGCCCTGCCCGGTGGTGGAGGTGACCACCAGCACATACTTACCCGTGTAGGATTCCCAGTCGTTGACCTGCGGATCCTCATACACGGTAGCCTTGTGTCCCAGTCCGCTGAGGATCGCTTCCGCTTCTTCCGCGACCAGCAGCGAGTTGCCGTACATGGTGCCGACAAAAATTCCGACTTCCGCCATGCTATTATCTCCCTGGATTGACCTTATTCTCTTCATCCTGACCGCAGTCGTCGGCAAACTCAACCCTTTCATTTAGCGGGAGAAGCCCGCGCCAGCCAAACTGCGACAGCGCACGCATCCAGACGTCGTCAAAACCGGCGCGCAGGGTCAGCGGCTCACCGGTAAAGGGATGGGTTAACGACAGTTCGCTGGCGTGCAGCATCAGGCGGTGACAGTCGAAATGCTCCGCGGCGCTGCGGTTTTGCCGCAGATCGCCGTGCTTGCTGTCGCCGAGGATCGGATGACGCAGGTGGGCCAGATGGCGGCGCAGCTGGTGCTTGCGGCCGGTTTTCGGCTCCAGTTCCACCAGCCCGTAGCGGGTGGTGGGATAACGCCCGGTCGCCACCGGCATCTCCACCGTCGCCAGACCACGGTAATGGGTCACCGCCGGCTGCGGCCCTTTGTCTTCGCGGGCGAACTTATCGGCGATTTTATCCAGCTCTTCCACCAGCGGATAATCGAGCAGCGCCTCTTCCATCAGCCAGCCGCGGACGATCGCATGGTAGCGCTTCTGGATCTGATGCTGCTCGAACTGCTGCGCCAGCAGGCGACCCGCCTCGCTTGACAGTCCCATGAGCAGGACGCCGGAGGTGGGCCGGTCGAGGCGATGGGCGGTAAAAACGTGCTGGCCGATCTGGTCGCGCACGGTCTGCATCACCACCACTTTCTCATCGCGATCGAGCCAGCTGCGATGCACCAGCCAGCCCGACGGTTTGTTGACCGCCACCAGCCAGTCGTCCTGGTAGATTATCTCCAGCATCAGGCCTGCTCACCGGCAAACAGCGCGTCCAGCAGCAGCAGCTCCGCCAGCATGGATTCGCGAACCGGGTGGGCTTGATCCAGCGCCATTTCGTAATACGGCGTAACGGCGAAATTTTGCGGCAGCGGCTGGCCGCTCTCCAGCAGCTGATGCATACGCGGGATCAGGACCCACTGCAGCCACTCCAGCGGCTCCAGAGTATCCAGGCAAAACGGCTTATCGCTGGCGAAGGCGCTGCTGTCCGGCGCCGTCTCCTGCCAGTGCTCTGTTTCGCGCAGCAGGGCTTCAATGGCGCGCAGGCGATCGCGCACGCTATCGTCAAGAGTCATGGGGGAAACCTCGATGAGTTAAAAACCGGGCGCAGGATAGCAAATCCGCAGGAGAAATAAAAAAAGGGAGCACTGTATAAACAGTGCTCCCGGTTCGTTTTGCAGCATTCCCGCTACATTGGTGCTCCCTGCTCGTCCTTGAAAACTTTTCCTGAGGTCTCCTGACCATGTTCATCCATAAACTCGTGCATCCTGCTTTCACACCACCCCGATGCGAAATGACTTATCCTTAAGTTTGTCCCGATCTTCCAGATCCACCGTTCATCCTGAGCGGCTCTCATTCTCCATCCTGGAGGTGTCCATTACGCGATCCTGCGTTATCCTTGCTTCATCCTGAAGCCTGTCCTTGCAACGCCATCCTGGCGGGTCCTGCAGAAGCGCCATCATCCTGATGTTCGCTTCATTTCGCGACTTCCTGTCGACAGACATAGGATCACTGATTCTGCCTCTTCTTACAACCCTTCTTGAGACAATCTCTTAAGATTAGTCCCCACTCAAAAGGACGAAAAAATAAAAATCCAATTTAATACCAATAAGTTAACAAAAAAAGATTGGATTAAATTTGCCTTAAATGATGATGATCTCTTACAGGTTTTGTAAGAGATCTCTCACAAATGACCAGGCAGACTGGATTACAGAACCGGCTCAAGCTGGTTGAGGAAACCCGCAAGCGAGGGGGAAAGGGTGATGCGTTTGGCGGTGCCGAGGGTCTCTTTGACGACTTCACCGCTGAGATTACAGACGGAAATGACATCCAGTTCACTCTCGAGGGTGGCGATAAACAGCGTCGGCGCCAGCTTCAGCCGCTTCTGCACCACCAGATGCCCGATGAGGTTTTCCTGCACCCGCTGAAAATCCTCTTCACTCCAGGTCTGCAGCAGCGTTAGCGTTTCGCCGGCAAACCGGCCGGTCATATCGCCGGCAAACTGAGTGGTATAATAAGAATGAAGCGGCTGTTGTACCACAATATCCAGGGCGCGTTCAACCGCGCTGATATTTTGCGCCAGCGAAAACGGCTGCGGCTGCCAGAACACGGCCTCGCCCTGGGTGTCGACGACGCAAGGCGACGGGACGCCATAAAGCTCTTCACTGCGCGGCAGGCTGTGGCGCTGCTGCTGCCAGGCGGCGCAATAACGTTGGGTAAAAGCATGCAGCGCTTCTGCGGTCTGATGGTCCACCGGTTTCTCTCTTCATGTTAGACAGGATACACTGGGGTCATAGTGTACCCGCTTTACTATGGTGAAACATGTCTTCTTACGATAATCATCAGGCGCTGGCCGGCCTGACGCTCGGTAAATCAACCGATTACCGCGATACCTATGACGCCTCGCTGCTGCAGGGCGTTCCGCGCAGCCTTAACCGCGACCCGCTTGGCCTGCATGCCGACAACCTGCCGTTTCACGGCGCCGATATCTGGACGCTGTACGAACTCTCCTGGCTGAACGGCAAAGGCCTGCCGCAGGTGGCCGTCGGCCACGTCGAACTGCCCGACACCAGCGTTAATCTGGTGGAGTCAAAAAGCTTTAAGCTTTATCTCAACAGCTTTAACCAGACGCGTTTCGCCAGCTGGCAGGAGGTTGAAGAGACGCTGACCCGCGATCTGAGCGCCTGCGCCCAGGGCGAGGTCAAGGTCTCGCTGTATCGGCTGGATGAACTGGAAGGCCAGCCGATTGCTCACCTCCACGGCGCCTGCATCGACGATCAGGATATCGAGATCGATAACTATCAGTTCAGCGCCGACTACCTGCAGGGCGCCGCCAGCGGCAAAATCGTGGAAGAGACGCTGGTCAGCCATCTGCTGAAGTCCAACTGCCTGATCACCCACCAGCCGGACTGGGGCTCGGTGCAGATCCAGTATCGTGGGGCGAAAATCGACCGCGAGCAGCTCCTGCGCTATCTGGTCTCGTTCCGCCACCATAACGAATTCCATGAGCAGTGCGTCGAGCGCATCTTTAACGATATTCTCCGTTTCTGCCAGCCGGAATCGCTTTCCGTTTACGCCCGCTATACGCGACGCGGCGGTCTGGATATCAACCCCTGGCGCAGCAACGGCGACTTTTCCCCTGCCACCGGCCGCCTTGCCCGACAATAATAAACATTTTCACAATTTGCGTGCGTTTAGACGCGCGCAAGGTTGTGGAAACGCCGCTCGCAGGGCTATTGTAATCACAGGAAGACCATAAGCGTCCTGTAAGGAGTTCACTTGATTACACATGTTAGCCCGCTTGGTTCAATGGATATGCTGTCGCAGCTGGAAGTGGATATGCTTAAGCGCACCGCCAGCAGCGATCTGTATCAACTCTTTCGCAACTGCTCGCTTGCTGTGCTCAACTCGGGGAGCCTGACCGATAACAGCAAGGAGCTTCTGTCCCGTTTTGAAAATTTCGATATTAACGTGCTGCGTCGCGAACGCGGCGTGAAGCTGGAACTGATCAACCCGCCGGAAGAGGCCTTCGTTGACGGGCGCATTATTCGTTCCCTGCAGGCCAACCTGTTTGCCGTGCTGCGCGATATCCTGTTCGTGTACGGCCAGATCCACAATACCGTTCGCTTCCCGAACCTCGATCTCGAAAGTTCGGTCCATATCACCAACCTGGTGTTCTCGATCCTGCGCAACGCCCGCGCGCTGCACGTCGGCGAAGCGCCGAACATGATCGTTTGTTGGGGCGGCCATTCGATCAACGAAAACGAATACCTCTACGCCCGCCGCGTCGGTACGCAGCTGGGACTGCGGGAACTCAATATCTGCACCGGCTGCGGGCCTGGCGCGATGGAAGCGCCGATGAAAGGCGCCGCCGTCGGCCACGCGCAGCAGCGCTACAAAGACAGCCGCTTTATCGGCATGACCGAACCGTCCATTATCGCCGCGGAACCGCCAAACCCGCTGGTCAATGAACTGATCATCATGCCGGACATCGAAAAGCGTCTGGAGGCCTTCGTGCGCATCGCCCACGGGATCATCATCTTCCCGGGCGGCGTCGGCACCGCCGAAGAGCTGCTTTACCTGCTGGGTATTCTGATGCATCCGGATAACAAAGCGCAGGTGCTGCCGCTGATCCTCACCGGACCGAAAGAGAGCGCTGACTACTTCCGCGTGCTGGACGAATTTATCACCCATACGCTGGGCGAATCCGCCCGTCGCCACTACCGGATCATCATCGACGACCCGGCGGAAGTGGCGCGGCAGATGAAAAAAGCGATGCCGCTGGTGAAAGAGAGCCGTCGCGAGACCGACGACGCCTACAGCTTCAACTGGTCGATTCGTATCTCGCCGGACCTGCAGATGCCGTTTGATCCAACCCATGAAAACATGGCCAACCTCAAACTCTCCCCGGACCAGCCGGTGGAAGTGCTGGCCGCCGACCTGCGCCGCGCCTTCTCCGGCATTGTCGCGGGTAACGTCAAAGAGGTGGGCATCCAGGCCATCGAGCAGTACGGTCCTTATAAGCTGCACGGCGACCCGGAGATGATGCGCCGCATGGACGATCTGCTGCAGGGCTTCGTCGCCCAGCACCGCATGAAGCTCCCGGGCGGCACCGCCTATATTCCCTGCTACGAAATCATCGCCTGATTTCCGTCCCGCCGGGGCAGCGCCTGTTGCCCCGGCGGGCACGCTTTCTCTGACTTCCAAAACGCGCTAAAAAACTTTCTGTTACTCATCAAACAGCTAAATTATTTTTACATAGCCAATCGTTTGCGTTGGTAAAAACTGCGACAATTATCACTGCAAAAAATGGTTTTAAGCGCTAAAACGTCGACCACTTCTCTTTTTTACAGTAAATCCCTCGTTATTACGCCCCCCAGCTTTTATCTCATATGCTGCAAATGGTAGCCTGCGCGCCACAAATCGCTGGCTGATCACCAGAAACAGGCTGTTGGACTAAAAATACGCACATTGAAAGTGGATTATTGCATTTGAGATCGCGATCACTGATGCATAAACCATATAAATGTATCTTTCCGGCCCAATTATTACGGAGAAAATTTCTAAAAAAACCGTAATTAAACGAATTTCGTGTTACGCAATTGTATTTGTTCATTAGATTTTGTTGATTCCTCCAGGAGATACAGATGGAAACCACTCAAACCAGCACCATCGTTTCGGGCGAAACCCGCAGCGGATGGCGTAAAACCGACACCATGTGGATGCTGGGCCTGTACGGTACAGCGATCGGCGCGGGCGTCTTGTTCCTGCCGATCAACGCCGGCGTCGGCGGCATGATCCCCCTGATTATCATGGCGATTCTGGCCTTCCCGATGACCTTCTTCGCCCACCGCGGTATGACCCGCTTCGTGCTCTCCGGCAAAAACCCGGGCGAAGACATCACTGAAGTGGTTGAAGAACACTTCGGCGTAGGCGCAGGTAAGCTGATTACCCTGCTCTACTTCTTCGCTATCTACCCAATCCTGTTGGTCTACAGCGTGGCGATCACCAATACCGTCGAAAGCTTCATGGCGCACCAGCTGCACATGACGCCGCCGCCGCGTGCGATTCTGTCGCTGATCCTGATCGTCGGTATGATGACCATCGTGCGTTTCGGCGAGCAGATGATCGTGAAAGCGATGAGCATTCTGGTGTTTCCGTTCGTAATCGCCCTGATGATTCTGGCGCTGTACCTGATCCCGCAGTGGAACGGCGCGGCGCTGGAGACCCTCTCCCTGAGCGGCGCCTCCGTCACCGGCAACGGCCTGCTGATGACCCTGTGGCTGGCGATCCCGGTCATGGTCTTCTCTTTCAACCACTCGCCGATCATCTCCTCCTTCGCGGTTGCCAAGCGTGAAGAGTACGGCGAAGGCGCCGAGAAAAAATGCTCAAGCATCCTGGCTCGCGCTCATATCATGATGGTGCTGACCGTGATGTTCTTCGTCTTCAGCTGCGTCCTGAGCCTCTCTCCGGCAGACCTGGCGGCGGCGAAAGAGCAGAACATCTCGATTCTGTCTTACCTGGCGAACCACTTTAACGCGCCAATCATTGCCTGGATGGCGCCGATCATCGCGATGATCGCCATCACCAAATCCTTCCTCGGCCACTACCTTGGCGCCCGCGAAGGCTTTAACGGCATGGTGATTAAGTCCCTGCGCGGTAAAGGCAAATCTATCGAAATCAACAAACTGAACAAGCTGACCGCGCTGTTCATGCTGGTGACCACCTGGATTGTCGCGACGCTGAACCCGAGCATCCTCGGCATGATCGAGACCCTTGGCGGCCCGATTATCGCGATGATCCTGTTCCTGATGCCGATGTACGCGATTCAGAAAGTGCCGGCGATGCGTAAATACAGCGGCCACGTCAGCAACGTCTTCGTGGTGATTATGGGTCTGATTGCCATCTCCGCGATCTTCTACTCGCTGTTCAGCTAATTCAGTCAACACCTCCCCCCGCGCCGCTGAACGGCGGCGCGCTTTCCGACAGCACGGGAATACATATGATCAGCGTATTCGATATCTTTAAAATCGGCATTGGCCCTTCCAGCTCCCATACCGTTGGACCGATGAAAGCGGGCAAACAATTCACTGACGACCTGATCGCGCGCGGCCTGCTGGCCGAGGTGACCAAAGTGGTCGTCGACGTCTACGGCTCCCTCTCCCTGACCGGTAAAGGCCACCATACCGATATCGCGATTATCATGGGGCTCGCCGGCAACCTGCCGGACACCGTCGACATCGACGCTATCCCTGGCTTTATTCAGGACGTTAACACCCATGGTCGCCTGATGCTGGCCAACGGCCAGCACGAAGTGGACTTCCCGGTCGATCAGTGCATGAATTTCCATGCCGACAACCTGTCGCTGCATGAGAACGGCATGCGCATCACCGCCCTGGCCGGCGACCAGGCGCTCTACAGCCAGACGTACTACTCCATCGGCGGCGGCTTTATCGTCGATGAAGCGCACTTCGGCCAGACCACCGACGCGCCGGTGGCCGTCCCTTATCCTTATAAAAACGCCGCCGACCTGCAGCGTCACTGCCGCGAAACCGGGCTGTCGCTCTCCGGCCTGATGATGCAGAACGAACTGGCGCTGCACAGTAAAGAGGCGCTGGAGCAACACTTCGCCGCGGTGTGGGAAGTGATGAGCGCCGGTATTGAGCGCGGCATCACCACCGAAGGCGTCCTGCCGGGCAAACTGCGCGTTCCGCGCCGGGCTGCCGCGCTGCGCCGCATGCTGGTGAGCCAGGACACCACCAACAGCGACCCGATGGCGGTGGTCGACTGGATCAATATGTTCGCCCTCGCAGTGAACGAAGAGAACGCCGCCGGCGGCCGGGTGGTGACGGCGCCGACCAACGGCGCCTGCGGTATCGTGCCGGCAGTACTGGCCTATTACGACAAGTTTATCCGCAAGGTGAACAGCAACTCCCTGGCGCGCTATATGCTGGTGGCCAGCGCGATTGGTTCGCTCTATAAGATGAACGCCTCGATCTCCGGCGCCGAAGTGGGCTGTCAGGGTGAAGTGGGCGTCGCCTGCTCGATGGCGGCGGCCGGTCTGGCTGAACTGCTGGGCGGCAGCCCGGGCCAGGTGTGCATCGCGGCAGAGATCGCCATGGAGCATAACCTCGGTCTGACCTGCGACCCTGTCGCCGGCCAGGTGCAGGTGCCGTGCATCGAACGCAACGCTATCGCCGCCGTGAAAGCGGTCAACGCCGCGCGAATGGCGCTGCGCCGGACCAGCGAGCCGCGCGTCTGCCTCGATAAAGTCATTGAGACCATGTACGAAACCGGCAAAGACATGAACGCCAAGTACCGGGAAACCTCTCGCGGGGGGCTGGCGATGAAGATTGTCGCCTGCGATTAACCTGCTGGCCCGCCGCGCGTCGCCGCGGCGGGCTCTCTCCCCCATTTTTGTTATATCAATTAAAATTTAGTTATTTAATGGTTATAAGCGCTGTTTGTTACCTTACGCAAAACGCTAAGGAGAACAGACAATGTCCAACCGATTCCGCCCCGCGTGGCTGCTGGCCCTCGCCGCCCTTTCCGCCTCCGCGCTGGCCAAAGCGCCGGAGACCGTCAACATCGGCTATCAAAAGGCGAACATCTTCGCGCTGCTGAAATATCGCGGCACCCTGGATGAAAGCCTGAAAAAACAGGGTATTGCCGTACGCTGGGTCGAATTCCCCGCCGGGCCGCAAATGCTGGAGGGGCTCAACGTCGGCAGTATCGATCTGGCCGCGACCGGCGATGCGCCTCCGGCCTTTGCCCAGGCGGCGCAAGCCGATCTGGTCTACCTTGCCCACTCCCCCGCTAACCCGAAAACGGAAGCCATTGTGGTGCCTGAACAGTCGGCAATCCACAGCGTGGCCGACCTGAAAGGTAAGCGCGTGGGGCTGAACAAGGGGTCTGACGTCAACTACCTGCTGGTCGCCGCGCTGGAAAAAGCGGGCCTCAGCTATAAAGACATCACCCCGGTCTATCTTCCGCCAGCGGACGCCCGCGCCGCTTTCCAGCGCGGGGCGATTGATGCGTGGGTGATCTGGGATCCGTTCCTCGCGGAAGTGGAAACCAACGCGAAAGCCCGACAAATACGCAACGCCGAGGGGCTGGTACCGCACTACACCTTCTATCTCGCCAGCCGCAAGTTTGCGGATACCTACCCGGAGACGGCAAAACAGGTGGTGGATGAGCTGGGTAAACTCAGCGCGTGGGCGAACAGCCATCAGGACGAGGCCGCTGGCCTCCTGTCGACCTCAACCGGGCTGGATAAAGCCATCTGACTGAAGACCCTGGCCCGCCTGCCCTACGGCGCCGAACGCATGACGCCGGCGGTGTATAACGAACAGCAGGCGCTGGCGGATACCTTTACGCGCATCGGCCTGCTGCCGGTGAAAGTCGACGTGCGCAGCGCCACCTGGTCGCTGGATAAACCTTAGTTTTCCCGGCGGCGGGAGGCATAGCCCCCCGTCGCCGACGGGCTTACCCCACCGTTTTCTCACCATTGCCAATCTGCCAGATAAAGGTCGGCGCTTCACCGTTCACCAGCCAGTTTCCGATATTGCGCGCCTTGTAAATCACCGGATTATGCGAGGCGACCGTCCGCGCATTACGCCAGTGACGGTCCAGCGCCAGTCGGCTTCGCGTATCCGACGCCCCAAGGGCATTGAACAGCTCCGTCGCTGCCCGCGGGATCCAGTCGCTGGCGATCACCTGCGCCTGCGCCGCTTCCACTTCCGCCAGCTGGTTACGCCGGGCAATCAACGCTTCGTCGTCGCTGACGTGCGCCACATAGGCCTGCTGCAGCGATTCCGCGGCCTGGAGGACCGCGGCCCGGGTCGCCCATGCCCAGCTGCTGATCTGCCCAACCACCTGCAGAACCTGGGCGTCATCGCGCGGTACGGCGGCGTTGCCGTGGCTGTACATCCGGGAGCGGTGTTTGACGCCCTGTGCGGCATCCCGCTCAACCGCCAGGCCAATGCCCGCGAGGGTCGCCAGCAGCACATGCTGGTAGAACGCGGTTTGATAGCGAAAGCGCTGGGCAAAATCGTAGACGTGGTCGGCTTCCACCCGGGCGCCGGTGAAGCGGGTGGTCCCGCTGCCGGTCAGCCGCTGGCCAAAGCCATCCCAGTCGTCTTCCCGCGCCACGCCGGGCTGTTGGGTGCTGACCAGGGCGATCACATCGCCACCGGTATCACTGCGCCGGGCAAACACATCGATCCAGTCGGCGTACAGCGCGCCGGTGCTGTAGAACTTCTCGCCGTCGAGTCGCCAGCCGCCCTCTGCCGGCGTCACCCGGGTGTTCACCTCCCCCAGCTTAACCGCGCCGATCTCCGTCCAGCCGCTACCCACCAGCTCGCCGTCGAGGAAGCGACGAAACCAGCGGTCGCGCCCGGCGGAATCCGGCTGATTAAGCTGATCTTCCACAAAGGCAAAGTGCGCGCGCAGGGCCTGCGGCAGGTTAGAGTCCGCTTGCGCCAGCTCAATCAGCAGCGCGCTGAGCTGCGGCAGCGAAGCGCCCCAGCCGCCCTTCTCACGAGGAATACGCAACGTGCCGAAGCCCGCCTCCTTTAGCCAGCGGATCGGCTCCTCTGGCAGAATGCGCTGCTGTTCGCGCTCCGCGGCGCCCTGGGCGATGCGGGTGAAAATCGGGCGGAAGGCGGCTGCCAGCGCGTCATAATCGGTGCCTGTGGAGAGCAAGGTCATTGTCGGTTCCTTATTCATTGATTGCGTCAATATCTTCTCGCGTCGGTTCATGACGGACCGCCAGCAGGAAGAAAATAGGAATAATGGCGGCAAGCGAGACCACCCAGAACATCTTCGTGCCGAGCGAGGCCTGCAGCAGCGGCAGAATAAACAGCGCCAGCGCGCTGCCGATCCCGGAGAGCGCCCGGCTGAAGCCGACCCCGGTGGCGCGAATGGCGGTGGGATAGGAGAGCGCCGGGTAGATCATCAGCTGTGCACCCGGGCCAAACCCTTCGGCGAACAGCCACAGCCCCAGCATTGCGATGGCCAACACGATGCCTGCCGTCGCGTGCGGTTGCCCCACCAGCGCCAGCACAATCAGCGCCGCGAACTGCAGGGCGAAGCCGGCTATCGCCACATGACGCGAAGGATATTTCCACGCCAGATGCATACCAAGCAGCCCGCCGGTAAAGGCGAACAGGGCGTTCAGCCCCAGTGATGCCGAAATGGTTTCGAAGACGCCAGCCCCGAGGAACTGGGCAAGAATTGACGGCAGGAAAAAGGCAATCGCCGTGTACTCGAAGGAGATACAGATATTCATCACCCCGGCGACGATAGTCCGCTCGCGGTAAGGTTTTTCGAACAGCACGCGGAAGCTCACTTTCGGCGCCGGCTTCGCCGCCGGGACCTCATGGGCATGGATCCCCCAGGAGTCGCGTAAGATGCGCACCGCGGAGGTCAGATCGCCCTGGTTCGCGGCCCACAGCGGGGATTCGTTCATAAACCGGCTGCGGACGGCAATAATCAGCAGTGCCGGCACGGCGCCGAACAGCAGGGAGGCGCGCCATAGCCAGTCAAGATGCTCCTGCGGCAGCAGGAAATAGAGGCCGAAGATAATGAGAAAGCAGACGGTTGAGGCGGCGTACCACATCGGGCACCACGCCGCGAGGCGAGCCGCTTTGTTGCCTTTGCCGGCAAAGCGGGAAAACTCGGCCAGATAGGACATCGCCACCGGCAGGTCGATGCCGACGCCGATGCCCATCAGGAAGCGGGCGCCAATCAACACCCAGACGTTCGGCGCCAGCCCGGCGGCGATAGCCGAAATAACAAAAAAGAACATATCGGCCATAAACACCGAATAGCGACCATATTTATCGGTCAGCCAACCGCCGATGATATTGCCGACGATGGTCCCGACCATAATGGAGGAGGTCACCAGGCCGGTCAGCAGCGGCGAGAGCTGAAATTCACGCACGACGTCATCAATACCGTAAGAGAGCGTGGTTAAGTCATAGGCGTCGAGAAAAACGCCGCCCAGCGCGAGGAACACAATCATCCGCGCATATTTCGCCTGTTCCCTGCCGGAATTAATTAGCCGCGCCACATCCCCGACGCTACTGACCGGTACCGAAGCGATACCGGGATTATCCACTGGTAATGTACTCATTTTTTCACCTTATTATTTTGTGCAGGTCATCAGCGGTTATAAACCTCGAGCGGCGACAATCAAAACAACAAATCATGCTATTAAAATCAACATAATCAATAAGTTAATTTAAAACACCAGCACAAAAAGGACGCGCTTTCGCGCATCCTCAAGGGAAATAAATAACAACGAAAATAGACGTCGTGCAGGACGATTATTCCGCCGATACCGGAACTAATACATCTTTTACCAGCGGGTCATCGGTGGTTTTTAACCACGTCTGGATCCGCGGGTCAGAAAAAGCCTGTTTTAATTTGACGATATTTTCCTGCGATAAATACGGCGTACCAATCACTAATTGCGAAGCAAAGGTACGCGGCGCCGGCGGGAATAATATGCCTTTCTCACGCGGTACTTTCCCGGCGTCAAATTGCGAGACATAGCCGATGGCGGCATCCACCGAATTTAACGCCCGCGGCATGGTCAGCAGATCCAGCTCTTTAAAGACAAACTGATGCGGGTTGCCGACAATATTTTTCAGCTTCGCCGTGCGCGGCTCCACCGCCGGGTCGAGTGAGATCAACCCAATGCGCTGCAGCAGCCACAGAGCCTGCCCCTGATTGGCGCCGTCGTCAGGCACGACGATGGTCGCGCCATTGGGCAACGCCTGTACCGACGAGAAGCGGTCGGAATAGATGCCGAACGCCCACTGGAACACCGGCACCGTAGTCGACAACGCAAAGCCGTTGGCGTCCACCACCTGCTTGAGCCACCACTGATGCTGATAGATCGTCCCGGCATACTGTCCTTCCGCTACCGCGCGGTCAGCTTGTACCGGATCCTGCACCCCCACCGCCTCCAGCTTCAGGCCGTAATCGGGCGCAATATGCTGATTAATATACTCAATGATCCGCTGCTCGCCGGCCATCGCCGGCTCGTAGTGAATTTTTAACGTGCTGCCGAAGACCACCTGCTGGCTTTGGGTATGCCCCCGCCACCACCAGAAAGCGATGGCGAGCAGGATAATCACCGCCAGCGCCGCCAGCCAGGGCCAGCGCCGTGCTTTACGTAACTCAAATTGCTCTGTTGTCATACAAGGTTCCCCTGCGTGTGGCGTAAACGGTTGACCAGGCGGTCACCCAAAAATTGAATCAACTGGATCGTGGCGATCAGGGCAACGATTGTCGCGATCATGATGTGGTTGTCGAAGCGCTGATAGCCGTACACCACGGCCAGGTAGCCGATGCCCCCGGCGCCGATGGTCCCGGCGATAGCCGAATACTCAATCATCGAGACCAGATTTAGCGTCACCGCCGCCACCAGCGCGGGCAAGGCTTCACTGAGCTGCGCGCTGGCAATGATTTGCCAGCGCGACCCGCCGCAAACGACGCCCACCGCGGTGACCTCCGCCGGCAGCTCGCGCAGCGCGTTCTCCACCAGACGGCCAAAGAACGGGACGCCGGCGGCAATCATCGGCACCACCGCGGCGGGGATGCCAATCGTGGTTCCGGTCAGCCAGTAAGTGAACGGGATAATGGCGGCCATCAGCACCAGAAACGGCAGCGAACGTCCCATGTTGACCACCCAGTTCAATAGCCGGTACAGCAACGCGTGCGGAAATAATCCCCGCGGCGAGGCGTTAAACAACACTACCCCCACCAGTCCTCCCAGAGTGACGACAAACAGCATGACAATGGCCACCATCAGCCAGGTTTCGCCATAGGCGGGGAGCAGCAGCGAAGGAATTTCGCCCCAGGGGGTGTCCTGGCTGATGACTGTCGGTTTCATACCGCCTCCCTGAGCAACGGCGCGCTGTCGAGGATCTCCGCCGTCATGCCGAGCTGCGCCAACAGGTCCTGCAGTCGCGCGGGCGACAGGCGTTCGCCCTGAAAGCGCACTCCGGCCTGCAGGCGACCGGCCAGCCTACCGTTAATCACCTCGACGTGGCCGCCAAGGAGATCGATCTGCAGCGCCCACTGCTGGCTCAGGCGGCTGATCCAGTCGGTAGCCACCGGTACATCCCAGCGGTAGCTCAGACGCAGCAGCAGATCGCTGTGGGCCGCTGCCGCCGGCGTCAGCGGCAACAGCTGCTGGCCAAGCAGAGAATCGGGACGCGCCAGCAGATCTTCGATCCGCCCGTACTGGACGATCGTCCCGTCGCGGATCTCCGCCACCGCATCCGCCGCCGTGCGCACGGCGTCCATTTCATGGGTGATCAGGACGATCGCCAGCTGATACTCGTCGCGCAGTCGCTTGAGCAGGGCCAGCACCGAGGCCGTGGCCTGAGGATCGAGCCCGGAGGTGGCTTCATCCGCCAGCAGAACCGACGGGCGCAGCGCCAGCGCGCGGGCAATGCCGATCCGCTGGCGCTGGCCGCCCGAGAGCTGGGACGGCCAGGCATCCGCTTTGTGGCTCAGGCCGACGCTCTCCAGCAGCTCGCCAACCCGCGCCTTGATATCGCGCTCCACCACGCCAAGCCACGCCAGCGGCAGGGCGACATTCTGCCAGGCGGTCCGGCGGCTCAGCAGTGCGGAGGACTGGAAAACGGTGCCAATCGCCCGCCGCTCCCGGCGCAGCGCCTCGCCGGACAGCGCCGACAGATCCTGGCCGTTGATACGAATGCTGCCGCTGTCCGGGCGCTCCAGCAGGCTGATGCAGCGCGCGAGAGTTGATTTACCGGCGCCGCTCGGCCCCACCACCGCGGTGATGGAGCGTTCAGGTACCTGCAGCGACAACCCTTTTAGCACCGCGCTGAGCCGGCCATCCGCCGTGCGGTAGCTTTTATGCAGGTCATCGATAGCAATCATGTCACCTTCTCCTCTACCGAGGCCGCCGTGCGCGCATCGCGACGGTAGCTGACACCGGGGTGAGGCGCGGCCAGACGCGGACCGGCGCCGAACAGTTTTTCGCGCAGGGTCCCCTCGCGGTACTCTTGCTTAAAGACGCCGCGCTTTTGCAGCTCAGGCACCAGCAGCTCGACGACGTCGCGGAAGGTTTCGTGAGTGACGGCATAGGCGAGGTTAAAGCCATCGACGTCCGTCTCTTCGACCCAGGACTGCAGTTCGTCGGCCACGGTTTGCGCGCTGCCGACCACCAGCGGGCCGAAGCCGCCGATACCGGCCCAATCGGCCAGGGCCTGCACCGTCCACTGCCGGTTCGGGTCCGCAGTGGAAAA
Organism: Klebsiella sp. C360; assembly: GCF_048822415.1. Classification (NCBI taxonomy): domain Bacteria; kingdom Pseudomonadati; phylum Pseudomonadota; class Gammaproteobacteria; order Enterobacterales; family Enterobacteriaceae; genus Klebsiella; species Klebsiella sp. C360. Next base: position 112,847 of record NZ_JBMEZZ010000004.1, read on the forward strand.
GGCCTCCACCGCCGACTGAATAGCGTTGGTGTGCAGGTACTTCAGCACCTGATCCGGCTGATACTGGCCGAAATCGATCCCCGTCCAGCCGGAGAGCAGCGCCAGCGCGCCTTCATAGCTGACGTACTGCTTATATTCCTGCCACTTCGCCTGCGCCTCGCGGTCGGTGTCGCCGACAATCACCGTCTGCAGGTTAAAGATCAGAATGCTGTGCGGATCGCGCCCCGCCTCAGCCGCCCGGCGGCGAATATCCGCCACCGTCTTCTTCAGCAGCACCTTCGACGGCGCAGCCACGAAGACGCATTCAGCATGGCCGGCGGCGAACTGTTTGCCGCGGCTGGACGCTCCCGCCTGATAGAGCACCGGCGTGCGCTGCGGGGATGGCTCGCAGAGGTGGATACCCGGCACGGAAAAGAACTGTCCCTGATGGTTTATGGGATGGATTTTCCGCGGATCGCTGAAGATCTTGCGCTCTCTGTCGCGCAGCACCGCCCCGTCCTCCCAGCTTCCCTCCAGCAGTTTGTAGATCACCTGCAAATACTCATCGGCATAGTCATAGCGGGTGTCGTGGTCGGTCTGGGTTTGCTGGCCGATATTGCGCGCCCCGCTCTCCAGATAGGAGGTGACGATGTTCCAGCCCACCCGCCCTTTGGTCAGATGGTCGAGCGTCGACAGACGACGGGCGAAGGGATAAGGATGCTCAAACGACAGCGAAGCGGTCAGGCCGAAGCCCAGATGCTCCGTCACCAGCGCCATCGGGGTGATCAGGGCCAGCGGATCGTTGACCGGGACCTGCGTCGCCTGGCGGATCGCCGCGTCGCCGCTGCCGTTCAGCACGTCGTAGACGCCAAGCACGTCAGCGATAAACAGTCCGTCGAACTTGCCGCGCTCCAGCAGTCGCGCCAGATCCACCCAGTACTCCAGATCTTTATACTGCCAGGAGCGATCCCGGGGATGCGCCCACAGGCCCGGCGACTGATGGCCGACGCAGTTCATATCGAAAGCGTTAAGACGAATTTCACGTTGTGATGACATAGCAATCTCCATAGCGCGGCCCGTCGCCGGGGCGCACGCGGCAAAATGAATCAGGGAAAAGAAAGAGAGGAATTCAGTACGCAGGACATCGGGAGTCCTGCGGGATCCCGAGCGTGAGTAACGCTTGCGCCGCCACGTCAGCGGCATGGTCGGCTACCTGCGGCAGGCCCATCAGTTCGCCAAAACGCCCGCGGGCGGCGGGACCGGCCACCAGCACCGGCGGCGCCTCAACGTACGGCTCAGCCACTGCCCGGGAACGGCTGTCCACCTCCAGGCCCATGCCGAGGGCATCGGCGCGAATAAGGCCGCGGCGGGCAAGGTCCTGTAAAAATGGCTGGCTGTCGGTCAGGGCGCGGTGCGCGGGTCCGGTGGTCAGGATCAGGTGATCGACCCTCAGCGTCTGCACGCCGCCGCCGCGCCGCGCCAGCGTCAGATGCAGCGTCTCGCCTTCGCCGCTCATCGACAGTAGCCTGGCCGCCTGAACCTGCAGACAGCCCGTGCGCTGGCGCGCCTCCAGCACCTCGGCGACCTGCGGCGCCACGCGGTAGCGGTGGACATCCCAGTAATGGCGCAGATGGCGCAGAAAACGCTGGCGATCGGAGTCGCTGAGCGCCTGCCAGATCCGCTGCCCCTGTTGGCGGACCGCATCCAGCACCACCTGCCAGCTCAGGCCCTGCTGCGCCGCATACGCCACGTCGAGGCGGATCTGGCGCAGGCGCTGACGCAGGCTGCCCTGCTGATAGTCGCCAGGCCAGGCTGCTCCCGCGCCGCTGAGGTTGCCGCGCGACAGCAGGCCGTGGCGCGAAAAGGCGACGATACTGCCGCGGTGGCCCAACCGGTCCAGCGTCGCGACCGTATCGGCCATGGTTAATCCGGTGCCCATCACCGCCACCCGGGCGTGCGGGGCGATGGCGTCGAGCGCGCCGGGCTGCCACGGGTTGGCAATCAGCGCCGGATGGTGCCGCCAGGCTTCGGCCTCCGCCGGCAGCGAAGGCGGTGGATGACTGATCGCCAGCACCAGCAGGTCGGCCTTAAGCTGCAGGCCGCCGTCGGTGGTCACCGTCCCCTGATGAAAAGCGAGCGCCCGATCGCGCAGGTGGCGAAGCCGTCCGCCGCTGGCTGCCGCGGCGTCAGAAAAACGTTGTGCCACATAGCGACCAAACTGGCCGCGCTGAGGATAGACGGAACCGTCCGGACGCAGCGCCTGCGCATCGACGGCAAAGGCAGGCTGACGTCGGTACCAGCGATCGAAGGCGCCCTCTTCATCACCGGTCAGCTGCATACGGGCGGCCGGGACGTTAATCCGGTGCGTCGGCTCCGCGGTGGAGTAGGCCACCCCGGCGCCGGGAGTCTGGCGCGGCTCCAGCAGCGTCACGCGCACCCCGTTCGGCGCCAGGCGCAGCAGCTCAATCGCCACCGCCGCGCCGCTGAAGCCGCCGCCGATAATCACGATATGCGGTTCTGCACTCATCGCTGCCCTCCTCCGGTATGCTGTCTCATGGTCGCGCTCCGGGCCATCAGCTGGCGCTGACCTGGCGCACCGGGCGCTTATCGCCGCCGATGGTTTCGCCAAAGGGACCGGTGTTCACGCTGCGCGCCTTCGACGAGGCCGCGTTTTCCAGCGGCAGCAGAGGCATCACCAGCTCAGCAAAGCGGTGCGCCTCTTCCAGATGCGGATAGCCGGAAAAGATAAAGTTGCTGATGCCGAGCGCCTGATATTCGCGGATACGTTCCGCCACCTGCTGCGGATTACCCACCAGCGCGGTTCCGGCGCCGCCGCGCACCAGCCCGACGCCGGCCCACAGATTAGGGGCAATACGCAGATTATCGCGCGATCCCTGATGCAGAGCGCTCATCCGCGCCTGGCCGGCCGAGTCCATGCGGGCGAAGATCTTTTGCGCCTGGGCGATGGTGTCGTCGTCAAGATGGGCGATCAGCCGGTCGGCGGCGGCCCATGCCTCTTCTTCCGTTTCGCGCACGATGACGTGCAGACGAATGCCGTACTCGAGGGTGCGTCCGCGGGCCGCGGCGCGCTCGCGCACCACCGCCAGCTTCTCCGCCACCAGTTCCGGCGGTTCGCCCCACGTCAGATAACTGTCGATCTGTTCGGCCGCCACATCGATAGCTGCCTCAGAAGAGCCGCCGAAGTACAGCGGCGGGCCATTCTCCTGAACCGGCGGAAACAGCACCTCCGCCCCCTCGACATGAATATGCTCCCCGTGATAGTCCACTTTCTCCCCGCGCAGCAGGCGGGAGTAAACATCGAGAAATTCGCGAGTCACCTGGTAGCGTTCGCTGTGGCTGAGAAAAATGCCATCGCCTTTGTTTTCCACCGGGTCGCCGCCGGTGACGACGTTGATCAGCAGCCGCCCTTCCGATAAACGGTCGAGGGTGGCTGCCATCCGCGCCGCCAAAGTGGGCGGCTGCAGACCCGGTCTGACCGCCACCAGGTAGCGCAGACGGCGGGTCAACGGCGCCAGCGCCGAGGCCACCAGCCACGAATCCTCACAGCTTTTACCGGTGGGGATCAGCACGCCGTAATAGCCCAGGCTGTCGGCCGCCAGCGCCACCTGCTGCAGATAAGGTAAATCAACCGGACGTCCGCCCTCGGTAGTGCCCAGATAGCGGCCATCGCCATGGGTAGGTAAGAACCAGAAGACATTGATCTTGTCGGGAGCTTGCTGCGTCATTATCTATTTCCTATATAACCATATCCGATATTTATCGAAGAGATGTTTTAATTTGGTTATATGAGTGTTAGCGATAATCATGCCAAGGGTGAATAAAAAATTAATTCTTTAAAATCAATGGACTGAAAAAGACTTCGCCGCGCCGCGCTGTTGCAAATCCCGCAGCCGCCGCGCATCCGCTGGCGCATTTGCAACAGCTGCCGACCTTCCCCCTCTGGTTTCTGCCGCCGCCGCAGGATAAGTTCAGCAGGTCAACGACCGGAGGCCCGCCATGCTGAACCCAGAATCCCCTTCCACCGCGCCCGCGCTGATCGACCCGGCGTCGAAGGCTTTCCAGAGCCTGCTGGACAAGCTCGCGCCGACGGAGGCTACCGTGCTGATCGTGGGCGAAACCGGCACCGGCAAAGAGGTGGTAGCGCGCTATCTCCATCACCACAGCCCCCGCCGCCAGCAGCCGTTTCTGGCCGTTAACTGCGGCGCGCTGACCGAGAGTCTTGCCGAAGCCGAACTGTTCGGCCATGAGAAAGGCGCCTTCACCGGCGCGCAGCAGGGACAGCCCGGCTGGTTTGAAGCTGCGGAAGGGGGGACGCTGCTGCTGGACGAGATCGGCGAATTAAGCCTGCCGCTGCAGGTCAAGCTGTTGCGGGTGCTGCAGGAGCGCGAAATTACCCGCGTCGGCTCACGCAAAGCGATTAAAGTGAATGTTCGGGTGATTGCCGCCACCCACGTCGACCTGGCCCTGGCGATCCGCGAGCGCCGCTTTCGCGAGGATCTCTACTATCGGCTGAATATCGCGGTGGTGCCGCTGCCGCCGCTGCGCCAGCGTCGGCAGGATATCCCGCTGCTGGCGCACCACTTTTTATCGCTCTATGCCCGCCGGCTCGGCCGGCCAACCCTGCGTCTGGCGCCTGAGTCGCTGGCCCGGCTGATGGACTATGCGTGGCCGGGCAATATTCGCGAGCTGGAAAACACCCTGCACAACGCGGTGCTGCTCAGTAAAGAGGAGGAGATTAGCCCCGCCCAGCTGCGCCTGGCGACGCTCAACGACGCCCCGTCGCCGGCGAGCGATCATGAACTGGACGATTTTATTCGCCACCAGCTGGCGCTTCCCGGCGAGCCGCTGTGGCAGCGGGTGACCAGCGCCCTGATCCGCCACGCCATGGCGCATTGCGACGATAACCAGAGCCACGCGGCCGCGCTGTTGGGGATCAGTCGGCATACCTTGCGCACCCAGCTCGCTAACCTCGGGCTCATCAAAAGCCGTCGCCGTCCCCCTGCGCCGCCGCGGGCGTTCGCCAGCGCGGCCGGGGCCGATCGCGAACTGCGTATTGGCTACCAGCGCTTCGGCAGCCTCGGGATCCTGAAAGCCCGCCAGAGTCTGGAGACTGCCTTCGCCAGCCTCGGCGTCAACGTGCTATGGAGCGAGTTTCCCGCCGGACCGCAGCTCCTTCACGCCCTCGCCTGCAACGAGATCGACTTTGGCACCACCGGGGAAGCGCCGCCGGTGTTTGCCCAGGCCAACAACAGCGAACTGATGTACGTGGCGTGGGAGCCGCCGGCGCCGCGCAGCGTGGCGATGGTCGTCCCGCAGGAGAGCGACATCCGCCAGCTCAGCGATCTGCGCGGAAAACGCATCGCGCTCAATAAAGGGTCGAATGTCCACTGGCTGCTGCTGCAGATCCTCGAGGACGCCGGGCTGGGGCTGAACGACGTGCGGGTAGTCTATACCCCGCCGAAATACCCGCTGACCGCCAGCGACTACCTGGCGGTTGACGCCTGGATGATGTGGGACCCGCTGCTCAGCGATGCCGAACACACCGGCGAGCTGCGGGTGGTCGCCAGCGGCGAAGGACGGGTCAACAACCATCAGTTTTATCTTTCGCGACGGGACTACCTCGCTCAGCATGGCGATATCATGCGCCGTCTACTGACGGAGCTGGCCCACACCGGGCAGTTTATCGACTCGCATCGTGGCGAAGCGGCCCGCTTACTCTCAGCTGAGCTGGGGATTGACGCCCGGTCGCTACGCATCGCCCTCGCCCGCCGCAGCCATCGCCCGCGGCCGATGGATCTGTCGGTGATCCGCGCCCAGCAGACCATCGCCGATCGCTTTTATGCCCTCGGACTTATCGCCAAACCGGTCCCGGTGCGGGAGGCGGTGTGGTACGGCGAACCCGCGCCCGGCGTCATCAACCCGCTGATGGCGGTCAGTTAGCGAAATTTGCGCGTTATCTTCCTGATTGTTCAGGCGCAGATAGCCTCGATCCGATGGCGATGTTACCCTAAAGGCGCTGAGAATAAGGGGGTATCTGTGGCTGTTCATCTGTTAATCGTCGACGCGTTAAATCTGATCCGCCGTATCCACGCGGTACAGGGCTCGCCCTGCGTCGATACCTGCCTGCATGCGCTGGAGCAGCTGATCGTCCATAGTCAGCCCACCCACGCGGTGGCGGTGTTTGATGATGAGGATCGCGCCCACGGCTGGCGCCACCAGCGCCTGCCGGAGTACAAAGCCGGCCGCGCGCCGATGCCGGAGACCCTGGTCGCCGAGATGCCGGCGCTGCGGGCCGCCTTCGAGCAGCGGGGGATCCGCTGCTGGGCCTCGCCGGGCAGCGAAGCGGACGACCTCGCCGCCACCCTGGCGGTGAAGGTGGCCCAGGCGGGCCATCAGGCCACCATTGTCTCCACTGACAAAGGCTATTGCCAGCTGCTGTCGCCCACCATCCGCATCCGCGACTACTTTCAGAAGCGCTGGCTGGACGCCCCCTTCATCGCCAGCGAGTTCGGCGTCACCCCGGAGCAGCTGGCGGATTACTGGGGGCTGGCGGGGATCAGCAGCTCGAAGGTGCCGGGCGTAGCGGGCATTGGCCCCAAAAGCGCCGCCCAGCTGCTGAACGAGTTCCAGGACCTGGAGGGGCTGTATGCCCGCCTGGCCGAGGTCCCGGAAAAGTGGCGCAAAAAGCTGGCAACGCATCAGGACATGGCCTTCACCTGCCGGGAAGTCGCCCGCCTGCAGACCGACCTACAGCTGGACGGCAATCTGCAGCAGCTGCGGCTGACGCGCTGACCCTACCCGAGCGCGGCGCCGGCGCGGCGGCACCGCCTGCTTCGGCCGGGCCGGCCCCTCACCAGGCCGCCTGATATAACCCGACGATATCGGCCAGGCTCGCCTCGCGCGGGTTGCCGCCGGTACACACATCCGCCAGCGCCGCCTGGGCCAGCGCCGGAATATCCTCTTTCCTGACGCCCACCTCGCGCAGATGGCCGGGAATACCGACATCACGGTTGAGCTGGCAGACCGCCTCCACCGCCGCCAGGCGCGCGGCGCTCAGGCTTAACGCTTCCACCCTGACGCCCATCGCCCTGGCGATATCGCGATATTTTTCCCCGGTCGCCTCAGCATTAAAGCGCATCACGTGCGGCAGCAGGATGGCATTCGCCACACCGTGCGGCGTGTTGTAGAAAGCGCCGAGCGGATGCGCCATGCCGTGCACCAGGCCAAGCCCGACGTTGGAAAATCCCATCCCCGCCACATACTGGCCGAGCGCCATGGCTTCCCCCGCTCCGGCGTCTCCGGCAACCGAGCCGCGCAGCGCGCCGGCGATGATCTCGATGGCTTTGAGGTGCAGCGCATCAGTCAAAGCCCAGGCGCCGCGGGTGAGGTACCCTTCGATAGCGTGCGTCAGGGCGTCGACGCCGGTCGCCGCCTTCAGCGCCGGCGGCATGGCGTCCATCATATCGGCATCGATAAAGGCCACCTGCGGAATATCGTGCGGGTCGACGCAGACAAACTTACGCCGCTGTTCTTCATCGGTGATGACATAGTTAATCGTCACCTCCGCCGCGGTACCCGCGGTGGTCGGCACCGCGAAGATCGGCACGCTGGGCTGACGGGTGGGCGACAGCCCCTCCAGGCTGCGGACATCGGCGAACGCCGGGTTACGCTGAATAATACCGATCGCCTTACAGGTATCCTGCGGCGAACCGCCGCCGATGGCGATCAGGTAATCCGCCCCGCTGCGCTGAAAGGCCTGCAGCCCCTGCTGGACCACGGCGATGGTGGGATTGGGGATCACGTCGCTGAACATGTCCCATGCCAGCCCGGCGGCGTCCAGTTTGTCAGTGACTTTTGCCGCTACGCCGCACTGCGCGAGGGTGCTGTCGGTCACGATCAATGCCTTGCGATAACCGCGCCGCAGCACTTCATCGGTTAATGCGTTTATCGCCCCCCGGCCAAACCACGCCGTTTCGTTGAGGATCATTCGGTTTGCCATCGCGTCTCTCCTGTTAGCGTTGCGGCATCACTCTTCAATGCGTAATCCGTAGGTTTTGAACTTCTCCAGCACGATGGCGATCGCCTCGTCATCCAGCACCGGTACCGGGTCGGTAATCGCCAGCGTGCTGAGATAGAGCTGGGCCAGGACTTCCACTTCATGCGCCAGCCAGAGCGCTTTCTCCAGGCTGGCCTCGCAGGCGATCAGGCCATGATGCTGCAGCAGCGTGGCTTTGCGGTGCTTCAGCGCCACCGCGACATGCTCAGACAGTTCGCGGGTGCCGAAAGTGGCATAGGGCGCGCAGGGGATCGAATTCCCGCCCGCCGCGGCGATCATATAGTGGATGGCCGGAATGGGCCGGTTGAGGATCGACACCGCCGTACAATGCACAGCGTGATTGTGGACCACCGCCTGGGCATCGTGCCGCGTCTGGTAGGCCGCCTGATGGAAACGCCATTCGCTGGAGGGCAGTTTTCCCTGCTCATGCTGGCCATCGGCATCAATAAAGACGATCTTCTCTTCCGTCAGTTTTTCATACGGGATGCCGGTGGGCGTGATCAGCATCCCCCCCTGATAGCGCACGCTGACATTGCCGGCGGTCCCCTGATTTAACCCCAGGCGGGTCATTTCCAGGCAGGTATCGATAATCTGCCGGGCCAGTCTGTTTCTTTCCATTGCTTTCCTCTTTTGGCGACTCATCATCCGTCAACGGCAGGGCAACGCAATTATTGTCGGCTACCGTGGGATAGGTTGAATAATGATCTCCATCTTCAGCCTGAATAATCACAGGGGAATTTTCATCGCCATATTTTGTGAACCACGTCAATTATTCCGCCCCAAAAAAAGAGATCAGACTGGTTAATCGACCATTTAAAATGCCCGTTCTTAAAAATATTCCATCAAGCGGGCATTTTATTTTCCTGTAACATTTGCCCGTTTTCCACGATATATATTCAATCGGTCATTGGCGTTGTGGTTTTGTGAATTTATTTTCTCAAACGGTCAGCGATTTTGAAAAATTAAAGTGACAATTATCACATAAAATGGCCCACACAGCGTTAAGTGTGACCCTCATCATATTAACAGGCGGTTTTTATTTGAAAATGAAGCCATGAGTTCCGCCGTGACTTTCATTTCACTCACCGGCGCGTCACCTGAGCTCACTTAATTTTGCGGTCTGCTGCAGCACCAGACTGCGCCCTGAATGCTGTTGTAACTGCTTCTGAACTGATGAGGACGCTATGGGAAACACAACGATACCAACGCAAAGTTACCGCGCCATGGAGAGCGGGCAGAGTAAGAGCTATATTATTCCTTTTGCTCTGCTGTGCTCCCTCTTTTTTCTGTGGGCCGTGGCCAATAATCTTAATGATATTTTATTACCGCAATTTCAACAGGCCTTTACGCTGACTAACTTTCAGGCCGGATTAATCCAGTCGGCTTTTTATTTTGGCTATTTTGTTATTCCCATCCCCGCCGGGATGCTGATGAAAAAATTCAGCTATAAAGCAGGCATTCTTACTGGTCTGTTTTTATATGCCTGCGGCGCCGCGCTGTTCTGGCCTGCCGCCGAAGTGATGAATTACACCCTATTTCTGATTGGATTATTTATTATCGCCGCCGGGCTTGGCTGTCTGGAAACCGCGGCCAACCCGTTTGTCACCGTTCTCGGTCCGGAAAGCGGCGGTCACTTCCGTCTTAATCTGGCCCAGACCTTTAACTCATTTGGCGCCATTATCGCCGTGGTATTTGGCCAGAGCCTTATTTTGTCCAACGTCCCGCATCAGCCGCAGGAGGTGCTGGATAGCATGACCCCAGAACAGCTCGGCGCCTGGAAGCACAGCCTGGTTCTGTCGGTACAAACCCCCTATATGATTATCGTGGCCATCGTGCTGCTGGTCGCCCTGCTGATCGTCTGCACCCGCTTCCCGTCGCTGCAAAGCGATGACCACGGCGACAGCGCGCAGAGCACTTTTCTCGCCTCGCTGTCGCGCCTGATGCGCATCCGCCACTGGCGCTGGGCGGTTCTGGCCCAGTTCTGCTATGTCGGCGCGCAGACCGCCTGCTGGAGCTATCTGATTCGCTACGCTGTCGAAGAGATCCCGGGCATGACGGCCGGTTTCGCCGCCAACTACCTCACCGGCACCATGGTCTGTTTCTTCATTGGCCGTTTCACCGGCACCTGGCTTATCCGCCGCTTCGCGCCGCATAACGTACTGGCTGTCTATGCGCTTATCGCCATGCTGCTCTGTTTGCTCTCCGCCTTCAGCGGCGGCCACGTCGGCCTGCTGGCCCTTACCCTGTGCAGCGCCTTTATGTCCATTCAGTACCCGACCATCTTCTCGTTGGGGATTAAGCAGCTGGGCCAGGACACCAAATATGGCTCGTCCTTTATCGTCATGACCATCATCGGCGGCGGGATCGTCACCCCGGTGATGGGCTTTGTCAGCGATGCCGCCGGCAATATCCCGACCGCTGAGCTGGTCCCGGCGCTGTGCTTCGCCATCATCTTTATTTTTGCCCGTTTCCGCTCGCAAGCGGCGACGAACTAAACCTGTTATCCGCATAACCTGAGGGATCTGTAATGAAAAAAATCAGCTTACCGAAGATCGGTATCCGCCCGGTAATCGATGGTCGTCGCATGGGGGTCCGCGAATCGCTGGAAGCGCAAACCATGAACATGGCGAAAGCCACCGCCGCGCTTATCAGCGAGAAGCTGCGCCATGCCTGCGGCGCCCGGGTGGAGTGCGTGATCGCCGATACCTGCATCGCCGGCATGGCCGAGTCGGCCGCCTGTGAAGAGAAATTCAGCAGCCAGAACGTTGGCGTCACCATCACCGTCACCCCCTGCTGGTGCTACGGCAGTGAAACCATCGACATGGATCCGCTGCGCCCGAAGGCCATCTGGGGCTTTAACGGCACCGAACGTCCGGGGGCGGTCTATCTGGCCGCCGCGCTGGCGGCCCACAGCCAGAAAGGGATCCCGGCGTTCTCCATCTACGGGCATGACGTGCAGGATGCCGATGACACCTCCATCCCGGCGGACGTCGAAGAAAAACTGTTGCGCTTTGCTCGCGCCGGCCTGGCCGTCGCCAGTATGAAGGGGAAAAGCTATCTGTCGCTGGGCGGCGTCTCAATGGGCATCGCCGGCTCCATCGTCGACCACAACTTCTTTGAATCCTGGCTCGGGATGAAGGTTCAGGCAGTCGACATGACGGAGCTGCGCCGGCGAATCGATCAGAAAATCTATGATGAAACCGAGCTGGAGATGGCGCTGGCGTGGGCGGATAAACATTTCCGCTACGGCGAAGATCAGAACGCCGAGCAGTATAAGCGCAATGAAACGCAGAGCCGCGCGGTGCTGAAAGAGAGCCTGCTGATGGCGATGTGCATCCGCGATATGATGCAGGGCAACGCGAAGCTCGCGGAAAAAGGGCTGGTGGAGGAGTCGCTGGGCTACAACGCCATCGCCGCCGGCTTCCAGGGCCAGCGCCACTGGACCGATCAATACCCCAATGGCGATACCGCCGAAGCGCTGCTCAACAGCTCTTTTGACTGGAACGGCGTGCGCGAGCCGTTCGTCGTCGCCACCGAAAACGACAGCCTCAACGGCGTGGCAATGCTGATGGGCCACCAGCTCACCGGCACCGCCCAGGTGTTTGCCGACGTGCGCACCTACTGGTCGCCGGACGCCGTTGAGCGCGTCACCGGGCAGCCGCTCACCGGCCGGGCGGAGCACGGCATTATTCACCTGATTAACTCCGGCTCCGCGGCGCTGGACGGCTCCTGCCAGCAGCGCGACGCGCAGGGCAACCCGACGATGAAACCTCACTGGGAGATTGAACAGAACGAGGCGGATGCCTGCCTCGCGGCCACCGAATGGTGCCCGGCGATCCATGAATACTTCCGCGGCGGCGGCTTCTCTTCCCGCTTCCTGACCGAAGGCGGCGTGCCGTTCACCATGACCCGGGTGAACATCATCAAAGGTCTGGGACCGGTGCTGCAAATTGCCGAAGGCTGGAGCGTGGCGCTGCCCAAAGCGATGCACGACCAGCTCGACGCCCGCACCAACTCCACCTGGCCCACCACCTGGTTTGCCCCGCGCCTCACCGGCAAGGGCCCGTTCAGCGATGTGTACTCGGTCATGGCCAACTGGGGCGCCAACCACGGCGTGCTGACCATCGGCCATGTCGGCGCGGATTTCATTACCCTCGCCGCCATGCTGCGCATTCCGGTCTGCATGCACAACGTGGAAGCGGCGAAAATCTACCGCCCCTCCGCCTGGGCCGCGCACGGCATGGACATCGAAGGCCAGGACTATCGCGCCTGCCAGAACTACGGGCCGCTGTATAAGCGTTAACTGGTGGGTTTAGCCGGTGGCGCAGGCTTACCGGGCCTACAGACGCGCGCTGTTTGTAGGCCGGATAAGCGCCGCGCCATTCGGCAATGTTGTTTCGGGAGTCACTATGAAGCAAGACGTTATCCTGGTCCTCGACTGCGGCGCCACCAACGTGCGGGCGATGGCCGTTGACCGACAGGGGAACATTGTCGCCCGCGCCGCCACGGCAAACGCCAGCGACATCGCCGCCGAGCGCAGCGACTGGCACCAGTGGTCGCTGGAGGCCATTATGCAGCGCTTTGCCGATTGCTGTCGGCAGATCCACGACCCGCTGGCCTCCTGCACGGTACGCGGCATCGCCGTCACGACCTTTGGCGTCGATGGCGCGCTGGTGGATGAGCAGGGTGCGCTGCTGTATCCGATCATCAGCTGGAAATGCCCGCGCACCGCGGCGGTGATGGACACCATCAGCCGGTATATGCCCGCGCGCCAGCTGCAGCAAATCGCCGGCGTCGGCGCCTTTGCGTTCAACACCCTGTATAAGCTGATCTGGCTGAAAGAGAACCACCCGCAGCTGCTGGCGCAGGCCCATGCCTGGCTGTTCATTTCGTCGCTGATCAACCATCGGCTGACCGGGGAGTTCACCACCGACCTCACCATGGCGGGCACCAGCCAGATGCTCGATCTCCGGCAGCGCGATTTCAGCGCGCCGATCCTGCAGGCGACCGGCCTGCCGCGCCGCCTGTTCCCACGGCTGGTTGAAGCGGGCCAGCCGATCGGCGGCCTGCTGCCGAAGGCCGCTGCGCTGTTGGGCCTTCCCGTCGGGATCCCGGTTATCTCGGCCGGGCACGACACCCAGTTCGCCCTGTTTGGCGCCGGCGCCGGGCAGGATGAGCCGGTGCTCTCCTCCGGGACCTGGGAGATCCTGATGGTGCGCAGCGCGCAGGTCGACACCTCGCTGCTCGGCGACTACAGCGGCTCCACCTGCGAACTGGACAGCCAGCCGGGGCGCTATAACCCGGGGATGCAGTGGCTGGCCTCCGGCGTGCTCGAATGGGTGCGTAAGCTGCTGTGGAGCGCCGACACGCCGTGGCAAACTCTGATTGACGAAGCCCAGGCGATCCCGCCCGGCGCCGAGGGCGTCAGGATGCAGTGCGACCTGCTCGCCAGCCAGCACGCCGGCTGGCAGGGCGTCACGCTCAACACCACCCGCGGCCATTTTTACCGTGCCGCGCTGGAGGGGTTAAGCGACCAGCTGGCGCAGCATCTGCAAACCCTGGAAAACATCGGCCGCTTCCGGGCGAAAGAGCTGCTGCTGGTCGGCGGCGGCAGCCGCAACGCGCTGTGGAACCAGATCAAGGCCGACCGGCTGGGAATACCGATCAAAGTGCTCGACGATGCCGAAACCACGGTGGCCGGCGCGGCGATGTTTGGCTGGTATGGCGTGGGCGAGTTCTCTTCGCCGGAGCAGGCCAGAGCGCAGGTCGCGTACCGCTACCGCTATTTTTGGCCGCAAACTGAACCTGAATTCACAGAGGAAGCCTGAGATGCTCAAAACCATTTCCCCGCTGATATCGCCGGAACTGCTGAAAGTGCTGGCCGAAATGGGCCATGGGGATGAAATTATTTTTTCCGATGCCCACTTCCCGGCGCACAGCATGGGTCCGCAGGTGATCCGCGCCGATGGCCTGCGGGTCAGCGACCTGCTGCAGGCGATTATCCCGCTGTTCGAGTTAGACAGCTACGCGCCGCCGCTGGTGATGATGGCCGCCGTCGAAGGCGATGCCCTCGACCCGACGGTGGAACAGCGCTATCGGCAGGCGCTATCGGCGCAGGCCCCCTGCCCGGACATCGTGCGGATTGACCGCTTTGCCTTCTACGAGCGGGCGCAAAAAGCCTTTGCGATCGTTATCACAGGAGAGTGCGCTAAGTACGGAAATATCCTTTTAAAAAAAGGAGTCACGCCGTAATCTCATGCCGGAGCGTCTGCCTGATGCAGACGCTCAATCAATGATGGGGTGAGAATAAATGAAAGCGGCCCGCCAGCAGGCGATCGTCGATCTCCTGATCAACCACAGCAGCCTGACCACCGAAACGTTGTCAAAACAGCTCAACGTCAGCAGGGAAACCATTCGCCGCGATCTCAGCGAGCTGCAGGCGCAGGGCAAAGTGCTGCGCAACCACGGCCGGGCCAAAGTGATCCACCAGCGCAGCCAGGACAGCGGCGACCCTTTCCACATGCGCCTGAAAAGCCATTACGCGCATAAAGCCGACATCGCCCGCGAAGCGCTGGCCTGGATTGACGAAGGCATGGTCATCGCCCTCGATGCCAGCTCCACCTGCTGGTACCTCGCCCGCCAGCTGCCGGACCGCCCGCTGCACGTTTTTACCAACAGCCAGCCCATCTGCCAGGAGCTGGCCAAACGCGATCAGATCGCCCTCACCTGCTCCGGCGGCACCCTGCAGCGGAAATATGGCTGCTACGTTAACCCGGCGCTGATTTCCCAGCTGAAATCGCTGGAGATCGATCTGTTTATTTTTTCCTGCGAAGGCATCGACCCGCAGGGCGCGCTGTGGGACTCCAATGCGTTCAATGCCGACTTCAAATCGATCCTGCTTAAGCGGGCGGCGCAGTCGCTGCTGCTGATCGATAAAAGTAAGTTCAACCGTTCCGGCGAGGCGAGAATTGGTCATCTGGATGACGTGACGCATATTGTGTCGGATGCGCCGCAGCCTTAAGCATGCGGCGAAGGCCGGAGGACAAGCACACGTCTCCGGCCTGAGGGTGAGAGATTAACGCTCGTCGCGACGTCCGCCGACGGCGGCCCACAGGCGACGCACGTGAACGGTCACCTCTTCACGATCGTGGTACAGCTGACGCGCCTGGATCTGGGCGTTAATCCCGTGCTCGTCCAGCTGGGCCTGAATGTAGGCCAGGTTCTGCGACACCTCTTCGTAGCGCTTTTTCATCGGCAGCTTGAGGTTGAAGATGGTCTCCCGGCACCAGCCGTTGACCAGCCACTGCGCCATCAGCGCCGCCACTTTCGCCGGCTTCTCCACCATATCGCAGACCATCCACGAGATGTTGTTGCGGTTCGGACGATAGCGGAAACCGTCTTCGCGCAGCCAGGTCACCTGGCCGGTATCCATCAGGCTCTGGGCCATCGGACCGTTATCGACCGAAGAGACCCACATGTTGCGCTTCACCAGCTGATAGGTCCAGCCGCCCGGGCAGGCGCCAAGGTCGACGGCATACATGCCGTTCGCCAGGCGCTCGTCCCACTCGTCTGCCGGAATAAAGACGTGGAACGCCTCTTCCAGCTTGAGGGTGGAGCGGCTCGGGGCGTCGGACGGAAACTTCAGCCGCGGAATGCCCATATAGAACGGCGAGTTGTTGTTGCTGTACGAGTAGCCGGTATAGCAGCAGCCCGGGGCGATAAAGAACACATGCACCACCGGACGCTTCGGCGTTTCATAGCGGGTCAGGACGCCGGCTTCGCGCAGCGCCGCGCGCAGCGGCACGGTAAACTTGCGGCAGAACTTCATCAGCTCTTTGCTTTCGTTAGTGTCCGCCACCTCGACGCGCAGATCGCCGCCCTTCTCCACCACGCCCTGCAGCATGCCGACGATCGGCGTGATGCGATCCTCCGGCGGCAGGTCGCGCAGCAGTTCGCCGACCACAAACATCTGGCGGGCGAAGATCAACGAGCTGAACGGCAGATCGCGCACCAGCTTCTCGCCATCATCCTGCTGATAGCCTTCAAAAATCACATAACCAGAGTCTTCTTTGACCCGGGCAAAACCAAACACCTCAAGGCGGGCTGCCTTATCGGTAATTTCTGCTGCGCACTCTTTCTCAAACCCAGGGCGACAATAGAGGACAACCTTATTCATGAACAACGCCCTTACGTTTCAGACGAATTGCACCAATTAACATTAAAACCCAGCCGGCGAGGAAGCTCACGCCGCCCACCGGGGTCACGAACGCCCACAGGCGTAAATGAGAGAGCGCCAGGCAGTAGAGGCTGCCGCTGAACAGCACGGTCCCTAACGCCAGAAACACGCTGCTCCAGTAGAACCAGATACTGATCCGACGCTGCATCGCCACCGCCAGACCAAAAATCGCCAGGGTATGGAAGGCCTGATACTCCAGGCCGGTATGGATCCAGGCCATCTCCGCCGCGCCGAGCGATTGACTTAAGACATGCGCGCCGAAGGCACCCAGAGCCACAAAGATAAAGCCGCTAATCGCGGCGAATATCAGCATAAAACGGCTGGTCATGTTGTTACCCTACAAGTAATTATTGTTCATAACGAAAGCGGAATTTTTCTTGTTCACTTGCCGCTTTCGCCAGAATCCACTGCCGGAAAGCGGCTATTTTACCCAGTTCTGCCTGACTGTCATGGCAAACAAGGTAAAACGCATTCTTACTGACCAGAACATCATTAAACGGACACACCAGGCGACCGGCCTCAATTTCGGACTGCGCCATGACGTTGTTGGCTAGCGCCACGCCCTGCCCATGAATGGCCGCCTGCAGCACCATCGCGCTGTGGCTGAAAATCGGCCCCTGCTGCACATTAATATGGCTTAGACCCAGCTGGCGGGTATAAGTTTGCCAGTCGCGGCGGGACGCATCGTGAAGCAGCGTATGTTGCGCCAGATCGGCAGGCGTTTTCAATGCCTTGTCGCCGGTGAGCAGCAGCGGGGAACAGACCGGCAGCAGATACTCGGCGTACAGTTTTTCCACACGCAGGCCCGGCCAGTTGCCGCGACCGTAAAAAATCGCCACGTCGACATCGTCCGCCAGCTTATCCTCCTGACGGTCCACCGCCTGGATCCTGACGTCGATTCCCGGATAAGCTGAGTTAAAGCTTGTGAGTCTCGGCACCAGCCACTGGATGGCGAAACTTGGCAATAAACTGACCGTTAAGGCCCCTTTGGCGCTGCGCGCCTGCAGTTTACGCGTCGCTTCCGTCAGTTGCGAAAAAATCTCTTTAATATCCTGAAAATAGCTTTGCCCTTCTTCCGTTAACAGCAGCGAACGATTGCGCCGACGGAACAGCTTAAGGCCCAGAAAATCCTCGAGAGACTTGATTTGGTGGCTGACTGCGGCCTGCGTCACAAAAAGCTCATCGGCTGCCCGAGTGAAGCTGAGATGGCGTGCGGCTGCATCAAAAACACGTAATGCATTCAGAGGAGGTAATCGCTTCGACATGGTTATTCTGGCTTAGATGTTAACTCAATTTAACAAATAGGAAACAACGGTTAACCTATTAGTTTTTTTTATCTGAGCCATTATAAATTGTCCGTTGAGGTTCTACCAGCAAATACCTATAGTGGCGGCACTTCCTGAGCCGGAACGAGAAGCTTTTTTTGGAATGCGTGTTCCATCAAGCTTTTGGCTTACGGTTGTGATGTTGTGTTGTTGTGTTTGCAATTGGTCTGTCTTTGCAGACCCTGGTAGCCAGGCTACCCCTTTTCACTTCCTGTACATTTACCCTGTCTGTCCATAGTGATTTAATGTAGCACCGCAACGCGCGGTGCTTTTTTTTGCCTTTTTACTGCCTTACTCGTCCAGCTCACCCAGCTGTTTCACGTCAGAGCGATTGATCTGCTGTTTGTTGCCCCACGCGTCCTTATACGAGATCATGCCAGTATCATTATCGGTTTGCGGTTTCCCGTCGGTGACGATGGTCCGCCCATCATTGGTATGCATCACATAGTTAGAGGAACAGGCGCTCAGGCCCAGAGTCAGCATACAGGCAGAGATAATCGCAGCGGCCTTAGTCATTTTCATTTTTCTCTCCTTACGGCTATTTATACTATTCGTGACTCGTTAAGTAATAGGTTAAAACACAAACCCAACACTTTTCAGCATAACCCTCTTTGACCCATGTGGAGTCACATTCGGACAATTCCACAGGACGCAGAGGCCTTGTCACGCCCGGCAAATTGCGCGACGATCGCGGTATTGATACGAGGAATTCCATGAACGCATTCAACCCTGCGCACTTTCGCGCGCAGTTTCCGGCTCTGGCCGACGCCGGCGTCTATCTCGACAGCGCGGCGACGGCGCTCAAACCGCTGGCGGTGATCGACGCCAGCGACCAGTTTTATCGCCTGAGCGCCGGCAACGTCCACCGCAGTCAATTCGCCGCCGCCCAGCGGCTGACCGAGCGCTATGAGGCGTCCCGCGAGCGCGTGGCGGCGTGGCTGAACGCCCCCTCCGGCAAAGATATCGTCTGGACGCGGGGGACCACGGAGGCCATCAATATGGTGGCGCAGAGCTACGTCCGGCCGCGCCTGCAGCCTGGCGATGAAATTATCGTCAGCGAAGCCGAGCATCATGCCAACCTCGTGCCCTGGCTGATGGTGGCCGGGCAGACCGGCGCCAGAGTGGTCAAGCTGCCGCTTGGCGCCGACCGGCTGCCGGATATCGCCAGCCTCGGCGCGCTCATCACCCCGCGCAGCCGGGTGCTGGCGATTGGCCAGATGTCCAACGTCACCGGCGGTTGTCCGGATTTGGCGCAGGCGATTCGCCTGGCCCACGATGCCGGGATGGTGGTAATGGTCGACGGCGCGCAGGGGGCGGTGCATTTCCCGGCGGACGTTCAGACGCTGGATATCGACTTTTATGCTTTTTCGGGCCATAAGCTCTACGGGCCGACCGGCATCGGCGCGCTGTATGGCAAAAGCGAACGGCTGGCGGCGATGTCGCCCTGGCTCGGCGGCGGGAAGATGATCGCCGAGGTCAGCTTTGACGGCTTTACGCCGCAGCCGGCGCCCTATGGCCTTGAGGCCGGTACGCCCAATGTCGCCGGGGTGATCGGCCTGAGCGCCGCGCTGGAGTGGCTGGCGCAGAGCGATATCGGCCAGGCGGAAAACTGGAGCCGCAGTCTGGCGAGCCTGGCGGAAGAGGCGCTGGCGAAACGGCCGGGCTTCCGCTCTTTCCGCTGCCAGCAATCAAGCCTGCTCGCCTTTGAGTTCGACGGTATTCATCACAGCGATCTGGTGACGCTGCTGGCGGAGTCCGGCATTGCCCTGCGCGCCGGGCAACACTGCGCCCAGCCGCTGCTGGCGGCCTTAGGGGTCAGCGGCACGCTGCGGGCCTCTTTCGCCCCCTACAATACCCAAGACGATGTTGCGGCGCTGGTCCACGCGGTGGATCGCGCTCTGGAAATTCTGGTGGATTAATGACAACTCTGCATCCCTTCGGCACGACCATTACCGACGCCACGCTGCGCCAGACCTTTGCCCCGCTGAACCAGTGGGAGGATAAATATCGGCAGCTGATTTTATTGGGCAAAAAGCTGCCGACGCTGACCGATGAGCGCAAAGCGCAGGCCCGGGAGATTGCCGGGTGTGAAAACCGCGTCTGGCTGGGCTATGAGGAGGATGCCGAAGGCAGGCTGCACTTCTTTGGCGACAGCGAAGGACGGATTGTGCGCGGTCTTTTGGCCGTACTCTTAACCGCCGTGGAAGGAAAAACCCGCGCCGGGATCCTGGCCGAGGATCCGCTGGCGCTGTTCGACGAGCTGGGGCTGCGCGGCCAGCTGAGCGCCTCGCGCAGCCAGGGGCTCAGCGCCCTGAGCGAAGCGGTGCTCGCCGCCGCCCGCGAGGTTGAGGTTTAAGCTCATCCCGGGGGCGGCGCTTGACGCGCC
This sequence comes from Klebsiella sp. C360, assembly GCF_048822415.1. NCBI lineage: Bacteria > Pseudomonadati > Pseudomonadota > Gammaproteobacteria > Enterobacterales > Enterobacteriaceae > Klebsiella > Klebsiella sp. C360. Next base: position 132,850 of record NZ_JBMEZZ010000004.1, read on the forward strand.
TTGCCCGGGCTACGGGTTCGCGCGGTTTTGTCGCCCGGACAGGTGCCTCCGGAGAATTGTCTTGTAGCCCGGGTAAGGCGCCTGCGCCGCGACCCGGGAATTTACGCCGTCTGCCGCTCCGCCTTCGCCAGCATTTTCCTCAGCGCATGGGATACCGCGACAAAGCCAAAGGTCGCGGTCACCATCGTCGCCGCGCCAAACCCGGATGCGCAGTCCATCCGCTTCGGCCCTTCCGCCGTGCTCTTCATCGCGCAGACGCTGCCGTCCGCCTGCGGGTAGACCAGCGCTTCGGTAGAGAAGACGCAGTCCACGCCGAGCTTGCCTTTGCTGTTCTTCACCACCCCAAACTGGCTTTTCAGCCGCTCGCGCAGTTTGGCCGCCAGCGGATCCTGGATGGTTTTCGCCAGATCGGCGACCTGGATTTGCGTCGGATCGATTTGTCCGCCCGCGCCGCCGGTGGTGACCAGCGGCACCTTATGGCGACGACAGTAAGCGATTAACGCCGCTTTCGGCCGGACGCTATCGATGGCGTCGATGACGTAGCTGAAGCCGGCGTCCAGGTATTCCGCCACGTTTTCCGGGGTCACGAAATCATCCACTACCGTCACCCGACACTCCGGGTTGATCAGGCGAATACGCTCCGCCATCACTTCGGCTTTCGCCAGCCCGACGTTGCCGCTGAGGGCGTGGATCTGGCGGTTGGTATTGGTGACGCAGACATCGTCCATATCGATAAGGGTGATTGCCCCGATGCCGGTTCGCGCCAGCGCTTCCGCCGCCCACGAGCCGACCCCGCCGATGCCGACCACGCAGACGTGGGCGTCGGCAAAACATTGCAGCGCTTTTTCACCATATAAACGTGCCGTACCGCCAAAACGCTGGCGCCAGGCATCGCTGATTACAACAGACATAGAACCTCAGAATTAGTGGACATTCCCGGGTCGCGCTGCGCTTACCCGGGCTACCGTAGCCCCGGTAAGCGCAGCGCGACCGGGGAAAAGAACGTGAGTACTAGCCGCTAAAGACGTTGCCCGCGCCCGGGGCGTTTTTCAGCACCCATACGCGGCCATAGTGGTTATACCAGCCGGCACGGTGGCCTGCGTCAGGCCCAATGCCCTGATAAATGTCGAAATGCTGGCCTTTGATGGCCCCGCCGACATCGAGGGCGACCATCAGTCGCAGTTCGTATTGGCCGTTAAACTTGCCGTTATTATCCAGCAGAGGCACCTCGGCCAGCAAGGTGGTTCCCGGCGGAATAATCGACCGGTCGGAGGCCACCGAGGCGCGGCCAATCAGCGGCACGGCGCTGGCCCCTTTCACCGGCGCGAAAGACTGCGGTTTAAAGAACACGAACGACGGGTTCTGCTCCAGCAGCTCACGCACTTCCGCTTCGCTGTGCTTTTCACCCCACTCGCGGATCGCCTGCATCGACATATCTTCTTTCTTCACTTCCCCGCGGTCGATCAGCACTTTGCCGATGCTGCGATAGGGCCAGCCGTTTTTCCCGGCATAGCTAAAGAAGTTGAGCGGCGAACCATCGCCAAAGTCGATATAACCGCTGCCCTGCACGTCCATGATGAAGTTATCCATCAGCGAGTTGCTGTACGCCAGCACATAGTTATCGCTCAGCGCGCCGGCATAAATGCTGGCGCGGGACGGCAGCTTGCCGCGCTTCGGCGGCATCCGGTAAATGGGGTACTGGAATTCGCCCTGGCGGGTGTGGCGCGCCTGCACCACCGGCGTGTAGTAGCCGGTAAACTGGACGTTGCCATAGTTGTCGGTACCCTGCATCTGCCAGGCGTCGATGCCAAACTGGCGCAGCGTACGGGTGTCGCCGCCGGCGCGCAGCCACTCCTGCAGCGCGTTATAGACGTTGCTTTGGCTGTTATAGAGGCGCGGCGAAGCGTTACGAATTTGATTAACCTGCTCGGAGAAGTCGCCGGCATTGATCGGCGCCCCGACGGCATCCGGCTGGTTTACCAGTGAAAACGGCTGGGTGAACTTGCCATCGCTATATTGCTGACCGCGGTCGGTCGGTTTTGAGGAACAGGCGGCGAGCATGGCCAGCATTGCCCCCGTCGCTACATATTTTGCCCAACGTCCTTTCATGGTGTCTCATCTTTTGCTGCGAAGCCTTAGTGCGTGTTGAAGATAACAAAGCGCCGGGGCTATTGAAATGCGCGATCTCATCGATGGCACAGATTTGTGTAAAAAAACACCACAACATGGCGTTTTATAAGCTAATTCTTACAAAAATGTCGATTTGGTCGAAAAAAGGTTGCATCATCTCGCTAGCGGAGTATAGTGCGCTTCCACGGACGCGGGGTGGAGCAGCCTGGTAGCTCGTCGGGCTCATAACCCGAAGGTCGTCAGTTCAAATCTGGCCCCCGCAACCAATTAAAATTTGATGAAGTAAAGCAGTACGGTGACGCGGGGTGGAGCAGCCTGGTAGCTCGTCGGGCTCATAACCCGAAGGTCGTCGGTTCAAATCCGGCCCCCGCAACCAATCAAATTTGACAATGTGAAGCAGTACGGTGACGCGGGGTGGAGCAGCCTGGTAGCTCGTCGGGCTCATAACCCGAAGGTCGTCGGTTCAAATCCGGCCCCCGCAACCAACATTACAAACACCCTCCAGGGTGTTTTTTTGTTTCTGCGCTCCGCGAATCCGCTACAGAATTCCGGGAACGGCGCAGCGCCGCTCCCCCACCTTCTCAGCCCTTCGGCAACACAATATTGCTCGCCGCCAGCATCCCCATTTCGTGATACATCGCGCAGGCCGCTTCCACGATCGGCATCGCCAGCGCCGCGCCGCTGCCTTCGCCCAGGCGCATCCCCATGTTGAGATACGGCTCCAGCTCCAGGTGCGCCAGCGCGATACGCGCCCCCTTCTCCGCCGAATAGTGCGACGGGATAAGATAGGGTTTCACCTGCGGCGCCATTCGGCACGCCGCCAGCGCCGCGGCGTAGGAGAGGAAGCCATCGAGCACCACCGGCAGACCGCAGGAGGCCGCGCCCAGCATCACCCCCGTCATCCCCAATAAATCAAAACCGCCCACTTTCGCCAGCACGTCCAGACCATCATGCGGATCGGGGCGGTTAACGGCGATGGCCCGTCGTACCACCTCAACTTTATTGCCAACCTTCGCCAACGGCAGATTAGCGCCAATGCCCACCACCTCCTGGGCATCGCTGCCGGTCAGGACGCTGACGATTGCCGCCGCCGGGGTGGTATTGGCCATTCCGAGCTCCCCGACGCCAAACAGCGTGACGCCATCCTCCGCCAGCCCCCGGGTATAGCGCATCACCTCCAGCAGCAGCTCTTCCGCCTGGCTGCGGCGCATTGCCGGACCGACGGCGATATTGCCGCAGCCGCGCGCCACTCGCATGTTGATGACGCCCGGTATCAGCTCGGCATCGATTCCAACATCAATCACGTGCATCTTCGCGCCCGCCTGCGCCGCCAGTACGCAAACGCCGGTTTTGCCCAGCGTCATATTCGCCGCCTGAATTGCGGTCACCGCTTTTGGCGAAATGGCGACCCCTTCGTCCCACACGCCGTGGTCGGCGCACATCACCAGCAGCGCCTTTTTTTTCACCTGCGGCACACCTCCAAGACCGGGCATGCCCGCCAGCTGCACGGCAAGATCTTCAAGGCGTCCAAGGCTGCCGGGCGGTTTCAGCAGACCATCAATATGAAGCCGGGCGCGCGCCATCGCGTTTTCATCAGGCGCAGGGATCGCGCCCAGTAGAGAGGTTAAGCTTTGCATAGAGGTTCTCGTCTTGTTGGCTGACTCATAGCAGAGCCAGCAGGAAGAATAACGCCCGTTACGGCGCGCCTGGCCTATTTGATTTTTACGCCAATGCCCGACACCACCAGCCACACCTCGTCTGCCGCCGCCGCCAGGCGCTGGTTGACGCGTCCGGCGATATCGCGGAAATGACGGGCAAGACGGTTTTCCGGCACAATCCCCATCCCTACCTCGTTGGTCACCAGCACCACGCGGGCCGGGCAGCGCTGGCAGGCGGCAATCAGTACCGCGATTTCGGCGTCGATCGCCCGCTCCATCGCCGCATAATCCCAGCCGTCCGGCGAGCTGTCGCCCCCCAGCGCAAACAGCAGGTTGGTCACCAGGGTGGTGATGCATTCCAGCAAAATCGCCTCCTCCGGGGCGATATCCGGGGTGATCAGCTCATCAAGCTGCTGCCAGCGCTCGGCGGTGCGCCAGTGCGCGGGCCTGCCGTCGCGGTGGTGCTGGATCCTCGCCGCCATCTCGTCATCAAAGACCTGCGAGGTGGCGATATAGAGTACCTGCGGCGCATGGGCGATCAGCGCTTCGGCATGGCGGCTTTTACCGCTGCGCGCCCCGCCGGTCACTAAAGTCAGCATACGGGCTCCTGATGTTGACGCATGATGGCGTAGATTTTTTCGATATCGATATGCTGACGCATCGCGTCCGCCAGCAGATCGAACTGGCGCGATTTATACTGTGCATACTCGAAATCGCTATCCAGCGCCGCCAGCCCTTTACGCTGGCGCAGGCCGTTAACCAGCGCGCGGGTAAAGGCATCGCTATCGAACAGGCCGTGCAGATAGGTGCCAAACGCCAGGCCGTCATCGCTGACCGCGCCGTCCGCCACGCTCAGGCCGCCTTTATGTAATTGCATCAGCGAACGACAGCCGTCGCGCAACTCGGTTTCGCCCATATGAATTTCGTAGCCGCTTACCGCCAGCCCCGCCGTTGCCGCCAGCCACGCCGGCAGCGCCGGAGCCAGAGTCGCCGTGACCTGGGTCGTCGTTTTGCTGTGCGCAAAGTGGGTGACGGTATTAAGCAATCCCAGCCCCGGCTGGGTGCCAAGCCCCGACTCCACCTCATCGATTATGGTTTCGCCGAGCATCTGATAGCCGCCGCAGATCCCCAGCACCGGTACGCCCTGACGCCGGGCCTGCAGTACCGCATGCGCCATGCCGCTCTCGCGCAGCCAGCCCAGATCGCCGAGCGTATTTTTACTGCCCGGCAGGATCACCATATCCACGCCCGCCAGCTCCTGCGGCTGGCGAACATAGCGGACGCGGACGTCCGGCTGCGCCGCCAGCGCGTTGAAATCGGTAAAATTAGAGATATGCGGCACCTGGACCACGGCAATCTCAATATCGCGCCTGTCGGTGCGCAGATATTTCCCTTTTTGCAGCGCGACGCCGTCCTCATCTTCAAGATCGACGTCCAGCCACGGCATGACGCCGAGCACCGGGACGCCGGTGAGCGCTTCTATCTGCTCGATCCCGGAATACAGCAGCGCCACGTCGCCGCGAAATTTATTGATAATCACGCCCTTGACCCGCGCGCGCTCGCGATCGTGCAGCAGCGCGAGCGTGCCGTAGATAGAGGCGAATACGCCGCCGCGATCGATATCCGCCACGAGGATCACCGGGCACTGGGCCATCTCGGCCATGCCCATATTGACGATATCGCGATCGCGCAGATTGATCTCCGCCGGACTGCCCGCCCCTTCCAGCACCAGCACATCATGTTCGGCGGCCAGGCTGTTATAAACCGCGAGGATCTGTTCCCGCAGGCGCGGTTTATATTCGTGATAGCTCACCGCGTCCATATCGGTCGCCACTTTGCCCATCAGCACCACCTGCGCTTTACGGTCGCTGGTTGGCTTAAGCAGCACCGGGTTCATGCGCACATCCGGGATAATACCCGCCGCTTCGGCCTGGAAAATCTGCGCGCGGCCCATCTCTTTGCCATCCGGCGTGATACCGGAATTAAGCGCCATATTCTGCGATTTAAACGGCGCGGTGCGCTGCCCGTCCTGATAAAAGATGCGGCACAGCCCCGCGACCAGCACGCTTTTGCCGACGTCAGAAGCGGTGCCCTGTAACATAATTGCCAGCGTCATGACGCCTCCTTCATCGCGTTGCTTCGCATCCGCGTAAAAAATTCTTCTTCGGTTTTACACAGCGGCAGCCCGAGCTGCGCGTGCAGTTTCACCAGCCACGGCTGGGTGAGCCCGGCCCGGGCCATCAGTTCGCTGCGGGCAAACACCTCCCCGGGTTCGCCGTGCGCCAGCACTTCGCCGCGGCGTAACACGTAAACCGCATCGCTGATTTCATAGATCAGATCGATATCGTGGCTGGAGATCGCCACGTGGTTGCCCCGATCGGCAATACGCTTAATGATGTCGATCATCTGCGCGCGTCCCGAAGGATCGAGACCCGCCGTCGGCTCGTCGAGCAGTAAATAGCGCGCCTGCAGCACCAGCGCGCCGGCTATCGCCACGCGCTTTTTCTGCCCGTGGCTCAGGCACTGAATCGGCTGGTGACGAAACCCCTGGGCATCGACGAGAGTCAGGGCATCGTCCACCCGGCGGGCAATTTCCTCTTCCGCAACCCCCAGGTTCCTCAGGCTAAAGGCGATATCGCTGTCGATATCGGTATAGAAAATCTGCTGGTCAGGGTCCTGGAAAACGGTCGCCACTTGCTGACGCAGCGCCAGCAGGCCGCGCTTGCTGTAGTCCAGCGGTTTTCCCTGCCATAGCACCGCCCCGCTCTGCGGGCGCAGCAGACCGCTCAGGTTCATAAACAGCGTGGATTTTCCGCAGCCGTTCGCCCCTACCAGTCCGGTCACGGCGTGATGGGAAAAATCCAGCGTCAGCCCCTTCAGCACCGGCTCGTCCTGATAGCGAAACCAGAGATCGGTCGTGGCAAGCATACTTATCCTTAAAGGTGAAAATCACCCTGATACAGTTTGATATCCAGCGTGGTGCTCATCTGCTGGTAGCGGATCATCACCCGGGTAAACAGCAGTCCTACCAGCATCGCCAGCGAACGATAGCCCTTCGGCACGCTACGGTAGCCAAAACGTAATGTTTGCGCACGGTGAATCGCCAGCGCTTCGTCTAACAGAATAAAAATAAAGCGCCAGGTTAGCAGGATTTGCTCGGTCAGCAGCCGCGGCACCCGCCCGCGCTTGAGCAGCACAATAAGCTGCGGGAACGGCAGATTCAGCACCAGCCAGAAGGTGGACGCCAGCGCCGCCAGGCTGCGCCAGAAGGTCTGATTGGCGGTCGTCAGCCCCTCCGATGTGATGCCCAGCCAGACGCTGCCCAGAGGCAGGCTCACCAGCAGATCCTGCGGATTGCGGCTAACGCTAAACAGAATGGTCAGCACACCGATCAGCAGGAAGCCAAACGGCAGCGCCATCCAACGGCACCAGCGCCACGGCGAGACCCGCAGCAGCCAGCAGGTTAAGGCGGCAATCAGCGCCATTTCGATACCCTGCCCCCACGGAGGCAGGGTAAAAGCCAGCACCATCAGCAGCAGCCAGAACAGGAACTTGCGCTCCGGCGCGACGTGAAACCAGCGGCTCTGATAGCTGAGTCGGTCAAACCCGGTCATCACGGCGCTGTCTGCCTTTGCTGTAGCCCAGAATATAGAAAATGACCGCCGCGCCGAGAGAGCCCTGGAGCGTAAACAGCAGGCTCTCAATTTCTCCGCTCGCCGGTTCGTACAGCGGCTGGAACCACGGCTCATAATGCGGCGCGACCACCTGAATCTGGCTCTCCGCCTCGCCGTCCGAACCGCCGAATTCGCCGCCGTGATCGACAAAGAACGGCAGGATCACCAGCGCCACCACCATGGCGAACAATATCAGCGTTTTTTTCATGTTAATGCCCCTGTGCGGTAATCAGCTGACGTTTGGTCAACTGGTCGTAGATCATGACGGTTAACAGCCCTTCAGCAATGGCGATCGGGATCTGCGTCAGGCAGAAGATCCCCATAAACTTGACGATCGATCCGCTCGCGCCGGCGGCGGGATCCGGAAAGGCCACGCCGAGCTGTACGGAGGTGACAAAGTAGGTCATCAGATCCGCCAGCATCGCGCAGAGAAACACCCCGACGTCGCGGCGAATGCCCGCGCGGCAGGCCATTTTCCACACCATATAGCCGACCACCGGCCCGATGACCGCCATCGACATCCCGTTCGCGCCGAGCGTCGTCAGCCCGCCGTGCGCCAGCAGCAGCGCCTGGAACAGCAGTACGATGGCGCCAAGGATCGCCACCACGCCAGGCCCGAAGAGAATCACCGCCAGGCCGACGCCGGTCGGGTGGGAACAGCTGCCGGTGACGGAAGGAATTTTCAGCGCCGAGAGGACAAAAATAAACGCCCCGCACAGCGCCAGCAGCACCTTCTGATTGTTATCTTCCTGCACAATGCGGCGCAGGCGCACCAGCCCGTACCACAGGCAGGGTAAAAACAGCAGCCACCATGCCAGGGCCCACATCGGCGGTAAAAACCCCTCCATGATGTGCATCGCGAAAGCCTTTTCGGGAACCGCTATCAGCAATAGCGCCGCAGCTAACCCGCTGAAAGACAGCTGTTTTAGCTGTTGTTCAAGTTTCATTCTGCATACTCCCACTGTTTATTGACCAGAATGGTCGAGAAATAGGGCAGCGGCTGGTCGTCGCTGACGTCATTGAGATGGCGCCAGCACTGCTCGCCCGGCAGCGTGGCTTCAGACATCATCAGCGCGGCATCCAGCAGACCGTTTTTCGCCAGCAGCGCTTTGATGCGGGGAAACCGCCCGTACACTTTCATCAGCACCAGGCTTTCATGCTGGCGCAGCGCCTGCTCGATTTCCGTTTCCGGCGCGGTGCAGGAGATCACCGCCAGCGATTGCTGCTCCATGGCCAGCGGCGTTTTTGAACGCGCGGCAATGGCGGCAAAAGAGGTGACGCCAGGAACAATCTCCAGCCACTCCGGGCAGCCGATACGCTGGAGTAAGAACACCCAGGTGCTGAACAGCATGGCGTCGCCGAGGGTAATAAACCCGACCTGCTTGCCCGCTTCCACTTCCTGAACCAGCGCGGCGGCAACCTCATCCCACACCGCCTCTTTTTCCGCGCTGTCGGCGCTCATCGGGAAATGGCAGCAGCGCACTTCGGTCCGTTCGCCGATATACTCGCGCACGATGGAGAGCGCGAGGCTGTCGCCGCCTTTACGTCCGGCGGGCGCGTAGAGAATGTCCAGCGTGCTCAGCACCCGCGCCGCGCGCACGGTGATCAGGTCGGCGGCGCCAGGACCGGTACTTAAGGCATACAGTTTGCCGCTCATGCCGCCTCCTCCATTGCCAGGCTCAGCGCCTGCTGCAGGTGAGCGACGAACATTGCGCGCACCGCCGGATTCTCTCCCAGCCCGTTCAGCCACGGCGTTGCCGGAATACCAGCGGCGTTGAACAGCGTTTTCCAGGAGTCCTCTTCGTCCGAGGCCATATCGTTAATGGCGTGATCGCCGGCCACCAGCATCAGCGGCATCAGGTGTACGCCCTTCACCCCCTGCTGGCGCAGGCTATCGATAAGAATATCGACTTCCGGATAGCTCTCGACCGCGCCGACCCGCGCCGGAAATCCCTTCGCCGTCATCATATGATCCAGACAGGCGTAGGCGGCGAAAGCGTGATGGCTGGCGCCGTGGCCCATAAAGACCACCGTTTCATCGGCAGCAAGCGGCGGCATCTGCTGGCGCAGCGCCTGCATCAGCTGGACATAATCGTGATGGCTGCTCAGCAGCGGCGCCCCCAGCGTCAGGCGGAGGAACAGCGGGCGCAGGCTTTGCACTTCGCGGACGATCTTTTCATACTCATCGCCGTTGATAATGTGCAGCGACTGAATCGCCACATCCTGGTAGCCCTGCTCGGCCAGCTTCTGCAATGCCTGCAGCGGCGTATCAATCTCGATACCGTCGCGCTGTTTGAGCTTGCGGATAATCATCCCGGAGGTGAAGGCGCGAAAGGTGTCGCGGTCCGGACAGCTGGCCGCCAGCTCGCGCTCGCAGGCGACGATGTTCTTTTCACAGGTGTCGGGATAGCTGGTGCCAAAACTGACCACCAGAAGCGCTTTTTTCATTTCTGACTCCTTAAGCAGCGGCCAGCCAGCGCGATAAGCGCCGGGCAAAGGCAGCCTGACTTTCCAGTAACTCTTCACCCGTCACCAGCGGCGCCGGGCGCGTAATCACGATGCAGGGGATACCGGCATCCAGACAGGGTTGTACTTTTTCCTGATAGCCGCCTTCGGCGCCGGAGGCTTTGGTGATCACCACGTCGGCCCGGCACTGGCGGTAGAAAGCGGCGTTGAATTCGGCGCTGAACGGCCCGCACAGGGCGAAAATCTCGCCAACGCCAAACCCCAGCGCGGCGCATTGGGCGATGACATCGGCGACCGGCAACACCCGGGCCAGCAGCGTTTTGTCGCCTAATCCCGCCCGCCAGCGCGCCAGATCTTTACTTCCCGTGGTGAGTAGCACGCGCTGGCCGAAACGCCGCGCCACCTCGCAGGCTTGTTCAATGCTCTCCACGGTATAGAGCAGCGGATGCGTCAGGCCGCTCAGCTGCTCTGGGCGCTGATAGCGGCTCAGCAGCACGCCGGCGGTTTCACAGGCCCGGACGATATTGCGGCTTACCGCTTCGGCGTAGGGGTGCGAAGCATCGATCACCCAGCGGGTCCGGTTAGCTTTCAGCCAGGCGATCATCTCCTCCAGCTCGAGGCGCCCGCAGCGCACCTGGCCGCGAATATCCCCCGCCAGCTGCTGACCGGTGGGCGTCGCCACCGACAGGGTGTAGGGGACCTGCGCCGCGTCAAGCTGCTGACACAGCGCCCTCGCGTCGCTGGTTCCGCCCATCACCAGCACCTCGCCGTGGCTCACAGCACGTAGCCTCGCGGCGTGATCATCAGGCCATCCTGGATATACGTCGCTTTGTTGCCGACGATCACCAGGCTGGTCATATCGACCGGTGCAAAATCCATCTCCCCCAGGGTGGTCAGCCATTTCTCCTGTTTTTTACGTCCGGCGGATTTCACGACTCCCACCGGGGTCTGCGCGCTTTTACTGGCCGACAGCAGCTCAAAGGCGCGCGCCAGATGGCCCTCGCGGCCGCGGCTGCGCGGATTGTAAAAACAGATGACGAAGTCGGCTTCCCCGGCGGCGACAATGCGTTTTTCAATCACCGGCCACGGGGTCAGCAGGTCGCTGAGGCTGATATGGCAGAAGTCGTGCATCAGCGGCGCGCCCAGCAGCGAGGCGGCGGCAATGCTGGCGGTCATCCCCGGGATCAGGCGGACTTCCACATCCAGCTTCTGCTTGCTGACCAGTTCGAGCACCAGTCCGGCCATGCCGTAAATACCGGCATCGCCGCTGCTGATCAGCGCCACGTTATGCCCGGCCTGCGCCAGCTCAATCGCCGCCTGGCAGCGCTCAATCTCTTTGCACATTCCGGTTTTGATCACCTGCTTATCGCCGGTAAAGGCTTTCACCAGGTGCGTGTAGGTCTTATAGCCAACGACGATTTCCGCCGCCTGCAGCGCTTCAATGGCCTCCATGGTCATCATGGACTGCGAGCCAGGGCCGATTCCGATTACGCTTAACATCAGTGTGAAACTCCCAAAGTAATAGTGACGCCCTGTTCGCGCAGGGTTTCGCCTAACAGTTGCCCATGGCTCAGCAGCCAGGCCGCCGGACCGGATACGCTCCCCACGCCGACGGTTTTTCTGACGAACGATGAAGCGGGAAAGTGATGCTCATGCTCGCGCAGGGCATCAGCGGGAAAGGTTTCGAACGGTACGCGACAGCAGGAAGCCAGCTGAATCAGCCCCTGCTCGTGCTGCTTCAACGTGACGCTGCCGATAGCTTTCAGCGCCAGCGGATCCAGGCGCTGCGCCTCAAGCTGGCGCGCCAGCAGCGCCGCTAATAGCGGGAATGGCGTATCGCGGCGGCAGCCAATGCCGGCGACCACCCGCTGCGGCACCAGCTTCCAGTGCGGGACGGCGATCGGCGGCAGTTCGTTGCGCAGCGTGACGCAGACCAGCGCATCCAGCTCGGGAAGCTGGTGCAGATCGGTCACGGTGATAAACCCCCGCCGGTCGCAGTGGCGGACGTCTTCATCCAGCTCGTCGTCCCACCACAGACCGACGCGCTGATGGCTGACCAGCATCTGGTTGACGGTTTTCACCGCCGCGCGAAAGTCGCTCATCCGGGCATTAAGCTGGAATGCCAGCGTATCCAGGGCCGCCAACTCGTTGACGTCGGTGGCGGTGGTGATCACCGGGTCGGCGCCGAGCATCCCGGCCAGATAGCGGCTCAGGGCATTCGCGCCCCCCGCATGGCCGGAAAGCAGGCTAATAACGTGCTGGCCGCGTTCGTCGATCACCACCACCGCCGGGTCGCTGAACTTATCATTCACCAGCGGGGCCAGCACGCGTACCGCGATCCCGGTGGCGCCGATGAAAATCAGCGCCGAATAGCTGCTGAAGGCCTCGCGCGCGGCGCTGGCAAAACCGTTTTCAAAGGGAAGAAACCCCTCTTCCAGCAGCTTCTCGCTGGTAAAGCAGGTTAACGGCAGCATCGCCGCCAGCCGTTTCGCCAGCCGAACGCCCCCTGGCGTCAGGCAGAAAAGCGCGATTGATTCAGGCTTTACGGTATTCATGGCTAAAGTCCGCCGCGTAGAGTTTTGAGTAGTGATACTCAGCGCCCAGGAAATTCCCGACCAGAATGAGCGCCGTTTTGCGGATCCCCGCCTCGCGTACCTTGTCGCCGATATCCGCCAGCGTACCGCGTACGGTCTGGCTTTCCGGCCAGGTCGCTTTATAGATCACCGCCACCGGCGTGGTTGCCGGATAGCCGCCTTCCATCAGGCGCTCCGCTACCCGGTGAATGCGCTGCACGGAAAGGTAAATCGCCATTGAAGTCTGGTGGCTGGCAAATGATTCAAGCTGCTCGCGCGCCGGTACCGGCGTGCGCCCTTCAAGGCGGGTGATGATCAGGCTCTGGGAGACTTCCGGCACGGTGTACTCGACGCCCAGCTCCGCCGCCGCGCCCAGAAACGCGCTGACGCCCGGCACCACCTGCCAGTCGATACCGCGTTTGGTCAGCTCTTCGCCCTGCTCGCGGACCGAGCCGTACAGCGACACGTCCCCGGTCTGTAAACGCACCACCGTTTTCCCGGCTTTAACGCCGGCTTCCATCAGGTCGAGAATTTGCTCCAGATGCAGTTCGGCGCTGTCGTGACACTCCGCCCCAGGCGGGCAGTACTCCAGCAGCGCGGTGTTTATCAGCGACCCGGCGTAGATCACCACCTGGGCCTGCTGCAGCAAGCGGTAGCCCTTGAGGGTAATTAGCTCACGGTCGCCCGGCCCTGCGCCAACGAACCACACACTACGGGGGTCAAATGTCTCAGCCATGGTTTTCTTCCTTCTGACAGGCGATAACAAAAACGGGATTATTCGGTTTGAAATAGTGGCCGCTGCCCAGCGCGGTCAGCGATGAGACGTTCAGCTGCAGGCAATCAATCTGTGTAATCCCCCGCTGCTGCAGATAGTCGAGAGCCGCGTTCAGGTTCTCCTGCAGGATAAAAGTCATCACCAGACGGCCGCCGGGATAGAGCTGCTGCCACGACCAGTCAATCAGTTCGTCGAGACGGCCGCCGCTGCCGCCCATAAAAATGGCGTCGGCCCGCCCGGTAATCACCATCGGCGCTTCGCCGGGCAGGATCTCAATATTGCCGCAGGTGAAATGCTGGCGATTTTCGTCCAGCAGCCGGAGAGCCGCGGGGTTGCGTTCGATGGCGGTTACCTGCAAAGAGGGATACTGCAGCGCCGCCTCAATCGACACGCTGCCGGTACCGGCGCCGATATCAATCAGGTGGCTTGCCCGGTGCAGTTCAAGTTTGGCCAGCGCCAGCGCGCGAACCGCCTCTTTGGTCATCGGCACCTTCTCGCCGCGCAGAAAAAGCTCATCTTTCATCGAGGATCACCACCGCGTTCATCTCATATTCGGCATCGACCTCACTGACCGGTAGCCAGTGGATCCGCTCGTTATCCATCGCCAGATTTTCGCCAATCACCATCCAGCGATACCCTTTACCCCGCGCCGCCAGCTGGGCGGCGATTTCCCGCGGCCCGCAGCGCCCGTCGGTCACCATCGCCACCTTGCGCTGGCGCGCCAGCTCATCAAAACAGACGTCCCGCCCGTGGCTGCTGGTCAACCAGATATCGTTCATATCGATACCGGCCTTCGCGCAGAGATACTGCACCGCGCTGATGCCGGGGATAATGCGCACGCGCTCGATGCCAAAGTGGGCGATCAGCCGCGTACCGATGCCGTAAAACAGCGGGTCGCCGGAGGCCAGCACCACCACCTTCTGCGCGTCACGCTCACCGATCCACTCCAGCAGTTCGGCGATATTGGCACCCAGCGCAAACCGTTCGCCGTCAAACTCAGGGAATTGCTGCAAATGCCGCTTGCCGCCCACCAGCGCGTCCGCGCTGGCGACCGCGTCCCGCGCCGCCGGCGTCATCAAATGCAGGCCTGACGGGCCCATGCCGACCACCGTTAACATGACATCTCCCGCGCAATCTCGGCCACCGGGCGATTGCTGCCGAGGACCTTGTTATCAAAGGAGAACATGATGGCGTCGCAGACGGGCGGCGTTTTGGTAAAGCGCAGCATCTGCATCACCCGCAGGCAGATGCGTTCAGCAAGATGGTTATAGATAGGCTGAAAACCGTACGCGTCGATGTGCTCCATCGCCGCTTCGGTGGTATCGCATTCGCTTACCAGATGCAGCAGCGCCAGCGGCGCGCCCAGCAGCGCCAGATGCGCGACCAGGGTTTCCATCCGCGCATCGGCGATATGGCTGTGGGTGTGGAAGATCCCGGCGGCGACTTTAATCAGCTTGCCGGGATGGCCAATCAGCACGATCTGACGGAACCCGAGGCGGACGGCCTCTTCAATCATGTAGCCGACGAAGTTGCTCATGGTGACCACCACCTGCGAGTCGATGCCCATCTGCTCGCGTACGAAGCGTTCACCGTGGTTGCCCGGCACCAGCACCACCCGCTCCAGCCCCGCCGCGCGCTTAATTTCCAGCTCCAGCGACAGCGAACGCTTCCAGCTCTCTTCCGACATCGGCGTCACGATACCGGTGGTGCCGATAATCGAGATACCACCCAGGATCCCGAGCCGCGAGTTATAGGTTTTCTGCGCCCGCGCCTCGCCCTCCGGGGCGAAAATTTCTACTTCAGCCCCGCGCGACGGGCCTATCGCTTCGCGCACCGCCGACTCAATGGTGTGGCGCGGGGTGCGGTTAATCGCCGGGCTGCCGATGGGCAGGCCGATCCCTTTGCGGGTGACTGTGCCAATACCTTCGCCGCCGCGCAGGGTTATCTCGCCGGAGTCGTCGAGCGTCACGCGGGCGAAAATCAGCATGCCGTGGGTGGCGTCAACGTCATCGCCGCCGTCTTTACGAATCGCGGCGATCGCCTGCTGCCCTTCGACGTGCGGCGATTCGACGTTAAGACACAGGGTGACGCCGGAAGGAGTCACGATGGAGACCTGATGAATGAGGTGCTGGCGCATCACCATCAGCGCCGCGACCTTTGCCGCCGCCGTGGCGCAGGATCCGGTGGTATAGCCTTTACGCAGCGCCTTGCCGTTGTGCCATACCGGGGCGTCGAAGGATTGCTCGCTCATCTCGCCCCCTGTAAGTGGTACAGAATGGCGTTGACGATAGCGGCGGCGACGTTGCTGCCGCCTTTACGACCCAGCGCGGCAATGCCCGGCAGGCCGCTCTGCGTCAGGGCGTCTTTCGACTCCGCCGCGCCGACGAAGCCGACCGGCACGCCAATCACGCCGTTGACCGCGACATCATGCTCCAGCAGACGAAACAGCGCGGTGGGCGCATTGCCGAAAACAAACACCTTCTCGCCCTCTTCGGCAACCGCAATATCGACCGCCGCCATCGAGCGGGTCATCCCCTGCGCTTTGGCCTCCGCCACCACCCGCGGATCGCTGATATAGCAGCGGCACTCGCCGCCGAATTTCGCCAGCAGAGTTTTATTGATCCCGGAAAGGGCCATGGTGGTATCGGTATAAAGCGTGCAGGGCTGGCTCAGGGCGGCGCTTAAGCGAGGAAGCACGTCGGGCGAAAACCACAGGATATCCAGCCAGTCAAAATCGGCGGTGGTGTGGATCACCCGCTTGATAATGGCTTCGTGTAGCGGGCTGGCAAAGCGGTAGTCCGGGCGGGTCTGCGCAATAATGTCGCCAATAATGTCGAAGCTTTTCGCCTCAATCGCCTGCGGTTGCTGGATATAGTGCATTCATTTGTCCTCAGGCTGCGCCGACCAGCCAGAACCGGACCGCCATAAACAGCGCCAGCGCCAGGGTCGAAGACACCCACATCAGTCGAATCGTTCGGGAAATATCGTCTACGGAAATATCGCGCGTCGCCTCGCCAATCCACGGCTTCTCCACGCGCTGACCAAAGTAATCGTTAGGGCCGCCAAGCCGGATGCCGAGCGCCCCGGCGACGGCGGCCTCCGACCATCCGCAGTTTGGGCTGCTGTGGTTGTAGCGATCGCGCCAGCCGATGCGCAGCGCGCGGCCACTCGCTTCACCGCAGAGGAGCGCGGCGAGGATGATAAGCAGCCAGCTCAGGCGAGCGGGGATAAAGTTGGCGACATCATCAAGGCGGGCGCTGACCATGCCGATGGCCCGGTATTTTTCGTGCTTATAGCCGACCATCGAATCCAGGGTGTTGACCGCTTTATAGGCCATCGCCAGCGGCGCGCCGCCGAGCAGCAGGAAGAAGAGCGGCGCGATAATCCCGTCAACGGTGTTCTCCGCCACCGTCTCAACAACCGCGCGATTAATCTGCTGCGGCGCAAGCTGCGTCGTGTCGCGGCCGACAATCCATGAGAGTTTGACGCGGCTTTCCGCCAGATCCCCCGCGCGCAGCGGTCGCTCGACGTCCCGCGCCGACTGCGCCAGGCAGCGTCCGGCCAGCACGGTGAAAATCATCCAGACCTCAGCCAGCCAGCCAAGCCACGGATGAATCCTCTGCGCCAGCGTCAGCACGCCCCAGCAGATGCTCCACGTTAGCCCGACCACCACCAGCCACATCACCCCGCCGCCGACGCGCAGGGCGACATCGCTGCGGCAATAGCGGCGCACGCCGCGCTGAACGGCGGCGATCAGGCTGCCAATCCAGCGCACCGGATGCGGCCAGCTCTGCGGATCGCCGATGATAAAATCGAGGAGCCAGGCAACGCCCCATGCCAGCAGCGTCATAGCGCGCTCCTTGCCGCAGCCAGCCAGTGGTTGAGCATGGTGGGGCGCTGCGCAAAGTGCAGGTGCAGATAGCTGGCGAACGTGTTGCCCACCTGCCAGCCGCCGGACCACTGCTGAAGGGTCATACCGTCGCGGACCTTGCGGCAGGCCAGAACCGCCGGGGACTCGGGAGTAAAATCCGAGTAGTGAAATTCATGCCCGCGCAGGGTTTCGCCGGGCGCCGCCAGCAGCGTTTGCCGCATCGCCCGCGCCTCGCAGTAGCCAAAGCGGGTAAGCCGTTTGCCCATCTTGCTGTGGCCGGGGAT
This sequence comes from Klebsiella sp. C360, assembly GCF_048822415.1. Lineage (NCBI taxonomy): Bacteria > Pseudomonadati > Pseudomonadota > Gammaproteobacteria > Enterobacterales > Enterobacteriaceae > Klebsiella > Klebsiella sp. C360. Next base: position 150,281 of record NZ_JBMEZZ010000004.1, read on the forward strand.
CAGGTTGGCCATCGGATAGATGTCGCCGCTGGCGTCTTCCAGGGAGCTGCCGAGATACATCAAACCGCCGCACTCGGCGTAAATCGCCACCCCGCGCCGGTGCGCCTCCCGCAGCTGCGCCAGCATCGGCGTATTGGCCGCCAGCGCGGCAGCATGAATTTCCGGATAGCCGCCGCCGAGCCAAATCATCTGGCACGGTGGCAGCTCGCTATCGCGCAGCGGGCTGAAGCGCACGATATTCACTCCGCAGCGTTCAAGCAGCGAGAGGTTATCCGGGTAGTAAAAGTTGAAGGCCTCGTCGTCGGCCAGCGCCAGCGTCAGGCCCGCGCCAGCATCAGGGGACGGCAGCGCCGGCCACTCCCCGGTGGGCAGAATGGAGAGCTGGCTGAGGGTAAGAAGCCGTTCAATATCCAGCGTTTGCGCCAGCGTGTGGGCAAAATCGCGCCACGGCTGCTGGTTAACCAGCGACTCGCGAGCGGTAACCAGCCCCAGATGGCGTTCGGGTAACGACACCCCTTCCATTCGCGGTACGTAGCCGAGCACCGGCAGCCCGCAATAGCGTTCAATGGCGCCTTTGAGAAGCTGATAATGGGATTCGCTGTTGACGCGGTTGACGATAACGCCGGCAATGTTGAGGCTGGGGTCGAAGTGTTGAAATCCCATCACCGTGGCGGCGATGGAGGTGGAAACCGCTTTGCCATCTACCAGCAAAATGACCGGACAGCCGAGCTGTTTAGCCATCGCGGCGGTGCTGCAGTAGCCAGGGTCGGTACCGAAGCCGTCATACAGCCCCATCACGCCCTCAATGACCGCGATATCCGCCCGCTGCATCTGTTCGCAAAATAGCGCGTTAAGCACCGGTTCCGGGAGCATAAAGCTGTCGAGGTTGCGGGAAGCGACGCCGCTGACGGCGGTGTGCCAGCCGGTGTCGAGGTAGTCCGGGCCGACTTTGCAGGGCTGAACCCGCATGCCGCGCTGCTTCAACAGGCTGAGCAGGCCAAGCGTGACCGTAGTTTTACCACAACCGCTGCCGGTACCTGCGAGAATAAATGCGTGCTGCCTGGCTGCCATACCCCGATCCTGTGCCGGGTGGTAGGGCTGCGTGCATTCCCAGTCTTTCGACTGTACGCATCTGAGCAACCCACTTCCCACCGAAGTTGTTGATTATTACCGACAGGCAGGTCTTCTGGCTTAGCGTCGTCCTTCCCCATCCTTCCCAATCCGCTAAGCAGATCAGTGGTCATACCCGTCATACTTCACGTTGTATGTGCGTTGGCTTAACTTGTTCACCCCAGTCACTTACCTGTGTAAGCTCCTGGGGATTCACTCGCTTGCCGCCTTCCTACAACGCGAATTATTTAGCGTATATATGGGTTCGTCAGCATCACAGCAGCGGGGGCTGCGGGGGATTCACACCCCCTTCCCTGGCGCCTGTCGGTTTAGTCCGTCATGATTCGAGGGGGATGAAACCCACTCGAATGATTCCCGGAACATTTTACGGAAGCTGGATGGCTCCCGTCGTGTTTAATTTTTAATTACCAAAGCCGTTTCATTACGCCGATGGCGCGCTGAAAGCCATTTCGGATATCACTCTATCCCATCAAATAAATAAAAACTGGTGCAGTTTATCGTTCTCTCATTATTATTTTGTTGCGCTATGACAATTTATTGCTGTGAATGAGATATTTTCATTTTAGAATGAGCAGGATACGCGGGTATAACAAAAACCGGCGATAACAAATTATTGTCATTTAAACTGACTCAGTTTGTGATCTGGCGTTAATTTGCTGACGATAGGCCTGCGGAGTCACCTGATAGGCCTGGCGAAAAACTTTGCAAAAATAGCTGGTTTGCGAAAATCCTAAATTCCGCGCAATGCTGGCGATGCTCCAGTCGCTGTGGCATAGCAGCTCTTTGGCGCTCACCATCCGCTGATGGTTCACCCAGGCATTAAAGCCGATACCCTGATATTTTTTGAACAGCTTACTGAAGTAATAGGGGCTGAGATAAACGTGAGCGGCGACGTCTTCCAGGCGAAGCTCGTCGGATAAATGGGCGTCAATGTAGCGCAGCGCCTTCTTCATTTTGCTGTCATGAGGGCTGGCGACCCGGCTGGCGCGCGCAGGTTCCGGCTGCTGGGGATTATCTTTAATCACCACAAAGTTGAGCTGTTTTTTCAGGCAGTTTTCGACGATAAGCTTCAGTAAATCAGCAGAAGCAATCACTCTGGCGTAGTCCATTTCCGGCACGTCGCGAAACGCTTTAAGCAGCTCGGGGTCGGCCTGCCAGCGGTCATCCACGTTGAGGATATCGACCAGTTCAACATCGTTGCTTAAGCGCACCTGGCCGCAAAGCACAAAGCCCACAAGGTGACCGGCAATGACCAGAGGAATGGAGAAATCGGTTAACCCGGCGTGGCAGCGGTAGATACAGAGCTGATCGGTTTTAGACGCCTCAAGCCCGCCGCAGCGGTCGCTCATTCGACAGCGGGTGCTGTGCTGGGGATGCTGGCGCATCAGCTGGCAAAAAGGTGTGAAGTTAAACAGTTCAGATATTTCATCACCATGAATATTGACGACCACCACCGCCAGACTGGTGGCCTGCGCAAAATCCTGTGCGATTTTATTAATGAGTTCTGAGTTCAGTGTGCTCGCAGAAATCATGATAAAACCTCTCAGTTAATTTTTTGTTATAAATAAAACATTTCTTTAATATTTACTTCCTTTCATCATCCATTGCCGCCAACGATAAAAGAATAATACGATAGCAAAAGTCTCCCATCCGTGGGAGACGTTTTTGGCCAGTTCGTGATACCGGTTCATGAAAATTTTTGGCTATTTCAGCCGTGACCTTAATCCTCTAATTTACAGGTATTACACGGTAGATTATTACCAATCAGATAACGATAGATGGCCGCGCCGAGACAAGCGCCGATCAGTGGCGCAATAATCGGCACAATAAAGTACGGAATATCCCTTCCGCCGGTCATCGCGATATCGCCCCAACCCGCCATCCACGTAAACAGCTTCGGCCCAAAATCACGCGCCGGATTCATCGCAAAGCCGGTCAGCGGCCCGGTTGAAGCGCCAATGACCGCCACCAGCAGGCCGATCAGCAGCGGGGCCAACGGTCCTTTCGGTACGCCGTTGCCGTCGTCGGTCAGCGCCATAATCATCCCCATCAGCATGGAGGTGATCACCACTTCAACCAGCGCCGCATGCCAGATGCTCAGCGATGCCGCCGGGTAGGTGCTGAAAATACTCGCCAGCTGCAGGCTCTCTACGCTGCCGCGCGCGATATGGTGGGCGGATTCAAACTCGGTAAACATCGTGCTGTACAGCACATAGGCCAGCACCGCGCCGCCGAAGGCGCCGGCAACCTGTGAAACGATATAGGGGAAAACTTTTCGGCCGGGAAAGCAGGCAAACAGCCATAACGCGACGGTCACCGCCGGGTTAAGATGCCCGCCGGAGATCCCCGACGTCAGATAGACGGCAAGCGAGATCCCCAACCCCCAGATAATGCATATCTCCCACAGTCCGAGGCTGGCGCCCGCCACCTTTAACGCGCTCAGGCAGCCGATGCCGAAAAACAAAAACAGCCCGGTGCCCAGAAACTCGGCGGTACATTGCGCTTTTAACGAATCATTCATGGTGACACCTTCTTAGCAGAGTTCGTGTCCTGACCAGCCAACCTCCTGCTGGCAGTAGAGTACAACGGGCACCACTATATGAACTCCCGTCCGCAAATTGTTGGCAACCTGCTGACGGCAGCCTCCGGAAAATTCGGGCATCAATAACAAATTATTGTCATTAAATAACGCAGAATTGCATTGCTCACGCGCGGCTTTCGCCATTATGCCACCGCCATGGCATGCAAAAATATTGCTAAAACCAGTTCAACGTTTTCCAACAAACATCACAAATTAGTTTCTCGCGCATAGCAGATTAAATTAAAACCGTCATGAACAAATTTGTAAATATGGAATATACAAAACAAGATAATCACATCAGAACAAATAAAAATAACAAATAACATCAAACAGTTAAATAAATAAACGACAATTTTATATTATCCAATACCCACTATTTTTTCACCATCAAATTGAAGTCAGCCATTCTTTTTCCTCGCATCTTCTTATAGTCCCCACTATCGGAACACTCCATGCGAGGTCTTTATGCAACAAGAAGCACTAGGAATGGTAGAAACCAAAGGCTTAACCGCAGCCATAGAGGCCGCTGATGCAATGGTTAAGTCAGCCAATGTGATGTTAGTGGGCTATGAAAAGATTGGCTCCGGGCTGGTAACCGTCATCGTGCGCGGCGATGTTGGCGCGGTAAAAGCGGCCACCGATGCGGGCGCCGCCGCCGCACGTAACGTGGGTGAAGTGAAAGCCGTACACGTCATCCCACGCCCTCACACCGATGTAGAAAAAATCTTACCGAAGGGAATTAGCCAATGAGCAGCAATGAGCTGGTTGAACAGATCATGGCTCAGGTGATTGCCCGCGTGGCAACGCCGGAACAGCAGGCCATCCCTACTGAAAACCATCCAATACGAGAGACGGCTATGGCAGAAAAAAGCTGCAGTTTAACGGAATTTGTCGGGACCGCCATTGGCGACACCCTGGGTCTGGTTATCGCCAACGTCGATACCGCCCTGCTGGACGCGATGAAGCTTGAAAAGCGCTATCGCTCCATCGGCATTCTCGGCGCCCGCACCGGCGCTGGCCCGCACATTATGGCGGCGGACGAAGCGGTGAAAGCCACCAACACCGAAGTGGTCAGCATTGAGCTTCCGCGCGATACCAAAGGCGGCGCGGGCCACGGTTCGCTGATTATTTTAGGCGGCAACGACGTTTCCGACGTTAAGCGCGGGATTGAAGTGGCGCTGAAAGAGCTCGACCGCACCTTCGGCGATGTTTACGGCAATGAAGCCGGACATATCGAGCTGCAGTACACCGCCCGCGCCAGCTACGCCCTGGAAAAAGCCTTCGGCACGCCGATTGGCCGCGCCTGCGGCATTATCGTCGGCGCACCGGCCTCCGTTGGCGTGCTGATGGCCGATACCGCCCTGAAGTCAGCCAACGTGGAAGTCGTGGCGTATAGCTCTCCGGCGCACGGCACCAGCTTCAGTAACGAAGCCATCCTGGTGATTTCCGGCGACTCCGGCGCGGTCCGCCAGGCAGTCACCTCCGCGCGCGAAATCGGTAAAACCGTCCTTGCGACCCTCGGTTCTGAACCGAAAAACGATCGCCCGTCCTACATCTGATACCCACGAGGCTGATTCATGAGATCGAAAAGATTTGAAGCACTGGCGAAACGCCCTGTGAATCAGGACGGCTTCGTTAAGGAGTGGATCGAAGAAGGCTTTATCGCGATGGAAAGCCCGAACGATCCGAAACCGTCGATAAAAATCGTTAACGGCGCGGTGACCGAGCTGGACGGGAAACCGGTGAGCGATTTTGACCTGATCGACCACTTTATCGCCCGCTACGGTATCAACCTGAATCGCGCCGAAGAAGTGATGGCGATGGATTCGGTTAAGCTGGCCAACATGCTGTGCGATCCGAACGTTAAACGCAGCGAAATCGTCCCGCTGACCACCGCGATGACGCCGGCAAAAATTGTCGAAGTGGTTTCGCATATGAACGTCGTTGAGATGATGATGGCGATGCAGAAAATGCGCGCCCGCCGCACCCCATCCCAGCAGGCGCACGTCACCAACGTCAAAGATAACCCGGTACAGATTGCCGCCGACGCCGCCGAAGGCGCATGGCGCGGATTTGACGAACAGGAAACCACCGTTGCGGTAGCGCGCTACGCGCCGTTCAACGCCATCGCGCTGCTGGTCGGCTCGCAGGTAGGCCGTCCGGGCGTACTGACTCAGTGCTCGCTGGAAGAAGCCACCGAGCTGAAGCTCGGCATGCTGGGCCACACCTGCTACGCCGAAACCATCTCCGTCTACGGTACCGAACCGGTCTTTACCGACGGCGACGACACGCCGTGGTCGAAGGGTTTCTTAGCCTCCTCCTACGCCTCTCGCGGTCTGAAAATGCGCTTCACCTCCGGCTCCGGCTCCGAAGTGCAGATGGGCTACGCCGAAGGCAAATCCATGCTTTACCTGGAAGCGCGCTGCATCTACATCACCAAAGCCGCGGGCGTACAGGGGCTGCAAAACGGCTCCGTTAGCTGCATCGGCGTGCCGTCTGCGGTGCCTTCCGGCATTCGCGCGGTGCTGGCGGAAAACCTGATCTGTTCGTCGCTGGATCTGGAGTGCGCCTCCAGTAACGACCAGACCTTCACCCACTCCGATATGCGTCGTACCGCGCGCCTGCTGATGCAGTTTCTGCCGGGGACCGACTTTATCTCTTCCGGTTATTCCGCGGTGCCGAACTACGACAACATGTTCGCCGGTTCCAACGAAGATGCCGAAGACTTTGACGACTACAACGTCATCCAGCGCGACCTGAAGGTGGACGGCGGTCTGCGTCCGGTTCGCGAAGAAGATGTTATTGCCATCCGTAATAAGGCTGCCCGCGCGCTGCAGGCCGTTTTTGCCGGAATGGGGCTGCCGCCGATTACCGATGAAGAAGTTGAAGCCGCGACCTACGCCCACGGTTCGAAAGATATGCCGGAGCGCAACATCGTCGAAGACATCAAGTTCGCCCAGGAAATCATCAATAAAAACCGCAACGGCCTGGAAGTAGTGAAAGCGCTGGCGCAGGGCGGGTTCACCGACGTGGCCCAGGACATGCTCAACATCCAGAAAGCCAAGCTGACCGGAGACTATCTGCATACCTCCGCAATTATCGTCGGCGATGGGCAGGTGCTGTCAGCCGTCAACGATGTTAACGACTATGCCGGTCCGGCAACGGGCTATCGCCTGCAGGGCGAACGCTGGGAAGAGATTAAAAACATCCCTGGCGCTCTTGATCCCAACGAGATTGATTAAGGGGTGAGAAATGGAAATTAATGAAAAATTGCTGCGCCAGATAATTGAAGACGTGCTCAGCGAGATGAAGGGCAGCGATAAACCCGTCTCGTTTACTGCGCCAGCGGCCTCCGCAGCGCCCCAGGCCACGCCGCCCGCCGGCGACGGCTTCCTGACGGAAGTGGGCGAAGCGCGTCAGGGAACCCAGCAGGACGAAGTGATTATCGCCGTCGGCCCGGCTTTCGGCCTGGCGCAGACCGTCAATATCGTCGGCATACCGCATAAGAGCATTTTGCGCGAAGTCATTGCCGGTATTGAAGAAGAAGGCATTAAGGCGCGCGTGATTCGCTGCTTTAAATCCTCCGACGTGGCCTTCGTCGCCGTTGAAGGCAATCGCCTGAGCGGTTCCGGCATCTCTATCGGCATCCAGTCAAAAGGCACCACGGTGATCCACCAGCAGGGGCTGCCGCCGCTCTCTAACCTGGAACTGTTCCCCCAGGCGCCACTGCTGACCCTGGAAACCTATCGCCAGATTGGTAAAAACGCCGCCCGCTATGCGAAACGCGAATCGCCGCAGCCGGTCCCGACGCTGAACGACCAGATGGCGCGCCCGAAGTACCAGGCGAAATCGGCCATTTTGCACATTAAAGAGACCAAGTACGTGGTGACGGGCAAAAACCCGCAGGAACTGCGCGTGGCGCTTTGATAAAGGATAACTCCATGAATACCGACGCAATTGAATCGATGGTGCGCGACGTATTAAGCCGCATGAACAGCCTGCAGGGCGAGGCGCCGACGGCGGCTCCGGCGGCAGGCGGCGCGTCCCGTAGCGCAAAGGTCAGCGACTACCCGCTGGCGAACAAGCACCCGGAATGGGTGAAAACCGCCACCAATAAAACGCTGGACGACTTTACGCTGGAAAACGTGCTGAGCAATAAAGTCACCGCCCAGGATATGCGTATCACCCCGGAAACCCTGCGCTTACAGGCTTCTATCGCCAGGGACGCGGGCCGCGACCGGCTGGCGATGAACTTCGAACGCGCCGCCGAACTGACCGCGGTACCGGACGATCGCATTCTTGAAATCTACAACGCCCTCCGCCCCTATCGCTCGACGAAAGAGGAGCTGCTGGCGATCGCCGACGATCTCGAAAGCCGCTATCAGGCGAAGATTTGCGCCGCTTTCGTTCGCGAAGCGGCAACGCTGTACGTCGAGCGTAAAAAACTCAAAGGCGACGATTAAGGATTTCGTATGCGATATATAGCTGGCATTGATATCGGCAACTCATCGACGGAAGTCGCCCTGGCGACTCTGAATGAGGCTGGCGCGCTGACAATCACCCACAGCGCGCTGGCGGAAACCACCGGGATCAAAGGCACGTTGCGTAACGTGTTCGGTATTCAGGAGGCGCTCGCCCTCGTCGCAAAGCGCGCGGGGATCAATGTCAGCGATATCTCGCTCATCCGCATTAACGAAGCCACGCCGGTGATTGGCGATGTGGCGATGGAAACCATTACCGAGACCATCATCACCGAATCGACCATGATCGGCCATAACCCGAAAACGCCCGGCGGCGCGGGGCTTGGCGTGGGCATCACCATTACGCCGCAGGAGCTGTTAACCCGCCCGGCGGACGCGCCCTATATCCTGGTGGTGTCGTCGGCGTTCGATTTTGCCGATATCGCCAGCGTGATTAACGCTTCCCTGCGCGCCGGATATCAGATTACCGGCGTCATTTTGCAACGTGACGATGGCGTGCTGGTCAGCAACCGGCTGGAAAAACCGCTGCCGATTGTTGACGAAGTGCTGTACATCGACCGCATTCCGCTGGGAATGCTGGCGGCAATTGAGGTCGCCGTCCCGGGGAAGGTCATCGAAACGCTCTCTAACCCCTACGGCATCGCCACCGTATTCCACCTCAACGCCGAGGAGACGAAAAACATCGTCCCGATGGCTCGCGCGCTGATTGGCAACCGTTCCGCCGTGGTGGTCAAAACGCCATCCGGTGACGTCAAAGCGCGTGCGATACCCGCCGGTAACCTTGAGCTGCTGGCCCAGGGCCGGAGCGTACGCGTAGACGTTGCCGCTGGCGCCGAAGCCATCATGAAAGCGGTCGATGGCTGCGGCAAGCTCGATAACGTCACCGGCGAGTCGGGGACCAATATCGGCGGCATGCTGGAACACGTGCGCCAGACCATGGCCGAGCTGACCAACAAGCCCAGCAGCGAAATATTCATTCAGGACCTGCTGGCCGTCGATACCTCGGTGCCGGTGAGCGTCACAGGCGGTCTTGCCGGGGAGTTCTCGCTGGAGCAGGCAGTGGGCATCGCCTCAATGGTGAAATCGGATCGTTTGCAGATGGCGATGATTGCCCGCGAAATCGAGCAGAAGCTCAATATCGACGTGCAGATCGGCGGCGCCGAGGCCGAAGCCGCCATTCTGGGCGCGCTGACAACGCCGGGTACCACCCGACCGCTGGCGATCCTCGACCTCGGCGCAGGCTCCACCGATGCCTCCATCATCAACCCCAAAGGCGACATCATCGCCACTCACCTCGCCGGAGCTGGCGATATGGTGACGATGATTATTGCCCGCGAGCTGGGGCTGGAAGACCGCTATCTGGCGGAAGAGATCAAGAAGTATCCGCTGGCCAAGGTGGAAAGTCTGTTCCATTTACGCCACGAGGACGGCAGCGTGCAGTTCTTCTCCACGCCGCTGCCCCCCGCCGTATTCGCCCGCGTCTGCGTGGTGAAACCGGACGAACTGGTGCCGCTACCCGGCGACTTAGCGCTGGAAAAAGTGCGCGCCATTCGCCGCAGCGCCAAAGAGCGAGTCTTTGTCACCAACGCCCTGCGCGCACTGCGTCAGGTCAGCCCCACCGGCAACATTCGCGATATTCCGTTCGTGGTGCTGGTCGGCGGTTCGTCGCTGGATTTCGAGGTCCCGCAGCTGGTCACCGATGCGCTGGCGCACTACCGCCTGGTTGCCGGGCGGGGAAATATTCGCGGCAGCGAGGGTCCCAGAAACGCGGTGGCCACCGGCCTGATTCTCTCCTGGCATAAGGAGTTCGCGCATGGACAGTAATCACAGCGCCCCGGCTATTGTGATCGCCGCCATCGACGGCTGCGACGGCCTGTGGCGCGACGTGCTGCTGGGTATCGAAGAGGAAGGCATTCCTTTCCTGCTCCAGCATCACCCGGCCGGGGATGTCGTGGACAGCGCCTGGCAGGCGGCGCGCAGCTCGCCGCTACTGGTGGGCATCGCCTGCGACCGCCATACGCTGGTCGTGCACTACAAGAATTTACCCGCATCGGCGCCGCTTTTTACGCTGATGCATCATCAGGACAGTCAGGCCCAACGTAACACCGGTAATAACGCGGCACGGCTGGTCAAAGGGATCCCGTTCCGGGATCTGAATAGCTAAGCAACAGGAGAACAGCAGTATGAATAACGCACTGGGACTGGTTGAAACAAAAGGGTTAGTAGGCGCCATTGAGGCCGCCGATGCGATGGTGAAATCGGCCAACGTGCAGCTGGTCGGCTACGAAAAAATTGGCTCGGGTCTGGTGACCGTCATGGTTCGCGGCGATGTCGGCGCGGTCAAAGCGGCGGTAGATGCGGGCAGCGCGGCGGCAAGCGTCGTAGGCGAAGTGAAATCCTGCCACGTGATCCCGCGTCCGCACAGCGACGTTGAGGCCATTTTACCGAAATCAGCCTGATTGATGGCGAATAAGGAGCACCGCGTGAAGCAATCACTGGGATTACTTGAAGTTTGTGGTCTGGCACTGGCTATTAGCTGCGCCGATATCATGGCGAAATCCGCTTCTATCACGCTGGTCGCCCTCGAAAAGACCAATGGTTCAGGCTGGACGGTCATTAAAATTACCGGTGATGTGGCCTCAGTACAGGCGGCCATCACCACCGGTGCACTGTTTGCCGAACAGCGAAACGGTCTGGTGGCTCATAAAGTCATCGCCAGACCCGGAGAAGGGATCCTGCCCGCAGAGGCTCCCCCACCCTCCGTTATGGAACCTGAGCCTGAAGAGTCAGAGACGGCTAATGTCGTTTCTGAAGCGCCAGCAGAAGAGCCCCTCCAGCAACAAGGCGTGGTCAGCTGCAACCTGTGCCTGGATCCCAAATGTCCGCGCCAGAAGGGCGAGCCGCGCACCCTTTGCATTCATCCCGGCAAGCGAGGTGAAGCGTAATGGATAAACAGCTTCTCGAATCAACGGTCAGTAAAGTCCTCGACGAGATGCGTGTGCGGCCCATTCCGCTGGGGGTTTCAAATCGTCATATCCACCTGTCGGCGTCGGATTATGAACGCCTGTTTCCTGGCCATCCCATCAGCGAGAAAAAAGCGCTGCTGCAGCCGGGACAGTACGCTGCGGAGCAAACCGTCACCCTGGTAGGGCCGAAGGGGCAGCTTAAAAATGTGCGCCTGCTCGGCCCACTGCGTTCGGTAAGCCAGGTGGAAATATCGCGTACCGATGCCCGAACCCTGGGGGTTGCGGCGCCGCTAAGAATGTCCGGCGATCTGAAAGGGACGCCGGGCATCCGTCTGGTCAGCCCCTATGGCGAACTGACGCTCTCGTCAGGGGTTATCGTCGCGCAGCGGCATATTCATATGTCGCCGCTCGATGCGCTGATCCTGCGGGTTTCCCACGGCGATAGGGTCTCCGTGGCCATTGAAGGCGACGAGCGCGGGCTGATTTTCAACAACGTGGCGATTCGCGTTTCACCGGATATGCGTCTCGAAATGCACATTGATACCGATGAAGCCAACGCCGCCGGCGCCGATAATCCGCAGGCCTTTGCCCGGCTGGTAGGCCCGCGATGAACGGCGAAGTTCTGCAGCGCATCGTGGAGGAAATCGTCTCCAGGCTGCAGCGTCGCGCCCATAGCACGGCGACGCTGAGCGTGGCGCAGCTGCGCGATGCCGACTGCCCCGTGCTGTTCAGCCAGCACGCCTCGCTGCGCATCCTGCTTGTCGACCTGCCGCTGCTGGGCCAGCTGACGGAGGCGGAAACCGACGATCCTGCGGCCCGGAAAATTCACGACGCGCTGGCTTTCGGCATCCGCGTGCAGCTCACCCTGCACAGCCAGCTGCTGCCGGTTATCCCGGTCAAAAAACTGGCGCGCCTGCCGGCGATCTTCACCGACGAGCGCGGGCTGCCGCTGATCCTGCACGCAGGATCGGTGCTGAGCTATCGCGACGTCGCGCAGCTGGGTCAGGGTCGCCTGGTTATCCACCGCAAATGCATCGTGACCGCGCTGGCGCGCGAAGCGGCACAGGCGCGGCATGTTCAATTAATTAAGCAGGAGTAAATCATGCATCTGGCACGAGTCACGGGCGCGGTTGTCTCCACGCAAAAATCGCCTTCCCTGATCGGCAAAAAGCTGCTGCTGGTGCGGCGGGTCAGCGCCGATGGCGAGCTTCCCGCCTCGCCGACCTCCGGTGATGAAGTCGCCGTGGATTCCGTCGGCGCGGGGATCGGCGAGCTGGTTCTGCTCAGCGGCGGCTCCAGCGCCAGGCACGTTTTTTCCGGGCCAAACGAGGCCATCGACCTCGCCGTTGTCGGCATTGTCGATACGCTTTCACGTTAAGGAGCGAATATGGCGATTTATACCCGAACGGGCGACGCTGGCACCACCTCACTCTTTACCGGCCAGCGGGTGAGTAAAACCCACCCGCGGGTTGAAGCCTACGGCACGCTGGATGAGCTGAACGCCTCGCTGAGCCTGTGCGCCTGCGCCGCCGCGGATGAAAATCACCGCGCCTTACTTGAGGCCATCCAGCAGCAGCTTTTTTGGTTTAGCGCAGAACTGGCCAGCGACAGCGAACGGCCGTCGCCGAAACAGCGCTACATCAGCAGCGAAGAGATTTCCGCTCTGGAAGCCGCCATCGATCGGGCCATGGCCCGCGTCGAACCGCTGCACAGTTTTATTTTACCCGGCCGTTGCGAAGCCGCGAGCCGCCTGCATTTTGCCCGCACGCTGGCCCGCCGGGCCGAACGGCGACTGGTTGAGCTGGCGGCGGAAGTCAGCGTGCGCCAGGTGCTGATGCGCTACATCAATCGCTTGTCAGACTGCCTGTACGCCCTGGCGCGCGCGGAAGATAGCGATGCGCACCAGAACAACATCATTCGTGAAGTGAGCCGGCGCTATCTGGTCGCCACTCTGCCGAGCCGCAGCAAGGAGAAGACGCCCGTGGCCCTCTCATTCCACGATCTGCACCAGCTCACCCGCGCCGCCGTTGAGCGCGCGCAGCAGCTTCAGGTGCCGGTGGTGATCAGCATCGTTGACGCACACGGCACCGAAACCGTGACCTGGCGGATGCCGGACGCCCTGCTGGTCAGCAGCGAACTGGCGCCGAAAAAAGCCTGGACCGCGGTGGCGATGAAAACGGCGACCCATGAGCTGAGCGAGGCCGTTCAGCCGGGCGCCGCGCTTTATGGCCTCGAAACGCATTTGCAGGGAAAAGTGGTGACCTTTGGCGGCGGTTACGCCCTGTGGCGCGACGGCTCATTAATTGGGGGTCTTGGCATCAGCGGCGGCAGCGTTGAACAGGACATGGATATCGCACAGACCGCCATCGCGGCCATTAACGTGGGAACTCATCAATGAATACTTCTGAACTCGAAACGCTTATTCGCACCATTCTTAGCGAACAGTTAACCCCAGCCCAAACGCCAAACCCGGCGCAGGGCAAAGGGATTTTTCAGTCCGTGAGCGAGGCCATTGATGCCGCGCATCAGGCGTTCTTACGTTATCAGCAGTGCCCGCTAAAAACCCGCAGCGCCATCATTAGCGCAATGCGTCAGGAGCTGACGCCGCATCTGGCCGCCCTGGCGGAAGAGAGCGCCAATGAAACGGGGATGGGCAACAAAGAAGATAAATTTTTGAAAAACAAAGCTGCGCTGGACAACACGCCGGGCGTGGAAGATCTCACCACCACGGCGCTGACCGGCGACGGCGGCATGGTGCTGTTTGAGTATTCGCCATTTGGCGTTATCGGGTCGGTCGCACCGAGCACCAACCCGACGGAAACCATCATTAATAACAGCATCAGCATGCTGGCGGCGGGTAATAGCGTCTACTTCAGCCCGCATCCGGGAGCAAAAAAGGTCTCACTGAAGCTGATTAGCATGATTGAAGAGATTGTTTTCCGCTGCTGCGGCATCCGCAATCTGGTGGTTACCGTAGCAGAACCCACTTTCGAAGCCACCCAGCAGATGATGGCCCATCCGCGCATTGCGGTCCTCGCTATCACCGGCGGCCCGGGCATTGTGGCGATGGGCATGAAGAGCGGTAAGAAAGTCATTGGCGCCGGTGCGGGTAACCCGCCCTGCATCGTTGATGAAACGGCGGATCTGGTTAAAGCGGCGGAAGATATCATCAACGGCGCCTCGTTCGATTACAACCTGCCCTGCATTGCCGAGAAGAGCCTGATTGTGGTGGAGAGCGTCGCTGAACGTCTGGTACAGCAAATGCAAACCTTCGGCGCGCTGCTGCTGAGCCCGGCCGATACCGACAAGCTCCGCGCCGCCTGCCTGCCGGAAGGCCAGGCCAATAAGAAGCTGGTCGGAAAAAGCCCATCGGCCATGCTCGAAGCGGCCGGGATCGCCGTTCCGGCGAAAGCGCCGCGTCTACTGATAGCGCTGGTTAACGCCGACGATCCGTGGGTTACCAGCGAGCAGCTGATGCCGATGCTGCCGATAGTGAAAGTTATCGATTTCGATAGCGCGCTGGCCCTGGCGCTGAAGGTTGAAGAGGGACTGCATCATACCGCCATTATGCACTCGCAGAACGTGTCGCGCCTGAACCTCGCGGCCCGCACCCTGCAAACCTCGATATTCGTCAAGAACGGCCCCTCTTATGCCGGGATCGGCGTCGGCGGCGAAGGCTTTACCACCTTTACTATCGCCACGCCGACCGGTGAAGGGACAACCTCGGCGCGCACGTTTGCCCGCTCCCGTCGCTGCGTGCTGACCAACGGCTTTTCCATTCGCTAACCGAGGTCGCGATGAAGACTTTCTCACTACAAACGCGGTTGTACAGCGGTCAGGGTAGCCTGGCGGTGCTCAAGCGCTTTACCAACAAGCACATCTGGATTATCTGCGATGGCTTTCTGGCGCGCTCGCCACTGCTGGAAACCCTGCGTAATGCATTGCCCGCAGATAACCACATTAGCGTCTTTAGCGAGATAACCCCGGACCCCACTATCCATACCGTGGTGCAGGGCATTGCGCAAATGCAGGCCCTGCAACCGCAGGTGGTCATCGGCTTCGGCGGCGGATCGGCGATGGACGCGGCGAAAGCCATCGTCTGGTTCAGTCAGCAGAGCGGCATCAATATCGAAACCTGCGTGGCGATACCAACCACCAGCGGTACCGGTTCGGAAGTGACCAGCGCCTGCGTGATTAGCGACCCGGATAAAGGCATCAAGTATCCGCTGTTCGACAATGCGCTCTATCCCGATATGGCGATCCTTGACCCGGATCTGGTGGTCAGCGTGCCGCCGCAGATTACGGCCAACACCGGCATGGACGTGCTGACCCACGCGCTGGAGGCGTGGGTCTCTCCGCACGCCAGCGACTTTACCGACGCGCTGGCGGAAAAAGCCGCCAGGCTGGTGTTCCAGTATCTGCCCACGGCGGTGGAAAAAGGCGACTGCGTGGCGACGCGCGGGAAAATGCACAATGCCTCAACGCTTGCCGGGATGGCGTTCAGCCAGGCGGGGCTGGGGCTTAACCATGCTATCGCCCACCAGCTTGGCGGGCAGTTTCATCTGCCGCACGGGCTGGCCAACGCGCTGCTGTTAACCGCGGTTATCCGCTTTAACGCCGGTCATCCGCGCGCCGGAAAACGCTACGCGCGGCTGGCCAAAGCCTGCGGCTTTTGTCCGGCAGACGCCAGCGATAGTACGGCGATCAATGCGCTGATCCAGCAAATCGAACGGCTCAAGCAGCGCTGTGCGCTGCCGTCACTGGCGGTCGCGCTGAAAGAGGGACGTGCCGCGTACTCAGCGCGCATTCCGGCCATGGTGCAGGCCGCACTGGCTGACGTGACCTTGCGTACGAATCCTCGCCCGGCCAGCGCCGGGGAAATTCAGGAACTGCTGGAGGAACTGCTATGAGTACCGCCGTCAACGCTGTTGAAATGGCCAGAAGCGCCGAGGAGATCCGCGAGCGCGTGCGCGCTGCGGGCGTAGTCGGCGCGGGTGGAGCGGGTTTTCCCGCCCACGTGAAGCTGCAGGCGCAGGTGGAGATCTTTCTGGTTAACGCCGCCGAGTGCGAACCGATGCTCAAGGTCGATCAGCAGCTGATGTGGCAGCAGGCTGCACGTCTGGTCCGCGGCGTGCAGTACGCGATGACGGCAACCGGCGCGCGCGAAGGGGTGATTGCCCTGAAAGAGAAGTACCGCCGGGCTATCGACGCCCTCACCCCGCTGCTGCCTGCCGGTATTCGCCTGCATATTCTGCCGGATGTCTATCCCGCAGGCGATGAGGTGCTGACTATCTGGTTAGCTACCGGTCGCCGGGTCGCACCCGCCGCGCTGCCGGCCAGCGTTGGGGTCGTGGTGAATAACGTACAAACGGTGCTCAATATTGCCCGTGCGGTTGAGAAGCAGTTTCCGGTGACCCGCCGCACGCTAACCGTTAACGGCGCGGTCGCCCGACCGCTGACCGTCACCGTCCCCATCGGCATGTCGCTGCGCGAAGTGCTGGCGCTGGCGGGCGGCGCGACGGTCGACGACCCCGGTTTTATTAACGGTGGCCCGATGATGGGCGGCCTGATGACTGCTCTCGATAGCCCGGTAACCAAAACTACCGGCGGCCTGCTGGTGCTGCCCAAAAGCCATCCGCTTATCCAGCGGCGGATGCAGGACGAGCGCACGGTGCTTTCCGTGGCCCGTACCGTCTGCGAGCAGTGCCGACTGTGTACCGATCTCTGCCCACGGCATCTGATCGGCCACGAACTCTCCCCGCACCTGCTGGTGCGGGCGGTGAACTTTCATCAGGCCGCCACGCCCCAGCTGCTGCTGAGCGCCCTCACCTGCTCGGA
This sequence comes from Klebsiella sp. C360, assembly GCF_048822415.1. NCBI lineage: Bacteria > Pseudomonadati > Pseudomonadota > Gammaproteobacteria > Enterobacterales > Enterobacteriaceae > Klebsiella > Klebsiella sp. C360. The sequence goes on from NZ_JBMEZZ010000004.1 coordinate 167,278, forward strand.
ATGCAACGTCTGCGAAAGCGTGGCCTGTCCGGTGGGGATCTCGCCGATGCGCATCAACCGCATGCTGAAACGCGAGCTGCGCGCGCAAAACCAGCGCTATGAAGGGCCGCTCTATCCGGCCGACGAAATGGCGAAATATCGCCTCGTGCCGGTGAAGCGACTGATCGCCAAACTGGGGCTGAGCCCCTGGTATCAGGAGGCGCCGCTGGTGGAAGACGAACCGGCAGTAGAAACAGTGACTTTGCAATTGCGCCAGCATATCGGCGCCAGCGCGGTAGCGAACGTTGCAGTGGGCGACCGCGTTACCCGCGGGCAATGCGTTGCCGATATCCCGGCAGGCGCATTAGGCGCGCCGGTTCACGCCAGCATCGACGGCGTGGTTGCGGCCATCAGCGAACAGGCCATCACGGTGGTAAGAGGTTAACCATGTCTCAGGCTATAGGAATTTTAGAACTCACCAGCATTGCCAAAGGAATGGAACTCGGCGATGCGATGCTGAAAAGCGCCAACGTCAATCTGCTGGTCAGCAAAACTATCTGCCCGGGTAAGTTTTTACTGATGCTCGGCGGGGATATTGGCGCTATCCAGCAGGCCATTGAAACCGGCACTTCGCAGGCCGGCGAAATGCTCGTCGACAGCCTGGTGCTGGCGAATATCCATCCCAGCGTACTCCCGGCCATCAGCGGCCTGAACAGCGTAGACCGACGCCAGGCGGTCGGCATCGTTGAAACCTGGAGCGTTGCGGCCTGCATCAGCGCCGCGGACCGGGCGGTGAAAGGCTCCAACGTCACCCTGGTACGGGTGCATATGGCCTTCGGCATCGGCGGTAAATGCTACATGGTGGTGGCGGGCGACGTTTCCGACGTCAACAACGCGGTTACGGTAGCCAGCGAAAGCGCGGGTGAAAAAGGGCTGCTGGTTTATCGTTCGGTGATCCCGCGCCCGCATGAAGCGATGTGGCGACAGATGGTGGAGGGATAATGGAAAGGCAGCCAACAACGGATCGCATGATTCAGGAATATGTTCCCGGAAAACAGGTGACCCTCGCGCACCTGATTGCCAATCCAGGGAAAGATCTCTTTAAGAAGCTGGGCCTGCAGGATGCGGTATCCGCCATTGGCATCCTCACCATTACGCCCAGCGAAGCGTCGATTATCGCCTGCGATATCGCCACCAAATCCGGCGCGGTAGAGATTGGTTTTCTTGACCGCTTTACCGGCGCTGTGGTGCTGACCGGCGACGTTTCCGCCGTCGAGTATGCCCTCAGGCAGGTGACGCGCACGCTGGGCGAAATGATGCAGTTCACTACCTGCACGATCACCCGGACGTAGCGCAATGAAACGTCTGATGCTTATCGGCCCCAGCCAGTGCGGGAAAACCTCGCTTACCCAGGGTCTGCGCGGCGAAGCGCTCCATTACAAGAAAACTCAGGTGATTGAATGGTCGCCGATGGCCATCGACACGCCGGGCGAATATCTGGAGAACCGCTGCCTTTATAGCGCCCTGCTGACCAGCGCCTGCGAGGCCGACGTTATCGCGCTGGTGCTGAATGCCGACGCCCAGTGGTCGCCGTTTTCTCCGGGTTTTACCGTCCCGATGAACCGTCCGACGATTGGCCTGGTCACCAAAGCTGACCTCGCCGACCCGCAGCGGATATCGCTGATCGGCGAGTGGCTCAGGCAGGCTGGCGCCCGGCAAATTTTTATCACCAGCGCGCTGAATAACCTGGGTCTTGATGCCGTGCTGAATTTTCTGAATTCGAAGGAACCTTTATGATGTCTTACAAAATCATGGCCATTAACGCCGGCAGTTCATCGTTAAAATTCCAGCTGCTGGAGATGCCGCAGGGCGACATGCTCTGCCAGGGATTGATCGAGCGTATCGGCATGGCAAACGCCCAGGTGACCCTCAAAACGCCGGCGCAAAAATGGCAGGAAACGGCGCCCGTAGCCGATCACCGTGAAGCCGTCACCCTGCTGCTGGAAAAGCTCCTCGACCATCGGATTATCCAGAGTTTGCGGGATATCGATGGCGTCGGCCACCGCGTGGCGCACGGCGGGGAGCGCTTTAAAGATTCGACGCCGGTGACCGATGAGACCTTAGCGGAAATCGAGCGCCTGGCGGAGCTGGCCCCGCTGCATAATCCGGTCAACGCGCTGGGCATTAACGTTTTCCGCCAGCTGCTGCCCGACGCGCCGTCGGTGGCGGTGTTTGATACCGCTTTTCACCAAACGCTGGACGAGCGCGCGTTTATCTATCCGCTACCCTGGCGCTACTACAGCGAGCTGGGCATTCGCCGTTACGGCTTCCACGGCACCAGCCACAAGTACGTTAGCGCGACGCTGGCGGAAAAGCTGGGCGTACCGTTGAGCGCTCTGCGCGTGGTGTGCTGCCATCTCGGCAACGGCAGCAGCGTTTGCGCAATCAAAGGCGGGCGCTCGGTTAACACCTCAATGGGCTTTACGCCGCAGTCCGGCGTGATGATGGGCACCCGCAGCGGCGATATCGATCCGTCGATTCTACCGTGGCTGGCGCTGCATGAGGGAAAAACGCCAGAGCAGCTTAATCAGCTGCTGAATAACGAGTCCGGCCTGCTGGGGGTTTCCGGCATCTCGCACGATTATCGCGATGTCGAGCAGGCGGCGGACAGCGGTAATCGTCAGGCAGCCCTGGCGCTCTCGCTGTTTACCGAGCGCATTCGCGCCACCATCGGCAGTTATATTATGCAGATGGGCGGCCTGGACGCGCTGATCTTTACCGGCGGCATCGGCGAAAACTCCGCCCGCGCCAGGAGCGCCATCTGCCATAACCTGAATTTCCTCGGGCTCTCGGTCGATGAAGAGAAAAACCAGCACAACGCTACCTTTATTCAGGCCGAAAATGCGATGGTCAAAGTGGCGGTCATCAATACCAATGAAGAGCTGATGATTGCCCGCGATGTGATGCGCCTGGCGCTGCCGCAGGCGCACGAGCTGGCGGTATCGGTATAAACGGCGCCTCTCCCCTTGCGGAGAATCATGGTAACCGGCGAATCGCCGTGCCACTATGCGCCCTGGCGAAGGTAAGCGGAAAGGTGAAAACGTGGCCGTTGCACAATGTCCCGCCTCGTGCGGAGAACTTATCCAGGGCTGGATCCTCGGCAGCGAGAAGCTGGTCTCCTGCCCGGTGGACTGGTACAGCACCGTCGAGGTCGAGACCGGCACGCCGCGAAACGATGAGCGGCCACTGTCGCGGGCGATGGTCGACCAGCTGCTGGCCCACTGGGGCTACCCGGCGGCGCTGAGTCAGCAGATCCGCATCACCCTGCACTCGACGATCCCGGTCGCCAAAGGGATGGCCAGCAGCACCGCCGATATCGCCGCCACCGCGGCGGCTACCGCCCATCATCTGGGCCACGCGCTGGATGAGCCGACGCTGGCGCGCCTGTGCGTCGCGCTGGAGCCCACCGACAGCACCCTGTTCCGCCAGCTGACGTTGTTCGACCATAATACCGCCGCCACGCAGATTGCCTGTGACAGCCAGCCTCAGCTCGATCTGCTGGTGCTGGAAAGCCCCGCTACGCTGCTGACCACCGATTACCACCGACTTCCCCGGCTTGAAAAGCTGCACGCCTACTCCGCGTCTCTGCAGCTAGCCTGGGAGAAAGTTCAGCTAGCCTGCGAGACGGATAATCCCCGGCGGATGGGAGAGGCCGCGACGCTTAGCGCCGTCGCCAGCCAGCATCTGTTACCAAAGCCGGGGTTTGATACGCTGCGGGGGCTGGTGGAAGAGTGCGATTTATACGGTATTAACGTGGCGCACAGCGGCAGCGTAGTCGGCCTGATGCTCGACCGTCAACGTCACGACATTGAGTATTTACAGCGACGGCTGGAAGAGACGCGACTTAGCGAGCTCTGGCCCAGGCAGCACCTGCTGCGCATGGTGCAGGGCGGCGTCGAACTGCGCTAACGCTGCCGCAGCTATGCCCCGGAGGCGGCGCTGCGCGCCTTATCCGGGCTACCGACCCGCAGACGGCTATGAACCCGTAGCCCGGCTAAGCACAGCGCGAGCCGGGAAGAACCGCAGACGAACAATAGCGGCAGACATCTACTCGTTAAATACCCGCCTGAAGGCCGTCAGCAGCCGGGTATTTTCCTGCTGGCTGCGGATCGCGACGCGAAAGTAGCGCCCGTCGAGCCCTGGATAATTGGCACAGCTGCGGATCAGGATGTGCTGCTGCAGCATCGCGTATTGCAGATCCAGATCTGCAACGTCGCAGCGCAGAAACAGATAGTTTGCCTGTCCGGGATAGACCGTCAGGCCGGGAATATGGCGCAGTTGATGATAAAAGCGCTGCCCTTCCTCCGCCAGCCACTGCCAGGTTTTCTGCTGGTAGGCGCTATCCTGGAGAATGATCTCCCCCGCCAGGGCGGCAAAAGCATTTATCGACCACGGCATTTGTCGCTCGCGCATTCTTGCCACCGCCCGCGCATCGCCATTGACCAGATACCCCAGGCGCAGGCCAGGTATGGCATAAAATTTGGTGAGCGAACGCAGCACCCACACGTGCGGATTGTGGGCCAGAAGCGGAATAAATCCCGGCTCATCGGGGATAAAATCGATAAACGCCTCATCGAGGATCAGGGCGATGTCCAGCGACTGACAGCGTTCAGCAATCAGCGCCAGCAGTCGACGATCGGGCAGCAGGCCGGTTGGGTTGTTCGGCGTGCAGAGAAATAAGCAGTCCAGATCCGGCGTCAGGGCGTCAAGAATCGCTCCGGTGAGCTGCCAGCCATCCTCCTCGCGCAGCAGAAATTCCCGCACCGCGCACTCCACCGACTGCAGCGCCCGGCGATATTCGGCAAAACCCGGAGTGACGATCATCGCCTGGCGCGGTTTCAGCCCCTGAACCAGGGTAAAAATCGCTTCAGTTTCGCCGTTTCCTGCAAGGATCGACGACGCAGGAATATGATGATGTTCCGCCAGCGCAAGGTGCAGCTGCTGATACTCAACGTCGGGATAGCGTTCAGCGCAGTCCATATTGTTGAGGATTGCGCGCTTTAAACTTTCCGGCATTCCCAGCGGATTGATGTTGGCGCTAAAATCCAGCAGCTCGTTGGGAGCAATGCCCAGCAGGGCGGCGGCCTCGCGGATATTGCCGCCATGGGCGCTTTTCAGTAAGGCCATATCCTTTTCCTGTGTGGTTATCCACGCCGGGCCAGCGTCGCGCCGTCGGCGAAGTACGCTTTAATCCCGGCAAGGATCGACTCGGCCACCTCCTGCTGGAATTTGGCCGTTTTCAGCTTCCGCTCCTCTTCCACGTTACTGATAAACGCCGTCTCCACCAGAATGGAGGGGATATCGGGCGCCTTGAGCACCGCAAAGCCCGCCTGCTCTACCCGATTTTTGTGCAGATTATTAATGTTACCCATTTTCTCCAGCACCGCCTTACCAAATTTGAGGCTGTCGGCGATGGTGAGGGACTGCACCATATCGAACATGGTGTGGTCGACATAGCGATCGCCGCTCTTGCTGACCCCACCGATCAGATCCGAGGCGTTCTGCGTCTGGGCGAGATATTTTGCCGCGGTACTGGTGGCTCCCTTGGTGGAAAGCGCAAACACCGAGGAGCCGCTGGGCTGGCGGCTGGTAAAGGCGTCGGCGTGAATCGATACGAACAGGTCGGCGCGCTGCTTCTGCGCCTTGGCGACACGCACCTTCAACGGGATAAACACGTCTTCGTTGCGGGTCATATAGGCCTTCATATTGCCTTCTTTGTCGATCAGCGCCCGCAGGCGACGGGCAATCTGCAGCACCACGTCTTTCTCGCGGGTGCGATACTTGCCCACAGCGCCCGAATCTTCGCCGCCGTGGCCGGGATCGAGCATAATGACAATCGGCCGATCGCGCCCGGCTTTGCCCGGCTGCGGCCCGCTTTGCGCCGGCGGTACCTGACGCTGCAGATCGCCTTTGTTGTAATCCTCGAGCAGCGCCAGCAGCGGATCCTGCACATCGGTGGCGTTGGCGGGGTAAAGATCCATCACCAGACGCTCTTTAAAGCCGGCCACCGGCGCAAGGGCAAACAGCTGCGGCTTAACGTTCTGCTTGAGCTCGAAGACCATGCGCACGGTTTGCGGATCAAACTGGCCCACGCGGGCGGACTTAATAAAGGGATCGTCATCGCGGATCTGCCCCCCCATGCCTTTCAGCACCGAGTTCAGATTAACCCCTTCCAGATCCACCACCACCCGTTCCGGATTACTGAGGGCAAACTGCCGGTATTTCAGCACATGATTCGATTCCACCGTGACGCGCGTGTAGGTCGATGCAGGCCAGACGCGAACGGCAACCACCCGCGCGGCGGCAGCCAGCCCAACGGGGCTCACGCTCATTAACCACATGGCGCCCGCGCCCTGCAGCAGACGGCGACGGCTTAATCCAGAGTTGTTTCCCGACATGCCACTCCCAAGCAATAAAACGCATTTATACCCAAAACAAACAGATTGACCAGAAACTTTAACGAAAGGCATATAACCTGTCATCTATAAAAGGGTAAACATTCATTGACACCCTGCGCCGGGTCACATGTTTTTCAGGGCTTAGCCTGAAATTGGGGCTTGCGTTTAACGGCAAAACAGAATAAAAATACAATAATTACGAATAATCATGCATTGAGGGTTTGTCATGGTGAAGGAACGTCGCACTGAACTGGTAGAAGGATTCCGCCATTCTGTTCCCTATATTAATGCCCATCGGGGAAAAACGTTTGTCATCATGCTGGGCGGCGAAGCCATTGAGCATGAAAATTTCTCAAATATTGTCAATGACATAGGGTTATTGCATAGCCTGGGCATTCGCCTGGTGGTGGTCTATGGCGCCCGCCCGCAGATTGACGCTAACCTCGCCGAGCACCATCACGAGCCGGTCTATCACAAGCAGACGCGAGTGACTGACGCCAAAACGCTGGAGCTGGTTAAGCAGGCGGCGGGGATGCTGCAGCTGGAGATCACCGCCCGCCTGTCGATGAGCCTCAACAACACCCCGCTGCAGGGAGCCCATATCAACGTCGTCAGCGGCAACTTTATCATTGCCCAGCCGCTGGGCGTTGATGACGGCGTTGATTATTGCCACAGCGGCCGCATTCGCCGCATTGACGAAGAGGCGATTCATCGCCAGCTCGACAGCGGCGCCATTGTGCTGATGGGGCCGGTCGCGGTGTCGGTTACCGGCGAAAGCTTTAACCTGACTTCGGAAGAGATCGCCACCCAGTTGGCCATCAAGCTGAAAGCAGAGAAAATGATCGGCTTCTGTTCTTCGCAAGGGGTTTACAACCAGGCCGGGGAAATTGTCTCCGAACTGTTCCCCAATGAAGCGCAGGCCCGCGTCGAAGAGCTGGAAGCGGACGAAGATTATAACTCCGGTACCGTGCGCTTCCTGCGCGGGGCCGTGAAGGCCTGCCGCAGCGGCGTGCGGCGCTGCCACCTGATCAGCTATCAGGAAAATGGCGCGCTGCTGCAGGAGCTATTCTCACGCGACGGCATCGGCACCCAGATCGTCATGGAAAGCGCAGAGCAAATCCGTCGGGCGACCATCAACGATATCGGCGGTATTCTCGAGCTGATAAGCCCGCTGGAACAGCAGGGCATCCTGGTGCGCCGCTCCCGCGAGCAGCTGGAGATGGAGATCGACAAATTCACTATTATTCAGCGCGATAACACCACTATCGCCTGCGCCGCCCTCTATCCTTTCCCGGAAGAGAAGATCGGCGAAATGGCCTGCGTGGCGGTGCATCCGGATTACCGGAGCTCGTCGCGGGGAGAGGTGCTGCTGGAGCGCATTGCCGCCCAGGCCAGACAGATGGGGCTGAGCAAGCTGTTTGTGTTAACCACCCGCAGCATCCACTGGTTCCAGGAGCGCGGCTTCACGCCGGTGGATATCGACCTGCTGCCGGAGAGTAAAAAGCAGATGTATAACTATCAGCGCCGGTCGAAGGTGCTGATGGCCGACCTCGCTTAAGCCCTTCTTCGCTGTTGCTAACGGCCCGGGATAAAACGGCGTTTATCGCTCCCCGGGCCTGTCCCCTGCTACGCCTGGCCGGCACGCTGTCTGCGGCTCGCGGGTAGAATTCTGCTCTTCGCGTAGACCCTTTACCTCGCTGGCTCACCGATATGCGCCCAGCCGTCGAGGTGCGTCGTCACGCTACCCGTCGCCCAAACGCGGCATCTCAGGGGGCTTTGTGCCCGGCGAAGATCTCCGTCAGGCCGCTTCGCCGCTCGGTTCGCGTCACAATGGCCTGGGAGAGCACCTGCTCGTCGGCATAGAGCGACAACCGCTGTTTCGCGCGGGTGATCGCGGTGTAGACCAGTTCGCGCGTCACCAGCGGGACGCTGCGCGCCGGCAGGATCAGCGCCGCATGGTCGAACTCCGATCCCTGCGATTTATGCACGGTCATTGCCCAGGCGGTATCATGCTCCGGCAGGCGGCTCGGCTGCACCGACTTGATGGCGCCGTCGGGCATGCGGAACCACACCCTCAACTCGCCGTTGCGCTCCAGCGCTATCCCGATATCGCCATTAAACAGTCCCAGCGCGCTGTCGTTGCGCGCGATCATAATCGGCCGGCCGTCATACCAGCGGGAGTGGCGCGGCAGGGCGATCGCCCGCTGACGGTTGAGCCGCTGCTCCAGCCGCTCATTGACGCCGCTCACGCCGTACGGCCCTTCCCGCAGCGCGCACAGCAGCTGAAATTCGCTGAAGGCGGCCAGCATCGCCTGCGGTTCCGCCCGCTCGCGGCGCAGCTGCAGGTAGCGCTCATAGCCCTGCTGTGCCGCGCCGAGCATGGCTTCGTACTCTTCGGTCGTGCTGAGGGGATGAAGCGCGATATCGTCAAACGGCTGGCGCAGCGTGGCCTTCACCTCCGCGCGCGCGCCAGCGTTCACCGCCCGCGCCAGGCTCCCAATGCCGGAGTGACTGCCGAAGCGATAGCTCTTTTGCAGCAGGCACAAGCTATCTCTCAGCGCGCCAGCGATAGCCCCCTCGCCCGCCGGTACCGGTGAACCGGTCAGCCGGGTCAGCTCCTGCGCCCGCGCGGCGGTATAGCCCGAGCTCGCCCAGGCGCAGATATCCCCCAGCACCGCCCCCGCTTCCACGGAGGCCAGCTGGTCGCGATCGCCGAGAAAAATCACCCGCCCGTGAGCCGGCAGCGCGTCGATGAGCCGCGACATCATCGGCAGGTCGATCATCGAGGCTTCATCCACCACCAGCACGTCCAGATGCAGCGGGTTGCCGGCGTGATAGCGCATGCGCTGGCTGCCGGGCTGGGCGCCCAGCAGACGGTGCAGCGTGCTGGCCTCGGTGGGAATCAACGCTTTCTGCGCGTCGGTCAGCGGCAGTTTTCTCAACGCCGCGCCCAGCGATTCGGTCAGACGCGCCGCCGCTTTCCCCGTCGGCGCCGCCAGGCGAATACGACAGCGCGGACTGTCTTCAATCTGGATTAGCGCCGCCAGAAGTTTGGCCACGGTGGTGGTCTTCCCGGTCCCGGGACCGCCGGAGATCACCGAGATGCGGCGGGTCAGCGCCACCGCTGCGGCCACTTTTTGCCAGTCGGTTTCGCCGGTGGCAGGGAACAGAGCGTTCAGGGTTGACGCCAGCCGGGCCTCATCCATCTCCAGCACCCGGTTGGCTTCGTTGAAGAAGCGGGCGACGGTCAGCTCGTTGCGCCACATCCGGTTCAGATAGAGCCGGTCGCCGCATAAGATCATCGGCGCCGGGGCATCGCCGCCGCTCACCGCCGACGAAGCGAGCAGCATCGCGGGCCAGTCTTCCGGCGCGCCGGCTTCGGCCAGCAGCCGATCGCGGATTTCCCCCGCTTTCCCGCCGAGCGCCTCGTCGCCGCTCAGCCGCGAGAGCGGCAGGCATACGTGCCCCTCGCCGGCGTCCCGGCTCAGCAAGGCCGCCGCCAGCTTGACCGCCGGCGGGTCGTTTTGCGCCACCATCAGAGCAAACTGGACGTCCAGCGGCCGCAGCAGACGCTGCTCCACCGCCGCCAGCAGTAGTTGTTCGAAAGTCATGAGGCCTCCTCCTGAGTTTCTCCGGCAAACAGCTGATCCAGACCGTCAATCAGCGGTCGCACCGGCCGGGTGGTGAAGATCCCCTGCCCCCCCTCCTGCCCGTCCATGCCGCGCAGGAAGAGATAAATCACGCCGCCGAAGTGGCGGTCATAGTCGTAATCGGCCAGCCGGTGGCGCAGATAGCGGTGGAGCGCCAGGCTGTACAGCTGATACTGCAGATCGTAGCGGTGAGCCCGCATCGCCTGCTCCATCGCGGGCCGGGTATAGGCCTCGCGATCTTCCCCCAGCCAGTTCGATTTGTAATCCAGCAGGTAATAGCGGCCTTCGTGGCGGAAGACCAGATCGATAAAGCCCTTCAGCATACCGCGCACCTGACGGAAATCCAGCGGCGGCGTGTCGGCGGAAAGGGGCTCGTACTGGCGGATAAGCGCGTCAAGGCGCTCCGCCGTCAGCAGCTGGGCGATAGGCAGATAAAATGCCATCTCCACCTGTTTATCCCGCGCCGCCAGCTGATTGAGCGCGATATCCGGCCCCGGCAGACGGGTCTTCAGCACGCCCCCCAGCCAGTCGGTCAGCACCGGCGCCCACTGCGCGTCAAACCCGCTCAGCTGCAGTTTCTCCGCCATCCACCCGTCCGGTACCGGCTGGGTAAAGTCCAGCTCCTCAAACAGACTGTGCAGGAAGGTTCCCGGCGCGGCGCCGCGCGGAAACTGGTGCGGGGTCAGCTGCGGATCTTCCACGACTTCGCCGACGCCGGCGGCATCGACATCCAGACGCGGCAGCAGATCCTGTCCGCCGCTGAAACCATGCTGCTGCAGCCCGGAATAGCTGGTCACCCGCCAGTCGTCGGCGATGCGGCGCTGCAGCTCGCGCGCCGACAGCGGGGGAATGCTCGCCGCCGGCGCCTGCCACGGGGTCAGATCCAGCTCGCCAGGTCTCTGTAATGCAATATCGCCATGGCAGAAGTCCGCTAAACGCGCGGCCAGCCCGGCGGCATCCATGGCTTCGCCCGCCTGCAGCAGCCGCCCGAGGGCGCTCAGATGAAAATCGCTGTTGCCGGACTTTCGACTGCTGAGGGGCGCCACGCCAAGGCTGCAGTGCCAGACCGCGCGGGTGAGAGCGACGTACAGCAGGCGCAGATCTTCCGCCAGCCGCTCCGCCTCCGCCAGCTCGAGGCTGGCCTCATCCTGGCCCAGATCCAGTACCGCCGCGAACGTCTCGCGATCGTGATAGAACGCCTGGTCCTGTTTGCGAAACCGGGCGATAAACGGCAGCCAGACCAGGGGATATTCCAGTCCTTTTGACTTGTGAATAGTGACGATTTGCACGAGGTGCTTATCGCTTTCGAGACGCATCTGCTGGCTGGCGGCGTTGCTGTCCGGCTCGGCGATATGCTGTGTCAGCCAGCGCACCAGGGCATGCTCGCTTTCCAGCTGGCTGGCCGCCTCCTGCAGCAATTCGCTGATGTGCAGTATGTCGGTTAAGCGCCGCTCGCCGCCCCGGGTCGCCAGCAGGTTCTCGGCGATGTGCCGGGCCGTCATCAGCGCCCGCAGCATCGGCATCACCCCGCGCTGACGCCAGATCTGGCGGTATTCGCTGAACTCCTCCACCAGCGCGTCCCACGCCTGCTCATCCTGGTTGAGGTTTTCAATATCCAGCGCGGTCAGGCCAAACATTGAGGTCGCCAACGCGCTGCGCAGGGTATTTTCCCGCTCCGGGGACAACACCGCCTGCAACAGCCAGAGCAGCTCCTGGGCCTCCAGCGTCTCAAAAACGCTGTCGCGGTTGGAGAGGTAGACCGAGGGGATGCCCAGCGTCTGCAGCGCTTCACGCACCTGCGCCGCCTCCAGCCGGTTGCGCACCAGCACGGTAATATCCGAAGCCTGCACCGGGCGCGAAGTTTCCCCACGCCACAGCCGTGCGCGCCCCTGCTGACCGGCGCTCAGCCAGTCGCGGATCTGCGTGGCGCAGAGCTGGGCCATAAACGTCTGATAATCGCCGGCGCCAACGGTGTCGCCGGGCATCAGCCAGACGTTCATCGCCGGGACATCCGCCGCGTCAACGGTAAAGCGCAGCCCCTGGTTCTTCGCCGCCGACTTCACCGGCAGGAACGGTATCTCGCGAAACATGAAGGGGTTATCACTGAGGCTGAACAGCCGGTTAACGCTGCCCACCATGCCAGGGGAGGAGCGCCAGTTGGTGTCAAGCGTGTAGTGCGCGGCAACGTCGCCGCGCGCTTTCATATAGGTAAAGATATCGGCGCCGCGAAAAGCGTAGATGGCCTGCTTCGGATCGCCGATCAGCAGCAGCGCCGTCTCCGGACGCTGGCGCCAGATACGGCGGAAAATCCGGTACTGCTGGGGGTCGGTATCCTGAAACTCATCGATCATCGCCACCGGAAAACGCTGGCGAATGGCGCTGGCCAGCGCCTCGCCGCTGTCGCCGCGCAGCGCCTCATCAAGCCGGCTGAGCATGTCGTCAAACCCCAGCTCGCCGCGACGGCGCTTTTCGCGCGCGACCGCATCACGGATCTCGACCATCGCTCTCGCCAGCACCAGATCGGTGAGCGTCAGCGACGAGGCCAGCAGCGATTCGACGGCGCTAAACAGAGGATGCACGGGCGGTTCGCCACCGGCTTTGGTACGCTCAAGCAGAAACGACTGGGCAAATTTCTCCAGCGCGTCGGGCAACTGATAGCTCAACGTCTCTTCCTGCGCCCAGGCGGTCACTTTCTCAAGCCATTTGCCCTGGTTGCCGCGATTGAACTTCCGCCGGTCAAGGCCGGAATCTTCAAGCACGCCTTCGATCTCCCCCACCTGCTCGCGCCACTGCTGCTTGAGCGAGTCAATGCGGCCGATGATTTGCTGATGGCGCTCGGCCAGCGTCTCGTCGGCGGCTGGCGGCGACTTGAGCTGCGGCGCTTCGCCCTGCAGCCAGCGGTCAAGGGACTTCAGCAGGTCGCGCGGCCCTTTCCAGACATCATGGATCACCGCCGCGATATCGCGGGTCAGTGGATAACAGTGACGGCGCCAGAAGTCGGCGCAGGCCTGATAGCGCAGGCGGGATTCATCCTCGATCAGCTGCTGCTCGAACAGCATGCCCGACTCGAAGGCGTTAAGGCTCAGCATCCGCTGGCAAAAACCGTGGATGGTGAACACCGCCGCCTCGTCCATCTGCCGTTCGGCCAACAGCAGGGTCTTCGCGGCATCGTCTTTATCGGCGATCTCCGCCAGCAGCGCGCTGTAGAGCGGGTTGTCGGATTCACCGCGCATACAGGCGATGCGCAGTTCATGGATGTTGCTGCGGATACGTCCGCGCAGCTCTTCGGTCGCCGCCTCGGTAAAGGTCACCACCAGCAGCTCTTCAACGCTGATGGCGCGGGGATAGGCGGCCTCGCCGCCCAGCCCCAGCAGCAGCCGCAGATACAGCGCGGCGATGGTAAAGGTTTTTCCGGTGCCCGCAGAGGCTTCTATCAGGCGCTCGCCCCTCAAGGGCAAGCGCAGGGGATCCAAAGACTCAGCGGTGTCGGTCATTCATTCTCTCGCATCAGGGGTAAGGATTGCTGCAATGCGCTGATGTTTTCCCACACTTTGCCGCCTGCCGGCTGGGCGTAGTCCGCTTTGCCATTCTGGCTACCGGAAATCTGGGACAATATCGTCATGCCCTGCGGATCCACCACCGTCTGATGGAAGAAATCGGCAAGTTTTTGCGGCGTCAGCAGTTTAATCTGAGCCACTACTTTATCACGTGAATCAAAACGCATATTACCGCGATCGAAATCTTTGCTCAGTTTCGATGCCTCTTCGCCCAGCGTCTGTGGCGCCTGCAGCATCTGGCTTATCACCGCCTGCTGGAGTTGGGCAAACTCTTCCGGCTTCATCGCCCGCAGCTTCGCCTCCGCGGTGGGGAAGAAGGCCTGGAACCGCTGCCAGAGGAAAGCCGGCTGCTTATCGCTACTCTGCAGCAGGAAGCCCATACCCCACTGGCGCCCCACGTTCATCGGGAAGGCAAAGACCGCGTAGCCGAGCTGCTCTTCGGTGCGCAGCTGGTTGTAGAACCACGGCTGAATAATCTGTCCCAGCAGGGTGCTGGCGGCGGTGCTGCTGAATTCATCCACGTTGGGCGGCGCAAACACAGCGGCCAGCGCGGAGTCGGTGCTGTTGCCCGCTTTGTTGAAGATCGCCAGCTGCTGCCGGTTCACCACCACGTCTTTATTGCGGCACCATTCGTTGCCGTCAGCGCCCAGCTGCTGCTGGATCTGGCGAGCCAGCGTCGTGGCGGCATCGGCGGACATATTGCCGATCACCATCAGTTCAGGGCGCCCCTTGGTTTTCAGGTTGGCGCGGTAGTCGAGCACTTCCTGCAAGGTGATGGAAGGCAACAGCGCCCGGCGTACTTCGCGCTGGAAATACGGTACCTGGGAGACCATCTGGATCGGCATTATCGCCTGATCGTAGGCTTTGCCCTTCTCAGCGGAGTCCATCATTTGCGCGTACCAGGATTTGGCCTGCTCCAGCTGCTCCTCGGTCGGCGTATAGCTGAAGTATCCCTGCAGCAGGTCGCTGAACAGCGCCGGCAGGTGCTGGGTGTAGCCGTTGGCATTGACCATTAACCCGTTATTGGCGCCGGTGGAGAACGAAATGCCGCCGACCGCCGCCTGGTTACTGAGCTGATCGAGGGCGATGCCGGCGAGATAATCGTTGAGGGCAAACATCACCTGCCGGCGAGCGCTGTCCATCGCCTGGGGATTACGCAGCACAAGAGAGATATCCGCCTTCGGCTCGCTGGCGAAATACTGGCTCGGGGCATAAACCACCCGCAGGGTCGGCTCATCGAGGATCAGCTGAGGGTGCGGCCAGGCTTTATCGCTTTTGATGAGGGTGAAATCATCCGGAATATAGGGGTTGAGCGCCGGCAGCTGCAGCTTGATCGCCTGCGCTTTTTGCTGCCAGTCAGCGAACGTCTGCTCGCCGATCTTATCCACCTGATACGGCGCATCGACAAAATAAGCGGTCTTGTTATGCGGTTCCTGCGGGCTGATATACCAGATGCGCGCGTTCTGCGGAGTCATCATCGCCAGCCGGTCTTTGATCGCCTGCGGGTCGTAGCGATCGGCAATGTTGACCACGTCCAGCGCATGCTCGACCGGCACCCGGATCATGGTATCCGCCAGCCATTCCACGTAATCCATGTCACGGTTGATCGACGGATAGCGGAAATCCAGCGCCAGCACATGCGCCAACTCGTCAAAGTAACGTTTGTCGACACCCTGAGTACGCAGGAGGTTGAGGTAGCTGAATATGGCCGCCGTCACTTCGTCGCGGTGCGCCAGGCCTTTATCGGTGAGGGTGGCCGAGATCGCCAGCACGCCGCTGTTGCCGTTCACCACCGGGTCAGAATCCGCGCGGATACCTTCCGCCAGTCCCTGCTTTTGCAGCCAGTCGGAGAGCGTCCCCGGGCTGCGGTTGCCGATCAGGTAAGTGACCAGTTCATCCGTTTTGCTGCGGAAACGATCGCTGTTGTTGTCGATGCGAAACTCGACGCGCAGCACTTTACGCGGCATCGCCGGCACATAGTGAATAATGATGCCTTTTTGCGCATCGGTTACCACCGGGACGCTTATTTCCGGCCTGCTGATGTGACGATTCGGCACGCGGCCAAAGGTGTCAGCGGCCATGAGCGCCAGCTCCGGCAACGGCTTGTTGCTGTAGATCACCGCTTTCATCAGGTTGGCGGAGTACCAGCTATCGCGGAAGGTGTGCAGCGCATCAAGAACCGGGTTGCCGGGCTTATCGCTAAGCGTCTCGAGGTTGCCGCCAGAGAAGTGGGCCGCCGGGTGAGCCGGGTTAATGGTTTCTGCGCTGACCTGGGCCATGCGCATCCCGTCTCGCGTCCGGGCCATCGTCAGCTCGGCGTTGACCGCGTTACGTTCGCGGTCGGCATATTTTTTATCCAGCAGCGGCGCGGCGATGGCGTCGGCCAGCCGGTCTACGGCCCCGTCCAGCGCATCATTCTCCACTTCGAGATAGAACGCGGTGCGGTAGGGCGCGGTGCTGGCGTTATGGCTGCCGCCATGCAGCTTAAGAAACTCTGCAAGGCTGTCAGGCTGGGGATATTTTTGCGACCCCATCAGCGTCATATGTTCCAGAAAATGCGCCAGCCCCTGATGATCGGCCGGATCCTGCAGGGATCCCACCGGCACCACCAGCGCCGACAGCGATTTCACCGCCTGCGGATCGGAAACCAGCAGCACGACCATGTCGTTATCAAGACGGATCGCCTGATACTGACGCGTATCTTTTTCGCTTTTGCGGATCGTCTCCTGAACAGGCTGCCATCCGGTGTCGGCTTGACTCAACGGCGCCCAGAGGGCGGCCAGCACGACAAAAACCTTGAACCATAAACTGCGGGGCATTCACGAACCTCATCATTAACAAACTTGCGCTGCACGGCGTGCAGCCTTTTATGTCCATCAGTCCGTGATACGTTGCGCATAATAAATGAACCGCCATTCACTGCGCAATTTTTATACTATTTAAATTTGTGTGGACTGATGGTAACGATATAGCGGTAACAGATAACGCTGCGTCTGGGCAATGATTTCTTCGTAATGCGCCGGCTCCAGCGAACGCCACAGGCGTTGATACCAGATATCGGCGCCCTCCCCGCTGACCACCATGTTACCTTCGTAGGTCTGCAGGAATTTGCTCCGCGCTTTCTGCTGCGTCTCTTCATCCATTACGATGACATCCTTTTCGGCGTCATAACAGGCTTTCAGCCAGGCGCCACCGCTTTCCGGCAGCAGCAGCAGCGGCTGCGACATCCCCAGCAAATAGCCATCCACCAGCTCATTAAGGTACGCCTGCGCCTCGGCGGGCGCCAGCGGCGGAAAACGCCACTCTCCCTCTTTACGCACAAACAGCCGGCTCTCGCCGGCGCCGCCGCTGGCACAGTAGACAAGGTGTTCCAGCCAAAGTTGCATCCCCTGGGAGACGCTCAGCAGCGAAGGCCGCCAGCGCAGCAGCCCGTCCGGCTGCACCTGCTGCAGCCAGCCGGTCAGATTTACGCCGCCGCACTGGAGATCGATCTCCATGCTTTGCGCCTGCTGGCGCTCGGCTTTCACCCGCTCGGCCAGAGCCTGCATCTCCAGACGCTGCGTCTCCCACACCAGCTCGCCAAAGGCGCCATACGGCAGCTCGCCGGCGGCGCGGAAGCGGCGGAACATGGCCGAGGCGTCCTGTTCCTCGATAAGGGTATTGAGCAGTTGCTGGTTCAGTTGATAACGGCTCAGCCCTTCCAGGGTGAAGGGCTCGTCATCGGGAATATCATCCTCTTCCGCACGGAAATTGACCCGCAGACGCTGCTGAAAGAACGCGCGAACCGGGTGCTGCCAGAAGCGCAGGAGCTGCTCGAACGGCAGGCTGTCTATCGGCGGCGGGGTAAGCGGTTGAATGAAGTCGCTATGCGCCTCACCCTGCTGGCCGGCGGCAGCCAGCCATTCCCGGGCGTAGCTCTTGTTCTCGTCCTCCTGGAAATTGGCGATGTCGAACGGCATGCGGGTATGCAGGTGAGTGATGTGGGCTTTAACCCGCGCCTCGCTGGTGTCGCAATCAAGCTCCTCGTCGCCTGCGAGACAGTGACTCTGGCCGATGTAATCCACCAGCTCCTGCACCAGCACCGAGGGAAAGCGCTCGCTGTTGTCCTGGATAGAACGGCCAATGTAGCTGATATACAGCGTCTGTTCGGCGGACATCAGCGCCTCAAGGAACAGGTAGCGGTCATCATCGCGCCGGCTGCGGTCGCCGCGCTGCGGCTTCTGACTCATTAAATCAAAGCCCAGCGGCGGCAGCGTTCGCGGATAAACCCCATCGTTCATCCCCAGCAGGCAAACCACTTTGAAAGGAATAGAGCGCATCGGCATCAGGGTGCAGATGTTGACCGGGCCGGCGAGAAAGCGCTGGCTGATCCGTTGTTGATCGAGGCGCTGGGCCAGCTCATCGCGCAGCAGCGTCAACGGCACCTGGTCGCCATACTGCGCCTCCAGACCGCTATCAATCACCGCCAGCCACTGCTGCTCAATCAGCGCCAGCGCCGCTTCGGTCTCGCTGTCCGGCAGGAAAAAGTCATTCAGCAGATCGCGACAGACCGGCAGCCACTCCGCCAGCGGCCGCTGCTGGGCGAGACCGCGTCGCCACAGGTTAAGCTGCATCAGCAGCGATGCGAGGTTACCCACCAGTTCGGCGATCAAACCACTGGATTCGTCATAGGGCAGCACCGACTGCCATTCGCCCTCCCGGCTGTCCATCGCGTAGCCCAGCAGCATGCGGGTAAGGCCGAACCGCCAGGTGTGCTGGCCGGTCGCCGGCAGGTCAAGCTCACGGACGTTGTCGTCATCCATTCCCCAGCGGACCCCGGACTCGTTGACCCACTGGCGCAGGTAGCGCAGCCCCTCTTCGTTGATGTTAAAGCGCGCCGCCAGCACCGGCACGTCCAGCAGCGCCAGCACATCTTCGCTGGCGAAGCGGCTGTCGGGCAGCGAGAGCAGCGTGATAAACGCCTGCAGCACCGGGTGCGACTCCCGGGCGCGGCGGTCGGAGATCGCCCACGGCAGCCAGCGGTCGCCGCTGGCGGCGCCAAACACCGCCTGTATAAAGGGGCTGTAGCTATCGATATCCGCCACCATGACGATGATATCCCGCGGCGTGAGCGTCGGATCCGCCTCCAGCATCGCCAGCAGCCGATCGTGCAGAACCTCCACCTCACGCTGCGGACTGTGGCAGACGTGAATGCTCAGGCTGCGGTCGTCCTGCGCCAGCGGACGTTTGTCGCGACTGTGAGCGAACGCCTCTGCGCTCTGCCCGGCCACCGCCGTGTTGCGCAGTTCGAGGATATCCGACTGCAGGTTATGCAACAGGTTATCGGGAACGATATCGACAAAGGCGTCCAGCTCCTCATAGCGCTCCAGCCCCGCCAGCAGGTAGATATAGTCGCGCCCCAGCTTGCCCCAGGAGGCGAGCAGCGGGTTGCCGACCTCCTGCTCCCCGGCGTCATTAAACAGCCCTGGCGCCTGCCCGGCGTCGCGGAACAGGGGCAGCGCGCGCGCCTCGCGGTGATGGCGTCGCTGACGCGACAGTAGCTTCGCCAGAAACGCCGGATCTTTAATATCTCCCCAGTAGTAGCGGCAGGGGTTGGTGAACAGCACATAGACATCGACATGCTTACCCAGCGCCTGCAGCGCCTGCAGGTAGACCGGCGGCAGCGCGGAAATTCCACAAATAAAGACGCGCGACGGCAGCCCGGCGGGAGGTTCATCTGCCTTTTCCAGGGCGCTGATAAAGCGCTGATAGAGATTGGCGCGGTGCCACTGCGGCTGACCGAGCTCGGCGGTATAGCGCACCAGCGCTTTCCACAGCGGCGCCTGCCACTGCTGGGCGTCGCCGAGGCCGTCAACCCGCTGGTCGGCCTCCCAGCGCATCAGCCATTCCGGGCGATAGACCAGATACTGGTCATAGAGGTCCGCTACCCGGGCGGCCAGCTGAAACAGCTTGCGTTTGTCGCCGTCATCGCTCAGATACTGGCGCAGCAGGATAAAATCGTCTTCTTCCAGGTGCTGCGGCAGGAGAGTCATCAGCTTCCAGCTCATGCTCTGCTTGCTGAAGGCGCTTTCGCCAGGGATATCTTTCAGGACGCGCACGAACATATCCCAGATAAAGCTCGCCGGCAGCGGAAACTCGATGTTGGCGGCAATTCCGAAGCGCGAGGCCAGGGTCATCTGCAGCCACTGCGCCATACCGGTACTCTGCACCAGCACCATTTCAGCCTGAAAAGGGTCATCCAGCCGCTGGCGCTCGACGATAAACTCCATCAACGCCTCGAGAACATCCAGCCGGTTTGAGTGGTATACCCTTAACATAATTGCTCCTGACTACTGGCTGACCGGGCAATGCAGCCGGGTCATCTGCGCCCGCTTTGCAACGGGCATACTGATCGTTACCGTGATGCTGACACATCTTTGCGTCGATGTCTGCATACGGCTTACCTGCTCGCCTGCCGGCGGAGGCGGCGCGGAGAGCTGGCTATAGCGCCAGGCGTCGCGCCATAGCTGACGCGTCTGGTTCAGCTGGTGGACCCCTTGCGCCATTCCGCGCTGATAGCCGCCCAGCGCGGCGACCGTCAGCACCATCAGCGCCATCGCCAGCACGGTCTCCGGCAGGCTAAAACCCCGCTGGCGCTTCATGGCATTTGACATAAGCTCACCTCCCTGAGCGGGCAAAAATCGCTCCAGCCATGGGCGAAGAAACGCACCTGCCCGCCGCGCACCTCGCCGGACTGCCAGACCTGCACCTCGCCGCTGGCGCTGCTGAGCAGCAGCGAACCGTCGTCGAAGATGCGCAGACAGGCGCGCCAGCCCTGCTGCGCCTGCTCGCGGCAGGCCAGCGGCGCCTGTGCCGACCAGGCCTGCTGCTTTCCCCACTGTAGCGCCGAATGGGCCACAGCCGTATCGCGGATCGCCTGCGTTTCGCTGGCGGTTTGCGCCAGCAGCGCCCGCTGCTGCAGATTAAGCCCCTCAAGCAGCAGGCTACCGAGAGTCAGCAACAGGAGCACCATCAGCAGCGACGACATTCCACGCTGGCGGATCACAGGTTATACCCCGTCACCCGCTGCTCCACCTCGGCCGCCAGACCCGCCTGCCGGGCAGAACGCGCCGCCAGCGTCACGATCAGCTCCGGCGCGAAGCCCTCGGTCAGCAGACGCTGCGCCGCAAAGCGCGTCACCACGATAGCGGCCGGATTGGTGATTTTCTCCCATCCGCTGCCGCGGCAGTCGCTGGCTCCGCGCAAAGTCTCCAGCGCGCCGTCGCGCAGGCGAAAGCCGGTGCTCTCCGCCGCTGCCGCAGGGGAGGTTTCCCATGTCCCATTGCTGTTCGCGTCCCAGCGCACAATCAGGCACTCGCCGTCGGCGGCAAGCTCCAGTCCGGCTCCGCCGCACGCTCCCCGGCAGTATCCGGCGCGCTGCAGATGTTTACCCACGGCATGCACCCGCTGCCACAGTTCATTCTCCAGGGCCAGCTGTTCGCCCTGGCGCAGAATATGGCGCTGCAGGGCGGGTAGAAAGCGGCAGGCGCCAATCAGCAGCAGCGAGCCTATCGCCATGGCGATAAGCGCCTCCGCGAGGGAAAATCCGCGGCGGCTCACTGGCACCCTCCCGCGCTGTCGCTGCGGCATAAACGAATCCGCCCCCAGTGTGAAATCACAATGCTCCAGCTGCCGGCCTCGCTCTGCAGCCGCAGATTCCCCGCCCAGGCGGTGCTGCGCAGGCCGTAGAATCCCAGGCCAGGCGTGACGCCTGCCAGCGAGATCCCCGGCCAGCGCGGGCGCAGCGTTAAGGTCGACCCGGAGGCGCACGCCGGCGCCTCCCCCTGCGCACTCAGGCACCAGCCCTCTTCATCCTGGCCGACGCGAAGCACGCGGTCCCGGTTGTAGGCGTTGGCGTCATCGCGCAGGAAGACCAGGAAATCCCGCACCTGGACGGCGGTTTGCCACAGTCGTTGCTGCTGCTGCCAGCGCTGCCAGCCGTACAGGCCGCCGACGCTGAGGATCATCATTAACGTCAGCGTCACCAGGGTTTCCATCAGGGTATAGCCATGTTCTCTGTTCATGGCGCAGAGTATGCCGCGGCGGTTAGCCCTGGCGCGACGACGGAAAATAGCTTTCCCGGCCAGACACGCAAAAAAGGTTTGTATGATCAACAGCAGAACATTTTTTTGCGAGCCTCTTTCCAACATTCCCGCCCACAACCGCCTGTGGCCAGGGGGCGGGATGAAGCGTTCCTATCCTAATGGCGACGAGGGCTGCCACCCCATTCAGGTGGTGAAAACGGCATAAAAAAACCGGCGCCATTGGACGCCGGTTGGTCATATCTGCAGAGGGGGTTAAATCGCCACTGGCGCTTTGATTCCCGGGTGCGGATCGTAACCTTCAATCTCGAAGTCTTCAAAGCGGTAGTCGAAGATCGACGCGGGCTTGCGTTTGATGACCAGCTTCGGCAACGGACGCGGTTCGCGGCTCAGCTGCAGATGAGTCTGCTCGAGATGGTTGCTGTACAGATGGGTATCGCCACCGGTCCAGACGAAATCGCCGACCTGCAGATCGCACTGCTGCGCCACCATATGCACCAGCAGCGCGTAGCTGGCGATGTTGAACGGCAGGCCGAGGAAGACGTCGCAGGAGCGCTGATACAGCTGGCAGGAGAGCTTGCCGTCGGCGACATAGAACTGGAAGAAGGCGTGGCACGGCGCCAGGGCCATCTTATCCAGCTCGCCGACGTTCCACGCCGAAACGATGATCCGGCGGGAGTCCGGGTCGTTTTTCAGCTGGTCCATCACCGTGCTGATCTGGTCGATATGACGACCGTCCGGCGCAGGCCAGGAACGCCACTGTTTGCCGTAAACCGGCCCCAGGTCGCCATTTTCATCTGCCCACTCGTCCCAGATGGTGACGTTGTTGTCGTGCAGATAGGCGATGTTGGTGTCACCCTGCAGGAACCACAGCAGTTCATGGATGATGGAGCGTAAATGACAGCGCTTGGTGGTCACCAGCGGGAAGCCTTCCTGCAGGTTAAAACGCATCTGATGGCCGAAAATAGAGATCGTGCCAGTGCCGGTGCGGTCATTTTTTGGCGTGCCCTCGGCGAGCACTTTCTGCATCAAATCAAGATACTGTTTCATGGTTCCTCAAGAATTCAGTTGCTGCGGACGGTGGCGGTAAGCCCAAACCATCATGATGATACCCGCAAGCACCATCGGGATCGAAAGAATCTGCCCCATGCTGATGTACTGCACCCAGCCGCCGGTGAACTGGGCGTCGGGCTGGCGGAAGAATTCCACGATAATGCGGAACAGGCCGTAGCCAATCAGGAACAGGCCGGAAACGGAACCGGTCGGGCGCGGTTTACGGATAAACAGGTTCAGGATCAGGAACAGCACCACGCCTTCCAGCGCCAGCTCGTACAGCTGCGACGCGTGGCGCGGCAGCGCGCCATAGGTATCAAACAGCGATTGCCATTCCGGGTGGGTCGGCAGCAGCGCCAGGTCTTCGGCACGGGAGCCCGGGAAAATCATCGTGTAGTGGAAGCTCGGGTCCACGCGGCCCCACAGCTCGCCGTTGATAAAGTTGCCCAGACGCCCGGCGCCAAGGCCAAACGGGATCAGCGGCGCGATAAAATCTGAGACCTGGAAGAAGGTCCGTTTGGTGCGTCTGGCGAAGATAATCATCACCAGGATCACGCCGATCAGGCCGCCGTGGAACGACATGCCGCCGTCCCAGACGCGGAACAGATACAACGGATCGGCAAGAAAGACCGGCAGGTTGTAGAACAGCACGTAGCCGATACGGCCGCCCAGGAAGACGCCGAGGAAGCCCGCGTAAAGCAGGTTTTCCACTTCATTTTTCGTCCAGCCGCTGCCCGGACGATTCGCCCGACGGGTGGCCAGCCACATCGCAAAGACAAAGCCCACCAGGTACATTAAACCGTACCAGTGGAGGGAGACCGGGCCTAGAGAAAAAATGACCGGATCGAACTCCGGAAAATGCAGGTAGCCACTATTCATCTGTCACCATAAAGACTTGTTATTCCGCCGAAAGTGGACAGCGGTGATGATCCATGCCCGATTAAAACGGGCACGCCGAAGGAGGCGAATCATAGCATAAGCCAGGTGTGCGATCCGCGCCGGCGTGTAAAAGATATGTATACGGATGCTAACAGAATGCCGTTTTCCCGGTGGTATTCTATTTTGCAGGAGGGTGCGAACAGAGGATTCCCGGGTTACGGCTTACGCCTCACCCGGGCTACCGCTACCGCCCGCCGCGGATCAGGCCGCCGAGACCGCGCCGCTCCATAAAGGCCGCCACCTGATGGCGCACCTCGGCGGTCATCTGGGCTTCGAGGCTGCGACGCGACAGCTCCTGCGCCTCTTCGATATCGATGCGGCGCAGCAGATATTTCACCCTCGCCACCGAGCGGCCGTTCATCGACAGATGGCGATAACCGAGACCGATGAGGATCGTCACGCACATCGGGTCGCCTGCCATCTCGCCGCACAGTCGCAGATCGATGCCAAAGCGCTCCGCGTCATGGGCGATCATCGCCAGCGCCCGCAATACCGCAGGATGCAGGCTGTCATACATGCTGGCGACCCGGGTATTGTTACGGTCGACGGCCAGCAGGTACTGGGTCAGGTCGTTCGTGCCTACCGAGATAAAATCGATCCGGCTGGCCAGCTGCGGCAGCATAAAGACCATCGACGGCACCTCCAGCATCACCCCCAGACGCGGACGCGGGATGGCGTAGCCGATCATCTCTTCGACTTCCCGGCTGGCGCGGTCGATCAGCCGACGGGCCTCATCGACCTCTTCCAGACTGGTCACCATCGGCAGCAAAATGCTGAGGTTGCCGGTGGCGGCGTTGGCGCGCAGCATCGCCCGCACCTGGATCAAAAAGATCTCCGGCTGATCGAGGGTGATGCGGATCCCGCGCCAGCCAAGGCACGGATTCTCTTCACTGATCGGCATGTACGGCAGCTGTTTATCCGCGCCGATGTCCAGAGTACGCAGGGTCACCGGTTTGCTGTTAAACATCTGCAGCATGCCCTGATACTGGGCGACCTGCTCCTCTTCTGAGGGGAAGCCGCTCTGCAGCATAAAAGGAATTTCGGTACGGTACAGACCAATACCGTCAACAAAGCTGCCGAGCTTCTCTTCGTGCTCCGGGCTTAAGCCGGCGTTGAGCATGACTTTCACCCGTTCGCCGCTTTTCAGCTCCGATGCGCGCTGGAGATCGTCCTCCGCCAGGCGGCTGAGCTCGTTCTCTTCGCTGATAAGCCGCTGATATTCCTGCAACAGAACAGGTTCAGGATCCACCAGCAGCTCACCGCGATAGCCATCGACAATCAGCGTATGGCCATGCAGCAGCGAGGGCTGAATATCGGCGCCCATCACCGTTGGGATGCCAAGGGCCCGCACCATAATGGCGGCATGGGAGTTGGCAGCGCCATCGCGCACCACCACGCCGGCCAGACGATCCTGCGGCACCTCGGCGAGGGTGGTGGCCGACAGCTCGTCCGCCACGAGGATAATGCGCGCCGGCCAGGTGTTAGGTCCCTGAATACTGTCGTCGAGATGGAACAGCAGACGCTGACCCAGCGTGCGCAGGTCGCCGGCCCGCTCTTTTAGATAGCCGTCGCTCAGCGCGGCAAACTGTTCGGCGAACTTCTCGATGATCTTTTTGACCGCCCACTCGGCGACGGCGCCTTTGTCGACTTCGGCAAAGAGCTCGCGACGCAGGCGGGCGTCGGAGAGCAGGTGCGAGTAGAGATCGAAGATCGCCGCCGTCTCTTTTTGCGCGCCGGCGGCGTAGCGTTTGCTGTAGCGACGAAACTCGTTGGCCGCTTCTTCCAGCGCGCCGGTCAGGCGTTCACGTTCCGAGGCGGTGTCCAACGTCGAGGCTTCATACACCTGCTCCATCAGCGGCAGGCTGACGTCCATCCAGCCCTCGGCGATCGCCACCCCGGAAGAGGCCGGCAGAGCGCGAATGCGCGTCTGACGATACTGGCCGAACAGGGCGTTCAGCTGGGACTGGGAGAGGATCGCCGCCATCTGGGTGGCGAGGGTGACGAGGAAAGACTCTTCGCTTTCATCAAACTGGCGCAGCTCACGCTGCTGAACCACCAGCACGCCCAACAGCTGGCGGCGCTGGATGATCGGCACGCCAAGGAAGGCGCGGAAGCGGTCCTCTTTGACGGCGGGAATATACTTGAAGCTGGGGTGTTTTTGCGCATCGGCGAGGTTGATGGGCTCCGCCAGGCGGCCAACCAGCCCCACCAGGCCTTCATCGAACGCCAGCGCAACGGTGCGCCCGCGAGGTTTTTTTAACCCGCGGGTAGCCATCAGGTAATAGCAGCGTCGATCATTGTCAGCCAGGTAAACCGAGCAGACTTCCGTCTCCATCGCCTGGCAGACATCCGTCACCAGAATATCCAGCGCCTCGTTTAAACGCGGCGCACTCGCGACCTTCTCGACTATTTCTCGCAACCGAGTGAGCATAATGTGCGTGGCTTAACCTCTTTTACGTCGATAAGCAGGCGCGCTTTGCGGCTTAGGTGCGCTCTCCGCCAGCGACATAGTGACGCTGGCGAACTCTTTCATCACCCGGCGGTAGACGTCGCGTTTGAACGACACCACCTGACGCACCGGGTACCAGTAACTCACCCAGCGCCAGCCATCAAATTCAGGTGTGCTGCTGGTTTGCATATTGATGTCCGCGTCGTTACCGATCAACTGCAAAAGAAACCACTTTTGTTTCTGGCCGATACAAACCGGCTTTGTGTCCCAACGCACCAAACGTTTAGGCAACTTGTAACGCAGCCAGTTACGGGTTGAGGCAAGGATCCGCACATCTTTACGGCTTAACCCGACCTCTTCAAACAATTCCCGATACATCGCCTGCTCTGCGGATTCTCCTGGATTTATGCCCCCTTGCGGGAACTGCCACGAGTGCTGACCATAGCGTCGGGCCCACATGACCTGGCCCTGACGATTACAGATTACAATACCGACATTTGGGCGGTAGCCATCGTCATCAATCACCGGACTACCTCAAGATAAGCTTCAATGTGAATGATTGTTTCACACTCGTCGGAAACGGTAAACCACTCTGTTCGCACACTGAGAACGGATAACATTTGAATAACTCACAGTAATTGCCAGAGTTATAAACAGCGAAAGCGCCCGACGTCCGATTTTATTCACTTTTTCTGTGGATAGAGTTGTGAAGAAGTACGGAATTAACCCGGGAAAACCCGGAGTAATCTGAACATCGCACTGCTAGCACCTTATAATAATGATAGCATATTCATTAAGTTAGAATATATTCCTTTCACTTATTACAGCGTAACGTGACGATCATCACACATGCGATCCGCCGACTGATGAAAGATCGAGCAATGTCGATTTTATCCACAGATTACGCGCAGGTCGCGGGCATATTTTCTCTAAAAATTCGATTTTCGTCGCACGTCAAGGCTGTAAATCGAACCAGTAGTGGGGCTTTTCCCCAGTTATCCCACTTTTCTGTGGATAACATGGTGTAAGATCCTGTTTATTGTCAGTGACCAGTTCTGGAAAACCTGTTTTCATGGTTTTCACCTGCCGCGTAATGACCTTAAAAAATCATATAAATCATGGGATTGGTATAGTTACTCAGAAAACGATAAACTCTATCCACAACGCGCAAAATTAGCGCTCATTTTTTAACCAAAGGTGTCGCCCTATGCCCGCTATCGCTCCGCTCTCCTCTCCGCCGCAAAGTCAGGAACAGCTGTTGGCCCAGGCCCGCCAGCTGGCCGGCTATACGCTGGGTGAGCTGGCGGCGCTGGCCGGGATCCCCATTCCCCGCGATCTGAAACGTGATAAAGGCTGGACGGGCATCCTGCTGGAGCTGTGGCTGGGGGCCAGCGCGGGCAGTAAACCCGAGCAGGATTTCGCCGCGCTGGGGGTGGAGCTCAAAACGATCCCTATCGACAGCCGGGGCCGTCCGCTGGAGACGACTTTTGTCTGCGTCGCACCGTTAACTGGCAATAGCGGCGTCACCTGGGAGAGCAGCCATGTGCGGCATAAGCTGCAGCGAGTCCTGTGGATCCCTGTGGAGGGAGAGCGCACCATTCCTCTGGCGGCGCGGCGCGTCGGCGCACCGCTGCTGTGGAGTCCGGACGAAGAAGAGGAGCGCCAGCTGCGCATGGACTGGGAAGAGCTGATGGATCTTATTGTCCTCGGTGAGGTGGAGCGCATTACCGCCCGCCACGGCGAGGTGCTACAGCTAAGACCGAAAGCGGCCAACAGCAAGGCGTTGACCGAAGCCATCGGCGCCCGCGGGGAGACGATCCTCACGCTGCCGCGCGGCTTCTACCTGAAAAAGAATTTTACCGCCGCCCTGCTCGCCCGCCATTTTTTGTTACAACACGATTAATTTTTTGTTCTGCGTTGGGGCTTGCATATAATTGCTGCTTTCTATTTTGCAGGACTTTGAACAATGTTATTTGCATGGATAACCGATCCTAACGCCTGGCTGGCGCTGGGCACCTTGACGCTGCTGGAGATCGTGCTCGGGATCGATAATATTATTTTTCTCTCTCTGGTCGTGGCCAAGCTCCCCACCGCCCAGCGCGGCCACGCGCGACGGATCGGTTTAATGGGGGCGATGGTCATGCGCCTGGCGCTGCTGGCCTCTATCGCCTGGGTCGTTAAGCTGACCAACCCGCTCTTTACCGTCCTCGGTCAGGAGATTTCGTTTCGCGATCTGATCTTGCTGTTTGGCGGACTGTTCCTTATCTGGAAAGCCAGTAAAGAGATCCATGAATCTATCGAAGGCGAAGAGGAGGGGCTGAAAACTAACGTTCACTCCTTCCTCGGCGCCATCGTGCAGATCATGCTGCTGGACATCATCTTTAGCCTCGACTCGGTGATCACCGCCGTCGGCCTGTCGGATCATCTGTTTATTATGATGGCGGCGGTTGTGATTGCGGTGGGGGTCATGATGTTCGCCGCGCGACCGATCGGCGATTTTGTTGACCGTCATCCGTCGGTAAAAATGCTGGCGCTGTCGTTTCTGATCCTCGTCGGCTTTACCCTGATGCTGGAAAGTTTCGACGTCCATGTGCCGAAGGGATACATCTACTTCGCGATGTTCTTCTCTATTGCGGTGGAGAGTCTTAACCTGCTGCGCAATAAGAAAAACCCGCTGTAAACCACAAAATTGCAGCCTGGTCACAGGCTGCAACCCTTTTTCAGACTTTACTGCTTTTTATGTCTCACAAATCAGGCTATTAATAGACAGGTATGGGGTGCAGCTACTCAAGAGGTGATGACGATGAAAAAATGGGCAGTATTGATTTCCGCCGTAGGACTGGCGTTCTCGGTTTCCGGTTGCAGCAGCGATTACGTCATGGCGACCAAAGATGGGCGAATGATCCTGACCGACGGTAAACCCACCGTGGATGACGATACAGGTCTTATCAGCTACGAAGATCAGCAGGGTAATAAAATGCAGATCAATCGTGACGACGTTTCACAAATCATTAAGCGTTAATTTTTCCCCGTCGGCCCCAGCCTCTGTTGACGCTGCGCTTACCGACAACCAGTCTTCTGAGAAGAGTCGGGACACACCAGGACACCGCGGGTTTCACCCACCGCTCCTCCTCGTCACCCGGCTTTTTTGATTTTTTTACTTCCTCTTTTTCTCACCCTCTGCCATGTTGATACTCCTTTGTCGGGGAATGCCTGACCTTATAAATAAAAAGGAAGCTGGCTATGCAGTATCACCGTATCCCACACAGTTCACTTGAAATCAGCACCCTCGGGCTGGGAACCATGACCTTTGGCGAGCAGAACAGCGAGGCCGATGCCCATCAGCAGCTCGACTATGCGGTCGCCAACGGCATCAATCTGATCGATGTCGCTGAAATGTACCCTGTCCCGCCGCGCCCGGAAACTCAGGGGCTGACCGAAACCTACGTCGGCAACTGGCTGGCGAAACGCGGCAATCGCGAAAAGCTGGTGCTCGCCTCGAAGGTCAGCGGGCCCGCGCGTAATAACGACAGCAGTATTCGACCAAACCACGTCCTGGACCGGAAAAATATCCGCGAGGCGCTGCACGCCAGTCTGAAGCGTCTGCAGACCGATTATCTCGACCTGTACCAGGTACACTGGCCGCAGCGCCCCACCAACTGCTTTGGCAAGCTGGGCTACACCTGGGCCGACGCCGCCCCCGCGGTGACCCTGCTGGATACCCTCGAGGCGCTGACCGAGTTCCAGCGCGCCGGCAAGATCCGCTACATCGGCGTGTCGAACGAAACCGCCTTCGGCGTGATGCGTTATCTGCACCTGGCGGATAAGCACGACCTGCCGCGGATCGTGACCATTCAGAACCCCTACAGCCTGCTGAACCGCAGCTTTGAAGTCGGCCTGGCGGAAGTGAGCCAGTTCGAAGGCGTGGAGCTGCTGGCCTACTCCTGCCTGGCTTTCGGCACCCTGACCGGGAAGTACCTCAACGGCGCGAAGCCGGCGGGGGCGCGCAATACGCTGTTCAGCCGCTTTACGCGCTACAGCAGCGAGCAGTCGCAGAAAGCGGTGGCGGCGTATGTGGATATCGCCAAACGCCACGGCCTCGATCCGGCGCAAATGGCGCTGGCCTTTGTGCGTCGGCAGCCGTTTGTCGCCAGCACCCTGCTGGGGGCGACGACCATGGCGCAGCTGCAGGCCAACGTGGAAAGTTTACAGCTTGAACTGAGCGAAGAGGTATTAGCGGAGATTGAAGCGGTGCATCAGGTTTATACCTACCCGGCTCCGTAGCATGACCTGTCGACGCCGGCTTCTGGCGTCGCGTTGTTGCCCGGTGGCGGCTACGCCTTACCGGGCCTTCGCTACCCCGGTCGGGTAGCCGCCTCAGCAGCCGCGGTAGCCCGGGTCAGGCGTAAGCCGCAACCCGGGGTTTCCCTCTGCCCGCGCGCCTGGCAGGGGTTACGATTTCGAGTCAACCGCGACGAGAAGTTATTTACGCCGCCCCCAGACCCACAGCGCGGCGATGGCCACGGCAAACACCGCGCCAAAACCTATCCCCACGGCGACCGGCGGAACGCCCACGCTCACCGCCAGGGAATAGAGCCCCAGCATCAGCAGCATCGCTACGTTTTCGCCCAGGTTCTGTACCGCAATCGCGTTACCCGCCCCGACCGAGTGTTTCCCGCGCTCCTGCAGCAGCGCATTCAGCGGCACGATAAAGAAGCCGCCGAACACCCCGAGCAGCAGTAGCAGTCCGAACGCCGGCAGCAGCGACTGCTGCACCGCAAACGCCATTACCGCAATACCGATCAATATCCCGGCCGGCATACAGCGTGACACCGTCTCCAGAGTCACCAGCTTCGCCGCCGCCCCGGCCCCCAGCACAATCCCCACCGCCACCATCGCATTAAGATAGGTGGGCATGGCGTTGCTGGTAATGCCCAGCGCTACCGGCACCCAGATCACCAGCAGGAAGCGCAGGGTCACGCCAGCGCCCCAGAACAGGCTGGTACCCATCAGCGAAAAGCGGGTTTCGCCGTTGCGCCACAGCGTGCGGCAGGCGCTGAAGAAGCTGTGCGTCATCGGCTTAAAACGCCATGACTGCCCCGGACGCGCCGCCGGCAGCCTGGGTATCCACAGGTTAGCCACCACCGCCCCGCCATAGACCAGCGCGCAGACGATCAGCGCCGCCAGCACGTGCCAGTCGGCGAGGATCCCGCCGGCCATGGAGCCCAGCAGGATCGCCGCGATGGTTGAGGACTCCATCAGTCCGTTAGCCTTCACTAACTTATCGCCGGTGGTCAGTTCGCCGAGAATGCCATACTTGGCCGGCGAATAGGCGGCGGCGCCAATCCCCACCAGCGTATAGCCGATAAACGGATTAACGCCGAAGCAGATGCAGCCGGCGCCGAGCAGCTTCAGGCCGTTGGCCACCATCATCACCCGGCCTTTGGCAAAGCTGTCGGCGAACTGGCCGACAAAGGGAGCAAACAGGATGTAAGCGCCCACAAACAACATCTGCAGGACCGGCTGGCTCCACTCCGGATAATAAAGCTGCTTCATCAGCGCCAGGGTGGCGAAGAGAAGCGCATTGTCGCCGAAGGCCGACAGGAACTGGGCGCAGATCACCGCCATCATCCCTTTCGAATACAGCGAAGGGTTAGTATGCACTGACTCACTCATGGGTTGTTTCCGCCTCGTCGACCATGTTTTTCAGGGTGACATAGTCTGGCTTGCCGCTGCCCAGCACCGGCAGCTGTTTCAGCCAGCGTATATCGCGCGGCACCGCCAGCTCCGGTACGCCGTGCTGGCGAGCGTAGCGCAGCAGGGCTTCGCGAGTCAGTTCATTATCGGTGGTAAACAGCACCAGCGCCTCGCCTTTGCTGGCGTCCTGTTTAATCGCCGTGGCGTGCATTTTGTCCGGCGACGCGCCGAGAGCCACCTGCTCCACCATCTCAAGAGAGATCATTTCGCCAGCGATTTTGGCGAAGCGCTTCGCGCGGCCCTGGATGCGGACATAGCCCTGCTCGTCGAAGGTGACGATATCGCCGGTGTCATACCAACCCGCTTCCTTTTCGCCGTGCTGATTTTCCGCCGTCGGCGCTTCCAGCACCCCGGGATTTTCCACCCGCAGGTAGCCTTTCATAATGTTCGGCCCTTTCAGCTGCAGCCGCCCCCCTTGCTCAATGCCAGGCATCGCCAGCAGGCGGGCGTCCATCCCCGGCAGGATACGCCCCACGGTGCCGACCTTCGCCGCCATCGGCACGTTGATCGAGACCACCGGGGCGCACTCGGTCACGCCATAGCCTTCGAGAATGCGCAGGCCGAATTTATCCTGCCACAGCTGTTTGGTGCTCTCCTGCAGCTTCTCCGCCCCGGCGACCACATAGCGCAGACGATAGAAATCATAGGGGTTAGCGAAGCGGGCATAGTTGGCAAGGAAGGTCGAGGTGCCGAACAGCACTGTGCAGTTGCGATCGTAGACCAGCTCCGGCACCACGCGATAGTGCAGCGGGCTGGGATAGAGAAACACCTCCGCACCGGTAAGCAGCGGCGTCAGCAGACCGACGGTGAGGCCAAAGGAGTGGAACAGCGGCAGCGCCGACATAAAGCGGTCATTAGCGGTAAAGTCGGCAATGGTTTTGATCTGCTCGACGTTGGCCAGCAGACTTTTATGGCTGTGCACCACCCCTTTCGGATTGCCCTCCGAGCCGGAGGTGAAGAGGATCATCGCCGCGTCTTCCGGCTGCTGCTTAACCTGCGCCAGACGCGGCGCCAGCAGATGGCCGAAAATCCACAGTTTGTCCGCAGGGGTGATATCGCCTTTGAGATCTTCCAGGAACACCCAGCGCACCTGGGTCAGCTGCTCCGGCAGGTGCCAGAGCTTGCCTTTATCAAGGAAGGTGCGCGAGGTAAAAATGGTGTTGAGTTCCGCGGCGGCGATGGCGCTGCTGAGCCCTTTCACCCCGGCGGTATAGTTCATCATCGCCGGAATGCGCCCGCGGGCGATCGCGCCGAAAATCACCGCCGCGCTGATGCCGGCGTTGGGCAGCATCAGGCCGATCTTCTCGCCCCGCTGGCTGTATTTTTCCAGAATGCGGGCGACAAACAGGGTTTTGGTCAGCAGCTTGCGATAGGTATCCGGCTGGAAGTTGATATCCTCCACGCAGGGTTTGCGCGCGCCGAAGCGGTCCTGCGCCGCCAGCAGCGACTCATACAGGGTTTCCCGCGGACGCACCGCCATCCGGGCTTCCATCATGATCTGATGCAGCATTTCTCCGGCGATTTTGCGCCGGTCGCGGGCGCGCGGCGCCTCAGGCATCGGCAGATGGGTGGGCGGCAGCAGATGCAGCTGAATACGCGGGAACAGGCGACGTTTCACCAGCCCCTTCAGCCGGCTGAAGGGCGTCAGCTCAGCGCCTTCAATGCGCAGCGGCACGATGGTCGCCTGCGATTTGGCGGCGACAAAGGCGGCGCCGTCATAAATTTTCATCAGCGAGCCGCTGACCGAAATTCGCCCTTCCGGGAAGATGACCACCGGCCGCCCCTGTTCAATCAGGCGCACCAGATGTTTGATCGACATCGGTTTGGTCGGGTCCAGCGGCACAAAATCGATAATCGGCGTCAGCGCGCGCATAAACCAGCGCTGGCTGATTGAGGTATAGACGGCAAAAACCGGTCGGACCGGCAAAAACAGCGCCAGCAGAATGCCGTCGAGGAACGAGACGTGGTTCGGGGTAATCAAGACTTTTTGCTGGTGCAAAGCCTGCGTGTCGCCGGTCAGTCTGACCCGGTATAACCCCTTGAACAGCAGTCTGAAAAATCCCAAAAGCATAACAACTCCATGTGACCGGTGATGAGTCAAAGCAGGTTACACGAGAAGGCGTGGGAAAGCAGTGCAGCGGGGGGATTTTCAGAATAAAAAAAACCTGCGCATCCGCGCAGGCTGGTGTAAGACGTCCAGTACGAAGAGCGTACCTGAGAAACTCACCTATCAATACCTCTGGGATCTCGATTGTCGCGTTTTTCGCCCGGTTCGGGCCAGCGGGAAAACGCAAGGGAGTGAGCCTAAGTGCAACCAGTTATTACGATTTTCGCTACCTGTAACAACGCCGGCGACGGGCAAAAAAAACCTGCGCATCTGCGCAGGCTGGTGTAAGTAAAGTGGTCAACATGACGTTGACTCCACCTATCAATACCTCTGGGATAGCCAGAATATCAACCTGCTCGGCGGACAAACCAGCGAACATTCGCAACAGCGCATCGCAAAGTGTAAGCAAAGGTTTGTATTTCCCCGAGCCGGTTTCAATTACTGATAGCGTCAATGTAAACAGGTCACCGATAAGCCCGCTCTGAATCACATTTGCGCCATTCCTTCGCCGCCGCGCCTTGAATCTGCCGCTCTTTCCCGTAACATAGCAGTATGTAAACGCTTACCCTATAAAAGGCATGGTATGGCGACAATTAAGGATGTAGCCCGACTCGCAGGAGTCTCCGTCGCTACCGTCTCCCGCGTCATCAACAACTCTCCCAAAGCCAGCGAAGCCTCGCGTCAGTCCGTGGGCGCGGCGATGGAAACCCTCAATTATCACCCCAACGCGAACGCCCGGGCGCTGGCCCAGCAGTCCACGGAAACCGTCGGCCTGGTGGTGGGCGATGTCTCCGACCCCTTCTTCGGCGCGATGGTCAAAGCCGTCGAACAGGTGGCCTATCGCACCGGCAACTTTTTGCTGATTGGCAATGGCTACCACAACGTGCAGAAGGAGCGCCAGGCGATAGAGCAGCTGATCCGTCACCGCTGCGCGGCGCTGGTGGTGCATGCCAAAATGATCCCCGATGAGGAACTCGCCGGGCTGATGAAGCAGATCCCCGGCATGGTGCTGATCAACCGCATCCTGCCCGGATATGAAACGCGCTGCGTAGCGCTGGACGATCGCTACGGCGCCTGGCTGGCGACCCGCCATCTGATCCAGCAGGGGCACACGCGTATCGGCTACCTGTGCTCAAACCACGATATCTCTGATGCGGAAGATCGCCTGCAGGGGTACTACGCGGCGCTGGAGGAGAGCGGCCTGCCCTGCAACGACCGGCTGGTCACGTTCGCCGAGCCGGATGAAAGCGGCGGCGAACAGGCGATGACCGAACTGCTTGGCCGCGGCCGCCACTTTAGCGCCGTCGCCTGCTATAACGACTCGATGGCCGCCGGCGCGATGGGGGTGCTGAACGACAACGGCATCGACGTCCCGCGGGAAATTTCGCTGATCGGCTTCGACGATGTCCTGATTTCGCGCTATGTTCGCCCGCGGCTGACCACCGTCCGCTACCCGATCGTCACGATGGCGACCCAGGCGGCCGAGCTGGCCTTAGCCCTGGCGGAGCAGCGCCCGGCGCCGGAGATCACCCACCTGTTCAGCCCGACGCTGGTGCGCCGTCATTCGGTGGTGGCCCCGCAGGAAGGCGATAAGTCGTAGCGATAGAGATGCACGGCGGTGGCCGGGTAATCCAGCCCCTCGCCGATGTAGCGCCAGCCGAAGCGTTCATAAAAATCGCGGCAGGCGGAGTAGAGATAAAGCTCCCGATAGCCCGCGCGGCGGGCATAATCGATCACATGCCGCTGCAGCTGTCCGGCCAGCCCCTGACCGCGAGCGGCGGGCGCGACGTACAGCGCCGCCAGCCAGGGAAACAGATCCTGGCGGCTGATCAAATCGCAGCGCCAGAGGCCAATCGTTCCCAGCAATTGCTCCCCTTCCACGGCAATAAAGGTCAGCGGCAGCGCCTCCGCCGTCTGGCTATGCTGCACAATGCTGGCGAAAAACTCCCGCGGCAGCGCCTCGCCGCCAAAGGCCTGCCACAGCCAGTCGGTCACCTCCCGGGCGAACTGCGGCGCGGCGTAAAGCGGCAGGATCGTCATACCAGCTTCCCCTGAAAAATCGGCACCGAGTCGAACAGATAGCCGTCAAAGTCCGGGGCGTCTTCATCGGACAGCTCCAGCAGACTGTTTTTAACGTTTTCCAGATGCTGCCACATCGCCTGCCAGGCGCCCATCACATCGCGACGCCGCAGCGCGGCAAGCAGGGTCTGCCGGTCGCCGAGCCACTTCAGCCGCCAGGCGCGGCTGGCAATATGCACATTAAACTGCTGCCACAGCGGGCTGCTGTCCATCTGCAGCCAGATCCGCTCCACCGTCGCTAACAGCATCTGGTTCTGCGTCGCCCCGGCCAGCACCAGATGGAACAGACGAGCGTTATCCTGGGCGGTGTCGTTGAGGGCGATTGCCCGCTGCTCCTGCTCGATAATCCGCTTCAGATTATCGATATCGGCGCGGGTGGCCATTTTCGCGGCAAAGGCGGCGATATTGCTCTCCAGCAGCTGGCGCGCCTGGAGAATTTCAAACGGACCAACGTCGCTGCTGAGCAGTTGCTCTTCTTCGCTGTCGTTTTCGTGCGGGATACGCATGACGTACACCCCGGATCCCTGACGGATATCCACCGTCCCCTGCAGCTCCAGCATCAGCAGCGCTTCGCGCACGATGGTCCGGCTGACGCCATAGGTTTCGGCAATATGGCGTTCCGGCGGCAAGCGCGACCCGACCGGGTAGCGCCCCTGCGCGATCTGGGCGCGCAGGTCATCACCAATCTCCTGATAGGGCTTCTTTTCCGGCGGAATTATCGCTTTTTCCACAAAATCACCTGTGCGTTACATGCCTGCGAGTCAAACACGGCGCTATCTTAGCAAATATTGCCCCCGGCTAGCGGTATTCATCATCGATCTCCAGCACCAGTTCACGCCGTTCGCCGAGCTGACGAAACCAGTGCGCCGAGGCTTTGGGTCGCCGGGCGCGATGGTTTTGCAGGTCGATTTCGATAAGCCCGTAGCGGTTTTTAAAGGCGTTCATCGGCGACACGTTGTCGGTAAACGCCCACAGCATATAGCCCTGGCAGTTGGCCCCTGCCTCGCGGGCGCGCAGGGTCTGCCACAGATGTTCGCTGATAAAACGAATGCGATAGCTGTCGTCAATGGCGCCTTCGCGGTTACGGAACTGGCCTTCGTTTTCCACCCCCATCCCGCTCTCCGCCACGAACCAGGGAATGTTGCGATAGTCATTTTTTATCCGCATCGCCATATCAAAGATGATTTGCGGGTAGATTTCCCAGCCGCGGGAGGCGTTCATCCGCCGGCCGGGCAGCTCAAACGGCTCATAATACCAGGCCGGATGGAACGGGGTATGCGGATGCCAGGCCCGCGACGGGGCTTTGACCCGGTGCGGATAGTAAAGGTTAATCCCCAGCTCATCGACGGTGTGCTCGCGGATAATCGCCAGATCCTCCGCGCTGGCCTCCCACGTCACCTGATGCTGCTCAAGCAGCGCGAGAAGCGCCGGCGGCCAGACCCCGTGCACCAGCGGGTCGAGAAACATACGGTTGTAGAACAGATCGTAGATCTCCGCCGCGCGCAGGTCATGCGGGGCGCGTGAGCGCGGGTAGGTCACCTCCGGATTGAGGATGCAGCCGACGGTCCCGGGATAGCCTAGCTCGCGAAATCGCTTCACGACGCAAGCGGTCGCCAGCACCTTATGGTAGTTCCACTGCATCCAGGTGCTGGTGTTCTGCTCATAGGGCCAGCGCAGGGCATCAAGATAGACCCGGGTCTGCACCACGATCGGCTCATTAAAGGTAAACCAGCGGGTCACCTTCGGGTGGTAGCGGGCAAAAACCTGCTCCGCGTAGCGCACAAACAGCTCGACCACCGTTTTCGACCCCCAGCCGCCATACTTTTCCAGCAGATAGCCCGGTAATTCGTAATGCTCAAGGCAGATCATCGGCGTGATGCCGTTGGCCAGCAGCGCATCGAACAGCTGGTCGTAATAGGCCGCATACTCCTCATCCACCGTGACGTTTTCATAGTCGGTCAGAAAGCGCGACCAGTTGATCGAAGTGCGGTAGTGGGTCAGCCCGGCCAGCTTCATCAGCTGCACATCTTCCTGAAAGCGGTTGATAAAATCGGTAGCCACCGCCGGGCCATAGCCGTTATGCCAGACGTGACGGTCGTTTTTGTACCAGAGATCGGGCCAGGAGTCCTGCCCCGGTTTTTTCCCGCTCCAGCCCTCGGTCTGCCAGGCGGAAGCCGCCGCGCCAAGGATAAAATCATCGGGAATAGTCATCCGTACGGTAGTCATAGGCTCCTCAGACAGGGTTGGCGGTCTGTTGATTGTCTGCCTGACGCTGCGCGGCATCGGCACGGCGGGAGGCGATTTTGACGAAAGGCAGATAGATAAGCACCGCGGCCACGATGCAGATCAGCTGGGTGACCACCGCCCCCATCGAGCCGGCGGTGGAGAGCCAGGCATTGATCAGCGGCGGCGTGGTCCAGGGCACCATCACCACCGCCTTGCCGGCGAAGCCGGTCAGGGTGGCGAAATAGCCGATGCTGCCGGTCACCAGCGGGGTGATGATAAACGGGATGGCGAGGATCGGGTTGAGCATGATCGGCATCCCGAAGATCACCGGCTCGTTAATATTGAACAGCCCCGGGCCTATCGACAGCTTGGCGATCTCTTTCATCTCTTTGCGCCTGGTGGCGATCATCACCGCAATCAGCAGGCCGATGGTCAGCCCCGAGCCGCCGATGCTCATGTAGACGTCCCAGAAGGGCATGGTGATGATGTTCGGTACCTCTTTTCCCTGCTCAAAAGCGCTCATATTGACGGTGATCGCCCCCAGCAGCAGCGGCTCGCGGATCGGCTTGATCATCTGGTTGCCGTGAATGCCGATCACCCAGAACAGCTGGGCGACGAACATCAGCAGCAGGATCCCCGGCAGGCTCTGCACCACCCGCTCCAGCGGCTGCTGCACCACCTGGTAGACCGCATCGTAGAGATACATTCCCGTCAGCTGGTGGAAGAGAAAACCCAAGGTGGCGATCGCGGTGGTGGTGATGATCGCCGGGATCAGCGCCGAAAAAGAGGCAGAGACGTTCGGCGGCACGGTATCCGGCATCTTGATCTTCAGTCCCTTGCGCCCCTCCAGCCAGCAGTAAATCTCGACCGACAGAATGGCGATGAACATCCCGAGGAACAGGCTGCGGGTGTCGGAGAACTGACGCAGCAGGACATCTTTCACCACGTGCATCTGGCCATCGACCATCATCTCCACCGTGGTCGGCGTGACGCAGATAAAACAGATCACCGCCAACAGGCCGGGAAACAGGCTTTTGATGCCGTTGATCCGCCCCAGCTCAATGCCGCTCAGAAACACGGCGCCGATATTGAGGAAGTTGAGCGTGGCGTAGTTCAGCGCGCTGGTGATCGGCTTCAGCGCGGCGAGAAAGGAGAGCGAGGAAAAGCTGGCGAGCCCATTCTTTGGATCCAGCACCATATTGGAGATCAGTACCGAAAAGGCCCCGACGATGATCACCGGCATCAGGGTAATAAACGCCGATTTGATCGCCATAATGTAGCGATAGCTGTTGAATGTCGTCGCGAAACGCCCCAGCGCGTCGATCAGTTTGTCCTGTAATGCCATAAAAGAGTACCTCAGAGTAAAGGGCTTATTGCGGCCAGGTGGACAGCCAGAGACTTTTGGCATACCAAAACATAGTTGCCAGGTAAAAATTGTTCTGTGACAGCGCTCGCAACCCGCTGCGTGGTATCCCAAATATCGATAATAAAAACTATTGGCATACCAGATAGCGCCGGTTGGTCAGTTCCTGCTAAAAGCGTGATCGCGATGGTTTTTCCGCCCCGCCCCGTCGATATGTCCCTTTTCGGTCTGTGATAAACTGCGCCTTACCACGTGAAATCAGGAATCGATGAATGGCTACAATGCTGGATGTCTCAATTCGCGCAGGCGTCTCGAAAGCGACGGTTTCCCGCGTGTTGAACGGCACAGGTCAGGTGAAAGAGAGCACCCGCCAACAGGTCTTTAAAGCGATGGAAGAGCTGGGCTATCGGCCGAATTTCCTTGCCCGCTCGCTGGCCAATCAGACCAGCAACAGTATCGGGCTGGTCGTATCCACCTTTGACGGCTTCTACTTTGGCCGTCTGCTGCAGCAGGCGTCACGCCAGACCGAAGCCTGGGGAAAACAGCTTATCGTCACCGACGGCCATGATACGCCGGAGCGCGAAGAGGAAGCGGTGCAGATGCTCGCCGACCGGCAGTGCGATGCGATCATCCTCTATACCCGGCATATGAGCGAGAAGGCGATCATGTCGCTGATTAACTCGATCGCCATGCCGCTGGTGGTGATTAACCGTGATGTGGCGCAGGCCCGCGAACGCTGCGTGTTCTTCGAACAGCAGGAAGCTGCCTTCCAGGCCGTGGAGTATCTGATTACCCAGGGGCACCGCGATATCGCCTGCATCACCGTCCCGATGCACACCCCCACCGGCCAGGCGCGCCTGCAGGGCTATCGCAACGCGCTGATAAAACATGGTATTGAGTGGGATCCGAGCCGGGTGAAATACGGGGACTCGACGATGACCCGCGGCTACGAGCTGTGCCGGGAACTGCTGGACGAGAAAGCCCGCTTCAGCGCGCTGTTTTCCTGTAACGATGATATGGCGCTGGGGGCGTCTAAGGCGCTGCATCAGGCGGGGCTGCGTATTCCGCAGGATGTGTCGCTGTTTGGCTTCGACGATGCGCCAAGCGCGAAATGGCTGGAGCCGGGGCTGTCGACGGTCTATCTGCCGATCGACAACATGATCACCACGGCTATCGATCAGGCGATCAAGCTTGCTAACCAGCAGCCGATCGAAACGATCCCGCCGTTCACCGGCACGCTGGTGTTGCGTGAGTCGGTGACGACGGGACCTTTTTTTAAATAAGCTCTAAGGCCAGCAGCTCCTGGATGGTCTGGCGACGGCGGATCAGCCGCGCCTTGCCGCCATCAAACAGCACCTCCGGCAGCAGCGGACGGCTGTTATAGTTGGATGACATCGAAGCCCCGTAGGCGCCAGTGTCATGGAGCACCAGATAATCCCCTGGGGCCACCGCCGGCAGCAGACGGGTCTCGACTTTCCCCCCTTCCTGCTGGGTAAAGACGTCCCCGGACTCGCACAGCGGCCCGGCCACCACGGTCTCCACCTGCGGCGCGGCGCTGAGATCGCGGCCATCCGCCGCCAGAGCGGTGATATGATGATAGCTGCCGTACATTGCCGGGCGCATCAGGTCGTTAAAGCCAGCGTCAATCAGCACAAAGTGGCGGCTGCCCATCTCTTTCACGCTGCGCACCTGCGACACCAGCACGCCGGACTCGGCCACCAGGAAGCGTCCGGGTTCAATTTCCAGTTTCACCGGGTGACCCAGATGGGTGGCGATCTGCTCCCGGGCGCGGTTCCACAGGCCATAATAGTGAGCGGTGTCGATGGCCTCTTCGCCCTCGCGGTAAGGAATAGACAGGCCGCCGCCGGCGGAGATGGCCTGCAGATCCTGACCAAAGTCGACAACCTGGCGCACCATCGCGCCGCACACCTGCTCCAGGTGACCATAGTCGACGCCAGAGCCGATATGCATATGGATCCCCACCAGCTGCAGCTGATAGCGACGCATCACTTCCAGCGCCGCCGGCAGGTGGCTGTACCAGATGCCATGCTTGCTGTTCTCACCGCCGGTATTGGTTTTCTGGCTGTGGCCGTGGCCAAAGCCCGGGTTGACGCGCAGCCAGACGCGATGGCCCGGCGACACTTCACCCAGCTGGCTCAGCATGTCAATCGAGCCGGCGTTCACCGGGATCTGTAACGCCTTGACGCGATCGAGGGTGGCCTCGTCGATCAGATCGGCGGTGAAGACAATATCCTCTGGATTCTGCTGCGGATCGTAGCCCGCCGCCAGCGCACGCTCGATCTCCCCCAGCGACACCGAGTCCACCTTCACCCCCTGCTCGCGCATCAGACGCAGAATATGGATGTTAGAGCAGGCTTTTTGCGCAAAACGCACCACGTCAAACTGGCTGAGCTGGGCAATCTGGCGGCGAATAATCTGCGCATCATAGACCCAGACCGGGCAGCCAAATTCCGCCGGCAGGCGCAGCAGATTGTCCGCGGTCAGATCGGTATCGGTGGCGTAAAGCGAGTGTGGCATAAGAACTCCGGTGTAGTGCGTGTGTTGGTCGCTGTTTTTTCTGATTACGCCACAGCGCCGGACGAATAAAAAATATCGTTTTATCGCGACTCTATGCAAAAATGATATAGTTCCAGCCGAGCCTCAGGGAGACCGCATGCCAGCCGTCAATTTGCGTCATATCGAAATCTTTCATGCGGTGATGACCACCGGCAACCTGACCGAAGCCGCGCGGATGCTGCATACCTCCCAGCCCACCGTCAGCCGCGAGCTGGCGCGCTTTGAGAAGGTGCTCGGCCTGCGGCTGTTTGAACGGACCCGCGGTCGCCTGCAGCCAACCGTGCAGGGCCTGCGCCTGTTTGAGGAGGTTCAGCGTTCCTGGTACGGCCTGGACCGCATCGTCAGCGCCGCCGAGAGCCTGCGCGAGTTCCGCCAGGGCGAGCTGTCGATAGCCTGTCTGCCGGTCTTTTCCCAGTCCTTTCTGCCGCTGCTGTTGCCGCCGTTCCTCGCCCGCTACCCGGAGGTCAGCCTGCAGATCGTCCCCCAGGAGTCGCCGCTGCTGGAGGAGTGGCTCTCCGCCCAGCGCCATGACCTTGGCCTGACGGAGACCCTGCATACCCCCGCGGGCACTGAACGCACCCCGCTGCTGACGTTGAATGAAGTCTGCGTCCTGCCCGCCGGCCATCCGCTGGCGGCGCAGACGACGCTGACCCCCGCCGATTTTCAGGGCGAGAACTACATCAGCCTGTCGCGCACCGACAGCTATCGCCAGCTGCTCGACGCCCTGTTCCTTGAGCATCAGGTCAAGCGGCGGATGGTGGTCGAAACCCACAGCGCGGCCTCGATCTGCGCCATGGTGCGCGCCGGCGCCGGGATCTCGGTGGTTAACCCGCTGACCGCCCTGGACTATGCCGATAGCGGCGTGGTGGTGCGCCGCTTCAGCGTCGAAGTGCCGTTTACCGTCAGCCTGATCCGCCCGCTCCATCGCCCGCGATCGGCGCTGGTCGACGCCTTCGTGACGCACCTGCAGCAGAGTCTGCCGCAGATCCTCACGCCGCTGGCGTCGGTTCTGCAGAGAGCATAAAGTTGACCGCGTCCTCAGCGTGGATCGCCGCGGTGTCAAAGACCGGCAGCGGGCTGAGCTCGGCAGGCACCAGCAGGCCAATTTCCGTGCAGCCGAAAATAACCCCTTCCGCCCCCTGCTCCGCCAGGGCGGCAATCACCTGCAGATAATAATCCCGCGACGCCTCGCTGAAGGTGCCGAGACAGAGTTCGTCGAAAATGATCTGATTGATCCGCGCCCGATCGTCGGCCTCGGGGATCAGCGTCTCGATGGCAAACTGCGCCTGCAGACGACCCCGGTAAAAGGTCTGCTCCATGGTATAGCGGGTGCCCAGCAGCGCGACCCGCCGCTGGCCCTTGGCGGCAATCGCCCTTCCGGTGGCGTCGGCGATATGCAGAAAGGGAACTTGGCAGCGGGCGGCGATGGCATCCGCCACCTTGTGCATGGTGTTAGTGCACAGGACAATGCCCTCGGCGCCCGCCTGCTGCAGCCCAACCGCGGCGTCGGCAAGGATCGCGCCG
Organism: Klebsiella sp. C360; assembly: GCF_048822415.1. Classification (NCBI taxonomy): domain Bacteria; kingdom Pseudomonadati; phylum Pseudomonadota; class Gammaproteobacteria; order Enterobacterales; family Enterobacteriaceae; genus Klebsiella; species Klebsiella sp. C360. The sequence goes on from NZ_JBMEZZ010000004.1 coordinate 211,077, forward strand.
GCGCGATCCCAGTCGCCGGTGGACTGACAGGCTTCAATCTCGTGAAAATCGACGCTATGCAACACCAGTCTGGCGGAGTGCAGCCCGCCCAGTCGCGCCTTCACGCCTTCATTAATCAGGCGATAGTAAGGGATCGTTGACTCCCAGCTCATGCCGCCTAACAGGCCAATGGTTTTCATCTTTTGCTCCTTATGTTGTTTCTGCCAGTGAAACAAACTTGTGATCAACTTTCCACTTCTCTGGCCGCGTATTTCTTTTTCATGAAGAGTGAGATAACTTAAGTGAAACAATGTTTCATTTTAACAACAGGATCGGCAGATGTTTATTTTCCATAAAGACACCACCCTTGAAGACCTTGGCAATGGCGTAACCCGCCGCATTCTGGCCCATGACGGCAAAATGATGGCCGTGGAGGTGAATTTTGCCGCCGGCGCCGTCGGCCCAATGCATAACCACCCTCACGAACAGCTCACCTACGTGCTCTCCGGCGAGTTCGAATTCACCATCGGCGAGGAGACGCGCGTCGTCAGCGCTGGCGATACGCTGTACAAGCAGCCGGGGATCATGCACGGCTGCGTCTGTCTGCAGCCCGGCACGCTGCTCGATACCTTTACCCCCATCCGCGAAGATTTCCTCCAGGGTTAATCCCTGTCGGGGGGCGCTTGCCGCCCCCGGTTATCTACCTGTACCTTCGAATAAAATATACCGGCAAAATCATTATCCTGATAATAATATTCCCCGCCTCGCTTACGCTGATATTTCATACTTTTCAGCCCCTCACAAACGCCTAAAATGCTTACCATCTCACCTTTTTGAAACATCGTTTCGACTTTGATCACATTTCCATCCAGATCTGCATGACGCGGAAATAAATCGCAATAAAATGAAATTAAAACGGTGTTTTATAAAAAACAGATCAGCATAAAAAAAGAGCCTGACGGCCCCTCCACGCTGGGCCAGTTAAAACCTAACCCATTCATTAACAAGGATATGTTAACCAGAGGAAGCGTTCAGACTTTTTTGCGTGGTTCGCGGCCAAAGGCCGACAGCGCCGCGTCACCGGATCCGTATTACAACTCGTAAGCCAGGTAGGTATGTATGAATGAAAACAAGCTGCTGGGATTGGCATGGATATCGCCCTATATCATCGGGCTGATTGTCTTTACCGCTTTTCCTTTTGTTTCATCTTTCTTTCTCAGTTTTACTGAGTACGACTTGATGAGTCCGCCGGTATTTAACGGCATTGAAAACTATCGCTATATGTTGACCGAGGATAGCCTGTTCTGGAAATCGATGGGGGTGACCTTTGCCTACGTCTTTTTAACCATCCCCTTAAAACTGGCTTTCGCCCTCGGCATTGCCTTTGTGCTCAATTTCAAACTGCGCGGTATCGGCTTTTTCCGCACCGCCTACTATATCCCGTCGATCCTTGGCAGCTCGGTGGCGATTGCCGTGCTGTGGCGCGCCCTGTTCGCCATTGACGGCCTGCTGAACAGTTTTCTCGCCGTCTTTGGCATCGATGCCATCAACTGGCTGGGGGAACCCTCGCTGGCGCTGATGTCGGTCACCCTGCTGCGCGTCTGGCAGTTTGGTTCCGCGATGGTCATCTTCCTCGCCGCGCTGCAGAACGTCCCGCAGTCGCAGTATGAGGCGGCGATGATCGACGGCGCCTCGAAGTGGCAGATGTTTATGAAGGTCACCGTGCCGCTGATCACCCCGGTGATTTTCTTCAACTTTATTATGCAGACCACCCAGGCGTTCCAGGAGTTTACCGGCCCGTACGTGATAACCGGCGGCGGCCCGACCTATTACACCTACCTGTTCTCGCTCTACATCTACGATACCGCCTTTAAGTACTTCGACATGGGTTATGGCGCCGCGCTGGCGTGGGTGCTGTTCCTCGTCGTGGCGGTCTTTGCGTCGATAGCCTTTAAGTCATCGAAATACTGGGTCTTCTATTCCGCCGATAAGGGAGGCAAAAATGGCTGATATTCAACAGATGGCGCCGGTGATAAGCGACGCCGATCGTGAGGTCGCCCGTACGCTGCGCCGGGAAAAGGTGAGCCGGGTGGTGCGCTACGTCGTGCTGGTGTTCGTCGGCCTGCTGATGCTCTACCCGCTGGCGTGGATGTTCTCCGCCTCGTTCAAGCCGAACCATGAGATCTTCACCACCCTCGGGCTGTGGCCGACTCACGCCACCTGGGACGGGTTCATCAACGGCTGGAAGACCGGCACCGAATACCATTTCGGCCACTATATGCTGAACACCTTTAAGTATGTGATCCCGAAGGTCGTGTTAACGATCATCTCCTCCACCATTGTGGCGTACGGCTTCGCACGCTTTGAGATCCCGTGGAAGAAGTTCTGGTTCGCGACGCTCATCACCACCATGCTGCTGCCGAGCACCGTCCTGCTGATCCCGCAGTACCTGATGTTCCGTGAAATGGGGATGCTGAACAGCTATCTGCCGCTGTATCTGCCGCTGGCCTTCGCCACCCAGGGATTCTTTGTCTTCATGCTGATCCAGTTTCTGCGCGGCGTCCCGCGCGATATGGAAGAGGCGGCGCAGATCGACGGCTGCAACTCCATCCAGGTGCTGTGGTATGTGGTAGTGCCGATCCTCAAGCCGGCCATTATCTCGGTGGCGCTGTTCCAGTTCATGTGGTCGATGAACGATTTTATCGGTCCGCTGATCTACGTCTACAGCGTCGATAAATATCCCATCGCGCTGGCGCTAAAAATGTCTATCGACGTCACGGAAGGCGCGCCGTGGAACGAAATTCTGGCAATGGCGAGCATCTCCATTCTGCCGTCCATCATCGTCTTCTTCCTGGCTCAACGCTACTTCGTGCAGGGCGTGACCAGCAGCGGAATCAAAGGTTAAGAGGGAAATATCATGGCTGAAGTGATTTTCAACAAACTGGAAAAAGTTTACTCAAACGGGTTTAAAGCGGTGCATGGTATCGACCTGAAGATTGCCGATGGCGAATTTATGGTGATCGTCGGCCCTTCCGGCTGCGCCAAATCGACCACCCTGCGCATGCTGGCGGGTCTGGAGACCATCAGCGGCGGCGAGGTGCGGATCGGCGATAAGATCGTCAACAACCTGGCGCCTAAATCCCGTGGTATCGCGATGGTGTTCCAGAACTACGCCCTCTATCCGCATATGACGGTAAGGGAAAACCTCGCTTTCGGCCTGAAGCTGAGCAAGCTGCCCAAGGCGCAGATTGATCGGCAGGTGGAGGAAGCGGCGAAAATTCTTGAACTGGAGGAGCTGCTGGAACGTCTGCCGCGCCAGCTCTCCGGCGGCCAGGCGCAGCGCGTGGCGGTGGGCCGGGCGATCGTCAAAAAACCAGACGTCTTCCTGTTCGACGAACCGCTCTCCAACCTGGACGCCAAGCTGCGCGCCTCGATGCGCATCCGCATTTCCGATCTGCATAAGCAGTTGAAAAAATCCGGTAAACCGGCGACCACCGTCTACGTTACCCACGATCAGACGGAAGCGATGACCATGGGCGACCGCATCTGCGTGATGAAGCTCGGCCACATTATGCAGGTCGATACCCCTGACAACCTCTACCACCAGCCGAAAAATATGTTTGTCGCCGGCTTCATCGGCGCGCCGGAGATGAATATTCGCCCCAGCCAGCTGGTTGAGCACGACGGCCGCCTGTGCCTGACCCTTGGCGACCAGCGCCTGCCGTTGAACGACCGTCTGGCGGAGAAAGTCGGCGCGTATCAGCATCAGGAGGTGTTCTACGGGGTCCGCCCGGAATTCGTGTCGCTCTCCGACGCGCCGTTCGCCGAAGGCGGCTGCATGGGCGAGATGGTGCGGGTGGAAAACATGGGCCATGAGTTCTTTGTCTATCTGCAGGTCGCGGGCTACGAGCTGACCGCTCGCGTGCCGTCGGACGATGCGAAGCCGATGATAGCTAAGGGACTGAATCGAAAAGTCTATTTCACCTTTGATCTTAACAAGTGTCACATCTTTGACGCCAAAACCGAACAGAACCTCTCTCTGTGAACCCTGGAGCATAACAATGAAAAACGTGCTGATAAGCGCCACCCTCTCCGCCACCCTGGGCCTTAGCGCCTTCTCCTCGCTGGCGCAGGATGTCGACCTGCGTATGTCCTGGTGGGGGGGCAATGGCCGCCATCAGGTGACTCTCAAGGCGCTGGAGGCTTTTCACCAGCAATATCCCGATATCAATGTCAAAGCGGAATATACCGGCTGGGACGGCCATCTTTCGCGCCTGACCACCCAGATAGCCGGCGGCACCGAGCCTGACGTGATGCAGACCAACTGGAACTGGCTGCCGATTTTTTCGAAAAATGGCGAGGGTTTTTACGATCTCAACACTCTGAAAGACGAGATCGATCTCAGCCAGTTCGACGCCAAAGAGCTGCAGTCCACCACGGTCAATGGCAAGCTCAACGGCATCCCGGTGTCGGTCACCGCCCGGGTCTTCTACTTTAACGACGAAGCGTGGAAAAAGGCGGGCATCCCCTTCCCGAAAACCTGGGACGAACTGCTGGCGGCGGGGAAAACTTTCGAAAGCAAACTCGGGAAACAGTACTACCCGGTGGTGCTTGAGCACCAGGACGTGCTGGCCCTGCTCAACTCTTACATGGTGCAAAAATACAACCAGCCGGCCATCGATGAGAAAGGACGCAAATTCTCCTACAGCAAAGCGCAGTGGGCGGACTTCTTCGGCATGTATAAGAAGCTTATCGACAGCCATGTCATGCCGGACACCCGCTACTATGCCTCCTTCGGCAAGAGCAACATGTACGAGATGAAGCCGTGGATCCAGGGTGAATGGGGCGGGACCTACATGTGGAACTCCACCATCAACAAATATTCCGACAACCTGAAGCCGCCGGCGAAGCTGGTGCTGGGGGAATACCCGATGCTCCCCGGAGCCACCGATGCCGGACTGTTCTTCAAGCCTGCGCAAATGCTGTCGATTGGCAAATCGACGAAAAACCCGCAGGCGGCGGCGAAAGTGATTAACTTCCTGCTGAACAGTAAAGAAGGGGTGGATATTCTCGGACTGGAGCGCGGCGTGCCGCTGAGTAAAGCGGCGGTCACCTACCTGACCGAAGACGGGATCATCAAAGCCGACGATCCGGCGGTGTCCGGTCTGAAGCTGGCGCAATCCCTGCCCACCACTCTGCCGGTCTCGCCGTACTTCGACGACCCGCAGATCGTCGCCCAGTTCGGCACTACCCTGCAGTACATCGACTACGGTAAAAAGTCGGTGGAAGAAGCGGCCGAGGACTTCCAGCGCCAGACCGACCGCATTCTGCGCCGCGCGATGCGCTAACCTGCCCGTCGGAAACCTCCCGCGGCGTCCGCCGCGGGAGAGCCTGCCTGAGTATCCTGTCAGAAGAAATATTTAAAGCGCACCCGGGCGCCGTAGCGTTCATCGGGATTCCCACTCTTCGCTGCCGTGGAATCGAGCCACGAGGCGTAGGCGCCAAGGTAAATATTGAAGTTCGGCATCGCCATAATATTCGGGAACTGCCAGGAAGTATGCACGGTGTGGATGTCATAGCGCCCCGGCGCGAGGATTGCGCAGTCGTCATCGCACTCGCTGCTCACCCCGGCCATGTTGAACTGGTCGATTTTGTTATGCGCGTAGATATAGCCCAGCTCCACGCGATGCCACAGGGCGTTGATCCCGGCGCTGAAGTCGGTTTCGTCCGCCGCGTCCAGCAGGGCGGTACTCAGATTGACCACCGCCCCGTCCTGCGGATCGCTTTTCAGGGTGTTCCAGCTCATGGTCATCCCGTAGCCGGTACGGTTTGACTGGTCGACCCAGCGCCCGCCCTGGTTCTGATAGCCGTAGGCGTTGTTGACGAGGTTGCTCTCTATCGCCGCCGCCGCCGACCACGCGCCGGACTGCCACACCGCCACCGGCCGCACGTACACCACGTTTTTGCGGTTTTCCAGCGCATTACCGTGATAGTTCTGATCGACAAACAGCGAACTGCCATCCTCCACCAGGGTGTTAACCTCGAAATACCAGTTATCCACCGTTTTGCTGAACAGGAGGTTGCCGCCGCTGCTGCTGCGCCCGCGCCCCTCTTTCATCATGTAAATATAGCCATAGCCGTCGGAATAGAGGTCGTTGGCGGTATTTCCTGAATATTCAATAAAGGTATCCTGATTCAGGGGGAACATATCCCAGGCTTCAAAGCGGCCTATTTTTATTTTCCAGTCATCCTGCTGACCAAAGAAAAATACCGCATCATCGAGATTCATTTTGCCATCCATATCCGCCAGGGGCTGCACGCTGAATCCGGCATATTTCCCGTCGGCGCCATTACGTCTGCCATCGAAACCCAGCAGAATACGGCCATTAATATCCCAACGCTCTTTATCACCGGGCGCCCAGCTTTTATTCGCGCTGGTTTTGACCGACGTCAGGCTGCCGGTGCGGCTGGCGCCATCAAGATTAAATTCGACATCGCCATAAAATTTTAATTCGCCATTGTCGTTTAGCTGCAGGCGCGGCGTAGCCGGCGCCGCGCGGGCGACCGTCGTGGCCTGCTGCTGGCCTTTCAGCGTCTTAATCTCCGCCTCTGCGCTGGCGGCGCGCGCCTCCGTCGCCTTCAGCCGCTGCTCCATTTGCGCCAGCCGATCCTCCAGCGATAACGGCGCCTGCGCCATCGCCTGTGGCAGAGAGAGAGACGTGAGAAAACACCCGACCCAGATTTTATTCATCGGTAAACCCTTTTATTATGAAATGAACTCAATTTGTTATTAATGGGTAATGCACGACGATGCAGGCAATAATAACCCGCCCATCGTCAAAGACGGGTTATTAACGACAACAGCCTTATTATTATTCGAGCTGCCAGGCTCCGGCTTCAGTTAATGCCGCTGAGCCGCTCCAGGCAAATAACGCTAATTCACGGCGGGGAGCCTGCGGATAGATACGGCTGCTCAGGCAGGCTTCGCCGTCATTGACAAACACCTCCACCGAAGAGCTATCGAAAAATATCCGCAGATTGAGATCCGCCCCGGCGGTCAACGGCACGCTGCGCGTCCCGCACAGGCCATGCTGCGGATAATGCCGCTCCAGCACCAGACGCTGCTGCTGGGCATCCACGTAGAGGCGCAGGCCATCGCCAAAGCGCAGACCATACTGCTCGGCGCTGCTGCGGGCGCAGTTCCAGCGCAGGTTCACCTCCATCGCCTCGCAGTTGTCGACCATCGTGGTCTGCTGATTGTTCAGGGTGCTCACCGGCCACGGGAACCAGGCGCCGCGCAGACTCTCCACTTCTTTCGCCGGGCGCATCTGCAGGCGGTTATCCGCGCTCAGGCTCAGCTCGCGCGGCAGGGAGAGCATGCCCGCCCAGCCGTCCTGCTGTTCCGGCAGCGGTGATTCCCACATATCCAGCCAGCCAATCACGATCCGCCGGCCATCGGGGGTGGCGAAGCTTTGCGGCGCATAGAAATCGTGGCCGTGATCCATCTCTCTGAACTCGCCGTGGCGGACGAATCGCTGCCCCGGCTGCCACTCGCCGATCAGATAGCCGCTCTGGAACAGGTTGCGGTTGCGGAACCCCTCGGCCTGCATCCCCTGCGGGGAAAACATCAGAACGCGTTTGCCGTTGAGGGTGAAGAAGTCCGGGCACTCCCACATATAGCCCATGGCGCTTTCCGCTTCATCCAGTACCCCCACATCCTGCCACTGGCGCAGATCGGCTGAGCGGTACAGCCGCACCTGGCCGGTATCGCCTTCGCGCGCGCCGACGATCATGTACCAGCTGTCTCCTTCCCGCCAGACCTTCGGGTCGCGGAAGTGGTGCATGCCCGGCGGGGTGTCGACCACCATCCCCTGGCGCTCGAAGTGGATCCCGTCCCGGCTGGTGGCCAGACACTGAACCTGATACAGATTGGCTTCGTCGCCCGGATCGCCGTGGAATTTATGCCCGGTGTAAATCAGCGCCAGGGTATCGCCATCGACCACCGCCGAGCCGGAGAAGCAGCCGTCTTTATCCTCCGGCCCCTCCGGCGCCAGGGCCACCGGCAGATGCTCCCAGTGCACCAGATCCTTACTCCGCGCGTGCCCCCAGTGCATCGGCCCCCACTGAGTGGAGTACGGGTGATGTTGATAAAAGGCATGGTACCAGCCGTCGAACCACACCAGACCGTTTGGGTCGTTGATCCACCCGGCGCGGGCCGCCAGGTGATAGTGCGGATACCAGCGCAGATTGAGCGCCTGGCGTTGTGTCTGGAGTACCTGTTCAGCCCTGGAGATTGTGTAAGTCATCATTTTCACTCTTTTTGATTCAGACAGCGGTAGGTTGCGACACCAGCGGATCGGCGGAGGATTTGCCGGAGCGCAACAAGAAGATGGAAATAAAGGTGGTGCAGAACACCAGCAGGCCCATGATCAGATAGGACTGAGCGAAGCCATATTTTTCATAGCTGTAGCCCGCCAGCGGCGACAAAACGCTGGCGATAATCGAGCTGGTGCAGGCGAAGCCCACCAGATAGAGGGTGGAGGAGAGGCGTTTATCGAAGTTGATGCTGTTGTACTTAAAGATAGCCACCAGCAGTATCGGCAGCTCCACCGCGTGCAGCAGTTTAGTGATGGAGATCAGCAGCGGCCCCTCCACCAGGCCGGAGGCCACCATGCGCATCGCCATCACCATGCCGGCGAAAATCAGACCATTTTTGGCGCCGATGCGGTTCACCAGCCACGGCGCGCAGAACATGCCGGCCGCCTCGAGGAACACCTGGAAGGAGTTGAGGTAGCCATACATCTCATTGCCTTCCTGCAGGGTCGCGAACTGCGATGAGAAATAGACCGGGAACTGCTGGTCATAGACGCCGTAGATGCAGGTGCCGATGACGAAGAAGACCAGCGCCCAGAAGCGCGGCAGCGTCAGCAGGCGCAACGCATCTTCCAGGGTCACCTTGCCGCCCGAAACCGCCTCCTGCATCGCATGCGGCGCCGAGGAGACGCGCAGCCGCGCCAGCAGGATAAAAAACACCAGTCCGGAACAGCTGGCGACGAGGAAGTTAAGCTGCGGATTGATGTTAAACAGCAGACCGGCGAAGAAGGTGGCCACCGCCCAGCCCAGCGAGCCCCACATCCGCGCCCTGCCGAATTCAAACTGGCTCTGGCGCGCCACGCGCTCGGTATAGGATTCCAGCACGCCAATGCCGCCGTTAAAGGTCAAGCCGATGTAGATCCCGCCGAAGATGCTGCCCAGCAGGACGTTAATTTTCAGCAGATGGCCGAACAGCAGATACGCCGGACCGGAGAGGATCAGCAGCGCGGTGATATACCAGAGCAGATGTTTGCGCAGCCCCAGCTTATCCTGGATAAAGCCATAGCAAACTTGCGCAAACAGCGCGGAAACCGACAGAACGGCGTAGATGATACCGGTATCGCCGGCCTTCAGCCCGACCTCCTGGTGCAGCCAGATGGAGAGCAAGGAGCCGGATGACGACCAGGTCACGAAAAAGAAAAACAGTAAGGCACTGAGCAACGGGTAGCTGTGTGAGTGATGCGCTTTCATCATGACATTCTCGTGTTAGAGGAATGCAATTATGGTAACGTTAACAAAAAACAAAGCGCAGGGGGATTCGCTGCGATACATGATGTTAATCACAAAAGTTAACGTTAACATAATGAAGATGCGATCGCGATCAAATATTAACCGCGGCAGCGTGGAGGACGAGGCTAGCATAAAATCGTTTCACGCTTTTACATCAGCGACTTAGTTGTATAGCCTGTACTCTGCAGCTATGGCGGAGGAAAAAATGGCGTCCCTGAAAGATGTAGCAAAACTGGCGAATGTATCTCTGATGACCGTCTCTCGGGCGCTGAACACCCCGGAGCGGCTCAAGCCGGAGACGCTGGCCCGCGTGCAGGCCGCCATCGCCGAAACCAACTATGTCCCCGACCTGTCGGCGAAAAAGATCCGCGGGGCGCGGGCCACCCCCAGCACCATCGGCGTGCTGGCGCTGGATACCGTCACCACCCCCTTTTCGGTGGAGATCACCCTCTCGATCGAAGAGACCGCCCGCGCCCACGGCTGGAACAGCTTTGTGGTCAACATGTTTTCCGACGATCGACCTGAAGCGGTGGTCGACCTGCTCCTCTCCCACCGTCCGGACGGCATTATCTTTACCACCATGGGCCTGCGCCAGGTGCCGCTGCCGGACAAACTGCTGACCCTGCCCTGCGTGCTGGCCAACTGCGAAAGCCTCAGCCAGCCGGTGGCCAGCTATATCCCGGACGATGAACAGGGTCAGTACGACGCGGTAAAAGCCCTGCTTGCCGCGGGCTATCGTCGTCCGCTGTGCCTGCACTTACCCGCCAGCCAGCTGGCGACAATCCGCCGCCGTCAGGGGCTGGAGCGCGCCTGCCGGGAGGCGGGCATCGAACCGGACAGCCTGACCCACTCGTATATGGCCCAGGGCGATGAGCATTACCACGATATTCCGGGGGTGGTGATGGCGCATATCCGCGAGGGTAAACCCGGCTTTGACTCGGTGATTTGCGGCAACGATCGCATCGCCTTTATGGTCTATCAGACGCTGCTGGGCCAGGGGTTACGCATTCCACAGGACGTGGCGGTGGTGGGATACGACAATATGGTGGGCATTGGCGATCTGTTTCTGCCGCCCCTCTCCACGGTGCAGCTGCCGCACTACGACATCGGGCGCCTGAGCGCCCTGCATATCATTCACGGCGACAACCATCGGGAGACGCGCAAGGTCGCCAGCCCGTGGCTGCCGCGCGCCTCACATTAACGGTTACCGATGTTGCGCAGCTTCTCGCCCGCCATCAGGTTGCGCTCAATGTGCTCGAGGGTGACATTTTTGGTCTCCGGGATCAGCCAGAAGGTGACGCCGATAAAGGCCACGTTGAGCACCGTGTAGAGCCAGAAGGTCCCGGCGGCGCCGATCGCGTCAAGCAGCGTCAGGAAGGTGGCGCCGATGATCATGTTCGACACCCAGTTGGTGGTGGTGGAGCAGGTGATGCCGAAGTCGCGGCATTTCAGCGGCTGGATCTCGGAGCAGAGGATCCACACCACCGGCGCCGCGCTCATCGCATACCCGGCAATACACATCATGGTCATGCCGACGGAAAGCCAGGAGAGGCCGCTGGAGGCGGTGCCATTGTCGAACTGCATCAGGCAGTAGCCGAGCACCAGGGTACCCAGCGCCATCACGCTGAAACCGATTTTCAGCGCCGGCTTGCGGCCCGCTTTATCCACCGTGAACACCGCGATAAAGGTGGCAAACATAAAGGTCAGGCCCACCACCAGGGTGGCGATCATCTGCTGTTCGGTAGTGGTAAAGCCCGCCATTTTGAAAATACGCGGGGCGTAGTACATGATGATGTTCATGCCGGTGAACTGCTGCATCGCCTGCAGCAGCATGCCAAGGAACACCGCCCGGCGCACGTTACGATTGACCTTGAACAACGCCCAACCGCCCTGCTTCAGCTTCAGGCTTTCGCGGATCTCGTTAAGCTCATCGCGCGCCTTCTCCGAGGTATCGCGCAGCATCCGCAGCACCTCTTCCGCTTCGATATGGCGCCCTTTCTCCGCCAGCCAGCGAGGGCTGTTCGGCAGAAAGACGACCAGAACGATCAGGATCACCGCCGGCAGCGCCAGCACGCCCAGCATGGCGCGCCAGTTACCGCTGTAGCTAAAGGCGGTATCGGAAAGAAACGCCAGCACAATGCCGAGGGTCACCATCAGCTGATACATACTGATCATTTTTCCGCGCACGTTCTCGCTGGCCATTTCGGAGAGGTACAGCGGCGCGGTATAAGAGGCGATCCCAACGGCCACCCCCAACACCACGCGGGCCACCAGCAGCACTTCCACGCTGGCGGCAAAAGCGGAGCCGATAGAGCCGGCGACAAAAAGCACGGCCCCCGCCATCAGGCTGTATTTGCGGCCAAGGCGGAACGACAGCCAGCCGTTAAACAGCGCGCCTATCGCCGCCCCCAGCATCATGCTGCTGACCACCCACTCCTGAAGCTGGCTGGATAAGGTGAAGTGGTCGGTTATAAAGGGCAGCGCCCCGGATATCACGCCGATATCCAGGCCAAAGAGCAACCCCGCCACCGCCGCGGCGATAGAAACAAACCAGTTCATCCGCCGGGTGTCACGTTGCGCCCGCGGCGTTAATGCAGAGTCGTTACTGATTGAAGTCATTTTTATTCCTGCCACACAGAGAAAGACATAGGACGAAAGTACGTGACTGGCGGAGGAGTTTGTCAGGCTGGATACGCCAAAGATATGGACTATTTTGCTGGCAAGATGGGTTTTGTGATGGACATTAAACTTTCAAAGTAACAAAAAATTCGTTTCGCATAGTTAATAACCCTGTCCATACAGGGCGGTAACATTCATTCTGCACTCTGGAATATGGACGATCCTCATTTTACGGTATGGACAATAATTGCTCAGACGGCCGGGGCGATGAGTGTCGCGCCGGCCGTCGCCGACGGTTAGCGCGCCAGCCAGCCGCCGTCCACCGCCACCGTGTAGCCATTGATGTAATCGGAGGCTGGGGAAGCGAGGAAGACCACCGGCCCCATCAGGTCGGACGGCAGGCCCCAGCGCCCGGCGGGAATGCGGTCGAGGATTTCGCTACTGCGCTGCTCGTCAGCGCGCAGCTGCTGGGTGTTATTGGTCGCCATATACCCCGGGGCGATGGCGTTGACATTGATATGGTGTTTAGCCCACTCGTTGGCCAGCAGGCGGGTGACGCCCATCACCGCGCTTTTGGACGCGGTATACGACGGCACACGGATCCCGCCCTGGAACGACAGCATCGAGGCGATGTTAATGATCTTCCCGCCGCTGCCCTGGGCGATAAAGTGCTTCGCCGCCGCCTGGGACATGAAAAATACGCTCTTGATGTTGAGGTTCATGACGTCGTCCCAGTCCTTTTCGCTGAACGCCAGCGCGTCCTCGCGGCGGATGAGGCCGGCATTGTTGACCAGAATATCAATATGGCCAAACTCCGCCACCGCCCGCTCCAGCAGCTGGGGGATACCGTCGATCTGGCGCAGGTCGGCGGTCAGGCTGAGAAAGCGGCGTCCCAGCGCCGTCACCCGCTCGATGGTTTCCACCGGCTCGACAATATTGATACCGACAATATCGCAGCCCGCTTCCGCCAGCCCGAGGGCCATCCCCTGACCTAAACCGGTATCGCATCCGCTCACGACGGCCACTTTTCCCTGCAGGGAGAATGCATCAAGAATCATAATGTGTTCCTTAGTCGTTCAGAGCCTGCAGTATGCAGGCAAGGTTCTCTCGGCCCGGCTCGCGCCGGCGGCGCGACTGAGCGTAGGGCGAACTCACGGGCATAGCCCATCATAAAAATAAAACAGAGTTCCGTTTTACTAATGGGTGCCATCTTAGCCCCGCGCCCTGTCATTTTCAATGATATTTAAAACGTCGTTTCATTTTTTATGACGTCGATTACAAAAAAAGAAAAAGCGAACGGATGCGGCAACCCGCGCCGGACAGGAAGCGGTTTTAAAAGGATGATGATTCAACCGGTTGTCTGGAGAGACGGTCGAAGTGGGGCCAGCAGGCCGTGGAAGATGCGGGAATTGCGCTGAACTGCGTGAGACATCACAAATAATGAAACGTTGTTTTGATAAATTAACACCCATCTTTTAAAACACATCACTCAGCGACACGCCTCTGGTCCAGCGGCATCGCAGGAAAGAAAGGAGCACTACATGGCTAAAGGCATGCGGGTCAAACTGAACTATCACGTCAGCCGCGATCCGGATACCGGGGCGGAAGTCACCCGCTTAACCCCCCCGGAGGTCACCTGTCATCGCAACTACTTCTATCAGAAGTGCTTTTTTAACGATGGCAGCCATTTACTGTTCGCCGGCGAGTTTGACGGCCACTGGAACTACTATCTGCTGAATATCGCCAGCGCCGAAGCCGTCCAGCTGACGGAAGGCGCCGGGGATAACACCTTCGGCGGCTTCCTCTCCCCGGACGATAAGTCGCTCTATTACGTGAAAAATGACCGTACCCTGCTGGAGGTGAACCTCACCACCCTCGCCGAGCGTGAAGTTTACCGCGTCAGCGAGGAGTGGGTCGGCTATGGCACCTGGGTGGCGAACAGCGATTGCAGCAAACTGGTAGGCATTGAGATTGCGAAAAGCGACTGGACGCCGCTCAACGACTGGCAGATTTTTCATGACTTTTTCCACAAAGGACCGCACTGCCGCCTGCTGCGCGTCGACCTGCGCAGCGGAGAGAGCCAGGTGATCCATGAGGAAAAAATCTGGCTGGGACATCCGATCTATCGTCCCTTCGACGACCATACCGTCGCCTTCTGCCATGAAGGGCCGCACGATCTGGTTGACGCCCGCATGTGGCTGGTCAATGAAGATGGCAGCAACGTGCGTAAAGTCAAAGCGCATGCCCCGGGCGAAAGCTGCACCCATGAATTCTGGGTACCGGACGGTTCAGCGCTGATCTACGTCTCCTATCTGAAAGGCCAGCAGGGGCGGACGATCTATCGCTTTGATCCGGAAAGCGGCGTCAACGAGGCCCTGATGACGATGCCCGCCTGCTCGCATCTGATGAGCAATTTCGACGGCACGCTGCTGGTGGGCGATGGATCGGGCACGCCGGTCGATGTCAAAGATACCGGCGGCTACTCCATTGATAACGATCCTTATCTCTACGTCTTTAACGTGGCGGAGAAGCGCTACTTCCGCGTCGCGCGCCATGATACCTCGTGGGCGACGGTAGCCAACAGCCGCCAGGTGACTCACCCGCACCCCTCGTTTACGCCGGATGACAGCGCCATTCTGTTCAGCTCCGATAAAGACGGCAAGCCGGCCATCTATATCGCGAAATTACCTGACCATCCGCCGATGCTGAGCGCCTGAGCCCGGCGAACGTTTTTCTGTAACTGGCCTTGCCCTCCTTCGCGGAGGGCTTTTTTTGTTCCCTCGCTTTGGCGCATAAAAAACCCCGGCTGACGGCGCCGGGGAAGAGAGACGATGAGGGTCTGGCGGAAATCAGAACGAGTAGGCCACCCCGACGCGGAAACGGGTCTGGCGATCGCTGCGGTCATTCACGCCGACGTTGCCGATTTCACCATACGGCGACCAGTTGTTATCCAGCTTATAGGCTACCTTCACGTTATATTCCTGTGAGTAGGGTTTGTTGTCGTTGCGGTTCACCCCTTCCGAACTGCGGGCATAGACATAGTTCAGCTCGGTGCGCCAGTCGCCGAGGGCAAACCCGGCCCACGCGTCGCCGCGATTCACCTTGTCATCATCTTTACCGGCATCGTTCGGATAGCGGGTGTACTCATAGCGATAGCGAGCGGCGACATAGAAGCCATTGTCGAAACTGTACTGTACGTGCAGATGCGGCTTGTAAATGGAGCGGCTGTCGTTGCTCTCTATGGTAAACCCGGGGGTGAGGAAAAGGTTCGACGTCGCTTTCCAGCGCCAGCTGATGGTGTCTTCATGGCCGTTGCCCACCACGTCCGAATAGGGTTGCGAACCGTTGTCGCCGCCTGAACGCCATTTGGCCTCCACGGTAAAGCCTAGCCCGTTGGCGAAGCGGTGGGATACCGAGACGCGGTCGGCATTGCTTTTATCGCTCTTGCCGCCATCAATAAATTCATGACGTAAATCTATCGTGACCGCAGTTGCCGCAAAAGACATACCGCAGAGGGCGGCCAGAACCAGAGATCGTTTTAACATAGGGTACCCCTTATAATAAATAAAATGTCATTTCGTTTTTATGAAACGTTATTTTATTTTTTAAGCACCTCAGTTTTAGTGACCAGGATCGTAGTTATTTGTTTCAAAAAAGGTGGCACAACAAGACGTGACGGAGCTCAATAAATTGACGATGGGGAGAAGGGAAAGACGGCAAAAAAGAGGGGGTCGGCAAAGCGCGGCGCATAAAAAAGGCCTCCCGCAGGAGGCCATGGAAATCGACATTCAGCGCTACGCGCGCTCTACCGCCAGCGCCACGCCCTGACCGCCGCCAATGCACAGCGTCGCCAGCCCTTTACGCGCATCGCGCTTGATCATTTCATGCACCAGCGACACCAGAATCCGGCAGCCGGAGGCGCCGATCGGGTGGCCGAGGGCGATCGCGCCGCCGTTGACGTTGACCCGTCGCTCATCCCACTCCAGTACCCGGCCAACGGAGATAGCCTGAGCGGCAAAGGCCTCATTGGCTTCGATCAGATCGACGTCGTCCAGCCGCCAGCCGGCCCGTTCCAGACAGCGGCGGGTGGCGTGCACCGGGGCGATGCCCATCAGCGCCGGATCGACGCCGACGCTGGCGAAGGCGCGGATCCGCGCGAGGATCGGCAGCCCCAGCTCCTCGGCTTTCGCCTCGCTCATCATCATCACCGCCGCCGCGCCGTCATTGATGCTGGAAGCGTTGCCGGCGGTCACCGATCCGAGACGATCGAAGGCAGGCTGCAGGCTGGCCAACCCTTCCGCGCTGGCATCCACCCGCGGTTGTTCATCGGTATCCACGGTGCGCGGCGCGCCGTTATGCTCGGTAACGACCGGGACAATCTCATCGCGAAAGCGTCCGGAATCAATCGCCTTGCGCGCCTTATGCTGCGAGCTGAGCGCCCAGGCGTCCTGCAGTTCGCGGCTGATGCCGTATTCCCGGGCGAGGTTTTCCGCCGTGACGCCCATATGGTAATCGTTGAAGGCGTCCCACAGGCCGTCATGGACCAGACTGTCAATCAGCTGGCTGTTGCCCAGTTGGGCGCCGGTGCGGCTGTCGGTGAGGACATGCGGAGCGCGGCTCATGTTCTCCTGGCCGCCGGCGATCACCACGTCCGCCTCCCCGCACTGGATGGCCTGGGTGGCGAGGTGCAGGGCTTTCAGACCGGAACCGCAGACGTCGTTAATGGTGATAGCCGATACAGTGTTGGGCAACCCGCCGCGAATAGCGGACTGACGGGCCGGGTTTTGCCCGGTTCCCGCGGTCAGCACCTGGCCGAGGATCACCTCATCCACGCTCTGCGGATCGATTCCCGTCTTCTCCACCAGCGCCTTCACCACCACGCTACCCAGCTCAACGGCTGAATGGCGCGATAGCGCGCCCTGAAAGCAGCCAATCGGCGTTCGCAGCGCCCCGACGATCACGACATCCTTCATCCTCTACCCCTGCCCGTGCTTTTGCGCAAAGAAACAGCGATATACTAGATAATTGTTATCAAAAAACTTTGTAATTGTTTAAAAAAAGTGAGGCCAATCACAAAGAATTAGCCATTCGTTAACGTTCACGCCGCTGCAGATGCTGACGCAGCCAGCTGCCCGCCGCCCCGGGCGGCGCTTTCTTATTCCACAGCAGATCCACCGAAATCGCCCGCGGCCAGCCGGGGATATCGAGCGCCACCAGCCCGCCCTGCGGCGCAAACTCCGCCACCAGGGCGCAGGGCAGAATGCACCAGCCGAAGCCCTGCACCGCCATGCTGAGCAGCAGCAGGTAGTTTGGCGCCGACCAGACCTGCCCGGCGGCAGGCTCCGTGGCGCTGGCCAGAAAGGTGCTCAAACGCAGCTCGCGCCAGCTGCGCAGCTCATCCCAGACAACCTTGCCCTGCGCCGCCAGCGGATGGTCAGGCGCCACGTAAATGCCCATCGCCGTCTGCAGCGGCAGGCGGGTGCTGCCGATATCGGTCGGGTAGCGCTCTCTCGCCTCAATCAATCCCACCTGGGCGCGGGATTTTTGCAGGAGATCGATCACGTCCTCATCTTCGCCAATCAAACACTCAAACTCGGTATGAGGGAAGCGGCGGTCAAACTGCACCAGCAGATCTTCCAGCACGTCCGGGTGCAGGGTGTCCGAGAGCACAAAGGTCAGTCGCGGCTCCGTCTCGCCGGACAGCGACACCGCCAGCTCATCCAGCCGCTCGCTGGCGGCGAGGATCGCTTTGACATAGCTCAGCACCTGCTCCCCCTGCGGCGTCAGCGTCGGCTGCCGCGTTGCCCGATCGAAGAGGGTCACCCCGAGGTCAGCCTCCAGGTTGGCGATAGCGGTACTGATCGTCGATTGGCTTTTCCGCAGGCGACGGGCGGCGGCGGAGAACGACCCGCTGTCAACGGCCTCGACAAAGGCGGTTAACGCTTCCGGTGAATAACGCATGATATATCTACTTTATCGATGGTTTCTATCTTTTGTTTATCATATTTTTCCATAAACTGCCGGGTAATTTCCTGTTCAGGCTAAAACTGGAGGTAGCTCGCCATGCAACAGACCCCGCATCAGCGCAAGACGCTCACCGAACGCGTTATCCACGCCATCACCTTCGAAGGACTGGCGACGCTGATCCTCGCCCCCACCGCCGCCTGGCTGATGCAGCGTTCGGTGGTGGAGATGGGCGGGCTGAGCATTCTGCTCGCCACCCTGGCGATGGTATGGAACATTATTTATAACGCGGCTTTCGATCGCCTGTGGCCGGTCTCCCGCGTCCCCCGTCGGCTGAAAGTGCGGGCGCTGCACGCGATCGGCTTCGAGACCGGCTTTGTTAGCATCGGCGTCACCATGGTGGCTATCGTGCTGGGGGTATCGCTGCTGCAGGCGTTTATGCTGGAGATCGGCTTCATGCTCTTCTTCCTGCCCTACACCATGGCGTTTAACTGGGTCTGGGACACCCTGCGCGAGCGCGTGATCCGTCACCGCCGCCCGCGCCAGGCGGCACGCGGCTAGTCCCGGGGCGGATCCTTCGCGATCCGCCGCGACTTTATCACCAAAAACTATCGCAACAGATGAACCATAAATATGGTAAATTGCACTCCTTTTTTTTGGTTTGACGGTTGATAAAGTCGCATAATGTCTAAAATTTGGTCTAAAGAAGAAACTCTATGGAGTTTTGCCTTATATGGCACTGCAGTAGGCGCTGGGACGCTATTTCTACCGATCCAGCTGGGTTCGGCTGGCGCCATCGTCCTTTTCATCACCGCGCTGGTCGCCTGGCCGCTCACCTACTGGCCTCACAAAGCGCTGAGCCAGTTTATTCTCTCGGCCAATATCGCGCCGGGAACCGGGATCACTGGCGCAGTCAATCACTACTATGGTAAGAAAATTGGCAACCTGATCACCGGCCTCTATTTCCTCGCCTTCTTTGTGGTCGTGCTGATTTACGCCGTGGCCATCACCAACTCGCTGGCCGAGCAGGTGGCGCATCGCACGCCGATGACGCCTGCGCTACGCGCGCTGCTGAGTCTTGGCGTGGTGCTGGTCCTTAACCTGATCTTTCTCATGGGCCGGCAGATCACCATCAAGGTGATGGGCTTTTTGGTCTTCCCGCTCATCGCCTGCTTTCTGTTTCTCTCCCTCTATTTAATCCGCGACTGGCATCCGGAACATCTCACCAGCCAGATGCAGTTCAGCTCGCAGACGCTCCACCAGATCTGGATCTCCATACCCGTGATGGTTTTCGCTTTTAGCCATACGCCGATCATCTCGACTTTTGCTATCGACCAGCAGGAGAAACACGGCGACCTGGCCATGGGTAAATGCAAAAAAATCATGAAGGTGGCCTACACCATCATCTGCGCCAGCGTGCTGTTTTTCGTCTTCAGCTGCCTGCTGGCTATCCCGGCGACCTATATTGAGACCGCCCGCGATCAGGGGGTGACTATCCTCTCCGCCCTGTCGATGGTGCCGGGCGCGCCGGGCTGGCTGGCGGTGACCGGCATTATCGTCGCCGTGGTCGCCATGTCGAAATCCTTTCTCGGCACCTACTTCGGGGTCATTGAAGGCGCCAGCGAAATCGTCAAAAGCTCGCTGGGCCTGATGGGCGTGCGCAAGAGCCGCGCCTTCAACCGCGCGATGTCGATCATGCTGGTCTCCGCTTTCACCTTTGCGGTGTGCTTTATCAACCCGAATGCGATCTCGATGATCTACGCCATCAGCGGACCGCTTATCGCCATGATCCTGTTTATCATGCCCACGCTGTCAACCTGGCTTATCCCGGCGCTGAAGCCGTATCGCTCGGTGGGGAACGCCATCACTCTGGTGGTCGGCCTGCTCTGCGTCTCCGTGATGTTCTTCGGCTAATCCGCCTCCGGCGACAGCGGCTTGCCTGAGCCGCTGTCGCACATTCTGACAACATTCTCGCCCTTCCCTTCCTTGTGAGCGCATTACACTTACGGCTTAGCCACCGTGAGGAGAGTTCCTATGTCCAGTGTCACCTTATCCGGTCGCGGCACGCTCGGCGATCGCCAGGTCTATCGGTTGGGTTACGGCGCCATGCAGCTGGCCGGCCCCGGCGTCTTCGGCCCGCCGAAAGATCCTGAAGAAGCGGTGCGCGTGCTGCAGGCCGCCGTCGAAGCTGGGGTAAACCATATCGATACTTCGGATTTCTATGGCCCCCATGTGACCAATCAGCTGATCCGCAAAGCGCTTCACCCCTACCCCGACGATCTGTGCATTGTCACCAAGGTCAGCGCCCGCCGTGACGAAAAAGGCAACTGGCTGCCAGCCATGTCGCCTGCTGAACTGACCCAGGCCGTCGAGGACAATTTGCGTCACCTGGGGCTCGACGTGCTGGAGGTGGTGAACCTGCGCAGTATGCTGAGCCCCCACGGCCCGGTGGAGGGGTCGCTGGAGGCGCCGCTCGCCACCCTGCTGGAGCTGAAGGCGCGAGGGTTGATCCGCCATATTGGCCTTAGCAACGTGACGGCAAAGCAGGTGGCGGATGCGCAGAAAATGACGCCTATCGTCTGCGTGCAAAACCTCTATAACATTGCCCATCGCGCCGACGACGCGCTGGTGGATGCGCTGGCCGCCCAGCACATCGCCTGGGTCCCCTTCTTCCCGCTGGGCGGTTTTACCCCGCTGCAGGCGCAGGAGCTGAACGAGGTCGCGGCCTCGCTTGAGGCGACGCCGATGCAGGTCGCCCTCGCCTGGCTACTCCAGCGCGCGCCCAATATTCTGCTGATCCCCGGCACCTCATCCCGCACGCACCTGGCGGAAAATATTGCCGCCGCCGGGCTGGTTCTGCCAGCGGATGCGCTACGCATCCTGGATAATATCGCCAATCGCGCGCATTCCTGACCCCTCAGGCTAAATGGAGGGAACGACTTCCCTCCTCAATATTTGCCTGGAAAAACCTCAACACTGCTGGCACTATAGATCCTACAAATGGGGCATGATCGACGATCGTTTTCTCATTATCCCCGTTAATTAAACTTAAGTTTTTTTCCTTCGACCGGTCTCCAGCTTGGAGGCCGTTGTCGTTTTTGTCATGACCAAAATTTGAAACTCTTGATTACAGGAAACACAATATCGAATTCCAAGTTTATACATATCAATCTGGCTGCAAAGATAGTCAATAACATCAAACGCTCATAAAAACATCTGATTAACCCAATCAGAATGTTGCTATTGCTATAAGAAAAATCAAACGCCTCACGACAACTATTTACAAGGGAAGCCTATGACAGAGGGAACGATAAAGACCAGTAAGTATGAAATTATTGCTATTTTCAGAGAGGAGTTGCGCAAACGTACTGAAATTGAAATATTTTTTAACAACACCAGTATCATAACCCAACTGACGCGCGTGGACTTTGCCGAGTTCCATATTCAGACCCATCGCAAAATCCCACCGGGTCATAAAATTCGTTTTCTACTGCATAGCGATTCAGGGAAAATAGAGTTTAATGCAGCCCTGACAAAACATGACAATAGCGGTGTCGATAAAGGTATCCGCTACGCCTTTTCCTTGCCTGAATGCCTGCAGGTCGTGCAGCGTCGCCGCGATCCCCGCTTTCGTTTACGCCATGAGCATGACTTTTATTGCCGCGGGCGCCATAAAAATGGTGAAAACTATCTTTTCGACATCAAAGACATTTCGGACGGCGGTTGCGCGCTGATGACCAAAACGCCGAACCTGAAATTTCTCAGTCATAACGCATTGCTGAAAAATGCCGTACTGATGCTGGCGGAATATGGCGAGATCACCATCGACCTGGTGGTAAAAAATGTCATTATTATCACCCTCGATAACCCCAATGAAGAGAGCGAAAGCTACTATCAGATATCCTGCCAGTTTAAGTTCCGTCATCTCGACGACCAGCGCAGAATAGAGAAGATTCTGCTGGACCTGATCTTAGAAGCCAAGCGCAAAAAGAGAATCTGATACCCTTGGAAAGTATATTGCTGTACACCAATGATAATCTCATTGGTCACTCAATCTATCACTACCTTATTGATAGTCATGAAAATGCCACCCGTTTTGGCTATGACGATGTTATCCAGAGAAAACATCTGCCTGTGGCCCAAACGGTTATTTTCAATTTAATTAATAAGGATATTTCTGCCATCAGAATCCTTGATCTGCTGAATGCGCTCCGCCTTTCCCTGCAGCGCTGCCAGCAGCCGGTGCTGATGGTAAAAAGCGACATTGCCGGGCTATGCCGAGAGTTGATAACTGTCGATAATGCCATGATTATTAGCGAAAACTCACCGCTATCTATGTTTACTTCCATTATCCAGCGCGCGAAGGGCGCCAGCGAACCGCCGCCGCGACGATTGCGCAAACAGCTGTCGCCGCGGGAGTGCCAGATCCTCGAACTGCTGATTGCCAACAATAATAATAAGCGTATTGCCGCCCTGCTCGGCATTGCCCATAAAACGGTCCACAGCCATCGTATCCATATCATGCAAAAGCTGGGCATTGATAATTCCCGCACGATGAACCAGCGTATTGCCGCCCTTCATCAATGTTAAATTTTACAGCGGTAAATCAATAGCGGATAAAGCGTACTTATTCGCTGTTGATTTACATTTCCTGCCATTCCCATTAACCATCAGGTAGCCTATAATTAGACTATCCTCTGCTTATTGTCTGACTAACCTCGTGAAGAGGGATAATGAACACTAAAATATTCGAAGACAACATTTTATCTCGTAATGATATCGCTGTACGCTACGTCTTTCAGAAAATGTTTTCCCCACAAGGTACCTTAGTCGCGGTTGAATGCTTAAGCCGCTTCGATAATCTTCCCGTTTCGCCAGAATATTTTTTCCGCCATGCCACCGCGGCGGTTCGTGAACGTATTTTTCTCGAGCAACTGGCGTTGATTGAACAGCATAAAGCATGGTTTTTACGTAACCATATTTCCGCCACCATTAACGTCGATGACCATATCCTGAATCTGCTACGCCAGAAGGAAATAAAAGAGAAAATTGCCGCCCTGACCTGCGTCCATTTTGAAGTGACCGAAAACGCCGAGAAACTTCTGAATAATTCCCTCGCCGCCTGGCAAAGCCCGCAGGATACCTCGCTGTGGCTCGACGACTTCGGCTCTGGCTACGCGGGGATAAACGCCATCAGCGGTTATCATTTTGACTATGTCAAAATTGATAAAGATTTTTTCTGGCATCTGATGCGCAAAGAGTCCGGCCGTCAGCTGATGGATGCGCTGGTCACCTTTTTATCCCGCAATCATCACAACGTGATTATTGAAGGCGTGGAAAGCGAAGCCCATAAAAAATGGCTGCAGGGTATGGAGTGGTTTGCTATTCAGGGGCATTACTGGCAGGAAGTCAGCATTGAACAACTGGTTGCCGACGATATTGTCATATAAAAAAGCCGGGCTTGCCCGGCTTTTTCGTCTCGCTTAATTATAAACTAATTCCCACGTAGCCCAGCTGGTAATTGGCCCGCTGGTGGCGCTTTTCGGCGTCGGCGAAACGTAGCCCACATAATAGGTGAACAGGCCGCCGCTGACCGCGCTTTCCTGCAAATGCACCTGATTTTGCTGCGGGTCCGTAGGGACAATTTTATTACTCTTATCCAGCGTATTATTATCATTGGTCGACAGCGCCAGATAAATATTCTGCGCTCCGTCTGGCAAGGTATTGGCCAGATAGCCCGCGTTCTCATTACCGACCGCCGTCAGTAAAAAACCGTCGACCCAGCGAACGCTGACCCGCCGCACCTCGTCCTGCGAGGCGCCGCCGCCGTCATGACGCAGCTGGCAGTTTGACAGCGACAGGGT
Source organism: Klebsiella sp. C360 (assembly GCF_048822415.1). Classification (NCBI taxonomy): domain Bacteria; kingdom Pseudomonadati; phylum Pseudomonadota; class Gammaproteobacteria; order Enterobacterales; family Enterobacteriaceae; genus Klebsiella; species Klebsiella sp. C360. Next base: position 235,106 of record NZ_JBMEZZ010000004.1, read on the forward strand.
AAAAGGCTGCGGCTTCATAAACGCGCCGGCCCCGCGATCGTGCACTTCCGCCAGGCTGACCGGCGCCAGCCAGACGTTGCCGCTGCCGGCATGCTGGCCGCCATTGAGCGCGACGCTGCAGGAAATATCCGTCACCCGCCCGGCAAAATCGACCCGTCCGCGATCATAATTGGTCTCGAAACCCCACGCCGAGGGGGCGGCGAGGCTGCCGCAGAGCAGCAGCCACGCGATAGTATGTTTCGGCAATCCCTTCATTCCCCCTCCCGTATTAATCGTACGTCAGGTTAAAGATCATATGCGACTCCACCTCGCCGGTGCTGGTCGTCGGGCCATACTGATAAAAGCGCGCGTGCAGCGGGATGGTGATGTAGCGGGTCTCCTGATTATTCAAGCGGCCAACGGTATATTTCTTATTAAACTGCAGCGGGGATCCATCCTTCAGCACCTGGATGCCGACGCCTTTCGCCATCCCGCTGCCGGCCTTTTCATTCAGCAAGGCGCCCATGGTGGCGGTGGTGCTGGTCGCCAGGGTGCCGGAAAAAGAGGTGCTGATGTTGGCGTATCCCGTTTCACTCAAGCCGCCGCTGCACTGCAGATCGATATTAAAATCCTTCCCGCCCGCGGTGGTGCCCACCCCTTTCAGGTCAGTGCGTCTGATGGCGCCCACATCAACATTCATATTTTTCCCGCTCAGTACCGAACAGGAGGGCGAGACCACGGTGATCGCATTGGCGCTCAGATAGGTTTCGAGGATCGGGTTGCCGCCGCTCTCCCAGTCATAGGAGGTGTATTTTCCCGCCGCGAGGGTGCCGCTGCCGGTGGTTGCCGCGGTTTTGATAATCTCCAGCGTAAAACGTGACCCTTCAAGGGAATAGTTGGTGGTGTTATACACCCGGGACGAATAGACGTCAGGATAGACGATATTCACCGTCGCGCCGCCGCGGCTGAAACGCATACCAATCCCCGGCACGTTGGTGGAATAAATTTTATTCCCAAGATCGGTGGCCCCTGGCGAGACGATCTTCGCCGCGAAGCGGTTGGTGCCGGAGGTACAGCGATAGCTCGCCCCGCCCGGGGCGCTCATCGTCCAGTCGCGGGTGAGGATCACCGAGCCCACCGGCAGATCCGGGGGCACCACCACCCTGCCCACCACCATGTCCAGCATCACCGTTGGCGAAGAGAGACGCGTACAGACGGCCCAGGACGAGGTGGTGCCCAGCGCCATTAAGACGATAAAAAGCGTCAGTAATTTCCTCAGCGACATACGCTATCCTTTGTTGTTTGCTGTCCCAGATCCACCGAACACTGCCCGCCGCTCCACTTCACAATCGCGCGTTTGGCGTTCGCATCGCTGATGAACATCATGCTGCCCTGACCGACGACGCCGATCTCCTTGCCGTCGGGGGAGAAAATACTCGCCGCGAACGGCAGCGGCTCATGGTTCGCCTGGCGCGCCTGCAGGGTGAGGTTGTTCTGCACCGTGGTGCCGAACGCCACCTTAACCACGCTGCCTTCCCACGGCACAACCTGCGCCACAGTGCGATCGAAGGCCACGTCGTCATGGCTGCCTTTCGGGTCGATCTCGACGGCGTTAATCCGGTACGGGCGCAGATACGGCAGGATGGCGTAACCGTTGCTGTCCACGCGGGTGCCCGGCGATCCCGGGAGCATGGCGCCGGCCGCGTCTTTGGCTTCAATCAGCGCCATCGTCGAGCCGCTTTCCGGCGAGAGCACCACGCCGCCGCTGTGGGCGATCATCGTCCCGCTGGCGCCAATGCCGCTCTGACGATACCCTTCGCCCTGGCTGTAGCTGCCGTTTAGGGTGGTCCATGGCGTACGATAGCTGCCGTTGAGCGCCACATCGTGCTGACCGCCGGTGGCGGTGGTGGTCGACACGCCGTAGTTAAGGTTGTTTTCACTGTCCAGCGAGCCATTGATACCAATCTGCGAGCTGGCAAAGCGCGAGTTGTTGAACGAGGTGTTCGACGTCAGGTTGGCGGTGCGGTTATCGCCAAACCACAGCGGGTAGCTGAAGTTGAGTGAAATGCGATCGTCGCGGCGATGGCCGGAGCTGTCCGGGGTATAGACGCGCTGGGCGCTCGCCGACCAGGAGAGACGACCAAACGAATTGTTGTAGCTGACCTGATACTGCTTCTCGGTCCCGGAGCGGTTCCAGTAATCGGAAATACGACCGCTGAGATAAAACCCGCCCCAGCCGTCCGGCAGGTTCTGGTTCACCGTGAAGGTCATGCCGTTTTTTTGCCGCCACAGCGTATAGTTGCTGCGGCTGTTTTTTTCCTGATCGACGGCGTACAGCGCATCGTTGAGGTTGTAATAACCTTTCGTCGAGTAGCGATACGCCGCCAGCACGATGCTGGTCTGGGTATCGGTGAACATGCGGTTAAAGGTGGCGCGATAGCTCTGCCCCGAGTCATCATGGGTATCGCTCTTCAGCCGCGAATGGGTGACGTCAAAAGAGAGCGCGCCGATCCCGGTGTTCATCCCGGTGCCCACCAGGAAGGCCTGATAGTCGTCAAAGCCGGTGACCCCGGTGTAGCCGGTCAGCAGGTTATTGATCCCATGCTGCCAGGTCGCCTGATAGAGCATCGGCTTGTTGCGTAGCCCGCTGTCGTCCACTTTACCGGCGGAGAGCGCGTAGCGGGTCATGCCCGGACGCAGCAGCTGAGCAACGGAGGCGTAAGGCACGCTGAACACTTCCACCGAGCCATCCGCCTCTTTTACCGAGACTTCAAGATCGCTGCCATAGCCGGATGGATAGACATCCTGCAGGGTAAACGGCCCCGGCGGAACCGTGGTCTGATAGATAATGTTGCTGCCCTGACGCACGGTGACGAGGGCGTTGCTCTGCGCCACGCCGCGAATTTCCGGGGCATAGGAGCGCATGCCGTCCGGGAACATATTGTCATCAGTGGCGAGGTTGACCCCACGCAGACCGATGGTGTCGAAAAATTCGCCATTGGTAAAAATCTGCCCACCGCTGACGATGGAGTTGATCTGCGGGATCGGCCGCTGGAGATAGGTCTGGTTGCTGTTCCAGTGCGCTTTGCCCTGCTGCTGCTGCCAGTTCAGGTTACCGATATGCTTCAGCAGCCAGCCGTCCCACGACAGACCGGCGTTGACGCCAAGGTAGGCGCTGCTGTTATCCGACCCGCCGACCGAAGAGGTGTGGCTGTTCCAGGCGTTGGCCATCCAGCCAAGATTAAGCGCGGTAATGCCTTTGTCCCAGAACTCCGGGCTGACATAGTTTTTCAGGCGTTGATCTTCATAGATCTGCGGCACTGAAATGTTCAACCGCAGGGAGGACTGGAGCAGGTTGTCTTTGACGTTGTCTTCGTTGCGCCAGGATTTGAGGCTACCGCAATAGCCTTCCTGTTCGCTCAGCTGCGGATTGAGCTTTTCCGCCGCGATGCCGTACTGGGTCAGCATCGCTTTGGTGTAGCAGACCCCAAGGTTACCGTCTTTGTCGCGCGCGATGCGCAGATCGTAGCGCCCTTTCCATTCGTCGTTGGTGTAGACGTCAAGGGAGTAAGTGCCTTCGGTAATCGCGCTGGTCGAGAAGCGTGACAGGTCGACCTTTTCGCGACTGCCGACAATAAAGCCGTCGTTAAATTGATATACCGTTCCCGGGTTTTCCTGTCCGCTGGAAAATGGCGGAAAGCAGCACAGCGCGATGGCGATCGCGGTGCTTAATCTTCCCGGGCAGAATGACCTCTGCTTCATTAGCTTTTCCCTTATTTAACGGCCACTTTCACTGCGACATCGGCGCCATAGTCATTAATGTTGTTAACGGTCAGGGTTTCGCCGCGGTTGACGGCGGAGGAGAGCGCCACCGTCTGGCTGGACTGCGGCGCCAGCATCACGGTTTTGCTGTTCAGGGCTTTACCGCCGTCGCGGGAAATACGGCTGACGGTAATGTAGAACGGCGTCGGGTTGTTGATGGCGAGACTGCTGCCGCTGGCGGTCAGGGTCAGCTTCTCGGCCGCCGCATCGCGGTTGCCCAGCCCGGCAGGACGATAAATAAATTTAAAGCGGGAACGGATCGCCAGCTGCAGCACGTTCTGGCCTTCATTTTTCTGATCAGCCACCACCGGCGGAATTTCCAGCAGATTCAGCCACCACAGCGTCTCTTTATCTTTCGCCAGACCGGCGCTGCTGCCGAGCTTAATACGCAGCGTCTGGCCGCTCTTGGCGTCAACGCGCGAAATCGGCGGGGTGATAATAAACGGGGTGGTAATGGTATCCGGTGTGGCATCGGCATCGCCGTTATCCAGCCAGGCCTGCGCCAGCGCCGGACGGTCGGCGTTATTTGAAAGCTGTACCGTTATTTCTTTTTCATTTCCTGGATAAATAAAGCGGGTACCGTTAACAATAATATTGTTGGCATGGGCCGCAAAACTAAAAATGAAACAGAAAAAAAGGGCAATACGCTTCATGCTGACCTCAGAATAAAAATACAAGCGGCGGACATTGCCGCTTTATTATTGTTATTAACTGCCCCATCGCGGGGCAGTTTTATTTTCTGACGGAATTACTGGTAAGTAATTTCGTAAGTCGCGTAGCTGTTTACCACACCGGTGGTCACAGTGGTCGGCGCGCTGGTGGCGTAGCCTACGTAGTAGGTGAAACGCGCGCCATCGGCTACAGCGGAAGCATCGCCTTTCGCTTTCGGCTGAGTGCTGTCACCCGGGATGATTTTGTTGGTCAGCGCGGTAGCGTTGTCAGTAGACAGCACCAGCTGGATGTTCTGAGCACCGGAAGCTTCGGTGTTCGCCAGGTAGCCCTGTTGTTTGCTGGTTGCGCCAGCCAGCAGGTTACCGCCGGTCCAGTTTACGCCCAGTTTGCTTACGTCATCCTGTTTGGTGCCGTCAGCCGCCTGGCAGTTAGAGACGTCAATGGTGAAAGATTTCGGTTTCAGGTAAGTATCCGCTGCTGCCGCTTTAACTTCAGTCAGGGTTACCGGAGACAGGTAAACGTTCGCATCGCTGCCCTGGCCGTTAACAGAAACAGTACAGGATACATCGGTAACTTTACCGAAGAAATTAACCTGGCCGCCGCCAACATTGGTATCAGCTGCATGGGCAGCAGTCATGCCAAAAAACGCGGTTGCCATTGCTGCAGAGAGAAGAACCTTTTTCATTGCCATTTCCTTGTCAGAGTGAATTACGAATCAATGAGCACACTGTGAATTCGCATAGAACCAGAAACATCAGGCGATGCTGATTTATGCCACTGCTAATAGAATCTTCGACTGACCGGGAGCCGCAATATTTAAGGCGTCAGGTAACGAACCAAAAAATATAAGTTCGCTGGTGCTATCGGCGTCAAAGAATGCTATTTATTCGCCGACAAATATACATTTGTTCACGTTTCATTAAGTTATATAACATATACCTAATGGCTATTAATAAATAATTATTGATAGGTGAAAACGGGGTGGTGGTTGTTTACAGCACGGAAAGCCTGACGCCAGGGCGCGAGAGAAAGGGCCACCTCAGCATGCCGAAATGGCCGCCAGAGGGCTATTGCGAATCGTCCGAATCCGCCATGACGGCGGTTAAAAACCGCCCAAACAATTCACACAATGAATGGTAACCGCGTAAATGAGGCGCATTCCACACTCTGAGCACAGGCAGTCCGCGTGATATCCCCTGCAGAAATAAATCTCTAATGCGTTGTTTTTAAATCAAAAAATAGAGAAAGGTTCATTTCCCCATTATCAAACCGCCATAAAAATGTGATCTAAATCGCACTTTTTGCCACGCGCGTTATAGTTAGCAGACTTATTATAAGTCCATCGAAAGCAAACACGCTTTCCACCATAAAAGTTAAAAGGACAAACACCATGAAAAACGTAAAATTACTCGCCGCTGCCGGTATGCTCTCCCTGGTCTCTTTCGCTAGCTTCGCTCATCCGGTGAGCGTAACAGCAGATACCCTGGACAGCGCAGAAGCGAAAATCGCGACCATTGCGAAAGAACAAGGCGCTTCCTACCACATCACCGAAGCGTACACCGGCAACCAGGTCCATATGACCGCCGAGCTCTCTAAATAAGCGAATGGTTGCAGAGGGAGCTGCCGGACAGGCCGCCTGCGGGCGGCTGGTCTGGCTCCCGCCGCCTACCCCGCACACAGCAATGTCGAGCCCCGTTATGGGGCTTTTTTCGTTTTTGCCCCCGCCGCCTGGCGCGCCAGCGCGCGCTGAATAGACAATACGCTCGCCAGCACCACGATCAGCCCGACCAGCGCCATCCCCTGGATCGTTTGTCCAAGGAAAATCCACCCCAGCACCACGGCGGTCACCGGGCTCAGCAGGCTCATTGCCGACACCGCCACCGGCGAGAGGCGGCCAATCCCCCGGAACCACAGGCCATAGGCCAGCATGGCGCCCGCCACGCACAGCCACAGATAGCCGGCCGCCTGCAGCGCAGTCACCTGATGCAAAGGGGGGTCAACGATCAGCGCCACTGGCGCCAGCACCACCCCGCCGATCGCCAGCTGCCAGCCGGTTAACGCGACGATCGGCAGGGAGAGCGCCCAGCGGCGGGAGAGCCAGGTGCCCAGCGCCATACTGATCGCCCCGAGAAACGCCGCGCCGATGCCCAGCGGGTCGAGGACGGTGCGTGGCGACAGCAGCAGCATGGCCATACCGAGTATGCCGGCGAGGGCTGAGAATACCGCCAGCCAGGGCGAGCGCTGCCGGTCTACGCACCAGGCGAGAAGCATCACCAGCAGCGGCTGGATCGCGCCAATCACTGCCGCCAGCCCGCCGGGTAAGCGATAGGCGGCGATAAACAACAGCGCCTGAAACGCGCCGATATTTAAGATGCCGGTAACGATAAGCTTTAGCCATTCGCCGCGCTGCGGAAAGCGGCGGCTCCAGATCAGCAGGGCGATACCTGCCGGCAACACCCTCAGCAGTGCGGCAATAAACGGCCGGTCAGGGGGAAGAAACTGGGAGGTGACGATGTAGGTCGTCCCCCAGATAGCGGGCGCCAGCGCCGTGAGCAGCAGGTCGAGCATCAGACTACGCGAGAGAAAAGCCATGATTTTATCTTCACTTCAAGTTAAATTGGTGCCTCAAGTATGTACCCGCAATTATCTTGATATCAAGACAAGTGAGCACTCATGGACAAATCACCGCCGATCGACGCCGTTGATCGGATTCTCGCCCAGTGGCAACGGGAGCGACCGGACCTCGACTGCAGCCCAATGGGGCCGATTGGCCGTCTGAAACGGTGCGCCATGCTGCTGGAGCCGCAGGTGGAAGTGGCTTTTACGCGCCACGAACTGGTGCGCTGGGAGTTTGACATGCTGGCGACGCTGCGCCGCGCCGGGGCGCCGTTCATTCTTTCGCCGACCCAGCTCTTCTCCACGCTGATGATCACCTCCGGCACCATGACTCATCGCCTGAAGGCGCTGGAAAAACGCGGGTTTATTACCCGCCTGCCCAATCCGGAAGACGCCCGCAGTATGCTGGTCGCCCTGACGCCCGCCGGACGTGAGCGCATCGATGAGGCGGTGGAGACCCATGTCGATAATGAACGGCAGCTGCTGGCGGGGCTCAGCGATGGCGAGCGCCAGCAGCTGGATCAGGCGCTGCGGGTATTGATGCGCCTGCTGGAAAGCCGTTAACAGCCCGCGGCGATAAAGTCGCCGTTAGCGCTGATCGGCACCACGGTGAAAAACAACCCGGCGGCAAAGAGGATCAGCGCCAGCCCGCCGAGGATCTTCACCAGCGGCACCAGCCAGGGCCGCGGACGGCTGGTCGCCGTCAGCCGGTTGACGGTACGGTGACGGGCATAGTGCACCGCCAGCGACAGACCGAGGATCGAGAGCGCGGTGCCCAGCGCCATGGTCATCACCGCGGCGATGCCCCAGCTGACGATCCCCAGCGCGTTGGCGAACAGCAGGATCATAATCGCTCCGCTGCAGGGCCGGGCGCCGATAGCCAGCACCACGCCCAGACGTGTCTTCCAGTCGGCGCCCTGCAGGTCCTGCCCCACGCCGTGGTGCCCGCAGCCGCACGCGGCATCATGCTGATGCGCCGGCCTCAGGGCGCGTATCCTTGTTTTACCCGGCCGCAGGCTTTGCAGCGCGCGACAGATAACGTAAACCCCAAAGGCGGCGATGGTCAGGGCGCTGATCTTCTCGACGTACCAGCGGCTGGCGCTGAGATCGCCGGCGGCCAGATTCAGCCCCACAGCGAGAATATAGACAAACAGGATGGCGCTCACGCCCTGCAGCAGGCTGCCGAGAAAAGGCACCACCCGCGCCGCGGTCAGGCTCTCCTGGTTGGTGCTCAGGTAAGTGGTGACGATAAACTTACCGTGGCCCGGTCCGATAGCATGCAGCACGCCGTAAAGAAATGCGCCCACCAGCAGCCAGACGCCGCCGCTGTACTGATGGTTGTTCAGCAGCAAAAGGTACATCACCAGATAGCGATGCAGGGTAATTTGCGTGGCGAGGCACCACTGGAGAAAGTCGCTCCAGTGGCTGTGCAAGGTGACGCCGGCGGCCAGCAGAAGAAGGCCGCCGCTCCCGGCGACCAGCAGGCGCCAGTCGCGCTGCGCAATCGGAATCATCATCGTTATGCCATGGTGAAAAGAGATGAACCACCGGACGACAATCTCATGCCCGGCGAACAATAGTGCCTGTTTTCAAGGATGGATGATTTGTCGGCGTTTTTCTCGTCAATGCTCGAGGTCACAAGGCTCCGCATTATCAGCATCAGCGGGCTCCTGTACCTACCCTCTGCCCTATCTTTGCACAAAGCACTTTACTCTCTTCAGCATACCACAGACGTTTGTTTTTAATGCTGGCACCCTGAATAACATATAAGAGCAGTCGTTACACGTCTAAAAACAGATAAAAATAAATCAGTTATCGCTATCCTGGCACTTTATGTACTTTATCATCCTGCGCATCAGGCACGAATATTCATTAACTGCTATTTATTTAATACATGCATTAACAGGACCACTTCGATGAAAAGATGTTTACTCGCCCTGGCGTGCGTCGCGCTGCTGACGCCCTCGCTTTCGGCGCAGGCGACCTGGCGCAGCGACCAGCGCCAGGACGCCCGCGATATCCGCCAGGATAGCCGCGAGCAGGGCCGTGAAACCAAGCAAGAGTGCGTCAGCAACAACAATCAAAGCAATGCCAGCTGCCGTCACGATAAGCGGGAAAACCGCCGCGAAGGTCGTCAGGAAGCCCGCGACGAAAAATGGTAAGTCAGCCTGCTCCGGCGAATGTCAGATCGAGGTCTTCTGCCACCGGAGCCTTTCACTCCGCCTGTGACGCCGGACCGTCGCGTCCAGCCCTGCCTGCTCTTTATTCTTAGCTTGCTGCAGAATATTACCCGCAACCGGTCCGCAGTCCATGGCTACTAATACCCACAGCCTGATATCACCGCTACCGCCGATTACCGCCCGCTGCTACCCCTGCACTATTAAGATTAAGCTCAACCCTTTAAATAATACGTAAAGTGCCCTTACAGAGACAATGGCTATTATCCCCAGGCTTTTTGCAGTATGGTTTAATCACTGTTGTAGTTTTGCAGTGAATGCTATCCAGACGGTTCAAGGTTGTATTCTGTCTGAGAAATTACTCATGCCATTCCCGTCGCTGAGATACGGGCGGCCGGCTGGCTGACGCCGTGCCGCCCCGACAGCCGGGAAATAAATCATGACGGCATTGATGGCCGCCTTGCCGTGGCCGGAAGCCAGTGCCTTCATCATCACGTGGGCATCATCAAGAGGATCAGGGATGTACAGGACGTGGAAACCTCCAGGAAAGATTCGCCAGTTCAACCAGCTAACCCTTTCTTTACCCTTCAGCATGCGGCGTCTTATCGCAGGGGATGGCGATAGCCCATGATACTGCGTGCACCCGTAGCAAATAAAAACGTTATCAGCACGCTGTTTAAAAATAAAAAGGCAGTCGCATTTAACAATGACCTGGCGCAGGCCTGGAAAGCGTAATATTTGCCTGCCATAAAAGGGAACACCATGACGAATAACGCCGATATTAAAAAAAGGAACTTCCTGACTCAGAATGAAATCGAGTCGCTACTTAAAGCCGCCGATAGCGGTCCCTACGCCGCACGTAATTATTGCCTGACGCTGCTGTGCTTCATCCATGGTCTGCGCGCCAGCGAGATCTGTCGCCTGCGAATATCCGATATCGACCTTGCTTCCCGCTGCGTTTATATCCATCGGCTAAAAAAGGGGTTCTCGACCACCCACCCTTTGCTGAATAAAGAGATCCACGCCCTAAAGCGCTGGCTGGCCATTCGCAACACCTGGCCGCAGGCCGCCAGCGAGTGGCTGTTTCTCTCCCGCAAAGGCAATCCCCTTTCCCGCCAGCAGTTCTATCAGATTATCGCCTCTTCTGGCGACCAGGCGGGATTGCCGCTGGAGATCCACCCGCACATGCTGCGTCACTCGTGTGGCTTTGCGTTGGCCAATATGGGTATCGATACCCGCCTGATCCAGGACTATCTCGGACACCGCAATATTCGCCATACCGTCTGGTATACCGCCAGCAACGCGGGACGCTTCTATGGTATCTGGGACAATACGCGCGACAAACAGCGCCTGTCGCTGCTTCAGTAAGCCTGACGCCACGGATGGCGTTGTACCGCTTTGCGGGGAAATTAAATATCAATAAATTAACCCTCGGTTAATTATGATTACTGTTCCCGCAAGTTCTTATTTAATCCTGCGGTCACCTCGTTCAATTAACCCTGCATAAATTCCGGTTTTGCCGTGACTATTTATTGTTGGCTAAAATCCATCCCGCTATTTTTAAAATCTATCGTTTGAAAAAAACCTTTTATTTTATGCACATGCTATGAAACCCGAGCAGATCTATTGTGGCCTTGCTTAAAATCTCTAAAATTAAGAATTATCGCCAGGCGATATTTTGACTGGCTGTAAATATAATATGCTATCTATGCGTGGTTAATCGCCTTCACCTTGTACCGTTCTCGCATTCCGGATCTTTTCCGTCATGGCGTATGGTTTCGCCATGACGACCCCTCACATCTTTTTCAGGAGCAACTATTGTGAACCGACGTCGTTTTCTTACCGCCAAAGAAGTTCAGGCTATGATGCAGGCCGCGCGTCAGGGCGCCACCGGCGAGCGGGACTACTGCCTCATCCTGCTCGCCTTTCGCCACGGGATGCGCATCAGCGAACTGCTGGATCTGCACTATCACGATCTGGATCTACGGGAAGGCCGGGTCAATGTGCGGCGGTTGAAGAACGGTTTTTCGACTATTCACCCGCTGCGCTTTGATGAACGTGAGGCTATTGAGCGCTGGAGTCAGGTCCGCGCCGGCTGGAAAGCGGCGGCCAAAACCGACGCGCTGTTTATCTCCCGTCGCGGTACCCCGCTCTCACGCCAGCAGGCATATCGTATTATTCGCGCCGCCGGGGAAAAGGCAGGTACCGTAACGCAGACCCACCCCCATATGCTGCGTCACGCCTGCGGCTACGAACTGGCGGAAAGAGGGACAGATACCCGTTTGATCCAGGATTATCTCGGTCATCGTAATATTCGACACACGGTGCGCTACACCGCCAGCAATGCGGCGCGTTTTGCCGGAATATGGGAAAGAAATAATCTTATTGGAGAAAACAATGCAGAAGCGGGAATTGATACAACCGATTGAATTTAATTAAAAAAATAAACCGTGAACAGGTCAATTGGGGCCAAACTGTTTATATCATAAAAATGTTTTGACATATTTTGCAACTCACCACGCCATATTTCTGCAAAAAAATTCATAATCATCTGATTTTAAATCATTTTTAAAACATCAATTACGCACTTTTCTCACCCTAACCTCCCGGGGCATCGACGCGCCTTCGCCAGCGGCATCGCTCTTCCTTTCGCACTCCGCCAACAACCACAGATTAAATATCCATATAAACAACATTTATCAGAACTTAACACCATAAAACAGGCGTAATTAAACGGAAATCAGATCGTTTATCTCAACGAGTCAAAATGGCCCCAATTGTCTCATCGGTTGGGCGAAAACTGTGCAGAGCCGGCAGCCGGACCACTCGGCTGAAATCTGAAATGCCTGGAAGGCACAACGGCTGCCAATCCGGTTCGTTATTTCGACATCGTTCAAAGGAAAACAGTATGAAAATCAAAACACTGGCAATGATTGTTGTGTCAGCCCTGTCTCTGAGCTCCGCGGCGGCCCTGGCCGATACCACCACGGTTAACGGCGGGACCGTCCATTTTAAAGGGGAAGTCGTTAACGCGGCCTGTGCGGTGGATGCCGGCTCTATCGATCAAACCGTCCAGTTGGGCCAGGTGCGTTCCGCGAAGCTGGCCACGGCGGGGAGCACCAGTTCGTCCGTCGGTTTCAACATTCAGCTGGATGATTGCGACACCACGGTAGCAACCAAAGCGTCCGTCGCCTTCGCCGGTACGGCTATCGACAGCAGCAATACCACCGTTCTGGCGCTGCAAAACTCTGCCGCCGGCAGCGCGACCAACGTCGGCGTGCAGATCCTCGACAACACCGGCACGCCGCTGGCGCTGGACGGCGCCACCTTCAGCGCAGCCACCACCCTGAATGACGGCACCAACATCATTCCGTTCCAGGCGCGTTACTACGCCACTGGCGCCGCGACCGCCGGTATCGCGAACGCGGACGCCACCTTCAAAGTGCAGTACGAGTAAGGCAACCATCAGGCAAGGAAGCCATCCGGGCCAGGAGGGCCCGCGCTTAATTTTGCAACCGGGGTGAAACGATGCAGGGAATGAAATCGGGTCTGCTACTGCTGCTGCCTCCGCTGGCGCTGGCCGGTAATCAGTGGAACGTCACGCTGCCGGGAGGGAGCATGCGCTTTCAGGGCCTGATCATGGCCAGTTCCTGCCGCGTTGAAGCCGGCGATCGGCAGATGACGGTCAATCTGGGACAGATCAGCAGTAACCGATTTCACGACGTGGGCGAAGACAGCAACCCGATCCCTTTCGCGATTCATTTACAGGATTGCAGTACGGCGGTCAGCCAGCATGTCGGGGTGGCATTTCACGGCGTGGCTGACGGCAAAAACCCCGATGTGCTGTCGGTGGGCGAAGGCCCGGGGATCGCCAGCGGGATCGGCATTGCGCTGTTCGACAGTCAGGGCCAGCAGCTGCCCCTCAATCGTCCGCCGGATCGCTGGGTGCCGCTCTACCGCGGACCGACGACGCTAAATTTCGTCGCCAAATATCGGGCGACCGGACGCCAGGTCACCGGCGGGGCGGCCAACGCCCAGGCCTGGTTCTCATTAACCTATCAGTAATCAACCCGCAGACCAGCAGGACAACACCGTGAGCAGGCAAGGAGATAATGTGAGAAAAACGGCAACGACGATACGCGGCATACTGACGGGATGTGCGCTTTTCGCCGCCGGCGCGTTGAGCGCCAGCGCGCACGCGGGCGTCGCGCTGGGCGCGACCCGGGTCATCTACCCGGCAGGTCAGAAACAGGTCCAGCTGGCGGTCACCAATAACGACGACAACAGCACCTGGCTTATTCAGTCATGGGTGGAAAATGCCGATGGGCAGCGAGACGGCCGGTTTGTTATCACTCCCCCCCTGTTTGCCATGCAGGGCAAAAAAGAGAACACCCTGCGCATTATCGACGCGACCAATAACCAGCTGCCGCAGGATCGGGAAAGCCTGTTCTGGATGAACGTGAAGGCCATTCCTTCAATGGATAAATCGAAGCTCAGCGACAACACCCTCCAGCTGGCGATTATCAGCCGCATCAAGCTCTACTACCGACCGGCAAAACTGGCCCTGCCCCCGGATCAGGCGCCGGACAAGCTGACCTTTAGCCGCAACGGATCGTCGCTAACGCTGACTAATCCCACCCCCTATTACCTGACGGTGACCGAACTGAACGCCGGAACGCGCATTCTGGAAAACGCCCTGGTGCCGCCGATGGGCAAAACCAGCGTCAAGCTGCCCGCGGATGCCGGCGGCACCATCACCTATCGCACCATTAACGATTACGGCGCGCTGACGCCGAAAATGAATGGCGTACTGCGTTAACTCTGGTGTGCCCCGCCGCGCGGGCCACGCTGCGCATGACCAGAAGCACTGACTGCCGGGCAACGTCGGACCGGAGGGATTATGTCACATCGAAAATATGGACTGGACCATGGGGGTCGCCCAAGCGCCCGGCGCCTGATTACGCCGGCGCTGACGCTGTGGCTCTGCTCGCAGCCGTTTGCCGCGCAGGCGGACCTCTATTTTAACCCCCGCTTTTTAGCTGACGATCCGGCGGCGGTGGCAGACCTGTCGGGATTTGAAAAAGGCCAGGAGGTCCCGCCGGGCACCTATCGCGTCGATATTTACCTCAATAACGGCTATATGACTACCCGGGACGTTACTTTCCAGGCCGACGCGCAGGGCCATGGCCTGTCGCCCTGCCTGACCCGCGGCCAGCTGGCGAGCATGGGGGTGGATACCGGACGGGTGACGGGCATGGCGGCCCTGGACAGTAAGGCCTGCGTGCCGCTAACGACGCTCATCAGCGAAGCCACCACCCGCTTCGATGTCGGCCAGCAGCGCCTGTATCTCACCGTACCCCAGGCGTTTATGGGCAGCCACGCCCGCGGCTATATTCCGCCGGAGCTATGGGATAACGGCATCACCGCCGGGCTGATTAACTATAACTTCACCGGCAATAACGTTCATAACGCCACCGGGGGGAACAGCCGTTACGCCTATCTGAATCTGCAGAGCGGGCTGAACCTCGGCGCCTGGCGCCTGCGCGATAACAGCACCTGGAGTTACAGCAGCGGCGGCAGCGCCTCATCCAATGAGAACCGCTGGCAGCACGTCAACAGCTGGCTTGAGCGGGACATCATTCCCCTGCGGTCGCGGCTTACCCTCGGGGATAGCTATACCAACGGCGATGTCTTCGACGGGATCAACTTCCGCGGCGCGCAGCTGGCCTCCGATGACAATATGCTGCCGGACAGCCAGAAAGGCTTCGCGCCGGTGATCCACGGGATCGCCCGCGGCACCGCGCAGGTGTCAGTCAAACAAAACGGCTACGAAATCTACCAGAGCACGGTGCCGCCGGGGCCGTTTACCATCGACGATCTCTACGCCGCGGGCAACGGCGGCGATCTGCAGGTCACCATTAAAGAAGCGGATGGCACCCGCCAGGTCTTCAGCGTGCCCTGGTCAACGGTGCCGGTGCTGCAGCGCGAAGGCCATACCCGCTTCGCCCTCTCCGCCGGGGAGTACCGCAGCGGCAACAGCCAGCAGGAAACGCCCGATTTTTTCCAGAGTACGGCCATGCATGGCCTGCCGGCCGGCTGGACCCTGTACGGCGGCGCCCAGCTGGCGGACCGCTATCGCGCCTTTAACCTCGGGGTGGGGAAAAACATGGGCTATTTCGGCGCCTTGTCGCTGGATATCACCCAGGCCAACGCCACCCTGCCTGACGACAGCGAGCATCAGGGACAGTCGGTGCGCTTTCTCTATAACAAGTCACTGGATGAGACCGGCACCAACCTGCAGCTGGTGGGCTACCGCTACTCCACCCGCGGCTACTATAACTTTGCCGATACCACCTACCGCCGGATGAGCGGCTACAGCGTGGAAACTCAGGACGGGGTTATCCAGGTGAAACCCAAATTTACCGACTACTACAATCTGGCTTACAGCAAACGCGGCAAGGTGCAGCTGAGCGTGACCCAACAGCTGGGGCGCACCGCCACCCTCTATCTGAGCGGCAGCCACCAGACTTACTGGGGCACCGACGATGCCGATGAGCAACTGCAGGCCGGCCTCAACGCCGCCGTAGACGATATCAACTGGTCGCTAAGCTACAGCCTGACGAAAAACGCCTGGCAGCAGGGACGCGATCAGATGCTGGCGGTTAACGTCAATATCCCCTTCAGCCACTGGCTGCGCTCCGATAGCCGTTCGGTCTGGCGGCACGCCAGCGCCAGCTACAGCCTGTCGCACGATCTCAATGGCCGCATGACCAATCTGGCGGGCCTGTACGGCACCCTGCTGGATGACAACAACCTCAGCTATAGCGTGCAAACCGGCTATGCCGGCGGCGGCAACGGCGACAACGGGAGCACCGGCTATACCGCGCTCAACTACCGCGGCGGCTACGGCAACGCCAACGTCGGCTACAGCCGCAGCGATGGCTTTAAACAGCTCTACTACGGGGTCAGCGGCGGCGTGCTGGCGCACGCCAACGGCATCACCTTGAGCCAGCCGCTGAACGATACCGTGGTGCTGGTGAAAGCCCCCGGCGCCGGCGGCGTGAAGGTGGAAAACCAGACCGGGGTACGCACCGACTGGCGCGGATATGCCGTCCTGCCGTATGCCACCGAGTATCGCGAAAACCGGGTCGCGCTGGACACCAATACCCTGGCGGACAATGTCGACCTTGATGATGCGGTGGTCAGCGTGGTGCCTACCCATGGGGCGATCGTCCGCGCCAGCTTTAACGCCCAGGTGGGGATGAAGATCCTGATGACGCTGACCCATCGCGGCAAACCGGTGCCGTTTGGCGCCCTCGCCACCAGCGACAGCAACCAGAGCGGCAGCATCGTCGCGGATAACGGTCAGGTCTACCTCAGCGGGATGCCGCTGGCGGGTAAGGTGCGGGTGAAATGGGGCGATGGCCCCGACGCCCAGTGTGTGGCCGATTATCGTCTGCCGCCGGAGAGCCGGCAGCAGGCGCTCAGCCAGCTGTCCGTCGCGTGTCGCTAAGGAGATGATGATGAGAACACCGCAGTATCTGCTGGGCACCCTGCTCACGCTGGCCGCGCCGCTGGCCTTCGCTGCCGACAGCACGATCGCCATCAGCGGCTATGTGCGCGACAACGCCTGCGCGGTGGCCGGAGAGTCGAAGGAGTTCACCGTCGATTTGCAGGACAACGCCGCGAAGCAGTTTTACGCCGTCGGGGCAACGACCCCGCCGGTGCCGTTCCGTATCGTGCTGTCGCCCTGCGGCACTTCCGTCACCGCGGTGAAGGTCGGCTTCACCGGCGTGGCGGACAGCGTCAATACCAGCCTGTTAAAACTCGACGCCGGCGCCTCGGCGGCGGCGGGAATGGGGGTGGAGATTCTCGACCAGCAGCAGTCCCGGCTGCCCGTCAATGCCCCGTCGTCAGCCATCGCCTGGACCACGCTGACGCCGGGCCAGACCAACATCCTGAACTTTTACGCCCGTCTGATGGCCACCCAGGTGCCCGTCACCGCCGGGCATGTCAATGCGACAGCGACATTCACCCTGGAATTTCAGTAAGCGGAGGCTGCAATGAAATGGACCCACGTGGGCTGGCTGCTGGCCGGCCTGTTAACCGCGAGCCCTTCCCTGCGGGCGGCCGATGTCACCCTCACCGTCAACGGGAAGGTGGTGGCCAGACCCTGCACGGTCTCCACCGTCAATGCCACCGTCGAGCTGGGCGATCTTTACACCTTCAGCCTGATCGGCGCGGGCTCGGCATCGGCCTGGCACAGCGTGGCGCTGGATCTCAGCAACTGCCCCGTCGGTACCTCACGGGTGAAGGCCACCTTCAGCGGGACCGCGGACAGCACCGGCTATTACAAAAACCAGGGGACGGCAGGCAATATTCAGCTCGAACTGCAGAGCGAGGACGGCGCCACGCTGAACAACGGCAGCAGCCAGTCGGTACAGGTGGATGAGGCCAGCCAGTCCGCCCGCTTCCCGCTGCAGGTCAGGGCCCTGTCGGTCAACGGCGGCGCCACGCAAGGCACCATTCAGGCGGTGATTAACGTCACCTATACCTACGCCTGAGCCAGGAGAGCATCATGATGAAAAAAATTATCCCTCTGTTCACCACCCTGTTGCTGCTGGGCTGGTCGATAAACGCCTGGTCCTTCGCCTGCAAAACGGCCACCGGCGCGACGATCCCCATCGGCGGCGGCTCAGCCAACGTCTACGTTAACCTGACCCCGGCGGTCAACGTCGGGCAAAACCTGGTGGTCGACCTCTCCACGCAGATTTTTTGCCATAACGACTATCCGGAAACGATCACTGACTACGTGACCCTGCAGCGCGGATCCGCCTATGGCGGCGTGCTGTCGAGTTTCTCTGGCACCGTGAAATATAACGGCACCTCTTACCCCTTCCCGACCACCACGGAAACGGCGCGGGTGATTTACGATTCACGGACCGATAAGCCCTGGCCCGCCGTCCTGTATCTGACGCCGGTCAGCACCGCCGGCGGGGTGGCGATCGCCGCAGGATCGTTAATCGCGGTGCTGATCCTGCATCAGACCAACAACTACAATAGCGACTCCTTCCAGTTCATCTGGAACATCTACGCCAATAACGACGTGGTGGTCCCCACCGGCGGCTGCGATGTCTCTGCCCGCGATGTCACCGTTACTCTCCCCGACTACCCGGGCTCCATGGCCGTGCCGCTCACCGTGCACTGCGCGCAGAGCCAGCAGCTGGGGTATTACCTCTCCGGCGCCACCGCGGACAGCGCCCACGCGATCTTCACGAACACCGCCTCCGCCTCGCCGGCGCAGGGGATAGGCGTCCAGCTTACCCGCAACGGCAGCGCCGTGCCGGCGAACAGCACGGTCTCGCTGGGCACCGTCGGAACCTCGCCGGTCAATCTCGGCCTGACGGCGACCTACGCCCGGACCACAGGCCAGGTCACCGCCGGTAATGTGCAGTCGATCATCGGCATTACCTTTGTCTATCAATGATGACCGATGACATCCTCTCTTCCTGCTCGCTGGCCGCCCGGGGGTTGAACCAGCGGATGCTGAACGCGGCGAAGCGGCTGGGGGGGTAAAAAGCGGGTGAAATATCACCCGCATATGGCCCCTCGCTTTCCGCACAGGTAGCCGCCTAGTTCATCAGCAAACTCACGGTCGGCGTTTGAACAGGCATGGGGGGAAGCGATGAGTGACTAATGGCGCGGATGCGCTGGCGAGTGAAAAGCGCACCGGTTTACACCGGTGCCGGTACGTCAGGCGCGAATATCGTCGTATTCGCGGGTGTTATCGAATTCATGTTTGGCAAACGGGCAGAGTGGAATAATCTTCCGCTGCTCCTGGCGCATTTTTTCCACCACCTTCGCCACCAGCTGTTTCCCCACGCCCTGGCCTTTCAGGCTGGGATCGACATCGGTATGTTCGATAATGCTGAGGTGTTCGCCGGTGGGAACAAAAACAATCTCCGCGACCTGGTTACCCTGCGCGTCGTTAACATAAAATTTGTTGTGCCCTTCCAGTATTTCCATCTTCTCCTCGCTTATTTATGACGATATTGCAGGGCGCCGCTCGGGCAGGTATCTATAACCTTCACCACCGTCGCGACATCCACTTCATCCGGGATGATCCACGGCTTACGCTTGAGATTGAACAGCTTCGCGCTGCCGCGCACGCAGTTCCCGGAATGCTGACAGATCGCCGTATTAAAGTAGACGTCGATTTTCTCCCCGGTGTAGGCCCGGTAGCCGGCTTCCAGTAATTCCTTATCCATGACATTGCCTCGGTCTTGTTTTATGACTTTCAGGCTAAGCATAGTCCTCCCCGTGACGGCTGACTATGCGCAAGTCGGTAATGGGCGTCAGGAGAGGGATTTGGCGCATCCTCCCGCTCTTCCGGCGCGCACGGATCCCGCAGTCAACGTACGGTTGACTTTCATTCCCGCAACGAGGCGATTACACTCATGACACACTGGTAAGAGCACTCAGGGATGTTCCATTGAATCATATTGCCACCATAGCCCGCCCGGCGCGGCTACTGCTCGTCTTGCCGCTCACCGGCTGCTCACTCTCACCAGCGATCCCGGTATTGGGCGCCGCGTTCCCCGGCTGGTTTTTCTGCTTGTTGGGCGGCGCGTTTTTACTCATCCCCTGCCATATCCTGATTACCCGTAACGGCTGGCAGCCGCGCTTTTCTCCCCTGGTCTTCAGCTATGTCGCGCTGATGTTCCTGTTCGCCACGCTGCTGTGGTTTCTGTTTTTTGTTCACTGATCGCTTATGACTACTTCCCGCACTCCCCTGTTACGCAAGAAATGGCCTCTGCTGGCGCTGGTCCTCGCCGCCATCCTGGCGCTGATCCTGGTTATCTGGCAGTTGCAAACGTCGCCGGAGACCAATGACGCCTATGTCTATGCCGATACCATCGATGTGGTGCCCGAGGTCAGCGGACGCATCGTGGAGATGCCCATCCGCGATAACCAGCGGGTGAAAAAAGGCGATCTGCTGTTCCGCATCGACCCCCGTCCCTATCAGGCGATGCTCGATGACGCGAAAGCCCGGCTGACGACCCTCGACGCGCAGATTATGCTGACCCAGCGCACCATCAAAGCGCAGGAGTATAACGCCCAGTCGGTAGCGGCCGCCGTCGAGCGCGCCAGAGCGCTGGTCAAGCAGACCACCTCCACGCGCATCCGCCTTGAACCGCTGGTGCCGCAGGGGTTTGCCTCGCAGGAAGATCTCGATCAGGCGCGCACCGCCGAGAAAGCGGCGCGGGCGGAGCTGGAAGCCACGCTGCTGCAGGCCAGACAGGCCTCGGCGGCCGTGACCGGCGTGGATGCCATGGTGGCGCAACGCGCCGGGATCCTGGCGCAAATCGCCCTCGCCGAACTGCATCTGGAATTTACCGAAGTGCGCGCGCCGTTCAACGGCGTGGTAGTGGCGCTGAAAACCACCGTCGGCCAGTACGCCTCGGCGCTGAAGCCGGTATTCACCCTGCTGGATGACGACCGCTGGTATGTGATCGCGAACTTCCGCGAGACCGATCTGAACAACGTGCGCCCCGGCGTGGCGGCGCGGATCACCGTGATGACCAACCACAACCGGACCTTTAACGGGGTGGTGGATTCGGTCGGCTCCGGGGTCCTGCCCGAAGGCGGGAGCGTCATCGAAGGCCTGCCGCTGATCCAGAAAAGCATTAACTGGGTCCACGTCTCGCAGCGCTTCCCGGTGAAAATCGCCGTCAGCGATCCCGATCCGGCTTTGTTCCGCATGGGCGCCTCGGCCAGCGCCGTGCTGCAGCCGTAGCCGGGCGACGCGATGTTTCCTCTCGCCCATTTTTTACGCCAGGAACTGCGCGACGCGCCGGGACGCGCCAGCTACACGCTGCGCCTGACGCTGAGCTGTGCGGTGCTCATCACCCTGTTCATGACCCTGCAGCTCCCCTTCCTGGCCGTCGCGCTGATCGTCGTGTTCTACGTCAGCCAGCCTAACGTGTTGATGATTAAGTTAGTCAGCGTGGTCTTTTTTGTCACCGTCAGCGTGGCGCTCGGCGGCGTGCTGCTGATCATCAAGTGGACCTATGACTACCCGCTGATCCGCCTGGCGGCCTCCGTGGCGCTCTTTTTCTGCGCCATCTATCTGATGCGGGTGCTGGGCAAGCTGGGACTGGCCTTTTTCGTGGTGGCGCTGGCGGTGATTTACGCCCAAACCTTCCCGTCGATGACCAGCCAGAGCGAGATCCTGGTGCGGCTGCTGCTCTGGCTGTGGGTGGCGATTAACACCGCGATCCTTGTCACCCTGCTGGTCAACGCCTGTTTTCAGCAGGCCTTTCCCGGCAACCAGTTTAAGGCGCGTCTGGCGGAGATGCTGCAGTCGGTCGCCAGCCGGCTGGCGACCCCGGGCGGAGAAACGCCACCGACCTTCGGCGAGACCGCCGCGCAGTTCAACCAGCTGCAGTCGCTGTTCGCCCAGGCCTGCCGGGCGACGCCGGAGATCGCCGCCGATCCGCAGGCCTGGCGCTCGCGGCTGGCCGCCACCCTGCGCTGCTACCAGCTGGCGGCGCTGCTGCAAGCGGACGAGGCCGATAGCGGAGATCGCCTGCTGCTGTCGCAGGCGGTACTGCAGCTGAAGAGCGCCCTTAGCGAGGGGCCGTTTGACGGCGCCATTCCCCCCCTGGCGCTCAGCGGCCGCGGCGCCAATCGCGCCGTTCTGCAGGAGATGGCTGCCCTTCTGCAGCAGCTGGCCCAGGGTGAGCCGGTGGCCCTGCCGCAGGGCGAGGTGGAAAAACCGCCTCTGCTGGCGCCGGACGCCTGGCGCAACCCGGCGTATCTCCATTTTGCGCTCAAGACCCTGCTGGCGACGCTAATCTGCTATGTCTTCTATACCGCTGCCGACTGGCAGGGGCTGCACACCATTATGCTGAGCTGCGTGATCGTCGCCCAGCCCGGGCTGGGCGCCACGATGCAGAAGACGTGGCTGCGCATCGGCGGCGCGCTGCTCGCCACTCTGCTGGCGCTGCTGTTAATCGTCTTTGTCCAGCCCTGGACCGACTCGCTGTCGGGGCTGCTGGCGATGTCCCTGCCGGTGCTGGCGCTGGCGGCCTGGATTGCCGCCGGCTCGGAGCGTATCGCCTACGCCGGGATCCAGATTGGTTTCACTTTTGCTCTGGCCTTCCTCAGCTGGTTTGGTCCGCTGACAAACCTCACCGAGCTGCGGGACCGGGTGCTGGGCATTCTGCTCGGGGTGCTGGTCTCCTCCATTGTCCATTTGTATCTCTGGCCGGACAGCGAAGCGCCGCAGCTGAAATCGCGCCTCGCCGGACTCTATCGCCGGCTGGCGGACTGCCTCGCCGCCCCGCACGATGCGGTGCCGCTGGCCCCTCTGTTTGTCGCCTTCACCGACAGCGAAGCGCTGATCCATCGGGTTCGCGCCGAACCGCTGGGTACGTATGCCCACCCCTGGCCCCAGGCGAAAGACTGGCCGATGCGCGCCACCCTCGCCCGGGCGGAGGAGATCGCCCGCCTTAGCGAAGGGTACCGGCTCAACGCCGCGCCGGGAGACCCGACCCTGACCCGCTGCGCCGAACAGCTGCGGCGCTACGCCGAACGTATCGAACAGGAGGCGACAGCGCCTGCCGAGCAGCTGGCCGCCGACCTGACTAACCCCTTTGGCCCGGCGCTGGCCGCCGCGCTGGCCGCCCTGCCCGACTGGGGCCCGACACCGATAGCGACTGAGCAACAGGCTAAAACGTCATGATGATCCTTCCTTTCTCCGCGCGGCTGCGCGGCACTCTCCTTACCCTGACGCTGACGCTGCTCAGCGGCTGCGCGCTGATCCAGGACGAGCCAGCCCAGGTCGCCATCGTCAATCCGCAGCAGGCCCAGCTGGCGCAGGTGATCCACCTGGCGAATAGCGACTGGCCGGCAGCCCGCTGGTGGGAGGCCTATGAGGATCCTCAGCTCAATATGCTGATCAACCGGGCGCTGCAGAACTCGCCGACCATGCAGGCCGCCCGGCTGCGCATCTCTCAGTCGCAGTCCACGGTGGAACTCGCCCAGTCGGCGATGGGCCTGCAGGCCACCGCCGTCGCGGCGCAAAACCGCCTGCGGATCACCGACAAATCCTTTAGCTGGCCCTACTCCTACTCCCTGCCGGTGGATAAGAACGGTCCCTGGTATACGCTGAACACCGTTGGCGTCGGGGCGCAGCTGAATATCGATCTCTGGGGAGCCGATCGCGCCCGGGTTGCCGCCGCCATTGGCGAGAAAAACGCCCGGCTGGCGGAGACCGCCGGCATTGAGCTCGACATCGCCAGCAGCGTGGCGCAGCTCTATTTCGCCATGCAGGCGACGTTCCAGAAAATCGCGCTGCTGCAGGACCTGGAAGGCATTGCCCAGTTCTCAGTGGCGGCCCACGAGCATCGGACCCAACGCGGCGTGGAAGACAGCGTCGATGTGGCCAACGCCCAGGCCGAGCAGCTCGCCGCCCGCCAGCAGATCATCAGCGCCGAGGGGACGCTGACCCAGTATCGTGAAACCCTGCGGGCGCTGATCGGCGCCGATGCGCAGAGCATGCCGGCGATCCATCCGGTGGCGCTGCCTGCGCTCCAGGAGACGCTGCCGCCGTCGCTCTCTTTCGAGCTGCTGGCCCGCCGCCCGGACCTGCAGGCGCTGCGCGGGTATGTGACCGCCTCCCTGAGCCAGGTCGACGCGGCGAAGGCGGCGTTTTATCCCCATTTTGATATCAAAGCGTTCTGGGGCTATAACGCCCTGAGCGTCGGGGATCTGTTTAAGTCCTCTTTCCAGCAGATCAACCTGCTGCCTGGGCTCTATCTGCCGATCTTCGACGGCGGTCGTCTGAACGCCAATCTGCAGTCGGTGCGCACCGCCAGCAATATTCTGATCAAACAGTACAACCAGGCGGTGTTGGACGCGGTTCGCGATGTCGCCATCAGCTCCAGCCAGCTTAACGACCTGAATCAGCAGCGCGCGCTGCAGCAGCTGAAGGTCACCGCGGCGCAGACCACCACCGACAGCGCTCGCGCCCATTATCAGCGCGGCCTGCTCAGCCGCTACGCCGCCGAAGAGGCCCGGCGGGCGGTCCTTGCCCAGCAGCTGTTGCTGCTGGATATTGAGGCCCAGCGGTTGAGCACCGACATTACCCTGATCAAAGCCCTGGGCGGCGGCTACCGCGGCCAGTAACAAAAATGCCTTCCCCGGTGGGGACCGTCTTCAGGGATTGCCCGGCGGCGCTGCGCTTGCGCGGGACTACGGCCAACCGCATAACGGGTTGATATTGCCGTCTTTCGTAGGCCGGGTAAGGCGAAAGCCGCCACCCGGCAGAAATGCGGGCACAATAATGAAACAGGTTTGTCATCAGCCAGAATGCCTTCCCCGGTGGGGAAGGCATTAAACAGAAGATGCGGGGTTAATGCGCGGTGATTACACCAGGGCGCGGAGCTCTTCCCGCATGTAGGTGGAAAAGAATTCCGGATGCTTAATCACCAGCCGTTCGCCGGCGGCGACCCGTTCAGCCCACTCCGCCACTTTGTCGGTAAACCCGGCGCTCCAGCCTTGCTGCTGACCGCGCTCAGCGACGTCGGCCGGGCTGGCTGGCACGCCCAGCTCTTTCAAATATTTGAGAATTCCCTTCGCGGTACTTTCATCCATAGACTGTGGTACTGGCTCAGACGTATTCATACCACCAATGAAATCCAATGCTTTATCAATGACTGCTGGCATAGGTGTGTCCTTATATTAACCACATAGTAAACCTGACTACACTATGGACCGGAAAGCGACGTGATTTCAAAGAACACGCTCACGTTATGGGACATCGCGCATTCAGAAAAGGGGATTTTGCACTGCAGGGGCGGGGGTTGGACAAAAAACAAGCCGGTCCCGCGGGACCGGCCTGGGGATCGCGTCAGGCGTTGCTGACGGATTTTTGCGCGCCGCTGGACTGACTGTTCTCCAGCATCCGGCGGACCGGGACAATCAGCACGGCCAGCACGGCGGCGCAGATCAGCAGCGCGATGGAGCAGCGGGCGAAGAGGTCCGGCAGCAGCGACAGCTGATCGGCCTTCACGTGACCGCCAATCAGGCCCGCCGCCAGGTTACCCAGCGCGCTGGCGCAGAACCACAGCCCCATCATCTGGCCGCGCATTCTCTCCGGCGCCAGCAGGGTCATGGTCGCCAGGCCAATCGGGCTCAGGCACAGTTCGCCGAGCGTCAGCATCAGGATGCTGCCCACTAGCCACAGCGGCGACACACCGGCCCCGCCGTTGTTCAGGACGTTCTGCGCCGCCAGCATCATCAGGCCAAAGCCCGCCGCCGCGCACAGGATGCCAATGACGAATTTGGTCATGCTGCCCGGACGAACGTTTTTACGCGCCAGCGCTGGCCACGCCCAGCTGAATACCGGGGCGAGGAGAATGATAAATAAGGCGTTAATCGACTGGAACCAGACCGCGGGGATCTCAAAATCGCCGATCATCCGGTTGGTATAGTCGTTAGCAAACAGGTTGAATGAGGTCGGTTTCTGTTCAAATGCCGACCAGAAAAAGGCCGCCGAGACCAGCAAAATAAAGCACACCAGCAGGCGCGCCCGCTCTTTACGGTTCAGGCCGGCGAAGACGAACAGCCAGATGAAATAGAGCGCTACGGAAGCGGCAATCACATAGACCAGCACGCTGGCCACCGCCACCGGGTTAATCACGATCGTGCCCAGGCTAATGAGCGTGACCAGCACAGCCACTCCCAGCGCCAGCGCCAGCAGCCACGCCCCAACGCCATTCTTTTTCGCCACCGGGCTGTTCCAGGTGGAGTCGAGGCCGACCTCTGCGTCATAGCGCTTCATCGACGGCACGGCAAAGACACGGAAAATGATCAGCGCCACCAGCATCCCGATCCCCCCGATGCCGAAGCCCCAGTGCCAGCCATGGGATTTAATCAGCCAGCCGGAGATCAAAGGCGCGATAAACGAGCCGATGTTGATCCCCATGTAGAACAGCGAGAAACCGCCGTCGCGGCGCGCGTCGCCTTTTTTATACAGAGTGCCGACCATCACCGAGATACAGGTTTTAAACAACCCGGAACCGAGGACGATAAACATCAGACCGATAAAGAACAGGTCGTTGCCCAGCCATGCCGACAGGGCGATCGACAGGTGCCCGAGGGCGATCAGAATCGAGCCGTACCAGACGGCGCGCTGCTGGCCAAGCCAGTTATCCGCCAGCCAGCCGCCCGGCAGTGCGGCCAGATACATACTGCCGGCAAAAATCCCGACGATCGCCGAGGCGTTCTCCCGCGCCAACCCCATTCCGCCGTCGTAAACCGTCGCCGCCATAAACAGGATCAGTAAGGGGCGGATGCCGTAAAACGAGAAGCGCTCCCACATTTCGGTGAAGAACAGGGAGCCCAGCGGATAAGGATGGCCGAAAAAGGTACGGCTTTCGTTTTTATTAACAGAGGAATGCATAAATTCTCCAGATAAGGTGCGCCGCAGCGCAAGTTAACCGTATAAAGCGGGCTGACGATTTATAATTTGTTTGTCTTAACATCAGGAACGAGCATTTTTAACCATTTGATAACCATGCAGTGGTTTTGTCCAGCCCCTTACCTTCCCTTTTTAGATGAAAAGTCGACAAACATCTAGTTTTATAGATTTAATGTTCGCAAAAGCGCAAACGGCGTTGACATTATGCCATTGTAAAGAATACATAATTTTATTTATTAAAAACAGTAAGTTGATTGAGTAACAAAGGACAAAAACCATCGGTGCAGGCAGGGCATATAACGACAGGAAAAGTAAGGGAAACGGGCCTGAGGAGGCAGAAATAGCGCTAAGGGAGAATATTGTTCAGCCATCCAGGTGTTTCACACCCGGAGAGCCTCCCGCGAGGCAGGATGCACATGGCTTGCCGGCTGCTACAGCCGGCGCCATTTTGCGCGCTATTTCACACGCTGCCCCGCCCGATCAATGACGCGCTCACCGTCTTCCTTCACGAAGGCGCCTTTTTGCGGCGCCGTCAGGATCTCCAGCACCACCTCTGACGGGCGGCAGAGCCGGGTGCCCCGCGGCGTCACCACGATCGGACGGTTGATCAGGATCGGATGTTGGAGCATAAAGTCGATTAACTGGTCATCTGTAAACCGGTCTTCCGCCAGGCCCAGCGCATCGTAGGGTTCGACGTTTTGCCGCAGCAGCGCCCGCACCGGGATCGCCATCGCGGCGATCAGCTGGCGTAGTTCATCACGCGACGGCGGCGTCTCCAGATAATAGATAATGGTGGGCTCAGCGCCGCTGTTGCGGATCAGCGCCAGGGTATTACGCGAGGTGCCGCATTCAGGGTTATGGTAAATGGTGATGCTCATAGCACGTTCTCATGGCTGATTGAAGGAGAGACGCAGCGCCAGCGCGGCCAGCGTTACCAGCAGCACCGGCAGGGTCATGATGATGCCGCAGCGGAAATAATACCCCCAACCGATGGTGATGTGCTTCTGCGTCAGCACATGCAGCCAGAGCAGCGTGGCCAGGCTACCAATCGGCGTGATTTTGGGCCCCAGATCGCAGCCGATGACGTTGGCATATATCATGGCCTCTTTGATCGTCCCTGTTGCCGCGCTGCCATCAATCGACAAGGCGCCGACCAGCACGCTGGGCATATTATTCATGATCGAAGAGAGGAAGGCCGACAGGATACCGGTGCCCAGCGTCGCGGCCCAGAGCCCGCGCTCCGCCAGCATGTTCAGCACCGTGGTCAGATAATCCGTTAATCCGGCGTTTCGCAGACCATACACCACCAGATACATCCCCAGCGAGAAGATCACAATCTGCCATGGGGCGCCGCGCAGCACCTTGCCGGTGTTAATCACTCGCCCGCGCTTCGCGACAGCAAACAGGATCCCCGCTCCCGGCGCCGCGATGGCGCTGACCGGGATCCCCAGCGGGTCAAGAACGAAAAAGCCGACCAGCAACAGCAGCAGCACGCCCCAGCCGGTACGGAACGTCGCCGGATCTTTTATCGCCGTGGCCGGCGCTTTCAGTAACGCCATATCCCAGGCGGGTGGGATATCCTTGCGAAAGAACAGGTGCAGCATCGCCAGGGTGGAGAGGATTGCCGCGAGATCGACCGGCACCATCACCGAAGCGTACTCCCTGAAGCCAATGGCAAAGAAATCTGCCGACACGATATTCACTAAATTCGACACCACCAGCGGCAGGCTGGCGGTATCGGCAATAGACCCGGCTGCCATGACAAAGGCCAGCATCGTTCCCTTACTGAACCCCAGCGCCCGCAGCATGGCAATCACGATGGGCGTGAGGATCAGCGCCGCGCCGTCGTTGGCAAACAGCGCCGCCACCGCCGCGCCGAGCAGGATAATCCAGGTAAACAGCAGACGACCCCGCCCTCTTCCCCAGCGGGAAACGTGTAGCGCGGCCCATTCAAAAAAGCCGGACTCGTCGAGCAGCAGGCTGATAATGATCACGGCGATAAACGTGGCGGTGGCATTCCAGACGATATGCCACACCACCGGGATATCGGCTATCTGTACGCCACCGGTGACCAGCGCCAGCGCCGCGCCAAAGGCCGCGCTCCAGCCGATCCCTAAACCCCGCGGCTGCCAGATCACCAGCACCAGGGTCAGGACAAAAATCGCACCTGCCAGCAACATCATTCCCTCACCAATCACATTCGAAAAATCATATATGTTAAGATAAATTTTTTACCGACAACCCGGCCCGTCAGTCAGTCTGCTGACCATCAGCCGCACCTCGTCCTGCTGACTTAGCCAGACCTGCTCAATCACCTGCGCCGCCCAGGCCGGCATCTGCGGAGAGAGGCGATAATGGACCCACTTACCCTGTTTTCGATCCAGCAGCAGCCCGCTCTCCCGCAGCATTGCCAGATGGCGGGAGATCTTGGGCTGGGACTGGGCGAGTGCCGTACAGAGATCGCACACGCACAGCTCTCCCCGCGCCTTGAGCAACAGCACGATCCCCAGCCGGGTTTCATCGGCGAGGTTTTTGAACAGTTGCAGGGGCAATAAAGACATGGTTTCTCCTCAAGCGTGACGGACAGCATACGGGACCACGAACAAAGATCAATACGCATTCGAAAAAACATATGTGTTTTCACAGCCGCGATAAATCTCCATACCGTTGCAACATGTGCCTCCTGCTCAATAGCACGCAAAAATGCCGCGTTTTCTTTTAACCATCATCGAAATGTGTCAGGCTGAAGATCCCATCGGATTGACAGGGTTTTCAGGATGAGTACGATTTATGTGGTTGTTTTAACGTATATAAAACCGCTCGAAGAGGTGGATGACGCCATTCCCGCCCACGTCGAATGGCTCAAAAAAGGCTATGCTGACGGCCTCTTTCTCACCTCCGGCCGCCGTATTCCCCGCACCGGCGGGGTGATTCTGGCGAAATGCGACAGCCGGGAAATTCTGGAATCGCGTCTGAGCCAGGATCCCTTCCAGCAGCTGGGTCTCGCCCATACGGAGATTATCCCCTTTGAGGCCAGCATGGCGTCCCCCGCGCTGCAGTCGCTGTTATAAGCCTGTCCCGGAGGAAACATGCAGCCGTCCTTTCACTGGATCAATGAACCTGCCGAGTGGCGCCGCGATGCCGACGGCCTGACGGTGGTCACCGATAAGCATACCGATTTCTGGCGTCATACCTGGTATGGCTTCGAGCGCTTCTCCGGCCATCTTTATGCCGCTGAGGTGGAGGGCGATTTTACCCTGCAGGCAAAAATCTGTGCGGATTTCACCACGCTTTACGACCAGGCCGGGCTGATGATAATGGCGGACGAGCAGACCTGGCTGAAGGCGGGGATTGAGTTTAATGACGATGCCCCGGCCATCGGCAGCGTGCTGACGCTAACCCACTCCGACTGGGCCACCGGGCTTTTCCCCGGCGACCCGCGCACCTTCTGGCTGCGGCTGACCCGCATGGGCGATGCGTTAAGGCTGCAGTATTCGACCGACGGCGAGCGCTGGCCGCTGCTGCGGCTCGGCTACTTTCCGCCAGGCCCGGTGAAAGCCGGCGTCATGTGCTGCTCACCGGAGCGCGGCGGACTGGCGGTTGCCTTTCTGGATATTCAGCTTTCCCCACCGCTGGACAAAGCGCTGCACGATCTGAGCTGAACGCTAGCGGGAAGACCCGACTTTCTCTGCATCCTGGGGGCCAGGATTGGAGGGTTCGCGGGTCCCGGGCAGATAAAATTGGCCATGCTTATCGGGATCGGTGCCGCCCGGGCACCCTGCCCGCCCCGAGGAGTTATCGCTACTGCCGCCGTCCGAACCGTTGCCGCCGTCGGCGCCCGATATTACCGACTGGCCGTGATGGCCATGCGCTGCAGTGGCTGAAAACGCCACCAGCGCGAACACACAGACCATTAAGCGTCTGCCCATTGCTGCCTCTCCCTTATTGAAATTCCCCGCCCATCGCGTTGACGATGGGATAAGCCGTTACACCGCGATAAAAAACCGCTTTATCCGCAGGGAGTATAGGGTTAAGACAGAGGGAAAGACAGGGCCGGTGTCTTCAGACATTTCGCACGCAAAATAGCCTTTATGCCGCGGTATGCGCTATCAGAAAATCAATCAGGGCTTTCACCCTTTCGGACGCTGACATTCACGCGGTCTCCCCGGCGCTGGCACGCTTTGGCCGTGAAGCGATTACCAACGACCTCTGGCAACGTGACGCCCTGTCTGCCCGCGACCGCAGCATCGTGACTGTGGCCATGCTGATTGCCCGCAACCAGCCAGGCGAGCTTAAGCACTATATTGAAGTCGCTCTCGATAGCGGCGTGACGCCCGCGGAAGTGTCAGAGGTCATTACTCACCTCGCCTTCTACGCTGGCTGGCCCAATGCGATGTCAGCCGTCAGCGTCGCTAAAGCCATCTTTGCAGCCAGGGGCGTGACGGCAGAGGCCCTTCCCGCCGCCTCGCCGACGCTGCTGCCCCTCAATGAACAGGTAGAGAAACAGCGTGCAGACACCGTGGAGAAAAATGTCGGCCCCATTTCGCCTGGCTTGGTTAAATTTACCGCCGACCCGCTGTTTCTCGACCTCTGGCAACGGCCCGCGCTTACGCCCCGCGACAGAAGCCTGGTGACGGTCAGCGCGTTAATCGCCGCCGGACAGAGCGCGCAGATTAGCTACCACCTAAACAGAGCGATGGATAATGGGCTTTCGGCTGAAGAGGCCGGAGAAGTGGTCGCCCAGGCGGCGTTCTACGCGGGATGGCCAAATGCATTTACCGCTGCTCCTGTGGTCGGTGAGGTATTGCGAGCGCGCGCGAGCAAAACTGAATAAAAAAGAATAAAGGACAGGGAAGCTGTCCTTTATTCGTCGTTAATTGTTAATTTAAAGGTACCACGAGGGCTTTCGATTAGGTCTCGCAGAAAAAACATAAACGGTCTATCGAAGTATGGAGACTTCGATCGTGAGTCTGTTCAGATCGCTCATTGAGAAAATTTCCGTTCCGTATGCCGTCATGAGTCTCATCCTTTGAAAGCAGCGATCGCTGTGGCGAGACGGTAGCGCGGACATGTCTAATTGGTCAGGCCATGACTGACCTCCCCCCACCGCATATCGCAAGAATTTGCTTTCTCAGCCAGCGGTGACCGGGGTCGCGTTCCATCCTTGGGTGCCACATCTGCGATACCGTAATACGACGGCTTTTGAACGGCAGCTCGAAAACGTGTACCTGGTCCGTTACCTGCTGATTGAGTAAATAGAGTGCGGGTATCATGGCGATAAGATCCGATTCCAGCGCCACGGACAGTGCTGTCGGAAATCCCGGTACGACGCTCGCAATTTTACGTTTTGTCCCCAGTTCGGCCAGCGCATCGTCAACGGATCCGTGCAACGCGCCCTCGGGTGACGCTACCACATGGCCCCAGGCGACATAATCACCCACGCCTATTTCTGCCTGCTTAGCCAGCGGGTGCCCTTTACGCACGACGCCAACAAACCGATCCTCAAACAGTCGTTGCAGCCGTATTTCTGGCCCCATATTACTCTGAACGCCAATCTCCAGATCAACCAGCCCTTCCCGAAGATAGCGCGAGGTTTTTTCCGGCTTAGGCGCGAAGCGTATACAGACGTCCGGCGCGGCGTCGGCAACCGCTGCGATGAGCGCAGGCCCAAACGCCACCACAAAACCATCGTTTGCCCTGATGGTAAAAAGACGCGCCAGACTTCGCGCGCAGAACGTTTCAGTTGAGGGCTGCAATACCGCCCTGGCCTCGTGCACTGCACGCCTGGCGCGATCCCGGGTCGCTTCGGCCCACGGGGTCAGTACCATGTTACGCCCGGCGCGCACCAGGATCGGGTCTCCTGTGACATCGCGTAACCTGCTTAATGTCCGGCTCATGGCCGAGGTGCTGAGGTTCAGACGACGTGCCGCACCTGCGACACTCGCTTCACTCAGCAATATGTCGAGTGCTACCAGCAAATTAAAATCGGGATCAGACATTACCCTTTCTCCCAGCACATTAAGATAAGGCGTTTGATGCAACAATAAAGTGAAAATAGTGCACCTTCCGCCCGGTAAAAGCCATCTTTATAGTTTTGTCATCCATACACTCTTCCCAGAGGACAAATGATGACGCTCTTTTCCAGCCAACCCGGCGACGAAGGACTGCCTGGCCCGGCGCGCGCACGGGTGATGGCCGCAATAATGACCACCACCTTAATGGGCGTGTTAGATGGCACCATGATCAACATTGCCCTGCCCTCAATGGCTCAGGATATGCAGGTACCTGCCGGTATTGCCGTCTGGTTCGCCAACGGGTATCTGCTGGCGGCTGCGATGACGCTGGCGATATTCGCGGCGCTTGCGGCCCGTCTGGGTTATCGCCCCGTATTTCTGGCGGGCCTGACGACCTTTACCCTGACATCACTGGGTTGCGCGCTGGCGAATAAGCCCGAAGTGCTTATCGGTATGCGCGTGCTTCAGGGGATCGGCGGCGCGGCGACGCTGAGTATTGCCCCCGCAATACTCAGGTCCGTATTTCCCGGACGATTACTTGGCCGCATTCTGGGGTTCCATGCCCTGCTCATTGCCTCCAGCTCCGCTATCGGCCCGGTATTGGGCGGTACGATCCTTCACACCCTGAGCTGGCAATGGCTGTTTGCGATAAACGTTCTTCCCGGCACCCTCGCCTTACTGCTGGCGATCAGAGCGCTGCCGCGTAATGCGATCCGTATGCAGGCGCCCTTCGACACCCTGGGCGCCATATTGTCGGCACTGCTGTTGGGTTCGACGATCATGGCGGCGAACAGCCTACAGAACGCTACTTATCAATTCGGCAGCCTTTGCTGGATGGCTCTCGCTGCGCTGAGCGGCATGGCTTTTATCTGGCAAATCCGCCGCACGGGTCATCCCTTACTGCCGCCGACCATGTTTAAAAATGAACGTTTTACCCTCGCGGCCTTCACGTCGATGATTGCTTTTGTCAGCCAGGGGATCACCTTTATTGCGCTACCCTTCCTGTTTCAGAGCGAATACGGCTACAGTCCGGTAGTGTCTGCCCTGCTGTTTACGCCGTGGCCGTTAGGGATCGTGCTGATTGCGCCGCATGCAGGCCGTTGGGCGGACACGATATCAGCCCCGGCGATATCCACCCTGGGGCTGGTGATATTTGTCGTCGGTTTGATCCTGCTGGCGACGTTACCCGCCAGCCCTCCAATGTGGGATATCTGCCTGCGAAGTCTGGTGTGCGGAATAGGGTTTGGCTGCTTTCAGAGTCCCAATAACCGGGAAATGCTCTCAAACGTTATTCGTGAGCACGCGAGTTATGCGTCCGGAGTTTTATCCATTATGCGCACTTTCGGGCAGTGCCTGGGAGCCGCCGCCGTAGGCGTTCTGCTGGCAGCAGATGAAAGGTCAATTCATGTTGCGCTGTGGAGCGCCGCCGCGGCCTCTGCGGTATCGGTCGTCGTCAGCGCGAGCCGGTTGCGTAAAATCACTCATCCTGCGGAAACAGGATAAGTGCGAAAATATCACTAAACGCTACTACTCCAGCGCCAGCAGCGCAAAACGCCGATCCCGCAACCAAAGAGGAGTCCTCCGTCGGAGTTCAATAGACTAACAGAATGCTATAACTTATTATTTATCAAGGGAAAATTGAGTTGGATAGACTTCAGGAGACTTGAGTTTGGAGCGGGCGAAGGGAATCGAACCCTCGTATAGAGCTTGGGAAGCTCTCGTTCTACCATTGAACTACGCCCGCGAAGAGGTGCGAGAAGCATTATAGCCCTTATGCACCCTGTGACAAGCCCGCCGGATACTGACTGGCGATAAAATAACCTTTTAGCACTTAGGCTTACTGCCCTGCGGCGGCAGGTAGCGCAGCGGATCGATGGCCGTCGCCCGGTAGCGGATCTGGAAATGCAGACGCACTGAGTCGGCATCCGTACTGCCCATGGTGGCGATTTGCTGGCCGGCCTTCACGCTCTGGCCGTTATTCACCATCAGCTTATCGTTGTGGGCATAGGCGGTGATGTAATCCTCGCTGTGCTTAATCATGATCAGGTTGCCGTAGCCGCGCAGCTGGTTGCCGACGTAGACCACCTTGCCCGCCCCGGCGGCGTACACGGGCTGGCCGCGAGTCCCGGCGATATCAATGCCTTTATTGCCGCCATCGGCGGTGGAATAAGGCAGGACCACTTTGCCGCTGGTCGGCCAGCGCCAGCAGCGCTGTCCCACCGGCGGCCAGGAGGACTGAGGTACCGCGGACGAAGGCGTGACCGCCGCCGTGCGCGTGGAGGCAGATTTTTTCTTCGTTGTCTTCGTTGAACTGCTGCCGTTAAGCTTCAGCTTCTGCCCCACCTCAATGGTGTAAGGCGGGGAGATGTTATTCAGGCGGGCCAGATCGCGAACGCTGGTGCCGGTGGTGCGGGAGATGCCATACAGGGTATCGCCACGTTTGACGGTGTAGGTCGTACCGGAATCGGAGTTGCTGGAGCAGCCGGCCAGCGCCAGGCTTACCACCAGCATCAGTGTCATAAAAACGCGTTTCATCATCAGGCATCCTGCACTTAACACAACCACTTACCTCGCAACCAGGGCGAATATCATACCAGTCCGCGGCGCAGGGCGTCATCCCTGATGGCGAAACCAATATCCCCCTGCCATCGAATACGGCCCGCGACGGACAGCGATTGCTGCTGGAGCCGCACGTCGTGGTGGGCTTGCCCGCCATGACGCGTTGCCGCTCACAGAGCGGACTGCAGGGCTTGTTTTGGTAATGCCTTTCTCCCATTTATCGGCTACCCTAGAGGCCTGAGTACATGACCCGGCGGGTTTGTGCCGGGTCATTTTTTATTTTCAGGAGTCGTCATGGCCGGGGAACACGTCATTTTACTGGATGAGCAGGATCAGCCTGCCGGTATGCTGGAGAAGTATGCCGCCCACACGCTTGATACCCCTTTACATCTCGCGTTCTCTTGCTGGTTGTTTAATCAGCAGGGACAATTGCTGGTCACCCGCCGTTCGCTGGGCAAAAAAGCCTGGCCCGGGGTGTGGACCAACTCCGTCTGCGGACACCCCCAGCAGGGCGAGACCTTCGAGCAGGCCGTCACGCGCCGCTGTCGCTTCGAACTCGGCGTGGAGATCGCCGACATCGTGCCGGTTCACCCGGCCTTCCGCTACCGGGCGGTCGCCCCGAACGGCATCGTTGAGAACGAAGTATGCCCGGTGTATGCCGCGCGCGTGGTGAGCGAAGTGCTGCCTAACGACGATGAAGTCATGGATTATCAGTGGGTTGACCTGGCAACGATGTTAAGCGCGCTGGCCGCCACGCCGTGGGCGTTTAGCCCGTGGATGGTGCTGGAAGCGGAAAATCGGGACGCTCGCCAGGCGCTGACCGACTTTGTTGCGCGTGTGCGCGGGTAAGCTAACTATTCTCGCAGCCGCCACCCGGCGCAAAAAGCGACTCCGTACCTGTCATCGTTGCCTGGCGGCGCTACGCTTGCGCAGGCCTACGGTTCTGCGCTGTTGCGTAGCCCGGATAAGACATTTACGCCGCCAGCCTTCAGGCCTCACGTCAGACATAAAAAAACCCGGCAAGCCGGGTTTTTGCATTTCACAAGACGCGATTATTTCTGCGGACGCATTGCCGGGAACAGGATCACGTCGCGGATGGTGTGGCTGTTGGTGAACAGCATCACCATGCGGTCGATACCAATACCCAGACCGGCGGTCGGCGGCAGGCCGTGCTCCAGCGCGGTCACGTAGTCTTCATCGTAGAACATCGCTTCGTCGTCGCCCGCGGCTTTCGCATCAACCTGGTCCTGGAAGCGCTGCGCCTGGTCTTCGGCGTCGTTCAGCTCGCTAAAGCCATTACCGATCTCACGGCCGCCGATGAAGAATTCAAAGCGGTCGGTGATTTCCGGATTGACGTCGTTACGACGCGCCAGCGGAGAAACTTCCGCCGGGTATTCAGTGATGAAGGTCGGCTGGATCAGGTGCGCTTCCGCCACTTCTTCGAAGATCTCGGTCACGATACGGCCCAGACCCCAGCTCTTCTCCACTTTGATGCCGATAGACTCAGCGATCGCTTTCGCGGAATCGAAGTTATCCAGATCCGCCATCTCGGTTTCCGGACGGTATTTCTTGATCGCTTCGCGCATGGTCAGTTTTTCAAACGGCTTGCCGAAGTCGAACACCTGGTCGCCGTAAGGCACTTCGGTGTTGCCGAGAATGTCCTGCGCCAGGGTGCGGAACAGGGATTCGGTCAGCTCGATCAGATCCTTATAGTCCGCATAGGCCATGTAGAGTTCCATCATGGTGAACTCTGGGTTATGACGAACGGAGATCCCTTCGTTACGGAAGTTACGGTTGATCTCGAAGACGCGTTCGAAACCGCCCACGACCAGGCGCTTGAGGTACAGTTCCGGCGCGATACGCAGGTACATGTCCAGATCCAGCGCGTTATGATGGGTGATGAACGGACGCGCGGAGGCGCCGCCCGGGATCACCTGCATCATCGGGGTTTCCACTTCCATAAAGCCGCGGCCAACCATGAACTGACGGATACCCGCCAGGATCTGCGAACGCACTTTAAAGGTGTTGCGCGATTCATCGTTGGAGATCAGGTCGAGGTAACGCTGACGATAGCGCGCTTCCTGATCCTGCAGGCCATGGAACTTGTCCGGTA
Source organism: Klebsiella sp. C360 (assembly GCF_048822415.1). Lineage (NCBI taxonomy): Bacteria > Pseudomonadati > Pseudomonadota > Gammaproteobacteria > Enterobacterales > Enterobacteriaceae > Klebsiella > Klebsiella sp. C360. Next base: position 272,546 of record NZ_JBMEZZ010000004.1, read on the forward strand.
ACGGGCGCAGGGCTTTGGTCAGCAGACGCAGCTCGGTGCAGTGGATAGACAGCTCACCGGTTTTGGTCTTGAACAGCTTACCGCGGGCGGCGATAATGTCGCCGAGATCCCATTTTTTGAACTGGTCGTTGTAAACGCCTTCCGCCAGGTCATCGCGCGCTACGTACAGCTGGATGCGGCCGCCAACGTCCTGCAGGGTGACGAAGGACGCTTTACCCATGATACGGCGGGTCATCATGCGGCCAGCCACGGCCACTTCAACGTTCAGCGCTTCCAGCTCTTCGTTTTCTTTGGCATCGAAGTCAGCGTGCAGTTGGTCAGAGGTATGGTCACGACGGAAATCGTTCGGGAAAGCGACGCCCTGCTCACGCAGCGCAGCCAGCTTCTCGCGACGGGTTTTCAGTTCATTATTAAGGTCAATTGCCGCGTCAGCGCCCTGTGCTTGTTGTTCAGACATGTTGGTTCCTCATAACCCTGCTTTCAAACTTGCTTCGATAAATTGGTCCAGGCTGCCGTCGAGCACCGCCTGAGTGTTGCGGGTTTCCACCCCGGTACGCAGATCTTTAATACGCGAGTCATCCAGCACGTAAGAGCGGATCTGGCTGCCCCAGCCGATATCGGACTTGTTGTCTTCCATCGCCTGCTTCTCGGCATTTTTCTTCTGCATCTCCAGCTCATAAAGCTTCGCTTTCATCTGCTTCATGGCCTGGTCTTTGTTCTTGTGCTGCGAACGGTCGTTCTGGCACTGCGTCACCAACCCGGTCGGGATGTGGGTAATACGCACCGCGGATTCTGTACGGTTAACGTGCTGCCCACCGGCGCCGGAGGCGCGGTAAACGTCGATGCGCAGGTCGGCCGGGTTAATTTCGATATCGATATCGTCTTCAACTTCCGGGTAAACGAACGCAGAGCTAAAGGAGGTATGACGGCGGCCGCCGGAATCGAACGGGCTCTTACGCACCAGACGATGAACGCCGGTTTCGGTACGCAGCCAGCCGTAAGCGTAATCGCCAATGATCTTGATGGTCACGGATTTAATGCCCGCGACTTCACCTTCGGACTCTTCGATGATCTCGGTCTTAAAGCCGCGCGCTTCCGCCCAGCGCAGGTACATGCGCATCAGCATGCTGGCCCAGTCCTGGGCTTCGGTGCCGCCGGAGCCTGCCTGAATATCGAGGTAGCAATCGGCGTTGTCGTATTCGCCGGAGAACATGCGGCGGAACTCAAGCTGCGCCAGCTTCTCTTCCAGCGTATCCAGCTCGGCGACGGCTTCGTTGAAGGTCTCTTCGTCGTCCGCTTCCACGGCCAGATCCAGCAGACCGGCAACGTCTTCCAGCCCCTGGGACATCTGATCCAGGGTATCTACGATGGCTTCCAGGGAAGAACGCTCTTTACCCAGCGCCTGAGCGCGTTCAGGTTCATTCCAGACGTCCGGCTGTTCCAGCTCGGCGTTTACTTCTTCGAGACGCTCTTTCTTGGCATCGTAGTCAAAGATACCCCCTAAGAACGTCGGAGCGCTCCGTGAGGTCCTGAATGCGGTTTTTTACCGGATTTATTTCAAACATGGTCGGTTTCTTTTAATGGATTTGTCAAAATGCGGTGATAAGAGCGGAATTCTACCGGATTCGCGCCCTTATTCATACACTGTTGTCAATTTGGCCAGAGGTGATCGATGATCAGCTGCAGGCTGCGGTTGCCGCGGAACTCATTGATGTCGAGCTTGTAGGCTAACTGGACTTCACGCACGCCGTTGTCGGGCCAGATGGAAGTATCCACGTTGAAGGCGATACCGTCCAGCAGCGGGCCGCCGTCAACCGGCTCGACCATCACCTTCAGGTGACGCTCGCCCACCAGCCGCTGCTGCAGCAGGCGGAAACGGCCGTCAAACAGCGGTTCCGGGAACATCTGTCCCCACGGCCCGGCGTCGCGCAGCATCTGCGCCACTTCCATGCTCATCTCCGCCGCCGCCAGCGGCCCGTCGGAAACGACCTCGCCCTGTAACAGCGCGGGATCCAGCCACTCGGTCACCAGCTCGCCAAAGCGCTGCTGAAACTCCTCAAAGCGCGCCTCTTCCAGCGATAATCCTGCCGCCATCGCGTGGCCGCCGAACTTCAGGATCAGCCCCGGATAGAGCGTATCGAGACGCTCCAGCGCATCGCGCATATGCAGCCCCTGAATGGAGCGGCCGGAGCCTTTCAGCGTACCGTCGCCGGTGGGCGCAAAGGCGATCACCGGCCGGTGGAAACGTTCCTTAATTCGCGAGGCGAGGATGCCGACCACCCCCTGGTGCCACTGCGGATGGTACATCGCCAGCCCGCCGGGCAGGGTATCGCTACTGCGTTCCAGCTGCTGACAGAGCGTTAGCGCTTCCGCCTGCATCCCCTGCTCGATCTCTTTGCGCGTCTGGTTGAGCGCGTCAAGCTCATTGGCTAACACGCGCGCTTCGCCAATGTTATCGCACAGCAGCAGCGCGACGCCGACCGACATGTCGTCCAGCCGCCCCGCCGCGTTCAGGCGCGGCCCGAGGGCAAAACCGAGGTCGCTGGCCGCCAGCTTTTGCGGATCGCGGTTGGCAATCTCCAGCAGCGCCTTAATGCCGGGCCGACATTTGCCAGCGCGAATGCGGCTTAACCCCTGCCAGGTGAGAATACGATTGTTAGCATCCAGCGGCACGACGTCGGCAACGGTGCCAAGCGCCACCAGATCCAGCAGCTCGGCAAGGTTCGGCGCGGCGATGCCGCGGGCATCGAACCAGCCGTTATCACGCAGAAAGGTGCGCAGCGCCAGCATCAGATAGAACGCCACCCCGACCCCGGCCAGCGATTTCGACGGAAAGTCGCAATCGCGCAGGTTAGGGTTAACGATGGCCTCCGCCGCCGGTAGCGTCTCCCCCGGCAGGTGGTGATCGGTTACCAGCACCGGGATCCCCAGCGCATGGGCATGATCGACGCCGGCATGGGACGAGATCCCGTTGTCGACGGTCATGATCATCTGCGCGCCGCGGGCGTGGGCCTGATCGACCACTTCCGGGCTCAAGCCGTAGCCGTCTTCAAAACGGTTCGGCACCAGGTAGGAGACGTTGCCGTAGCCCAGCGCGCGCAGGGCCAGCACGCTGAGCGCGGTGCTGGTGGCGCCGTCGGCGTCAAAATCGCCGACTACGACAATGTGCAACCCTTTCTGGAAAGCGTCGTGCAGCATCCCGACCGCTTTTTCAACGCCGGTGAGCTGCGTCCACGGCAGCATGCCTTTGACGCTGCGCTCCAGCTCCTGGGCGCTGCGCACCCCGCGGCTGGCATACAGCCGCTGCAGCAGCGGCGGCAGATCGGCGGGTAAATCGACGCCGTCAACCGCCTCGCGGCGGCGTAGTTGTATCTGTTGTTTCACGCGAATCAGTTACCGCTTGTCTGTTTTTTATGCTCGTCGAGGAACGCCTTCAGCTCTTTCGGCCCCTGATAGCCCGGCAGCACCATGCCGTTGCTGAGGACCATCGCCGGGGTACCGTTGACGCCCATCTGCACGCCAAGGGTGTAGTGTTTAGCGATATCCACGCTGCAGCTCGCCGGCTGCACGCCCTTGCCGTTCATAGCGTCATCCAGCGCTTTGTTGCGATCTTTCGCGCACCAGATGGCCTTCATGTCCTGCTCCGCCTGGCTCTGCAGTCCCTGGCGCGGGAAGGCGAGATAGCGCACGGTGATCCCCAGCGCGTTGTAGTCGCTCATCTGCTCATGCAGCTTGTGGCAATAACCGCAGGTGATGTCGGTGAAGACGGTAATGACGTGCTGCTCCTTCGGCGCTTTGTAGACAATCATTTCGTTGCTCAGCGCGTTCAGTTTACCCAGCAGCAGCTGGTTAGTGACATTGACCGGCTGCGCGCCGCTCACGTCGTACATCGGCCCCTGGATGATGTGCTTGCCGTCGTCGGTGACATACAGTACGCCGCTGTCGGTCAGCACCGTGCTCATCCCGGAAACCGGCGACGGTTGAATATCGGTGCTCTGCACACCCAGCTTCGCCAGCGACTGTTTAATTGCCGCGCTATCGGCATGCGCCGCCCCGGAAAGGGAAGCCGCCAGCAGGGTGAACATCAATAAACCTTTTTTCATACTCAGTCCTTTTGTTCAGCACTCACGCCCGCGGGTGGTGCTGTTGATGAAGTTGTCGCAGACGCTCGGTCGCTACGTGGGTGTAGATCTGCGTGGTGGAGAGATCGCTGTGTCCTAACAGCATCTGCACCACGCGCAGGTCGGCGCCATGATTGAGTAAATGCGTGGCGAACGCATGGCGCAACACGTGCGGGGAGAGCTTTTCGCTGTCGATCCCCGCCAGCACGGCATAGTGTTTAATCCGGTGCCAGAAGGTCTGACGCGTCATCTGCTGGGCGCGCTGGCTGGGAAATAAGACATCCGACGCCACGCCGTTCAGCAGCCAGGGGCGACCATACTCGAGGTAATTTTCCACCCACAGTACCGCCTCTTCCCCCAGCGGCACCAGCCGCTCTTTGTTGCCTTTGCCCACCACCCGCAGCACACCCTGTCGCAGGCTGATGTCGCTCATCGTCAGCCCCACCAGCTCCGAGACGCGCAGGCCGGTGGCATACAGCACCTCCAGCATCGCTTTGTCGCGCAACTCCAGCGGCTGCTCCACCAGCGGGGCCTGCAGCAGACGCTCAACCTGCGCCTCACTGAGATCCTTCGGCAGCCGCTGCGGCAGCTTCGGCGAGGCCAGCAGCGCGCTGGGGTCGTCCGGGCGAATTTTTTCCCGGTACAGATGCTGGAAGAAACGACGCACGGCGCTCAGCAGGCGCGCGGTGCTGGTGGCTTTATAGCCGCCGGACTGCCGCTCGGCCAGCAGCGCCTGCAGGTCGTCGCTGCCGACGCTTGCCAGCGACAGGCCGCGATGGTGCAGCCACTCCACCAGCATCGTCAAATCGCGACGGTAGGCGCTGAGCGTATTCTCCGCCAGATTGCGCTCCAGCCAAAGGGCATCGAGAAACTGTTCGATTAGTGCCAGATCCTGTTTCACATCGGCCTCTTTGTTCGTTAAACGCTCTCATTATGCCTTAAGAGGACGCCTTTCTGGTACACTGCCCGCCATTCACAGCAAGAATCGAGATGTTTACGCGATGAATATAGGTCTGTTTTACGGCTCCAGTACCTGCTACACCGAAATGGCCGCGGAGAAAATCCGCGATATCATCGGCCCTGAGCTGGTGACGTTGCACAATCTGAAAGATGACTCCCCCGCCCTGATGAGCCAGTACGATGTACTGATCCTCGGCATCCCGACCTGGGATTTCGGCGAAATTCAGGAAGACTGGGAAGCGGTTTGGGACCAGCTGGACACCCTGGACCTGGAGGGCAAAATCGTCGCGCTGTACGGCATGGGCGATCAGCTGGGCTATGGCGAATGGTTCCTTGACGCGCTGGGCATGCTGCATGACAAGCTGGCGACCAAAGGCGTGAAGTTTGTCGGCTACTGGCCAACCGAAGGCTATGAGTTCACCAGCCCGAAACCGGTGATCGCTGATGGCCAACTGTTCGTTGGCCTGGCGCTGGATGAAACCAACCAGTACGACCTGAGCGACGAGCGCATCCAGAGCTGGTGCGAGCAGATCCTCGGCGAAATGGCCGAACACTTCTCCTGACGCCGCTTACTCCTGCGCCGGTTTTTGCAGCACCAGCCGGCGCAGATCCCGCCACTCTCCGGGATCCATGCTGTCCGCCGCCAGCCACAGATGCTGACCGCGTCGGGTATCGACATGGCGCAAACGCAGCAGCATACCGCTGTTGATGACCCACGGCGTCCCGAGGATCTCCCATTCGGCGTTTTGCCAGCGCAGCCGGGAATCGGTGAGCAGTTTTATCTCCCCGCGACGGGCATGGATCCGTCGCTGGCTACGCACACAGTCAAAGACCACCAGCGACAGCAGCAGCAGCCAGATCGGGGTGTAGCTTAACGGCCAGGGAACCAGCAGCACCAGCGCCGCCACAACGCCGTGGAGCAGCAGGGAAAACCACTGCGCGCGCCAGGAGATACGGAGATCAGATTGCCACAGGACCACGTTCCCGATTCCGTGTCTGAATTAAGGTTACCATCCGCTGCAGCTCCGCATCGGCCGGTTTGCCGTGGTTCATCAGCCAGTTGAACAGATCCGGATCGTCATTTTCCAGCAGGCGAATGAACAGCTGTTTGTCAGCGTCGCTGAGGGTATCGTACTCATACTCAAAGAACGGCATGATGGAGATGTCGAGTTCGCGCATCCCGCGGCGGCATGCCCAGTGGATACGTGCTTTATTGTTAATGTCCATGTTGACCTTCCAGCAGCAAAATATAGGTTAGTTTAACCCGTTTTCTGCCGTAACTTTACAGGAATATCGCTGAATGCGAGCATCCTTCCATAAAAACCATAAAATAATGATGGGCTTATTGTTTTCCCGCGTCAGGCCGTCACCAAACGTCAGCGCACAAATGGCCTGTTGAAAGCGCTTGCAATGCACTATAGCTCTTTTACCATTGGTCACACACACTGCGTTAAGCGATTCAGGATATGACTATGGCTTTTACACCTTTTCCTCCGCGTCAGCCTTCCTCTTCCGCTCGTCTGCCGTTAACGCTGATGACCCTGGATGACTGGGCGCTGGCGACAATTAGCGGACCGGACAGCGAAAAATATCTGCAGGGGCAGATTACCGCCGATGTGAGCAGTCTCACCGATGCCCAGCATCTGCTTGCCGCCCACTGTGACGCCAAAGGCAAGATGTGGAGCAACCTGCGCGTATTCCGCCGCGACGGCGGCTTCGCGTGGATTGAGCGCCGCAGCCTGCGCGACGCGCAGCTGACCGAGCTGAAAAAATATGCCGTCTTCTCCAAAGTCACCATCGCCGCCAACGACGATCTGGTTCTGCTGGGGGTGGCCGGCTTCCAGGCGCGCGCCGCGCTGGCGCCGCTGTTCGCCGCCCTGCCCGACGCCGCGACGCCGGTGATTAGCGAAGGCGCCACCAGCCTGCTGTGGTTTGAACACCCGGGCGAACGCTTCCTGCTGGTGACCGATGTCGACACCGCCAATCGCGTCACCGACGCGCTGCGTGGCGAAGCGCAGCTCAACAACAGCCAGCAGTGGCTGGCGCTGAATATTGAAGCCGGTCTGCCGGTTATCGACAGCGCCAACAGCGGGCAGTTCATTCCGCAGGCCACCAACCTGCAGGCGCTGGGCGGTATCAGCTTCAAAAAAGGCTGCTATACCGGCCAGGAAATGGTCGCCAGGGCGAAATTCCGCGGCGCCAATAAGCGCGCGCTGTGGACGCTGTCAGGTACCGCCAGCCGGGTGCCGGAGGCCGGAGAAGATCTGGATCTGAAGATGGGCGAAAACTGGCGCCGCACCGGTACGGTGCTTGCGGCGGTTCAGCTGGATGATGGCCAGCTGCTGGTGCAGGTGGTGATGAATAACGATATGGAGCCGGACAGCGTGTTCCGCGTGCGCGACGATGCCGGCAGCCTGCGCATCGAACCGCTGCCCTATTCACTGGAAGACGCGTAATAAAGCGTTATGACTCCCGGCTTGCGGCGCTCGCGCCTTAGCCGGGCTACTTGACTGCAAATACCGTAGCCACGGTAAGCGTAGCGCCACCGTGGGATTTCCAGGCCGCAGATAACCGTAGCCACGGTAAGCGCAGCGCCACCGTGGGATGTTTATCAGGACTGGCCGACGTACAGATAGATCGCCAGGAAGTGACACACGCTGCCGCCGAGCACGAAGCCATGCCAGATAGCGTGGTTATAGGGAATGCGTTTGCAGACGTAGAAGATGACCCCGAGCGAGTACACCACCCCGCCGACCGCCAGCAGCGTCACGCCGCCCACCGCCAGCTTTACCGCCAGCTGATAGACCACGATAAGCGACAGCCAGCCCATGGTCAGATAGGTCACCAGCGACAGGATTTTAAAGCGGTGCGCGATGGTCAGCTTAAACAGGATCCCCAGCAGCGCCAGGCTCCAGATGACGATCATCAGCCCCTTCGCCAGCGGCGAGTTCAACCCTACCAGCAAAAACGGCGTATAGGTCCCGGCGATTAACAAGTAGATGGCGCAGTGGTCGAACTTTTTCAGCCACTGTTTCGCCCGCTGATGCGGGATCGCGTGATAGAGCGTGGAGGCGAGAAACAGCATAATCATGCTGCCGCCGTACAGACTGTAGCTGGTGATCGCCGTCGCGCTGGCGTTAGTGTCCACCGCCTGCACCAGCAAGAGCACGAGGCCGACGATACCGAACACCAGCCCGATCCCATGACTGATGCTGTTGGCAACTTCCTCTGCCAGAGAATATCCCTGAGTGATTAATGGTTTGCGCACCATATTTGACTCCGTGAAAACAAGAACGCTTTCATTGCCCACTTAGGGTAACTGAGAATGATTCCAGTGAACACCTGTTAGCTAAAATAAAACGATGTATATTTGTAAACACATTAAAATCATAAAGTTACAATTTTATTTCAACTCACAGCTGTTCCTGATTGTCTTAAAGCGTTTTGAATTCAATGACATAAAACTGGTTCTCCCCAGGATAGATGTCGCTGATGACCTGACGCAGCTGCCCGAGGGTCATATTCTCCTGTTGAGCATGCTGGTCGGTCAGCGTGTCGAGAGTCACCGTCGAGGTCGCGGTTACGGCGATGGTGCAAAAATAGCCGTCGTCTTCATAGCGCCCGACGCGCAGCACATCGCCGGGCTTAAAGTGCGACTCCGCCGCATCGCGAATGGTGATCGTTTTGCGCCCGGCGAGGATGTCCTCCTGAAAGCGCTGAAAAAAGGTAATGTCATTGGCCTGCATGATATAATTCCGTCCTGGTCATTATGAATTGTGAGTTCGCCACTGTGAGTATGTTCTCCCACGCCGCTGTCGCCAGTCTCAATAATCTTGAGATGATGGTCTACCACTACGTCATTAAGAATCGTGACAAAGTGATGTACATGACCATCCGCGAACTGGCCGAAGCCGCCGGCGTCTCCACCACCACCGTGTTGCGCTTCTGCCGCAAACTGCAGTGCGAGGGCTACTCTGAATTTCGCGTGCGCTTTAAATTATATCTTGAGCAGAACGAGCCTCAACAGGCAAATATCGGCGCCAGCGAAATCATGAGCTTTTTTAAAAGCGTTAATAATGACGAGTTCGATGAATTACTCGAGCAGGCCGTCGATATTATTCTCGCCTCCGAACGTATTATTTTCGTCGGCGCAGGCACCTCGGGCGCGCTGGCGAAATATGGCGCCCGCTTCTTCTCCAACGTCGGGAAATTTAGTAATCATATTGATGACCCCTATTTTCCGGTGACTAACGATATGGCCCGTAACGCGCTGGCGATCGTGCTTTCCGTCTCCGGCGAGACGGAAGAGATCCTGCGCTTCGCCAGCCAGTTCAGCCTGCACCGCTGCAAGGTGATGTCCATTACCAGTCACGAACACTCGCGGCTGGCCAAACTGGCCGATTTCAATCTCTCCTGGCACGTGCCGCAGACGCGCATTGGCGGTGTCTACGATATTACGACGCAAATTCCAGTGATCTATATTCTCGAAACGCTCGGACGTAAATTAGCGCGCAAAATCAGCTAAAAATAACAGCCTGTTTTTTCGATGTAACATATTACGTTTGGCGTAATTTGTTATATCGTGACATTCAATTTCACTTTGCTAGACTCGAGAGCAATAGTTATTAGAGAGATTAGCCAGGATGAAAAAATTAACCCTTCCGAAAGATTTTTTATGGGGCGGCGCGGTTGCCGCGCATCAGGTTGAAGGCGGCTGGGATCAGGGCGGCAAAGGCCCGAGCATCTGCGACGTACTGACCGGCGGGGCGCACGACGTGCCGCGTGAAATCACCCACCAGGTTGAAGCCGGCAAATATTACCCCAACCACGAAGCGGTGGATTTCTACGGCCGCTACAAAGAAGACATCAAACTGTTCGCCGAGATGGGCTTCAAATGCTTCCGTACCTCTATCGCCTGGACCCGCATCTTCCCGCAGGGCGACGAGACCCAGCCGAATGAGGAGGGGCTGAAGTTCTACGACGACATGTTCGACGAGCTGCTGAAGTACAACATCGAGCCGGTGATCACCCTCTCCCACTTCGAGATGCCCCTGCACCTGGTGCAGCAGTACGGCGGCTGGACCAACCGTAAAGTGGTCGATTTCTTTGTGCGCTTCGCCGAAGTGGTCTTTGAGCGCTATAAGCACAAAGTGAAATACTGGATGACCTTCAACGAGATCAATAACCAGCGTAACTGGCGCGCGCCGCTGTTCGGCTACTGCTGCTCCGGGGTGGTTTATACCGAGCATGACAACCCGGAAGAGACCATGTACCAGGTGCTGCACCATCAGTTCGTCGCCAGCGCGCTGGCGGTGAAAGCGGCGCGTGGTATTAACCCGGACATGCAGGTCGGCTGCATGCTGGCGATGGTCGCCCTCTACCCTTACTCCTGCAAACCGGAAGATGTGATGTTTGCTCAGGAGTCGATGCGCGAGCGCTACGTCTTTACCGACGTTCAGCTGCGCGGTTACTATCCGAGCTATGTGCTGAATGAGTGGGAGCGCCGCGGCTTCAACATCAAGATGGAAGATGGCGACGCGCAGATCCTGCGCGAAGGCACCTGCGCTTATCTTGGCTTCAGCTACTACATGACCAACGCGGTGAAAGCCGAAGGCGGCACCGGCGACGCCATTTCCGGCTTCGAAGGCAGCGTGCCGAATCCGCACGTCAAAGCCTCCGACTGGGGCTGGCAGATTGACCCGGTCGGTCTGCGCTATTCCCTGTGTGAATTGTATGAGCGCTACCAGAAGCCGCTGTTTATCGTCGAGAACGGCTTTGGCGCCTACGACAAAGTCGAAGCCGACGGCAGCATCAACGATGACTACCGCATTGACTACCTGCGCGCCCACGTCGAAGAGATGATGAAAGCCGTCACCTACGACGGCGTCGATCTGATGGGCTATACCCCGTGGGGCTGCATCGACTGCGTCTCCTTCACCACCGGCCAGTACAGCAAACGCTACGGCTTCATCTACGTCAACAAACACGACGACGGCACCGGCGATATGTCCCGCTCGCGTAAGAAGAGCTTCAACTGGTACAAAGAGGTCATCGCCAGCAACGGTGAGAATCTGTAATTGACTGCCCTCTCCCGGCCGGGGGAGGGCAAATCGCTTATCCGCCAGACACTTCTTTACAGCTTTACCATTGCCAAAACGCGTTCGCCCGATAAGATAGGCCTCGTGAATATTTGAGGCGCTCATGATTAAGCGACAACGCAAAGCCATTCTTTTTGTCCTCCTGGCCTGTCTGGTGGTGCTGGTCTGCACCGCCCAGCGAATGGCCGGGATGCACGCGCTGGTCATGAACCTCGCTGCCGACAGCCCGTCGCTACAGCAAACCCAGGATAAGGCCGACGCGCCGGTCACGCCGTGCGAGCTCAGCGCCAAGTCGCTGATGGCCGTCCCGCCGATGCTGTTCGAAGGGGCGCTGTTGGCTATCACCCTGCTGCTGGCGGTGCTGGCGGCGATCCCGCCGCGTATCGAACGCCAGTGGCCTCCCCGCGTTATCTCCCCGCCCCGATTGCGGGTGCATCTGCGATTATGCGTCTTCCGTGAGTGAGTGATTTTCCTGACAGTTCAGGTTAATTCATCATTTATGGAGCAAATTTATGTCTATGTTATTCAGGCGACTACTGGTCTGCCTGCTTTGGCTATGGCTGCCCGTCAGCCAGGCCGCCGACAGCGGCTGGCTACGCGCCGCCGATAATCAACACGCCAGCGTGCGCCTGCGGGCGCAAACCGAGAGCAATGGCGATACCCGCCTGCTTTTAGACGTGGCGCTGGAAAAGGGCTGGAAAACCTACTGGCGTTCGCCAGGGGAAGGCGGCATCGCGCCGGCTATCGCCTGGGGCACGCCGCTGGCGGTTGACTGGCGCTGGCCGACGCCGCAGCGTTTCGACGTTGCGGGCATTTCCACTCAGGGATATCACGGCGACGTCAGCTTCCCGATGACCCTGCGCGGGAAGATACCGCCGACGCTCAGCGGCGTACTGACATTATCCACCTGCAGCAATGTCTGCATTCTCACTGACTATCCGTTTTCGCTGGATATGACGGCCCCGCCAGGAGAGGGTTTTGCCTACGATTACACCCGTGCGATGGGCACGCTGCCGCTGCGCGATGGCCTGACTTCGCAGCTGAACGCCAGCTACGTCAGCGGCAAACTGACGGTGACCGCCCGCCGTGATGCCGGCTGGCAGCAACCAGCGCTGTTTATCGACAGCATGGAGGATGTCGATTTCGGCAAGCCGAGCTTTACCACCCGCGGCGATACGCTAACCGCCAGCGTGCCGGTCACCGATAGCTGGGGCGAAGCGGCGCCGGATCTACGCGGTAAAACGTTGTCGCTGGTGCTGGCGGATAGCGGCCAGGCGCAGGAAAGCCAGCTCGCTATCCGCGCAGGCAGCGCCGCGCCGGGAGCGGCGTTAGGCTGGGTGCTGCTGATGGCGCTGGCCGGGGGGCTTATCCTCAATGTAATGCCCTGCGTCCTGCCGGTGCTGGCGATGAAGCTCGGCTCGCTGGTGCAAACCGAACATCGCGAACGCGGCGCGGTGCGCCGACAGTTCCTCGCCTCGGCGTGCGGGATCGTCGTCTCGTTCCTGGCGCTGGCGCTGATGATGACCGCGCTACGCCTGGGTAATCAGGCGCTCGGCTGGGGGATCCAGTTCCAGAACCCGTGGTTTATCGGCGCCATGGCGCTGGTGATGGTCCTGTTCAGCGCCAGTCTGCTGGGGCTGTTCGAAATCCGCCTCTCCTCCACCGCCAGCACCTTCCTCGCCACCCGAGGCGGCAACGGCTTAATGGGCCATTTCTGGCAGGGCGCCTTCGCCACCCTGCTGGCGACGCCCTGCACCGCGCCGTTCCTTGGCACCGCCGTGTCGGTGGCGCTGGTGGCGCCGCTGCCGCTGCTGTGGGGGATTTTCTTCGCCATGGGGATCGGCATGAGCCTGCCGTGGCTGCTGATCGTCGCCTGGCCGGGGCTGGCGCAACGCCTTCCGCGCCCAGGCCGCTGGATGAATCATCTGCGGGTGGCGCTGGGGGTGATGATGCTTGGCTCGGCGCTATGGCTGGTCAGCCTGCTGACGATCCACATCGGCCGTACCCCGGTGCTTACCCTGCTGGTGATACTGACCGTAGCCGTGCTGCTGGCCACCGCCTGGCGCTACCGCTGGCGGACAGCGCTGCGCGCAGGGGCTCTGGCCATCGTGGTGGCCGGCGCCGTCGCCTTTGTCTCCCGGCCTGACGGCGAGGGCCCGCGCCGCGACCGGGTTAACTGGCAGCCGCTCAGCGAGCAGGCTATCGCCAGCGCCCTGGCGGAACATAAGCGGGTGTTTATTGATGTCACCGCCGACTGGTGCGTGACCTGTAAAGCCAATAAATACAATGTGCTGCTGCGCGATGACGTCCAGCAGGCGCTGTTAGCGCCGGACGTGGTCGCCCTGCGCGGCGACTGGAGCCGCCCCTCCGCCACGATTAGTCAGTTTTTAACCGACCGCGGCAGCGCCGCGGTGCCGTTTAACCAGATTTACGGACCGGGATTGCCGCAGGGAGAGATCCTGCCTGCGCTGTTAGATCGCGAACACCTCCTCGCCACCCTGTCCGCCGCCAAAGGAAACTAACATGAGAGCTATCACCGCCTTATTGCTGCTGTGCGTATCCGCCTTCAGCTTCGCCGCCCCGGCGGAAGAACCACCAGCAAACGGTAATGACCAGCTGGCGCAGCTGCTGTTTAACGATCCGAACAGCCCGCGCACCGGCGCCAAAGCGCCGAAGCTGACGATCGTCTCGTTTACCGATTACAACTGTCCTTACTGTAAACAGTTTGATCCGATGCTGGAAAAAATCGTCCACGATAACCCGGACATCCAGCTGATCGTGAAGCTGCTGCCGTTCAAGGGGCAAAGTTCGGTCAATGCCGCCAAAGCGGCGCTCTCTACCTGGCGCCAGCAGCCCGATAAGTTCTGGGCGCTGCATCAGCGGCTGATGGCGAAAAAAGGCTATCACGATGACGCCAGCATCGCCGCGGCGCAGAAGAAAACCGCCACCGACAGCGTCAGTCTCGATGACAAGACCATGGATTCACTGAAGATGAACCTGATTTTGTCGCAGGTGCTGAATATTCAGGGCACGCCGGCGACCATCATCGGCGATCAGATGGTGGCCGGGGCGATCCCTGCTGACGAACTGGAGGGGCTGGTGAAAGAGCAGCTGGCGAAAGCCCGTGGCCAGTAAGCTCAGGCGCTGGCTGCGTGAGCTGGCAGTGTGGCTGCTGATTGGCGCGGCGATGGGCCTGGCGGTGGATTATTTTCGCCAGCCCGCGCTGCCGCAAAACGTCAGCGCCACATCGCTGCACACCCTCGACGGCAGGACGGTGGATCTGAACGCCATGAGCCAGCAAAAGCCGCTGCTGCTGTACGTCTGGGCCACCTGGTGCGGGGTCTGTCGCTACACCACGCCGTCGGTGGCATCGCTTGCCGCCGATGGCGGCAATGTACTGACCGTGGCCCTGCGATCCGGCGATAACGCCGCGCTGGAGACGTGGCTTGCCAGAAAGAAACTGGCGCTGCCGACGGTAAATGACCCGAGCGGCCAGCTGGCGCGGCAGTGGGACATTCGGGTGACGCCAACGCTGGTGGTGATTTATCGAGGCGAGGTGAAGTCGGTTACCACTGGCTGGACCAGCAGTTGGGGAATGCGCCTGAGGCTGTGGCTGGCCTTCTGGTAGACCGCCGGGTTACCCGGCTCGCGCTGCGCTTAGCCGGGCTACGGGTACGCATCGTTGGGTAGCCCGGATAAGGCGTAGCCGCTATCCGGGAAGGTTTCCCCGGCTTGCGCTGTGCTTAGCCGGGATACTGAACGATGGCCTGGGTTATTTACCGCCCGCCAGTTCGAGGAAGCTACCCGTCACATACGACGCTTTGTCGCTCAGCAACCAGGCAATGGCCTGAGCGACCTCTTCCGGCTGGCCGCCGCGCTGCATCGGTAGCGAATCTTTTACCCGGTCCACACGTCCCGGTTCGCCGCCGGAAGCATGCATCTCGGTATAAATCAGCCCAGGGCGCACGCCATTTACCCGGATCCCCTGCGCCGCCACCTCCAGCGCCAGCCCGGTGGTCAGGGTATCCACCGCCCCTTTCGACGCGGCGTAATCAACATATTCTCCCGGCGAGCCAAGGCGCGACGCCGCCGACGACACGTTAACTATCGCCCCGCCCTTGCCGCCATGCTGATGCGCCATGCGCTTGACCGCCTCGCGGCAGCAGAGGAAATAGCCGGTCACGTTGGTCGCCAGCACGCGGTTAATGCGCTCGGCGCTCAGGCTCTCCACCGTACACTGGGTAAAGAGGATCCCGGCGTTGTTAACCAGCGCCGTCAGCGGCTCGCCCATGCGGTCAATCGCCTCAAACATCGCCATCACCTGCGCTTCATCACTGATATCCGCCCGCAGCGCCGTGGCTTTGCCGCCGGCGGCAACAATGGTATTCACCACCTCGGTGGCAGCGTTAATATTGTGATGATAATTGACCGCGACAGTATACCCTTCCTGCGCCAGCAGCAGCGCCGTCGCCCGACCTATTCCGCGGCTCGCGCCGCTAATCAGTGCTATCCCCATGCTTCTCTCCCAAAAAATAAAGGCGCCGCAGCGCCTTTAAAAGTATAGCTAATTCCGCACGTTACTGATATTCGCTCATCGGCACGCAGGAGCAGAACAGATTACGGTCGCCGTACACGTCGTCCAGGCGTTTCACCGTCGGCCAGTATTTGTTGTGCAGACCCGCCGGGAATACCGCCAGCTCGCGGCTGTACGGATGGTTCCATTCCCCAACGATCTCACCCTGGGTATGCGGCGCGTTCACCAGCGGGTTGTCTTCCAGCGGCCATTCACCGGCTTTGACGCGGTCGATTTCCGCGCGGATCGCCAGCATCGCGTCGATAAAGCGGTCCAGCTCCACCTTGCTTTCCGATTCCGTCGGCTCAACCATCAGCGTACCCGCTACCGGGAAGGACATGGTCGGCGCATGGAAGCCAAAGTCGATCAGGCGCTTGGCGATATCCAGCTCGCTAATGCCGGTCTCTTCTTTCAGCGGACGAATATCGAGAATACATTCGTGCGCCACGCGACCATCGCGACCGGTGTAGAGCACCGGGTAGGCGTCTTTCAGACGGGTAGCGATATAGTTGGCGTTAAGGATCGCGTTCTGGCTCGCCTGCTTCAGCCCTTCCGCGCCCATCATACGGATATACATCCAGCTGATCGGCAGGATGGATGCGCTGCCGAACGGCGCAGCGGAAACCGCGCCCTGACGGGTCAGCATCCCTTCAATCTGCACCACGCTGTGACCCGGCACGAACGGCGCCAGGTGCGCTTTCACGCCGATTGGGCCCATACCCGGGCCGCCGCCGCCGTGCGGAATGCAGAACGTTTTATGCAGGTTGAGGTGCGAAACGTCAGCGCCGATAAAGCCCGGAGAGGTGATCCCGACCTGGGCGTTCATGTTGGCGCCGTCAAGGTAAACCTGGCCGCCGAACTGGTGCACGATCTCGCACACTTCGCGAATGGTCTCTTCATATACGCCGTGGGTCGACGGATAGGTGACCATGATACAGGAGAGATTTGCCCCCGCCTGCTCTGCTTTTTCACGCAGGTCGGCGAGATCGATGTTGCCGTTTTTGTCGCACGCAACCACCACCACCTGCATACCCGCCATCTGCGCGGAAGCCGGGTTGGTGCCGTGCGCGGAGCTTGGGATCAGGCAGATATCGCGATGGCCTTCGTTGCGGCTCTCGTGGTAGTGGCGAATCGCCAGCAGGCCAGCATATTCGCCCTGCGCGCCGGAGTTCGGCTGCATGCAGACGGCGTCATAGCCGGTCAGTTTCACCAGCCAGTCGGAGAGCTGAGCGATCATCTGATGATACCCTTCCGCCTGCTCTACCGGGCAGAACGGGTGCAGCTCAGCGAACTCCGGCCAGGTGATGGGGATCATCTCCGCCGCGGCGTTCAGCTTCATGGTGCAGGAGCCCAGCGGGATCATCGCCTGGTTCAGCGCCAGATCTTTACGCTCCAGGGCGTGCATGTAGCGCATCATCTCGGTCTCGCTATGGTAGCGGTTGAACACCGGATGGGTGAGGATCGCATCGTCGCGCAGCATCGCCGCCGGGATGGAGCGGCTGTCCAGCGCCACGTCTTTATCCAGGGTATCGATGTCCAGACCATGATCGTCGCCGACGATGGCGCGGAACAGGTTGAGCACGTCTTCGCGGGTGGTCGCTTCATCGAGCGTAATGCCCACCGCGCCGTGAATATCGCTGCGCAGGTTAATCTGCAGGGCTTCGGCACGCGCCAGCACCGCGGCTTTATCCGCCACTTCCACGCACAGGGTGTCGAAGTAGTGGGCATGACGCAGCTTCAGCCCTTTCTTCTGCAGGCCATCGGCCAGAATGTCGGTCAGGCGATGAATGCGGCCTGCGATACGTTTCAGACCCGCCGGGCCGTGGAATACCGCGTACAGGCTGGCGATGTTGGCCAGCAGCACCTGCGAGGTACAAATATTGGAGTTCGCTTTCTCGCGGCGGATGTGCTGTTCGCGAGTCTGCATCGCCATGCGCAGCGCGGTATTCCCCGCCGCATCTTTCGATACGCCGATAATCCGGCCCGGCATGGAGCGTTTGAATTCATCTTTCGCCGCGAAGAAGGCCGCGTGCGGGCCGCCATAGCCCATCGGCACGCCGAAGCGTTGGGCGGAGCCGAAGACGATATCCGCGCCCTGCTTGCCCGGCGCCGTCAGCAGCACCAGCGCCATAAAGTCGGCAGCGACGCTGACAATCACTTTGCGCGCTTTCAGCTCGGCGATCAGTTTGCTGTAATCGTGGATTTCGCCGGTGGTGCCCACCTGCTGCAGCAGCACGCCGAAGACATCCTGGTGATCGAGCACTTTGTCGGCGTCATCGACGATCACGTCGAAACCGAAGGTTTCCGCACGAGTGCGCACCACGTCCAGGGTTTGCGGATGGACGTCGGCGGCGACGAAGAAACGGTTGGCGTTTTTCAGTTTGCTGACGCGTTTGGCCATCGCCATCGCTTCGGCGGCGGCGGTCGCTTCATCGAGCAGCGAAGCGGAAGCGATATCCAGCCCGGTGAGATCCAGCGTAACCTGCTGGAAGTTGAGCAGCGATTCCAGACGGCCCTGGGAGACTTCCGGCTGGTAAGGGGTATAGGCGGTATACCAGCCCGGATTTTCCAGCATGTTGCGCTGAATAACCGGCGGCAGCTGCACGGCGGTGTAGCCCATGCCGATGTAAGACTTGAAGCGCTTGTTGCGACCGGCGATCGCCTTCAGCTCTGCCAGCGCGGCGAATTCGGTTGTCGCGTCGCCCACCTGCGGTGGGGTCGCCAGCTGGATATCCTGCGGCACAATCTGGCCGATCAGGGCGTTAAGCGAATCCGCGCCGACGGTCTTCAGCATCTCTTGCTGCTGCTGAGCGTCCGGGCCAATGTGACGTTCGATAAAGGCGTCGCGGTTTTCAAGCTGACTTAAAGTCTGAGTCATGAGCGATGGTTCCTGAAACGTGCGGTGAATCGTGATTGTCTGACTGGTTTGCCCGGCAAACGCTGATGCTTACCGGGCCGGAATACGCAAAATCGTCCGCGCGGCAGGAAGCCAACGCCCCTGCAGCGTGAAGGATGAAACGTATTTATTCGTCTTCTAACAGAGCTTCATAGGCGGTCGCATCCAGCAGCGCGGCAACCTGCGCTTCATCGCTGGCTTTGATTTTGAAGATCCAGCCGTCGGTGTACGGGTCGCTGTTGACCAGTTCCGGCGAGTCGTTCAGCTCTTCGTTAACGGCAACGATTTCACCGCTGATCGGGGCATAAATATCGGAAGCCGCCTTCACGGATTCGGCAACCGCGCAATCGGCGCCCGCTTCAACGGTGGCGCCCACTTCCGGCAGATCAACGAATACCATATCGCCCAGCAGCTCCTGCGCATGCTCGGTGATCCCGACGGTATAGGTGCCGTCCGCTTCTTTACGCAGCCACTCGTGTTCTTTGCTGTATTTCAGTTCTGCTGGTACGTTGCTCATCAATTCATCTCCAAAAAAGGGAAATCACACAATGGCTTTGCCATTGCGTACAAAACCAGGTTTAGTCACTTTTACCGGCATTTCACGGTTACGAATTTGCACCACCGCGGTGTCGCCTATCCCGGCCGGCACGCGAGCCAGCGCGATACTGTAGCCCAGGGTCGGCGAGAAGGTGCCGCTGGTGATAATGCCTTCTTTTTGAGTACCGTCGCTATCGGTAAAACGTACCGGCAGGCCGCCGCGCAGGACGCCTTTCTCGGTCATCACCAGGCCAACCAGCTGTTCGGTGCCCTTTTCACGCTGCATCTCCAGCGCTTCGCGACCGATAAAGTTACGATCCGCCGGTTCCCAGGCAATAGTCCAGCCCATATTCGCCGCCAGCGGAGAGACGCCTTCGTCCATCTCCTGGCCATACAGGTTCATCCCGGCCTCCAGGCGCAGGGTATCGCGCGCGCCGAGACCGCACGGCTTAACGCCAGCGCCCAGCAGACCGCGCCAGAAATCCGCCGCCTGCTCGTTCGGCATGGCGATTTCATAACCCGCTTCGCCGGTATAGCCGGTGGTGGCGATAAACAGCTCGCCGGCCTGCACGCCGAAGAACGGCTTCATACCTTCCACGGCCTGACGCTGCGCGTCGGTGAACAGCGTCGCCGCCTTCGCTTTCGCCTGCGGCCCCTGGACCGCGATCAGCGACAGATCGTCGCGAACGATGATTTCAAGGCCGTAAGGTTCAGCTTGTTCGGAAATCCAGGCGAGGTCTTTTTCGCGGGTGGCGGAGTTAACAACGAGGCGGAAATAATCTTCAGAGAGGAAATAGACAATCAGGTCGTCGATGACGCCGGCGGAGGCGGTCAGCATGCCGGTGTAGAGCGCTTTGCCCGGGGTGGTGAGCTTCGCCACGTCGTTGGCCAGCAAATAGCGCAAGAACTCTCTGGTCCGGCTGCCGTGGAAATCAACGATGGTCATATGCGACACATCGAACATGCCTGCGTCGCCGCGCACCGCATGGTGCTCATCAATCTGGGATCCGTAATGCAGCGGCATCATCCAGCCATGGAAATCCACCATGCGCGCGCCGCACAGCGTGTGTTGTTCATACAACGGAGTCTGTTGAGCCATCTTTTCCTCATCGAATAAAACGGAACCAGCCACGAGATTGTCGGCGATTTTTCGCCACGAAATGGGGCGTCGGCATCGCTGACGGACACCGACGCAAACGTTCTCTTTTGCCTGAACTTACCACCGAACCCGGCGCTAAACCATAAGCTCATTCAGGGCATCACATTAGCTTATGACTAAAATCCGCCGAAAAGCCTACAGAGTTATTGACTGGAAAAAAGCGATTTACGCCACATAAAATTAACAATACCGCGGCTCAAATTAGGGAATGATGGTGTTTTATGCGATTTTATAGCCCTAATTTCTTTAACAAAAAAAAGGACGCATTAATAAAACTAATGCGAAAAAAGAGGTGAAATTAGAATATTTCAAATGAGGGGGAAAACCCGGCGCGCAGGCCGGGTGAAAGAAGTGTGACGCGGTTAACGTAACCAGGCAGGCAGATCGTTGAGGCCCATCGCCTGGCGAATCAGCCGCGGTTTCACGCCCGGCAGCGTATCGGCCAGTTTCAGCCCCATGTCGCGGAGGAACTTCTTCGCCGGATGGCTACCGGAAAACATGTCGCGGAAGCCCTGCATACCCGCCAGCATCAGCGCGGCGCTGTGCTTGCGGCTGCGCTCGTAGCGGCGCAGATAAAGATGCTGGCCGATATCTTTGCCCTGGGCGTGCAGACGCTTCAGTTCGTCGATAAGCTCGGCGGCATCCATAAAGCCGAGGTTGACGCCCTGCCCGGCCAGCGGGTGGATGGTATGCGCGGCATCGCCGACCAGCGCCAGGCGGTGGGCGGCGAACTGGCGGGCATAGCGGCCGGTCAGCGGGAAGACTTCACGTGCGCTTTCCAGCTGGCAGAGGCCAAGGCCATTATCGAAGGCGATATTCAACGCCTGGTTAAAGGTGGCTTCATCAGCCTTCTGCATCCGCTGCGCCTCCGCCGGCGACAGCGACCAGACGATAGAGCACAGGTGCGGATCGCAGAGCGGCAGGAAGGCGAGGATCCCGTCGCCATGAAATACCTGGCGCGCCACCGCCTGATGCGGCTCAGCGGTACGGATAGTCGCCACCAGCGCGTGATGATGGTAATCCCAGAAGGTCAGCGGAATATCGGCTTTATTGCGCAGCCACGAATTCGCCCCATCGGCGCCGATCACCAGACGCGCGGTGAGCATGCTGCCGTCCTGCAGGCTGAGAAAGGCCTCATTTTCGCCCCACGCCACCTGCTGCAGTTGCGCAGGCGCCAGCAGGGTGACGTCGGCGCAGCGCTGCGCCTTCTGCCACAGCGCATAATGCACCACGGCGTTTTCAATAATATGGCCCAGATGGCTGAAGCCCATGCTCTGGTCATCAAAGCTAATGCGGCCGAAGCTGTCTTTGTCCCACACTTCCATTCCGTGATAGCAGCTGGCGCGTCGGGCAACGATCTCGCGCCAGACGTCCAGCTTCGTCAGCAGCTTTTCGCTGGCGGCGTTTATTGCCGACACGCGCAGCGCCGGCGGCGCATCGGCAGCCAGCGGCTGCGGCTCCGCTTTCTCCAGCACCGCGACGCGCAGGCCGCTGCCCTGTAAACCGCAGGCTACCGCCAGCCCCACCATTCCACCGCCAACAATGGCAACATCAACACTTTGCACGTTCTACTCCTTAACGGGGAACCCAACCGAGGGTACGCTGCGCCAGCGCATCGCGCGCCGGGGTAAATAATTCCATGGCCATCAGACCGACATTGCGCCCCGCCACCAGCGGCGCCCAACGGTTGGCAAACAGATGCACCAGCCCATCGGTCACGCCGATGGTGGCGGCTTTATCCCCTGTTCTGCGCGCCTGATAGCGACACAGCAGCGGATAATGGCCGACATCTTCGCCGCTGAGATGGGCGTCAGCGAGCAGCTCCGCCAGACTCATCACATCGCGCAGGCCGAGATTAAAGCCCTGCCCGGCAATCGGGTGCAGCGTCTGCGCCGCGTTACCGACCAGCGCCAGGCGGTGCGACACCGCGCGGCTGGCGGTGGTGAGGGCCAACGGATAGACGCTGCGCTTCCCGGCGTGGGTAATGCGCCCCAAACGCCAGCCGAACGCCTGCTGCAGCTCCTGACAAAAGCGTTCGTCAGACCAGCTCAGCACCTCGTCGCGGCGCGACTGCGGATGACACCACACCAGCGAGCAGCGCCCTTGCGACATCGGCAGCATCGCCAGCGGGCCATGCTCGGTAAAACGTTCGAAAGCGCGGCCTTCGTGGGGCAGCGCGGTGCTTACGTTGGCGATAATCGCCAGTTGCTCATAGGGCTGTTGTTGCCAGCTGATGCCGCAGCGGGCGCCCAGCGACGAACGCGAACCGTCCGCCGCCACCAGCAGCTTGCCGCTGATCGTTTCGCCCCCGTCAAGGGTAAGGCTGACGCTCTCCTGGCTGCGGCTGACCGCTGCCACCTTCGCCGGGCAATGCAGCGTCACGCCCGGCGCCTCGCGCAGCAGGCTAAACAGTCGCTGGCCGACATCGTGGAGTTCAACCACCTGACCCAGCGCCGGCAGGCGATAATCCGCCGCCGCCAGATTCACAAAACCGGCATGGCCGCGGTCGCTGACGTGTACCCGCTGGATAGCCGTCGCCCGCTCGGCGAGACGTTGCCAGACACCGATGCGCGCCAGCTGCTGGCAGGTGCCGGCGGCCAGGGCGATCGCCCGGTCGTCGAAGCCGGGATGGCGAGCCGACTGGGGATCCTGCGCCTCAATCAGATGGACCGGCAGCGCGCCGCCGGTCAAACGGGAGATGGCCAGGGCGAGCGTCGCCCCGGTCATCCCGCCGCCGACGATCAGCACGCTCATGACTGGCGCGCCGCCGCCATCAGCGCTTCGATCTCATCTGCCTTCTTCACCACGCCGGCGGTGAGATTTTCGTTGCCGTCTTCGGTAATGACGATGTCATCTTCAATACGGATGCCGATGCCGCGGTACTGCGCCGGCACGTCGGCGTCGGCGGCGATATACAGCCCCGGTTCGACGGTCAGCACCATCCCCGGCTCCAGGACGCGAGAACGGTCGGTGTCGTAGTGACCGACATCGTGTACATCCAGCCCCAGCCAGTGGCTCAGACCGTGCATAAAGTACGGGCGGTGGGCATTGTTGGCGATCAGCTCGTCAACCTCGCCTTTGAGGATCCCCAGCCGCACCAGGCCGGTGATCATAATGCGCACCACTTCCTGGTTCACCTGGCAGATTGAGGTGCCCGGGCGATAGAGTTCCAGCGCGGTCTCCAGCGATTCCAGCACGATATCGTAGATTTCGCGCTGCGGCTGGCTGAATTTGCCGTTCACCGGGAAGGTGCGGGTAATGTCGCCGGCATAGCCGCGATACTCGCAGCCGGCGTCAATCAGCACTAAGTCGCCGTCGCGCAGTTCAGATTCGTTTTCGGTGTAGTGCAGAATGCAGCCGTTTTCGCCGCCGCCAACGATGGTGTTATAGGAGGGGAAGCGCGCGCCGTGGCGATTGAATTCATGGAGAATTTCGCCCTCCAGCTGATACTCGAACATGCCAGGGCGGCATTTTTCCATCGCCCGGGTATGGGCCAGGGCGCTGATCTCCCCGGCGCGGCGCATCACGGCCAGCTCTTCCGCGGATTTGAACAGGCGCATCTCATGCACAATGGGCCGCCAGTCGATCACCGAGTTCGGCGCCTGCAGGTTCTGCCGCGAGCCTTTGCGGAGTTTTTCGAGGGCGTTGAACACAATCTCATCGGCATAGGCATATTCGCCCTGGGCAAAATAGATAGCGTCCAGACCGTTGAGCAGCTGATACAGCTGCTGGTTGATTTCGCTGAACGCCAGCGCCCGGTCAACGCCCAGCTTCGCCGGCGCGGCCTCCTGGCCCAGACGGCGACCGAACCAGATCTCAGCGGTCAGATCGCGAACCCGGTTGAACAGCACGCTATGGTTGTGGGTTTCATCGCTTTTAATCAACACCAGCAGCGCTTCCGGTTCGTTGAAGCCGGTGAAGTACCAGAAATCGCTGTTCTGCCGGTAGGGATATTCCGAATCTGCACTGCGCACCGCTTCCGGTGCGGCGAAAATCAGCGCCGCGCTGCCTGGCTGCATCTGCGCCAACAGCGCCTGGCGACGCGAGAGAAATTCCTGCTGAGTCATGACGCCCCCTGAACGAATTTTAGTTAGTGTAATGTCGGTTTGCGGACTTCCGGTGCGGTTGGCTGCTGACGCGCAAAGGTGTCGTGGCACAGCAGTGCGGCTACGCGGACATACTCGATAATCTCCTCCAGAGACATCTCCAGCTCTTCCTGATCTTCGTCTTCATCGTAGCCCAGTTGGGCAATATTACGCAGATCGTCAATCGCTTCCCCGGTTTCGTCTTTCACTTTATCCAGCTTCGGCTGGCTAACGCCAAGGCCGAGAAGGAAGTGGTTGACCCAGCCGGCGAGGGCGTCGGCGCGGTCAAAGACGCTCACCGCATCGCCTTCCGGCAGATACAGTTGAAAGAGGAAGCCGTCGTCATCCAGTGAGTCGCTGATGGCGGAATGCATGTTACGCAGCGCCTGGGCCAGCTCATGGCCGAAGGCGAGACCTTCGTTGGTCAGGTCGTGCACCAGCGGCTGCCAGCTGCTGTCCGTGTTGCCGCCGCACAGTAATCCGCTGATCAAACCGTGCATCTCGGCCGGGGTAAGCCCTACCCCTTGTTGGTTCAGTAACTGGTCTACATCGTTGTAACCAGGCATTTCGTTCTGTATAGACATGCGCATTCGTCATCGTTGGGAGGAATATTCATGGTATGCTACCACTTTGGACCCTGGTGAACCAGAATAGGGCTTGTATCTTCGCACCAGGGTAGCTATAGTGTCGCCCCTTCGCAGACCCGGGTCAGGGTGTGAAGGCAGCGCAGTCAATCAGCAGGAAGGTGGCATGTCTGCACAACCCGTAGATCTCCAAATTTTCGGCCGTTCACTGCGAGTGAATTGCCCGCCTGAACAAAGGGATGCCCTGAATCAGGCAGCTGAAGACCTTAATCAGCGGTTGCAAGATTTAAAAGAACGCACTAGAGTCACAAATACTGAGCAGCTGGTCTTCATCGCCGCGTTGAACATCAGCTATGAGTTGACTCAGGAAAAAGCGAAGACCCGCGACTACGCTTCCAGTATGGAGCAGCGCATTCGCATGCTTCAGCAGACCATCGAGCAAGCATTGCTTGAGCAAGGTCGCATAAGCGAAAGACCAGGGTCGAAGTTTGAATAACACTTTGCAGTTAACTGTGTTAGAGTAACTCCAGGAACAAAATTTCTCTGAGATGTTTGCAAGCGGGCCAGTCCCCTGAGCCGATATTTCATACCACAAGAATGTGGCGCTCCACGGTTGGTGAGCATGCTCGGTCCGTCCGAGAAGCCTTAAAACTGTGACGACACATTCACCTTGAACCAAGGGTTCAAGGGTTACAGCCTGCGGCGGCATCTCGGAGATTCCCTTCCTTACCTCGCATTATTTCCCCACGCCTGTTTTCGGCTGATGCCGCACTGTATTACACTGTTTTCTATTGTTACGCCTGCTCGCCATGAGACCTGCATGACTCTACAGCCCGATACCCTGCTCTCCCGCCAGCACATTCGCCAGCAGATCCGCGAGCGTCGACGCGCGCTCAGCCCTGAGCAACAGCGGCAGTTTGCCCTGCAGGCCGCAGAGCGAATGATGGCCTGGCCGCCGGTGGTTCTCGCCCACACCGTGGCGCTGTTTCTCTCCTTTGACGGCGAGCTGGACACCCAACCGCTGATCGACCAGCTCTGGCGGGCCGGTAAGCGAGTCTATCTCCCGGTGCTGCATCCGTTTAGCCCCGGTAACCTGCTGTTTTTACATTACCATCCGCAGAGCGAACTGATAGTGAATCGCCTGAAGATCCGCGAACCGAAGCTCGACGTGCGCGACGTGCTGCCGCTCGCTGAACTCGATGTGCTGGTCACCCCGCTGGTGGCCTTCGATGCCGGCGGCCAACGGCTGGGGATGGGTGGCGGTTTTTACGACCGGACGCTGCAAAACTGGCAGCAGTATCGCCTGCAGCCGGTGGGCTACGCGCACGACTGCCAGCAGGTGGACACCCTGCCGAGCGAAGAGTGGGATATCCCGCTGCCGGCGGTGATCACCCCGGGCAAAACCTGGTGTTGGTAGGTACGCGGGGACGAGAAATTCAGCCTGGAAATTATTAACAAAAAAACGGGCAGGTACGCGACCTGCCCGAGAGGCAAAAATGATTAGAACAGCAGACGGGCGCGGATAGTCCCCGGGATCGCTTTCATTGCCTGCAGCGCCTGCTGGGCAACGTCTTCTTCCGCTTCGATATCAATAACCACGTAACCCATCTGCGGCGACGTTTGCAGATACTGGGCGGCAATGTTGATGCTCTGCGCGGCGAAGATCTGGTTGATGGCGGTCAGGACGCCCGGCCGGTTCTCATGGATGTGCAGCAGACGGCGTCCGCCGTGCAGCGGCAGAGAAACTTCCGGGAAGTTGACCGCCGACAGGGTTGACCCGTTGTCAGAGTACTTGGCCAGTTTGCCGGCCACTTCCAGACCGATGTTCTCCTGCGCTTCCTGAGTGGAGCCACCGATATGCGGAGTCAGGATCACGTTATCAAATTCGCACAGCGGCGAAGTGAAGGGGTCGCTGTTGGTCGCGGGTTCGGTCGGGAAGACGTCGATTGCCGCCCCGGCCAGATGCTTACTCGCCAGCGCATCGCATAGCGCCGGAATATCCACCACGGTACCGCGGGAGGCGTTGATCAGCAGCGCGCCCGGCTTCATCAGCGCCAGCTCTTCCGCGCCCATCATATTTTTGGTGGAGGCGTTTTCCGGCACGTGCAGGCTGACCACGTCGCTCATGTTCAGCAGGTCGGAGAGATGCTGTACCTGAGTAGCGTTGCCGAGCGGCAGTTTGTTTTCAATATCATAGAAGAAGACATGCATCCCCAGCGATTCCGCCAGAATGCCGAGCTGGGTGCCGATGTGGCCGTAACCGATAATCCCCAGTTTCTTGCCGCGCGCTTCAAAGCTCCCCACCGCCAGCTTATTCCATACGCCGCGATGCGCCTTGGCGTTGGCTTCCGGCACGCCGCGCAGCAGCAGCAGCAGCTCACCGATCACCAGCTCGGCCACCGAACGGGTATTGGAGAATGGCGCGTTAAACACCGGAATACCGCGCTTCGCGGCGGCGTTCAGATCCACCTGGTTGGTACCGATGCAGAAGCAGCCGACGGCAACCAGTTTTTCCGCCGCGGCGAAAATCTCTTCAGTCAGATGGGTACGGGAACGCAGGCCGATGAAATGGGCATCACGGATCGACGCTTTCAGCTGTTCGGAATCCAGCGCGCCTTTATGAAATTCAATGTTGGTGTAACCTGCCGCGCGAAGGCTATCGATTGCCTTTTGATGCACACCTTCAACCAGCAGAAATTTAATCTTGTCTTTTTCCAGTGATACCTTAGCCATTTCCCCGTCCTGTTTTGTCTTAACTGATGTCGTGCTGAACGAAAGTTCGTCTCAGCAACATATCAAAAAAAACTATCGCGGCAATATGAACGTTTGCGTCGCCGTCCTGAAGAAATGTCATTCAGAAGGAAATGGCAGGACAAAACACCAGAAAGATAATGAACGGTAGCGCGTTAATCAGAATGGTTGCACAAATGTGACAGAAGTCACTAAATTGCACCAGGTGAAAAAATATTTGCGAGGGAGCCGGTTGGCTCCCTGCGGACAGACTATTTTACGATGGTTTTCACACCGTCAGCGGTGCCGATCAGCGCCACGTCGGCGCCGCGATTGGCGAACAGCCCTACGGTCACGACGCCAGGAATGCCGTTAATCGCGTTTTCCAGCGCGATAGCATCGAGAATTTCCAGGCCGTGCACGTCAAGGATCACGTTGCCGTTATCGGTCACCACGCCCTGACGGTATTCCGGACGACCGCCCAGCTTGACCAGCTGGCGTGCAACGGCGCTGCGCGCCATCGGAATGACTTCAACCGGCAGCGGGAATTTGCCCAGAATATCGACCTGCTTGGAGGCATCGGCGATGCAGATAAATTTATCGGCCACCGAAGCGATGATCTTCTCACGGGTCAGCGCCGCGCCGCCGCCTTTGATCATCTGCATGTGACCGTTGATCTCATCCGCGCCGTCAACGTAGATCCCCAGGCGATCGACGCTGTTGAGATCGAAGACGGTGATCCCGAGGCTTTTCAGCTTCTCGGTGGAGGCATCGGAGCTGGAGACCGCCCCTTCGATCTGCCCTTTCATGGTGCCCAGCGCGTCAATAAAATGGGCCGCCGTCGAGCCGGTGCCAACGCCCACAATGGTCCCTGGCTGTACGTATTGCAGCGCTGCCCAACCTACCGCTTTTTTCAGTTCATCCTGCGTCATAATAATGGTCCGAGATGTGAATGCCTGTGGCGCATTATAGAACATCGACAGTGGAAATGTCCCTGCGATGCAGATCACACAACAGAGCAGACCAATTTCGTCTGTATCAAATAAAAATTTATGTCATAGTGCGAGATAACGATTAGTTATGGGGGCACGCCAGAATAATGAAACGACCGGACTACAGGACACTACAAGCGCTGGACGCGGTGATTAGAGAACGAGGATTTGAGCGCGCCGCGCAGAAGCTATGTATTACCCAGTCCGCCGTCTCACAGCGAATTAAGCAGCTGGAAAATATGTTCGGCCAGCCGCTACTGGTACGTACCGTGCCGCCGCGCCCAACCGAGCAAGGACAAAAATTGCTGGCTCTGTTGCGCCAGGTTGAACTGCTGGAAGAGGAGTGGCTGGGCGACGAGCAGACTGGCTCCACGCCGCTGTTGCTGTCGCTGGCGGTGAACGCCGACAGTCTGGCGACCTGGCTGCTGCCGGCGCTGGCTAATGTGCTGTCGGACTCCCCTATTCGTCTCAACCTGCAGGTGGAAGATGAAACCCGCACCCAGGAACGCCTGCGCCGTGGCGAAGTGGTCGGCGCGGTAAGTATCCAGCCGCAGGCGCTGCCAAGCTGCCTGGTGGATCAGCTCGGCGCGCTCGATTACCTGTTTGTCGCCTCAAAAGAGTTTGCGCAACGCTACTTCCCGAACGGCGTAACGCGTTCGGCGCTGCTGAAAGCCCCGGTCGTCGCCTTCGACCATCTGGACGATATGCATCAGGCCTTTCTGCAGCAAAACTTCGACCTACCGCCGGGCAGCGTCCCCTGCCATATCGTCAACTCGTCGGAAGCCTTCGTCCAGCTGGCGCGCCAGGGCACTACCTGCTGTATGATCCCGCATCTGCAGATCGAAAAAGAGCTCAACAGCGGCGAGCTTATCGACCTCACTCCCGGCCTGTTTCAGCGCCGTATGCTCTACTGGCACCGCTTTGCCCCGGAAAGCCGTATGATGCGGCGGGTGACCGATGCGCTC
The DNA here is from genome assembly GCF_048822415.1 of Klebsiella sp. C360. Classification (NCBI taxonomy): domain Bacteria; kingdom Pseudomonadati; phylum Pseudomonadota; class Gammaproteobacteria; order Enterobacterales; family Enterobacteriaceae; genus Klebsiella; species Klebsiella sp. C360. Next base: position 302,246 of record NZ_JBMEZZ010000004.1, read on the forward strand.
ATCGACTACGGTCACAAGGTGCTGCGTCAGGATTAAACCGCGGGCATAAAAAAAGCCACTTCGCTGAAGTGGCTTTTTTGTTTCTCTCGTTTACTGGGCCGGTTTCGGCGCTTCAGCCGGTTTCGCCGGAGCCGCGGCCTGCGCCGGCTGCAGTTCAAACACGACGTCGACCTGGTCGTCAAACTGGATAGTCGCCTGCTCGTAGGTTTCCTGGGCGGAAACCGGCGCAGCGTCAGCGGCCTTCATCATGCGAACCATCGGGCTCGGCTGATAATTAGAGACATGGTAGCGTACGCTGTACACCGGCCCCAGCTTGCTGTGGAAACCTGCGGCCAGCTCCTGCGCCTGGTGCACGGCGTCGTCGATCGCCGCTTTACGCGCTTTATCTTTGTAGGCGTCCGGTTGCGCAACGCCCAGCGAGACGGAGCGAATTTCGTTCAGACCGGCTTTCAGGGCGCCATCCAGCAGACCGTTGAGTTTATCCAGCTGGCGCAAGGTCACTTCGACGGTGCGCACCGCGCGATAGCCTTTCAGAATGCTTTTCCCGTTCTGATAGTCGTAATCAGGTTGGGTACGCAGATTCGCCGAGTTGATGTCTTTTTTCGCAATGCCGCTCTTTTCGAGGAAAGAGAGGTATTGCGCAACGCGATCGTCAGCCTGTTTTTTTGCCGATGCGGCATCTTTTGCCGCCACGTTCACTTCGATCGCCAGGGTAGCGATATCCGGAACCGCAGCAACGCTTGCTGTGCCTGAAGTCACAATGTGCGGACCGTCCGGCAATTCGCTTGCCTGTGCCGCCATCGTGCTAAATCCGAGTGTTGCCGCCAGGGCTAAGACTTTTAACTTCACTGTCGTTTCTCCATGTTACTTAAATCGCCCTTACGGGACGCATGCCAGCAAGCTTAGCGCGTACAGCAGGAAAGTCCATCGGACAACGCTTAGTTGAGCAACGCCTGGATATGGGCGACGCCCTCTTTTGCCAGCTGAAACGCAATAAACCACATGACGGCGCCGACCACAATGTTGATGATCCGCTGGGCTCTGGCGGTACGCAGCCGCGGCGCCAGCCAGGCGGCCAACAGCGCCAGCCCAAAGAACCACAGGAAAGAGGCGCTAATGGTTCCCAGCGCAAACCAGCGCTTCGGCTCCACCGCCAGCTGGCCTCCCAGGCTGCCCAGCACCACAAACGTATCCAGATAAACGTGCGGATTCAGCCAGGTGACCGCCAGCATAGTGATAATGATTTTCAAGCGCCCCTGCTGCATCGCCTCGGCGCTGGCGAGCTCAAGATTCTGACTGAACGCCGTCTTCAGCGCGCCAAACCCGTACCACAGTAAAAAGGCCACGCCGCCCCAGGTCACGAGCGCCAGTAGCCAGGGAGACTGCATCAGCAGCGCGCTGCCGCCAAAAATGCCGGCGCAGATCAGCAGCAAGTCGCTGACGGCGCACAGCAAGGCAATCATCAGGTGATACTGACGACGGATGCCCTGGTTCATCACGAAAGCATTTTGTGGGCCAAGCGGCAAAATCATTGCCGCTCCCAGGGCAAGGCCCTGAAAGTAATAGGTAAACATGAGGATTTTTCCGCTGTCTTCGAGAGTGGCGCTGACTATAACGCGAATAAATTATTAGCGGAAATTGAAAGTATTAATCATTAATAAGCAAAGCTAATAATGAGCCATTAAAAAAGGCCGGCATGGCCGGCCTGAGTCACTGAGTAGTGGTTTACTCGGCTTTTTCCGGCAGGCGCACCACATGAACATCCATCTGCGGATAAGGGAAGCTGATGCCATTGGCGTCAAATTCACGCTTGATGCGCTCGAGGATATCCCAGTAGACGTTTTGCAGATCGCTGCTTTTGCTCCACACGCGCACCACGAAGTTCACCGACGAGGCGCCGAGTTCGTTCAGGCGCACCGTCATTTCCCGATCGCGCAGAATACGATCGTCAGATTCGATAATCGAGGTCAGGAGCTGCTTCACCTTGTCGATATCGGCATCGTAAGAGACGCCGATAATAAACTCATTGCGGCGCGCCGGTTCGCGGGAGAAGTTAATGATGTTGCCGGCGATAATTTTGCCGTTCGGCACCACCACGATTTTGCCATCGACGGTGCGCAGGGTCGTGGAGAAAATCTGCACATTCTGTACGGTACCCGCAATGCCGCCGAGATCGACATATTCACCGGCGCGGAACGGGCGGAACATCACCAGCAGTACGCCAGCCGCGAGGTTAGACAGAGACCCCTGCAGCGCCAGACCGACGGCTAAACCCGCGGCGCCCAGCACCGCAATGACCGAGGCGGTCTGCACGCCCACGCGGCCCAGGGCGGCAATCAGCGTAAAGGCGATAACCGCATAGCGCACCAGCGCGGAGAGGAAATCGGCAACGGTGGCGTCAATTTTACGCGCCAGCATCAGGCGGTTGACGGTGTTAGAGACGACGCGCGCCACGATCATCCCGACGATCAGGATAGCGATAGCCGCGACGATGTTGACGGCATAGCTCAGCAGCAGCTCCTGGTTGCGTGCCAGCCACGTCCCGGCGTGGTTGATGCTATCGACAACGTTCAAATCTTCCATTTAACATTCCTTATGAATCCCCCAGGGGGAAGTAAATAACTCAGCCTGCGACAGGGCAGTCAGGTTATAGGGTAAACAATAAGTGCACGTTTTGCCAAATGGATCACAGTTTTCTGCCGCGCTATCCTGTTGTTAAGCTAATAAAAAAGCCCGCATTACTGCGGGCTTCAGGGTAAGAAACAGATTTTTCTTACAGAACGTCGATCGCGTTCAGCTCTTTAAATGCCTGCTCCAGACGAGTCACCATGGAAGTCTGTGCAGCACGCAGCCATACGCGCGGATCGTAGTATTTCTTGTTCGGCTGGTCTTCGCCTTTCGGGTTGCCCAGCTGGCCCTGCAGGTAAGCTTCGTTAGTTTTGTAGTACTGCAGGATACCGTCCCAGGTTGCCCATTGGGTGTCGGTATCGATGTTCATTTTCACTACGCCGTAGCTAACGGAGTCTTTGATTTCCTGAGCGGAAGAACCGGAACCGCCGTGGAAGACGAAGTTCAGGCTGTTGTGCGGCAGGTTGTGTTTCTTGGAAACATATTCCTGAGAGTCGCGCAGGATAGTCGGGGTCAGAACGACGTTACCCGGTTTGTACACGCCGTGTACGTTACCGAAGGAAGCGGCGATGGTGAAGCGCGGGCTGATTTTGCTCAGCTCGGTGTACGCGTAATCCACGTCTTCCGGCTGGGTGTACAGGGCGGAAGCGTCCATGTGGCTGTTGTCCACGCCGTCTTCTTCGCCACCGGTGCAACCCAGTTCGATTTCCAGGGTCATGTCCATTTTGGCCATGCGCGCCAGGTATTTAGAGCAGATTTCGATGTTTTCGTGCAGAGACTCTTCAGACAGGTCGATCATGTGAGAAGAGAACAGCGGTTTGCCGGTAGCGGCGAAGTGTTTTTCACCCGCGTCCAGCAGGCCGTCGATCCACGGCAGCAGTTTCTTCGCGCAGTGGTCAGTGTGCAGGATAACCGGCACGCCGTAGTGCTCAGCCATCTGGTGCACGTGGTGCGCGCCAGAGATAGCGCCGAGGATAGCAGCACCCTGAGGAACGTCAGTTTTCACGCCTTTACCTGCGATGAACGCCGCGCCGCCGTTAGAGAACTGAACGATAACCGGAGAGCGAACTTTCGCAGCAGCTTCCAGAACGGCGTTGATGGAGTCAGTACCTACGCAGTTTACCGCCGGCAGTGCAAAGTTGTTTTCTTTCGCTACCTGGAACACTTTCTGAACGTCGTCGCCAGTGATGACGCCCGGTTTTACGAAATCAAAAATTTTAGACATGTTACTTAGTCCTGTATCTGTATCTTCGACCGTTGAAGAAGGTTCGCGAGCCCTTAAGCGCGCTGAAAAACAGGCGGGTTTCCCCGCCTGAACTGAATTACTGCTTAGCGCGCTCTTCGAGCATCGCTACTGCCGGCAGGACTTTGCCTTCGACGAATTCAAGGAACGCGCCGCCGCCAGTGGAGATGTAGGAAATTTTGTCAGCGATGCCGAACAGGTCGATCGCTGCCAGGGTGTCGCCGCCGCCGGCGATGGAGAAACCTTCGCTGTCCGCGATAGCGTTAGCCACGATTTCAGTCCCTTTACGGAAGTTCGGGAATTCGAATACGCCAACCGGGCCGTTCCACAGGATGGTTTTGGCGTTTTTCAGGATGTCAGCCAGTTTCTGTGCGGAAACGTCGCCGAGGTCCAGAATCTGCTCGTCATCTTTAATGTCGTTAACAGATTTCAGAGTCGCCGTTGCGGTTTCGGAGAACTCGGTCGCGACGCGAACGTCAGTCGGAACCGGGATATCGCAGGTGCTCAGCAGGCGTTTGGCTTCATCAACCAGATCCGCTTCGTACAGGGATTTACCGACGTTGTGGCCCTGAGCGGCAACAAAGGTGTTGGCGATACCGCCGCCGACGATCAGCTGGTCAGCGATTTTAGACAGGGAATCCAGCACGGTCAGTTTGGTGGATACTTTAGAACCACCGACGATAGCGACCATCGGACGAGCCGGCTCTTTCAGCGCTTTACCCAGCGCGTCCAGTTCAGCGGCCAGCAGCGGGCCTGCGCACGCCACGTCAGCAAATTTGCCGATACCGTGGGTGGAAGCCTGCGCGCGGTGCGCGGTACCGAAAGCGTCCATCACGAACACGTCGCACAGCGCGGCGTATTTTTTGGACAGCGCTTCGTCGTCTTTTTTCTCGCCTTTGTTGAAGCGAACGTTTTCCAGCACCACCAGCTCGCCGGCAGCGACTTCCACGCCGTCCAGGTAGTCTTTAACCAGACGTACCGGGCTGGACAGTTTGTCTTTCAGGTAATTAACAACCGGCAGCAGAGAGAATTCTTCGTTGTACTCGCCTTCGGTCGGACGACCCAGGTGAGAAGTAACCATGACTTTCGCGCCCTGCTTCAGCGCCAGTTCAATGGTCGGCAGAGAGGCACGGATACGTGCGTCGCTGGTTACTTTCCCGTCTTTAACTGGTACGTTCAGATCCGCACGGATAAAAACGCGTTTACCAGCCAGATCCAGATCGGTCATCTTAATTACAGACATGGTGAATCCTCTCGTTGATTCATAAAGTTTTGTCGACGTTTACGCGTCGAACCTGAAACCAATAGCCGCCATCGCTAACGTCGTGTCGAGCATTCGGTTAGCAAAGCCCCATTCGTTATCGCACCAGACCAGCGTTTTGATCAGATGCGCGCCACTGACCCGGGTTTGCGTGCCATCGACGATGGCGCTGTGCGGATCGTGGTTAAAATCTGTTGAGACCAACGGTAATTCCGTATAGTCAACTATACCATGAAATGCACCTTGTGCTGCTTTTTGCAGCAACTGGTTGACTTCACATGCTTTTACCGGTTTTTTAACCGTCACGCTCAGGTCAATTGCCGTCACGTTTATCGTCGGCACCCGCACGGCAATCGCTTCAAAACGGTCATTAAACTGCGGGAAAATACGGGTGATCCCTGCCGCCAGTTTGGTATCCACCGGAATGATCGACTGGCTGGCCGCGCGGGTACGCCGGAGATCCGGATGGTAGGCGTCAATCACCTGCTGGTCATGCATCGCCGAGTGAATGGTGGTGACGGTGCCGGACTCGATGCCATAGGCATCATCTAACAGTTTAATGATCGGAATAATGCAGTTGGTGGTGCAGGAGGCGTTGGAGACAATGCGATGCTCGGCGCGGAGTTCATCCTGATTGACGCCGTACACCACCGTCGCGTCGAGGTCGTTGCCGCCGGGATGGGAGAAGAGCACTTTCTTCGCCCCAGCCTGCAGGTGCGCCTCACCGTGTTCACGGCTCCCGTAAACGCCGGTGCAGTCGAGCACCACGTCTACCGCCAGCTCGCGCCAGGGCAGCGCCGCAATGGTCGGCTCGTGCAGCAGCCGGATGGCATCATCGCCAACAAACAGCTGCTCGCGCTCCTGACGAACATCCCAGGCGAAACGGCCATGGCTGGTGTCATATTTCAACAAATGCGCGATGCCCGCAGCATCCGCCAGCTCATTGATAGCCACCACGGTGATTTCCGCACGGCGCCCGGATTCATATAGCGCACGAACCACGTTGCGTCCAATACGACCGAAGCCATTAATCGCGATGCGAATGGTCATAGATCTCCTGCAAGGCTGTCCCTGTTATGAGGTGGCTGACAGAGTAATCCAGCTACGCTCTGAGGGAAACCTTACCAGCCGCAAACTGCGACTGATTGATTAATTGTCGAACATTTAAACGACTGAAACGCTTCAGCTAGAATAAGCCAAACGAGGAATAAAAGGAATGTTTGTCCAGCGCAATAAACCAGCTATATGACTCACATCACATTTTCGCTGGAATAATTTACAACCGTATTACATGGTTCAGGAATAGCAGATACAAAAAGCCGGGTGAAAAGCCGGGTGGCGAGGTTAAAGCAAAACGGTAACCCAGGGGTTACCGTTTTTGGCGTTTGCACCCTCTCCTGTGGGAGAGGGTTGGGGTGCGGGCATCAGCCCGCACCGTAACCGCAATTACAGCAGCGCTTTCGCTTTAGCGACCACGTTGTCGACGGTGAAGCCGAACTCTTCGAACAGCTGCTCAGCCGGCGCAGACTCACCGAAGGTGGTCATGCCAACGATCGCCCCGTTCAGGCCAACGTATTTGAACCAGTAATCAGCAATACCCGCTTCCACGGCAACGCGCGCGGTCACGGCTTTCGGCAGTACGGATTCACGGTAGGCCGCATCCTGCTTGTCGAACGCGTCGGTGGACGGCATGGAGACCACGCGCGCCTTCACGCCTTCGGCGGTCAGTTTGTCCCACGCGGCCACCGCCAGCTCCACTTCGGAACCGGTGGCGATGAAGATCAGCTCCGGCTGGCCGGCGCAATCTTTCAGCACGTAACCGCCGCGGGCCACGTTCGCCAGCTGCGCTTCGGTACGCTCCTGCTGCGCCAGGTTCTGACGGGAGAGGATCAGCGCGGTCGGGCCGTCCTGACGCTCGACGCCATATTTCCATGCAATCGCGGATTCAACCTGGTCACACGGACGCCAGGTGGACATGTTCGGCGTTACGCGCAGAGAAGCCACCTGCTCTACCGGCTGGTGAGTCGGGCCATCTTCGCCCAGACCGATGGAGTCGTGGGTGTAAACCATCACCTGACGCTGTTTCATCAGCGCGGCCATACGTACCGCGTTACGCGCGTATTCCACGAACATCAGGAAGGTGGAGGTGTACGGCAGGAAGCCGCCGTGCAGCGCGATACCGTTGGCGATAGCGGTCATACCGAACTCACGCACGCCGTAGTGAATGTAGTTACCCGCGGTGTCTTCGTTAATCGGCTTAGAACCAGACCACAGGGTCAGGTTGGACGGCGCCAGGTCAGCGGAACCGCCGAGGAATTCCGGCAGCAGCGGACCGAAAGCTTCGATGGCGTTCTGAGAGGCTTTACGGCTGGCGATTTTCGCCGGGTTGGCCTGCAGCTTCGCGATGAACTCGTTGGCTTTCGCGTCGAAGTCAGACGGCATCTCGCCTTTCATACGACGGGTGAATTCGGCTGCTTCCTGCGGGAAGGCTTTGGCGTAGGCAGCGAACTTCTCATTCCATGCCGCTTCTTTCGCCTGACCGGCTTCTTTGGCGTCCCACTGCGCATAGATGTCAGACGGAATGTCAAACGGCGCGTGTTTCCAGCCCAGCGCTTCGCGGGTCAGGGCGATTTCGGCGTCGCCCAGCGGCGCGCCGTGGGAGTCGTGGGTACCGGCTTTGTTCGGCGAACCGAAGCCGATGATGGTTTTGCACATCAGCAGGGACGGTTTGTCGGTGACCGCGCGCGCTTCTTCTACTGCGCGTTTGATGGCGTCAGCGTCGTGACCGTCAACGCCGCGCACCACGTGCCAGCCGTAGGCTTCAAAGCGTTTGGCGGTATCGTCGGTGAACCAGCCTTCAACGTGGCCGTCGATAGAGATGCCGTTGTCATCATAGAAGGCCACCAGTTTGCCCAGCTTCAGGGTACCGGCCAGGGAGCACACTTCGTGAGAAATGCCTTCCATCATGCAGCCGTCGCCCATGAAGGCGTAGGTGTAGTGGTCGACGATGTCGTGGCCCGGACGGTTGAACTGCGCCGCCAGAGTTTTCTCGGCGATAGCCATCCCGACCGCGTTAGCGATACCCTGGCCCAGTGGACCGGTGGTGGTTTCCACGCCCGCGGTGTAGCCGACTTCCGGGTGGCCCGGCGTTTTGGAGTGCAGCTGGCGGAAGTTTTTCAGCTCTTCAATCGGCAGATCGTAGCCAGTGAGGTGCAGCAGGCTGTAAATCAGCATCGAACCATGGCCATTGGACAGTACAAAACGGTCACGGTCAGCCCAGGCCGGATTGTTCGGGTTATGGTTCAGGAAATCACGCCACAGCACTTCGGCAATGTCAGCCATACCCATCGGGGCACCCGGGTGGCCGGATTTGGCTTTCTGTACAGCGTCCATGCTCAGCGCACGAATAGCGTTAGCAAGCTCTTTACGTGAGGACATTTTGACTCCAGTTCGGACTGTTGAAGGCCATGCCCTTAACGACTTGACGAGAGCGCGTTTTGGGCTACGCCGGAAAAAAGTGTGAACAATGTAACCCAAGCGACAAGTCATGTACATGGAGCATCCTTTTGCCCTTTAAGAAATCTCTGGAACAGGTTGTGCTACGCCGGAATCCGCTCGCCCGCATCCTGCGATACTCTTTATAATTTACGCAGAATACGGTTCCCTGCCGTCGCCGTATTGTCGGATAAACAACCATAAGATTGTGGAAGATAAAAAATGAAAATTCGCTCAACCGTACTTGCTCTTGGGATCGCAGCAACGCTCACCGGATGTCAGAACATGGACTCCAACGGTCTGCTCAGCTCAGGGGCCGAAGCCTTCCAGGCATACTCCCTCAGCGACGCGCAGGTGAAAACCTTAAGCGACCAGGCCTGTAAAGAGATGGACGCCAAAGCGAAAATCGCCCCGGCCAGCAGTGAATACAGCCAGCGGCTGAACAAAATCGCGGCCGCGCTGGGCGATAACATCAATGGTCAGCCCGTGAACTACAAGGTCTATGAGACCAAGGATGTCAACGCCTTCGCCATGGCTAACGGCTGCATCCGCGTCTACAGCGGGCTGATGGATCTGATGAACGATAATGAAGTCGAGGCGGTGATCGGCCACGAAATGGGCCACGTCGCGCTGGGCCATGTGAAGAAAGGCATGCAGGTCGCCCTGGGCACCAACGCCGTGCGCGCGGCGGCGGCCTCCGCCGGCGGCATCGTCGGCAGCTTGTCCCAGTCGCAGCTCGGCGATCTGGGTGAAAAACTGGTGAACTCGCAGTTCTCCCAGCGCCAGGAATCGGAAGCGGACGACTACTCTTACGACCTGCTGCGTAAGCGCGGCATCAATCCGTCGGGACTGGCCACCAGCTTCGAGAAACTGGCCAAGCTGGAAGCCGGCCGTCAGAGCTCGATGTTTGACGATCACCCGGCCTCAGAAGCGCGCGCCCAGCATATTCGCGATCGCATGAAGGCCGACGGGATTAAATAATCGCCAGCGGGAGGCATGACTGCCTCCCTTTTATATCTGCCAGTAAAAATATTTAGCCGCATCAATTGATAACTTAAGCGCACAAACCGTTAATTATTATTTCACCTCGTCGCAGCCAATTATTTTATATGCTGTCACTCAGCAAAATATTATTTGGCAAATGAAAAACGGCGTACACAATCCGCCTTTCAGAACCGGGTTAGACCAAATATTAAATAGTCCACCCCTCTTCGCCAAACCTGGCCGGCGTGGGCCACACCGCTTGTTTCCTGCCGATACCATTGCTCACACAATGATTGCTTTTGACATTATTTCAGGAGAATATCGCGATTGCAGTGATTCCCTTGAATATATCGACAGACAGAGAAGTGCCCTCAGTGAAAAAAGAATTATCATTCATCGCACTTGGCATTATTGCCGCCGCGCCGGCTTTCGCCAGCCAACAATCTACCAGCCAGGGCTTTATTGAAGACAGCCATCTGGATCTCTTTTTACGTAACGCGTATATCAAACGCGATTATCGCGATGGGCTGCCGGATAAAGCCGAATGGGGCCAGGGAATTATCGCCACCTTCGAATCCGGCTTTACCGAGGGACCGGTCGGCTTCGGCGTGGACGGCATCGCCCAGTACGCCGTGCGCCTCGACGGCGGCCGCGGCCGCAGCGGCGCGGGCGGCATTGACTTTTTCGCCCAGGATGACGACGGCCGGGCAAAATCCGACCTCGCGAAATTCGGCGCCACCGGCAAAATGCGCTTTTCGAATACTGTGCTCAGCTACGGCAGTCAGCGCCCGATGTTGCCCATCGTCTACGCCGATGATTCACGTCTGCTGTACGAGAGCTATACCGGCACCATGCTGACCTCACGCGAAATCGACGGTCTGGAAATTAACGCCGGCTACCTGACCGATCAGCAGCGTAAAAGCGACGACAGCCATAACAGCGGTCTGAAAAGCCTGTCCTTCGGCGGCGCCAGCTACCGGTTCAACGACCAGCTCAGCGGCGCGCTGTACGCGTCGCATGTCGAAGATGTGCTGAACAAACAGTATCTCGGCCTGAACTATCAGCAGCCGTTCGCCGCCAACCAACAACTGGTTCTCGACTTCAACGGCTATCACTCACGCCTGGATCAGCAATATGCCGATGCCAATTACACCGGACGCAGCAACAGTATCTGGAGCCTGGCCGCCAGCTACATCTGGGATATCCATACCTTTAAGGTTGCTTACCAGCAAAGCAGCGGCAGCACCGGCTACCACTACGGCGGCTACCAGAACCAGGGCGGCGTCGGCGATGGCGGGAACACCATCTGGCTGGCCAACTCCTACTGGTCTGATTTTAACGGGGAAGATGAACGCTCCTGGCAGGCATCGTATGGACTGGATTTTGCCGGGCTGGGGCTACCGGGGCTGACCTGGACCACCGCCTACGTGCGCGGGGATAACATTAAAACGTCAGAGACCAGCAACGGCAAAGAACATGAATGGTTCAACCAGGTTCAATACCAGGTGCAAAACGGGGCGGCGAAAGATTTGAAATTCAGGCTTCGCTATTCGGTACTGCGGGTTTCCAGCAACGCCAGCGACTATAACGTCAGCGGTAATGAAGTGCGGTTCTACGTCGAATATCCATTTAACGTGTTTTAAGCACCTGATGAACCCTCTCCTGCGGGTCGGCCCTCTCCCGGCCCGCAGGAGCAACCGTCCGGCGCCTTGATTAACCCCCTGTGCCGTGCGGTACCCTCTCCCCGGAAGGGAGAGGGTTGGGGTGACCTCGGGTTATTCGCCCTTCTTCGCCGCCTGGATGTACAGCATCTCCAGCGCGAGGGTCGCCGCCGCCAGGGCGGTGATTTCGGACTGATCGTAGGCCGGGGCGACCTCCACCACGTCCATCCCGACGATGTTCAGATCCTTCAGACCGCGCACCAGCTTGATCGCGCGGTCAGAGGTGAGCCCACCGATAACCGGCGTACCGGTTCCTGGCGCAAATGCCGGATCCAGGCAGTCGATATCAAAGGTCAGGTACACCGGCATATCGCCAACGATCTGCTTCACCTGGGCAATCACGTCATCGACGCTGCGGTCGTTAACCTGGCCCGCATCAAGCACGGTGAAACCGTTATCTTTATCGAATTCGGTGCGAATACCGATCTGTACGGAGTGGTTCGGATCGATGAGCCCTTCGTTCGGCGCGGTGTAGAACATGGTGCCGTGGTCGAACTCGCAGCCGTTGGCGTAAGTGTCGGTGTGGGCATCGAAGTGCACCAGCGCCATTTTACCGAAGTGCTTGGCGTGGGCGCGCAGCAGCGGCAGCGTAACGAAGTGGTCGCCGCCAAAGGAGAGCATGCGCTTGCCGGCCGCCAGCAGCTTCTCGGCGTGGGCCTGCAGCTTCTCGCTCATTTCGCGCGCGTCGCCGAAGGCGTACACCAGATCCCCGCAGTCAACCACGTTCAGGCGTTCGCGCATGTCGAAGTTCCACGGAAAACGGTTGTGCTCCCAGGCGAGATTGGTGGAAACCTGACGGATCGCCGCCGGGCCATGACGGCCGCCCGCGCGCCCGGAGGTCGCCATATCGAACGGGACGCCGGTGATCACCCAGTCAGCATCGCTGTCGTAGGGCATGAAATTCATCGGCAGACGCAGGAAGCCAAAGGCATTGGATACCAGGGAGTTATCGTATTGATGACCTAAAGTGCTCATGGATATGACCTCTTTTCACAGTCGTGGAACGTAAAAAATAAGTATAAAAAAACCCCTCCGCGTCGTTAGGCCCGACGAGGAAGGGTTTGATAGATAAATCGCTTATTGGCGTGAATTATCGCCGGTAATGCATACGGGTTCAAGTGAGTATCGCCTTCTGCCGGATGACGGCTTCGCCTTAGGCGGCCGCCATACGCAGGCCCGGTAAGCGCAGCGCCACCGGGCATCGGCGGTTACTCGTCTTCCAGATAAGTGTACCCGTACAGACCCGCCTCGAACTCTTCGAGGAACTGCTGCTGCAGCGCGTCGTCCAGGCCGGTGTTTTTCACCTGATCGCGGAACTGGGTCAGCAGCGTGTTGGGATCCAGCTGCACGTACTGCAGCATATCCGCCACGGTATCGCCCTCGTCGGACAGCTCAACCTCAACGCTGCCGTCAGGGAAGACGAACACGTCTACCGCCTCGGTATCGCCGAACAGGTTGTGCATGTTGCCAAGGATTTCCTGATAGGCGCCGACCATAAAGAAGCCCAGCATCGGCGGGTTCTCCGGGTCATATTCCGGCATCGGCATGGTGGTGGCGATCCCGTCGCCGTCCACGTAGTGATCGATGGCGCCATCCGAGTCGCAGGTGATGTCCAGCAGCACCGCGCGGCGCTCCGGCGACTTGTTCAGCCCTTCCAGCGGCATCACCGGGAACAGCTGATCGATCCCCCACGCATCCGGCATCGACTGGAACAGCGAGAAGTTGACGTAGATTTTATCCGCCATGCGCTCCTGCAGCTCATCAATAATCGGGCGATGGGCGCGGTTGCTCGGGTCGAGTTGCTTCTGCACTTCATGACACATGTTCAGATACAGCTGTTCTGCCCAGGCGCGCTCCTGCAGGTTGAAAGTGCCGGAGGAGTAGCCGATATGGATATCGTGCAGGTCCATCTGGCTGTCGTGCAGCCATTCGCGCAGCGAGCGGCGATTGCCGGTTTCGTGCATCTCCAGCCAGGTTTCCCACATGCTCTGCAGCGGGCGCGCGGCGTCTTCCGCCGGCGGGGTCGCCTCGGTGTATTCGTTGCGCTCCACGCCGATGATGTTGGAAACCAGCACGGTGTGGTGTGCGGTCACCGCGCGGCCGGACTCGGTGATCACCGTCGGGTGCGGCAGGCCGTTCTCTTCGCAGGCGTCGCCGATGGCCCAGATGATATTGTTAGCGTATTCGTTCAGGCCGTAGTTCACCGAGCAGTCAGACTGCGAGCGGGTGCCTTCGTAATCCACGCCCAGGCCGCCGCCGACGTCGAAGCACTGGATATTGACGCCCAGCTTATGCAACTCGACGTAGAAACGCGCCGATTCACGCACGCCGGTGGCGATATCGCGAATGTTAGCCATTTGCGAGCCGAGGTGGAAGTGCAGCAGCTGCAGGCTGTCGAGGTGTCCTGCGGCACGCAGGATCTCCACCAGCTGCAGAACCTGGGTCGCCGCGAGGCCGAACTTGGACTTCTCGCCGCCAGAAGACTGCCATTTACCGGACCCCTGCGAGGCCAGACGCGCGCGCACGCCAAGGCGCGGCACCACGTTCAGGCGCTCGGCCTCTTCCAGCACGATGGCGATCTCCGACATCTTCTCGATGACCAGATAGACCTTGTGGCCCATTTTCTCGCCCACCAGCGCCAGGCGGATGTATTCGCGGTCTTTATAGCCGTTACAGACGATGACGCTGCGGGTCATCCCGGCGTGCGCCAGCACGGCCATCAGTTCCGCTTTCGAACCGGCTTCCAGACCCAGCGGCTCGCCGGAATGGATCAGCGATTCGATGACGCGGCGATGCTGGTTCACCTTGATCGGGTAGACCAGGAAGTAATCGCCGTTATAGCCGTAGGATTCGCGCGCGCGCTTGAATGCGGCGTTGATTGAGCGCAGGCGGTGCTGCAGGATCTGCGGGAAGCAGAACAGCGCCGGCAAGCGTTGCCCTTGCGCTTCGCGCGCTTTGACTAATTCAGCGAGGTCAACGCGCGCTTCCGGGACGTCCGGATCCGGGCAAACGCTGATGTGGCCCAGTTCGTTGACGTCATAATAGTTATTGCCCCACCAGGCAATATTATAAGTACGCAGCATCTTGCTGGCTTCCTGGGAGCTCATCGCTACCTCCTGCATGGAACGTAGTACACCGTGTTCGCCTGCTGACGAAGGCGAAACCATAGACATGTCGTCAGACATAGCGAACCTCAATTTTTAATAATAAGTGTAAGACAGTTAACTACTATCGCAGTCCAAAGATGCGATAACAACCCATGAACAGTCCTAAAGCCCAGCACTATCTGCTGGTTTTGCGACTGCGCGACCGGTTTCTTATTCATATCATCGTAAAACACGTAGCCGAACAGAGTATGACAGTCCGGAGAAACCACGAGAAAACTCTTGCCAGGCAAGAGCGCCCTTGTTCAGTTTTCTGACGACCGACCGGCCCTGGAATCCTGAGAAGCGCCGAGATGGGGTGAACATCGGCTGGTTTGCATGAGAGAGATGCAGGTTGCGGAGTGCTGACGCGCGACAGAACGACGCGACGAATCAAGCGAAAAACGTTGGTTCATTATCTGGTATCACCTCCACACCGCCCTGGGTCAGGGTCGGCGACAAGCCAAAGCTATACATACCGGGCAACAGGCGCTATGCCGTTGCGAGATTCTGTAAATACAGACTGCTTAACCCGGCTGGAAGTGGCACCACGGGGAGATCCCCGTGCGCTTTTTTAATGAGCCGCGCGCGGCGTTTTATACCGAGAAGCGGGGTAAAAAGCAAAATAAAAATGTGCAGGTTTGCGCGGTTGTCAGGAAAATTTGCCAGGCGAGTTTTCCGATAAATGCGACCGCCATCAAAAAAGGCTGGAAATGGGCTTAAGATTTGACCTAAAATAGCCGTCCAGAAGTTAATCCGTCTATACTGATTAACACTCAGACTGCTCGTGTCGCTACCTGCGCGGCTTTGCGCTGATTATCCACCAAAGCCACATTACACAACAGTATGAGCTATCCGAATCGTCCACAGGTGAAATAAAATATGGCAAAACACCTTTTTACGTCTGAGTCCGTATCAGAAGGGCATCCTGACAAAATTGCTGACCAAATCTCTGATGCCGTGCTGGATGCGATCCTCGAGCAGGATCCGAAAGCGCGTGTCGCATGTGAAACCTATGTCAAAACTGGCATGGTGCTGGTAGGCGGCGAAATCACCACCAGCGCATGGGTTGACATCGAAGAGATCACCCGCAACACCGTCCGCGAAATTGGCTACGTGCATTCCGATATGGGCTTTGACGCCAACTCGTGTGCCGTACTGAGCGCCATTGGTAAACAGTCTCCGGACATCAACCAGGGCGTTGACCGTGCCGATCCGCTGGAACAGGGCGCAGGCGACCAGGGGCTGATGTTTGGCTACGCCACCAACGAAACCGACGTGCTGATGCCGGCGCCGGTGACCTACGCTCACCGTCTGGTGCAGCGCCAGGCTGAAGTACGTAAAAACGGCACCCTGCCGTGGCTGCGTCCGGATGCGAAAAGCCAGGTGACCTTCCAGTATGACGACGGCAAAATCGTCGGCATCGACGCGGTGGTGCTGTCCACGCAGCACGCGGAAGATATCGACCAGAAATCGCTGCAGGAAGCGGTGATGGAAGAGATCATCAAACCGATTCTGCCAACCGAATGGCTGAGCGCGTCCACTAAATTCTTCATCAACCCAACCGGCCGTTTCGTTATCGGCGGCCCGATGGGCGACTGCGGTCTGACCGGTCGTAAGATCATCGTCGATACCTACGGCGGCATGGCTCGTCACGGCGGCGGCGCCTTCTCCGGTAAGGATCCATCTAAAGTTGACCGTTCCGCAGCCTATGCGGCGCGCTATGTGGCGAAAAACATCGTTGCCGCAGGCCTGGCTGACCGTTGCGAAATTCAGGTTTCCTACGCCATCGGCGTTGCAGAGCCGACTTCCATCATGGTGGAAACCTTTGGTACAGAAAAAGTGCCTTCTGAACAGCTGACCCTGCTGGTGCGCGAGTTCTTCGACCTGCGTCCGTACGGCCTGATTCAGATGCTGGATCTGCTGCACCCGATCTACAAAGAAACCGCTGCCTACGGTCACTTTGGTCGCGAACATTTCCCATGGGAAAAAACCGACAAAGCGGCCCTGCTGCGCGAAGCGGCTGGTCTGAAATAATCTCCCCGCTTCCACTCTTCAAGGCCAGCCTCGCGCTGGCCTTTTTATGTCCGTTACCCACCCTCCCATGCCCTGCTTCAGCGAACCGCGGCGATGCAATGAAAGCGATTACATAATGACAATGGTCGATTGCTGCCTGCAAGCGCCTCCATATGCGCGCATTTTTCACAATGTTACATATTGTTTCGGTTAACTCTGATTACCGTTTTTAAAATTGTCGTCTATCCTTATTTATATTGCTGATTTAAAAAGCATTTAATGAATTACGTTTCTTTACCTTTGTGGAAACGATTACACAGCCGTGACTATAATCACGTTTTTTTACCGACGAGTGTCCTACGCTAACCATCGACAGAATCAATAACTCAACTGGAGGGCGTTATGCCTGACAACAAAAAACAAGGGCGTTCAAACAAGACCATGACGTTCTTCGTCTGTTTCCTCGCCGCGCTGGCTGGCCTGCTGTTCGGCCTTGATATCGGTGTTATTGCGGGTGCGTTACCCTTTATTGCCAATGAGTTCCAGATTTCCGCTCACACTCAGGAGTGGGTGGTCAGCTCCATGATGTTCGGCGCCGCCGTCGGTGCGGTCGGCAGCGGCTGGCTCTCCTTCAAACTGGGCCGTAAAAAGAGCCTGATGATCGGCGCCATCCTCTTCGTCGCCGGCTCTCTGTTCTCCGCCGCCGCGCCAAACGTCGAGATCCTGCTGGTTTCCCGCGTGCTGCTGGGCCTGGCGGTGGGCGTCGCCTCCTACACCGCGCCGCTGTATCTGTCGGAAATCGCTCCGGAGAAAATTCGCGGCAGTATGATTTCCATGTACCAGTTGATGATCACCATCGGTATTCTTGGCGCCTACCTCTCCGACACCGCTTTCAGCTACAGCGGCGCATGGCGCTGGATGCTCGGCGTAATCATTATTCCGGCGGTATTGCTGCTGATCGGCGTTATCTTCCTGCCGGACAGCCCGCGCTGGTTCGCCGCTAAACGTCGCTTTGTCGATGCCGAGCGCGTGCTGCTGCGCCTGCGCGATACCAGCGCCGAAGCGAAACGCGAACTCGACGAGATCCGCGAAAGCCTGAAGGTAAAACAGTCCGGCTGGTCGCTGTTTAAAGACAACAGCAACTTCCGCCGCGCGGTGTTCCTCGGCATTCTGCTGCAGGTGATGCAGCAGTTCACCGGGATGAACGTCATCATGTACTACGCGCCGAAGATCTTTGAGCTGGCGGGCTATGCCAACACCACCGAGCAGATGTGGGGGACGGTGATCGTCGGCCTGACTAACGTGCTGGCTACCTTTATCGCCATCGGTCTGGTCGACCGCTGGGGCCGTAAACCGACGCTGATCCTTGGCTTTATCGTCATGGCCGCGGGGATGGGCGTGCTGGGCAGCATGATGCACATCGGCATTCACTCCTCAACCGCCCAGTACATCGCCGTCCTGATGCTGCTGATGTTTATCGTCGGTTTCGCCATGAGCGCCGGCCCGCTGATTTGGGTACTGTGTTCCGAAATCCAGCCGCTGAAAGGCCGCGACTTCGGTATCACCTGCTCCACAGCGACCAACTGGATTGCCAACATGATTGTCGGGGCTACCTTCCTGACCATGCTCAATTCGCTGGGCAGCGCCAACACCTTCTGGGTGTACGGCGGTCTGAACGTGCTGTTTATCCTGCTGACGCTGTGGCTGATCCCGGAAACCAAAAACGTCTCGCTGGAACATATCGAACGCAACCTGATGCAGGGTCGTCCGCTGCGCGAGATCGGCGCCCGCGATTAACCCGCCTGAGCTTCCTCCCCTCACGGGAGGAAGCTTCCTCTTGCTCTCCCCCCTCCGCCGCACTATCCTCTGGCGCTATGAAAACACCCCGTATTCCCATCGCTATTCAGCAGGCCGTGATGCGCAGCCTGCGGGAGCATCTCGCCAAAGCGAACCTCAAGCTGGAACGCCGCTACGCGGAGCCGACGCTGGTCTACCAGCAGCGCGGTACCTCCGCCGGCACCGCCTGGCTGGAGAAAAACGAAATTCGTTTAAACCCGGTGCTGCTGCTGGAGAATCAGCAGGAGTTTATCGATGAAGTGGTGCCCCATGAGCTGGCGCACCTGCTGGTG
Organism: Klebsiella sp. C360; assembly: GCF_048822415.1. Taxonomy (NCBI): domain Bacteria; kingdom Pseudomonadati; phylum Pseudomonadota; class Gammaproteobacteria; order Enterobacterales; family Enterobacteriaceae; genus Klebsiella; species Klebsiella sp. C360. The sequence goes on from NZ_JBMEZZ010000004.1 coordinate 320,866, forward strand.
TGGCAACACTTTGGCCGGGTAGCCCCGCACGGCAAAGAGTGGAAATGGATGATGGAGAGCGTCCTGGGCGTTCCCGCGCGTCGCACCCACCGTTTTGAACTTGATTCGGTCCGCCAGAATACCTTCCCCTACCGCTGCCGCTGCCAGCAGCATCAGCTCACCGTTCGTCGCCATAACCGGGTGGTGCGCGGCGAAGCCACTTACCGCTGCGTGCGCTGCGGCGATCTGCTGGTGGCTGAAAAATAACCATTGGAATTAATTAGAAACTTTCTGATCTGACTGATTGCATCCGGCACCCTCATTCGCTACGTTGCGGGCTCGTTTTGACACGGAGTGAACGATGTCCCGTATGCATGTTTTAGCCGTTGCAGTATTGTGCACGGCAGTGAGTGGCCCGCTTGCGGCCGCCGAAATTACCAGCTTTTCCCAGGCCAAGGCCGCTGGCGTCAAAGTAAACGCCGACGTTCCCGGCGACTTTTACTGCGGCTGTAAAATTGACTGGCAGGGTAAAAAAGGCGTTATCGATCTGGAATCTTGCGGCTATAAAGTGCGTAAAAATGAGAACCGCGCCAGCCGGGTTGAATGGGAACACGTGGTGCCGGCGTGGCAGTTCGGCCATCAGCGCCAGTGCTGGCAGGAGGGTGGACGTAAAAACTGCGCCAAAGATCCGGAGTACCGCAAGATGGAAAGCGATATGCACAATCTGCAGCCGGCGGTGGGAGAAGTGAATGGCGATCGCGGCAACTTTATGTACAGCCAGTGGAACGGCGGTGAAGGCCAGTACGGCCAGTGCACCATGAAGGTCGATTTTAAAGATAAAATCGCCGAGCCCCCTGCCCGCGCACGCGGCGCCATCGCCCGCACCTACTTCTATATGCGCGACCGCTACCAGCTGAATCTTTCCCGCCAGCAAACTCAGCTGTTTACCGCCTGGAATAAACAGTACCCGGTCACCGCCTGGGAGTGTGAACGCGATGAACGCATCGCGAAAGTACAGGGCAACCATAATCCGTATGTCCTGCAGGCTTGCCAGGCGCAAAAGAGCTAACCTACACTAGCGGCAATTGTTAATTTGCAGCCCTGTGCTTCCCGCCCAATGGCGGGAAGCTGGCATCTGCGCAAAGAACGGAATATCAAGCATGCGCATTCCTCGCATCCATCATCCAGAACGCCTCATTGTCGGCAGCCTGATCGCGTTGAGCGATGACGCGGCCAACCACGTCGGCCGCGTCCTGCGCATGACCGCTGGTCAGCACCTTCAGCTCTTCGACGGCAGTAACCAGGTGTTTGACGCCGTCATCACCGAGGCCGGTAAGAAAAACGTCGCGGTTGAAGTCCTCAGTGGCGAACCCGACGATCGGGAATCGCCGCTGCATATCCATTTAGGCCAGGTGATGTCCCGCGGCGAAAAAATGGAATTCACCATCCAGAAATCGATCGAACTCGGGGTAAGCCTCATAACGCCACTGTTTTCCGAGCGCTGCGGCGTTAAACTGGACGCCGAACGTTTGCAGAAAAAGATCCAGCAGTGGCAGAAAATCGCTATTGCCGCCTGCGAACAGAGCGGTCGTAATGTGGTACCGGAAATTCGCCCGGCGATGCAGCTGGAGGAGTGGTGCGCCGAGCAGGACAGCGGGCTGAAGCTCAACCTGCACCCGCGCGCCAGCGCCAGCATTAACACGCTGCCGCTGCCGGTTGAACGCGTCCGTCTGCTGATTGGCCCGGAAGGCGGGCTGTCGGCTGAAGAGATAGCGATGACCGCGAAATACCAGTTTACTGATATCCTGTTGGGACCGCGCGTTCTGCGTACAGAGACTACTGCGCTCACCGCCATCACCGCCCTGCAGGTGCGTTTTGGCGACTTAGGTTGAGGCGTTAACGGAGAAGAACCATGATCAAGCTCGGCATCGTGATGGATCCCATCGCAACCATCAACATCAAGAAAGACACCAGCTTCGCTATGTTGCTGGAGGCGCAGCGTCGCGGCTATGAACTCCATTATATGGAGATGAACGACCTCTATTTGATCAACGGCGAAGCCCGCGCCCGGACGCGCACGCTGAGCGTCGAACAGAACTACGACAAATGGTATGACTTCACCGGCGAACAGGACCTGCCGCTGGCGGATCTTGACGTCATTCTGATGCGTAAGGATCCGCCGTTTGATACCGAATTTATTTATGCGACCTATATTCTGGAGCGAGCGGAAGAGAAAGGCACGCTTATCGTCAACAAGCCGCAGAGCCTGCGCGACTGTAACGAGAAGCTGTTCACCGCCTGGTTCTCCGAGCTGACCCCGGAAACGCTGGTCACCCGCAATAAAGCCCAGCTGAAAGCCTTCTGGGAAAAGCACGGCGATATCATCATGAAGCCGCTCGACGGCATGGGCGGCGCCTCTATTTTCCGCGTCAAAGCCGGCGATCCGAACCTTGGGGTTATCGCCGAGACGCTGACCGAGCTGGGCAGCCGCTACTGCATGGCGCAGAACTATCTGCCAGCCATTAAAGATGGCGACAAGCGCGTGCTGGTGGTGGATGGCGAGCCGGTGCCTTACTGCCTGGCGCGCATTCCGCAGGGCGGCGAGACCCGCGGCAATCTGGCCGCCGGCGGCCGCGGCGAAGCTCGCCCGCTAACCGAAAGCGACTGGGACATCGCCCGCCGCGTCGGCCCGACGCTGAAGGCCAAAGGTCTTATCTTCGTCGGCCTGGATATCATCGGCGACCGTCTGACGGAAATTAACGTCACCAGCCCCACCTGCGTACGTGAGATCGAAGCCGCCTTCCCGGATATTTCGATCACCGGCATGCTGATGGACGCTATTGAAAGACGTCTCGCCCGATAAGCACTACGGCGGACGAACGTCCGCTCAGGGCACAGCGAGCGCGGATCGCCGCGCTGGTGAAACCCTTCCAGCCAGGCGCCGCTCAGGCGCCTGCCAGATAAAGTGCATCGACACCATTCTACTTTGCCCGCATACTGGGTGTTGCTTTTTGAACCAGGAACAGAACCTCTGACAATGAATTTACAGCATCACTTTCTGATTGCCATGCCTGCGCTTCAGGACCCCATTTTCCGCCGCTCCGTGGTCTATATCTGCGAGTATAACGACGAGGGTGCCATGGGCATTATTATCAATAAGCCGCTGGAAAATCTGCAGGTGGAAGGGATCCTTGAGAAGCTCAAAATTGTCCCGGAGCCGCGTAATCCGGAGATCCGCCTGGATAAACCGGTGATGCTGGGCGGCCCGCTGGCGGAAGACCGCGGCTTTATTTTACATACCCCGCCCTCTGACTTTTCCTCAAGCATCCGTATCTCGGATAACACGGTGATCACCACCTCCCGGGATGTCCTCGAAACCTTAGGCACCGACCGGCAGCCGGGCAACGTGCTGGTTGCGCTGGGCTACTCCTCGTGGGAGAAAGGGCAGCTGGAGCAGGAGATTTTAGATAATGCCTGGCTCACCGCCCCGGCGGACCAGAATATTCTTTTCCGTACGCCCATCGCCGATCGCTGGCGCGAGGCGGCTAAACTGATTGGCATCGACATCGTGACGATGCCAGGCGTCGCGGGGCATGCATGATGAGCGGAACCTTTCTTGGCTTTGATTTCGGGACGAAAAGCATCGGTGTGGCGGTGGGGCAACGCATCACCGCCACCGCCCGGCCACTGCCGGCGCTGAAGGCGCAGGACGGTAAACCGGACTGGAATATCATCGAAAAACTGCTTAAGGAGTGGCAGCCTGAGGCGGTGATCGTCGGCCTGCCGCTGAATATGGACGGCACCGAGCAACCGCTGACGGCGCGCGCACGTAATTTCGCCAATAAAATTCATGGCCGCTTTGGCGTCGCGATCCTTCTCCACGATGAACGTCTGAGTACGGTTGAGGCCCGGGCGGGCCTGTTCGAACACGGCGGCTATCGGGCGCTGAATAAAGGCAGCGTCGATTCGGCCTCTGCGGTGGTCATTCTGGAAAGCTACTTCGAGCAGAGCTTTTAAGCTCTGTCTTCTGCGCCGCCGGCGAACCGCTAACGGCGCAGATCCTCCCGCCTAGTGGCGCAGATGTTCGTTAGCCCAGCTCACCGCCTGGGTGCGATTCTTAACGCTCAGCTTACGGAACACGTTATACAGGTGCGTCCGCACCGTGTTCTCGCTGATAAACAGCGCGCGGGCAATATCCAGGTTGGTCGCGCCGCAGCGCAGTTCGTTGAGGATCTCGCATTCTCGTTCGGTCAGCGGCGAGTTTTCAACCGGCGCCGATGTATGGTCCGCAGCGTACATCGCCGGGTGCATCACGCTCAATTCAGCCGTCTGTTCGCCGTTCAGCACGGCCTTGACGCCCTCAATTAAGCGCGATTCATCATCGTCATGGCGGAACACGCCATATAAAGCCGGCCACTGCGCCATTTCGTATAACTCATACTTTTGCGCGCTGTTGATAATCAGCAAGCGGGGATTATCTGACTGCAGCCGAATAATATCTCGCCACACCCCGTTTAATTTCTTATTTGAAACGGCGATATCAAATAATATTACAGAGTCTTTCGCCAGTCGCTGCGCCAGCGGTTTATTAATATTTTGTAAAACTACCGGTGCCATCAGGGTTTCGCTGAGATAGCTGGCAAAGGCTTTACTCTGGATTGACGGGTGGGTAATAAATGTAACCTGACGAGAAGATGATAAATTTCCATTTAAATTAATCACTTAAAACTCTCCTTAGCTGCTATCCACCATCATGGTGGTTAAATGAATAAAAAAATATACAATCAGTCATGAATTTATAAATAGCCTTAGCAATTTACAAATTGAAACGTTATTCCATGAGAATCATCCTATTCCCGTAAACAGCATAAATCGAATACCGCAAAGCTGTCAAAAGGTAATCAAACTTTTTTCCTGGAAATGCGTATTCACTGTCGAAATATCTCAGCTGAATGTCTTATTTGAATTTATTCAGAAAGATTATTTGTATTATCAAATAATATCCAGAAACAGCATTTAAACATTCAGTTAACACATCATTTTAACCACCCAACCCGCTTCACGCCCCCCCTACAGCTGGCCTGTGGCCACACGTTGCTGAAAACTCTGGGTAAATGTCAGCATTCCGGCCTGCATCCCGGTCTGCATCACACCGGGCAGCTGGTGCACTTTTCCTTCGCGGATCAAATTCGCCACCGCCGGCGTATTGACCAGAAGCTCGTATAGCGCAACTCTGCCGCCCTGACGTGCGGGTAATAATTTTTGCGCCAGCACCGCGCACAGGCTTCCGGCCAGCTGACTCCGAACCTGATCTTTCTCCTCTGCCGGAAAGACATCGATCAATCTCTCCACCGCCGGCGCCGCGCCGCGGGTGTGTAATGTCGCCATCACCAGATGCCCGGTTTCCGCAGCCGTCAACGCCAGACGGATGGTTTCGCTGTCGCGTAACTCCCCAAGCAGGATCACATCCGGATCCTGGCGCAGCGCCACCCGAAGCGCCGCGGAGAACGAAGGACAGTGACGGCCAATCTCCCGCTGCTGGATCAGGCAGCGCTCGCTGTGATGAATAAACTCCACCGGATCCTCCAGCGTCAGAATATGGCCATCAAGATGCTGGTTGAGATGCCCGACCATCGCCGCCAGGGTAGTCGACTTGCCGCTGCCCGTCGCCCCGGTGACCAGCAGCAGGCCACTCTCTTCCGCCAGCAGCTCGCTTAGCGCAGGCGGCGCGCCCAGCGTCTCCAGACGCGGGCACTGGACGGGCAGCAGGCGCAGCACCAGCGATATTCCGCGCGTATGGGCGAAAGCGCTGGCGCGTAGCCGCGAACCGCAGGCCAGAGTCAGCGCAAAGTCAATCTGGCCGTGCTCCTGCCAGTGCTGGAACTGTGCGGCATCGAGCCAGTCGTTGAGTAAATCCGCGATATCCGGCGCGGGAAAGGGAGCGGCCTCCAGCTTGCCCTGCCGCCGCCAGCGCGGTGCGGCGGAATTGCACAGGTGTAGATCGGAGACATTATGCTTTACACTAAGGGCTACGATTTCTTCCAGCTTCATAACTCATCCTCGGAATATGAACGATATTGCGCATAACCTGGCACAGGTCCGGGACAAAATCTCCGGTGCCGCCGCCCGTTGCGGGCGTGCGCCAGAAGAAGTGACATTGCTTGCAGTGAGTAAAACGAAACCTGCGAGCGCGATCGAAGAAGCCATCGCGGCAGGCCAGCGGGCATTTGGTGAAAACTACGTCCAGGAGGGCGTGGAGAAGATTAACCATTTCCAGCAGGCAGGCGTCAGCGGTCTGCAGTGGCACTTTATTGGCCCCCTGCAGTCCAACAAAAGCCGGCTGGTGGCCGAACATTTTGACTGGTGCCACACCGTCGATCGGTTGAAAATCGCCACCCGCCTGAACGAGCAGCGCCCGGCGCATTTGCCGCCGCTGAAGGTACTGATTCAAATCAACATTAGCGATGAGCAGAGTAAATCCGGCATCCCGCTGGAAGCGCTCGATGCTTTAGCGACGGAGATCGCTGAGTTACCTCATCTGGAGCTGCGCGGCCTGATGGCGATCCCCGCGCCTGAGTCAGAATATGTAAGGCAGTTTGCCGTCGCCCAGCAAATGGCGGTAGCATTTGCGCGGTTAAAAACGCGGTACCCCACGGTCGATACGTTGTCTCTGGGAATGTCGGACGATATGGAAGCCGCTATCGCGGCGGGAAGCACAATGGTGCGCATCGGCACGGCCATTTTTGGTGCGCGCGACTACAGCAAATAATAAGGAATCTGAGGAACGCCATGAAGACGTTGACTTTCCTGCTTTCAACGGTCATTGAGCTTTACACGATGGTCGTGTTGTTACGCGTCTGGATGCAGTGGGCGCGCTGCGACTTTTACAACCCGTTTTCGCAGTTTGTGGTAAAGGCCACGCAGCCGATTGTCGGGCCGCTGCGCCGGATTATCCCGGCAATGGGGCCGATTGACAGCGCCTCGCTGCTGGTGGCATTCATCCTCTGCGTCATCAAAGCGATCGTACTGTTTATGGTGATCACCTTCCAGCCGATCATCTGGATCTCCGCTCTGCTTATTCTGCTGAAAACCATCGGCTCGCTGATCTTCTGGGTGCTCCTGCTGATGGCAATCATGAGCTGGGTCAGCCAGGGACGCAGCCCGGTGGAATATGTGCTGATGCAGCTGGCGGACCCGCTGCTGCGCCCTATCCGCAACCTGCTGCCGTCGATGGGCGGTATCGATTTCTCACCGATGGTGCTGGTGCTGCTGCTGTACGTGATCAATATGGGTATCGCCGAGGTGCTGCAGGCCACCGGTAACGTACTGCTGCCGGGGCTGTGGATGGCGCTATGAGTGCCGTTGAAAGCTGCGCTGACGGGCTGGTGCTGAGGCTGTATATTCAGCCGAAGGCCAGCCGCGACAGCATCGTGGGCGTGCATGGCGACGAGCTCAAAGTCGCCATTACCGCCCCGCCCGTTGATGGCCAGGCCAATGCCCATCTGGTGAAATTTCTCGCCAAACAGTTCCGCGTCGCCAAAAGCCAGGTACTGATTGAAAAAGGCGAGCTGGGCCGCCATAAGCAAGTTAAAATCATCGCCCCACAACAGATCCCGACTGCGGTCGCGGCGCTAACTGAATAAACAGGATTTATCATGCAAAAAGTCGTCCTCGCTACCGGCAACGCCGGTAAAGTGCGCGAACTGGCCTCGCTGCTGGAAGATTTTGGTCTCGATATCGTCGCTCAGACCGAGCTGGGCGTCGAGTCTGCGGAAGAGACCGGCCTGACCTTCATTGAAAACGCGATTCTGAAGGCGCGTCATGCGGCGCAGATCACCGGCCTGCCGGCTATCGCCGACGATTCCGGTCTGGCCGTCGATGCCCTGGGCGGCGCGCCGGGCATCTACTCCGCCCGCTATGCCGGCGTCGACGCCAGCGACCAGCAGAACCTTGAGAAACTGCTCGACGCCCTGCAGGACGTGCCGGACGACCAGCGCCAGGCGCAATTCCACTGCGTACTGGTCTATCTGCGCCATGCCGAGGATCCCACGCCGCTGGTGTGCCACGGCAGCTGGCCTGGGGTGATCGCCCGGAAAGCCGCGGGTCAGGGCGGCTTCGGCTACGATCCGATCTTCTTCGTCCCGTCAGAAGGAAAAACCGCGGCCGAACTGAGCCGTGAAGAAAAGAGCGCCATTTCCCATCGCGGGCAGGCGCTGAAACTGTTACTGGAAGCATTACGTAATGGCTAATTTGCCGCCGCTGAGTCTCTATATCCATATTCCCTGGTGCGTGCAGAAGTGCCCGTACTGCGACTTTAATTCGCATGCGCTGAAAGGCGAAGTGCCGCACGATGACTACGTCCAGCATCTGCTGAACGATCTGCGGACCGATGCGCAGTATGCCCAGGGACGGGAAATAGGCACCATTTTTATCGGCGGCGGTACGCCGAGCCTGCTGTCCGGCCCGGCCATGCAAACCCTGCTCGATGGCGTCCGCGCCTGCCTGCCGCTGGCCGCCGGGGCGGAAATCACCATGGAAGCCAACCCGGGCACCGTGGAGGCCGATCGCTTCGTTGATTACCAGCGCGCCGGGGTGAATCGCATCTCCATCGGCGTACAAAGCTTTAGCGAACCGAAGCTGCAGCGGCTGGGGCGGATCCACGGCCCGGAAGAGGCCAAACGCGCGGCACGCCTCGCCAGCGGCCTGGGCCTGCGCAGTTTCAATCTCGACCTGATGCACGGTTTGCCGGACCAGTCTCTGGAGGAGGCGCTGGACGATCTGCGTCAGGCCATTGCTCTCAACCCGCCGCATCTCTCGTGGTACCAGCTGACCATTGAGCCGAACACCTTGTTCGGCTCCCGGCCGCCGGTGCTGCCGGATGACGACGCGCTATGGGATATTTTCGAGCAGGGGCATCAGCTGCTGAGCGCCGCCGGCTACCAGCAGTACGAGACTTCCGCTTACGCCAAACCGGGCTATCAGTGTCAGCATAATCTCAACTACTGGCGCTTTGGCGACTACCTTGGCATCGGCTGCGGCGCGCACGGCAAGATAACCTTCCCGGACGGGCGCATTCTGCGTACCGCCAAAACCCGCCACCCGCGCGGCTATATGGAAGGCCGCTACCTCGAACGTCAGCATGATGTGGAAGAGGCGGATAAACCGTTTGAGTTCTTTATGAACCGTTTTCGCCTGCTGGAGGCCGCGCCGCGCGCGGAATTCCGCCGTTATACCGGTCTTGATGAAGCGGCGATCCGTCCACAGCTGGACGCGGCGATAGCTCAGGGCTATCTGCAGGAAGACGAGCAGAACTGGCAGATCACCGAGCATGGAAAGCTGTTTTTAAATTCTCTTCTCGAACTATTCCTTAGCGAATAAATATCGTTATCCCATTCCCGCCAGGCAGAGTGCGGGAATGGGAATAACTCGATTCCTCCGCCATATATACCTTATTATATCCGATTCATTCTTATTAAATATTCCACCCTCAAATTAATTTGCATTAATTAATACAAGCCAAATATCAATCCAGCAATAAGATCGGTTATTTCCTTACCTCATTGCCAGAAAGTGTGAGTCAGGTAGCTTAAAGATGTACGACAACAAAGATAATATGTCATACAGAAATAAAGCATGATGCTAAAGATATTGACCAATTATCCCAAGTGCATGGAGCCAACTCATGAAAAAATACCCTTTTTCTCGTTCTCTGGTAGGTATAGCTTTACTGGCCCTACTCTCCGCAGGGGCCGTCGCGGCTGAAAAAGTCACATTAAAACTGGCACATAACCTTGAGCGCAGCCATGTGGTGCATCAGGCGCTGGAGGAGATGTCCAGAGAGGTAAACCAGCTTTCTGACGGTAAGATGAAGATTCGTATTTACCCCAGTAGTCAGATGGGCAGCGCGCGCGAGACCATGGAGTTATTACAAAACGGCGCGCTGGATATGACCAAAGGTTCCGCCAGCGATCTGGAGTCCTTCGATAATATTTACGCCATTTATAATTTACCCTTCCTGTTTAACGACCAGAATCACTTCAATAAAGTCGTCTTCGGCGAGGTGGGCAAGGAAATAATGAACTCGACGAAAGAGAAAGGATTCTTTGCCCTTTCCGCTTATGTCGCCGGGACGCGAAGCTTTTATGCCAAAAAGCCCATTACTAAACCGGAAGATTTAAAAGGACTGAAGATCCGCGTCCAGGCCAGTCCGACAACGTTAAAAATGGTCGAATTAATGGGCGGTTCCCCGACCCCCATCTCCTTTGGTGAAGTTTATACCGCCATGCAGCAGGGGGTGGTGGACGGCGCGGAAAATAACGTTCCCTCCTGGGTGCAGACGCGCCATATCGAAATCGCGAAAGTATTCTCTGAAGATGAGCACGCCTCCATCCCTGACTTCCTCGTTATCTCCAGCAAAACCTGGGACAAGCTGACGCCGGATCAGCAGCACATTCTGATCAAAGCGGCGAAAGCCTCAGAGATTTATCAGCAACAGCTGTGGCGGAAGATCGATGCCGATACCCGCGCGCAGGCCAAAGCCCTGGGCGGAGAAATAGTCAAAGTAGATAAAGCGCCGTTCCGCGCCGCCGTGCAGCCGCTATACGATGACTTTAAAAAAGATCCCAGCCAGGCCGCCCTGCTGGCCAAATTTGAAGCTGCCGCGGAATAACCTTTAACGGGCCGGTCGCTGGCCCGTTTGCACCAGGAAATCAACGATGATACTTAACCGCATTAAGCTGGCGGTGGACCGCACCATCGCCGCCTTCTCTGTCGCTGTAATGATTGCGCTGGTTGTCTGCGTCGTCTGGCAGGTATTCAGCCGCTACGTGCTCAACCAGCCAAGCACCCTGACCGACGAGCTGGCGCGCTTCTTAATGATCTGGGTCGGGCTACTGGGCGCGGCCTATACGGTCGGCGCCCAGCGTCACCTGGCGATTGATTTACTCACCATGACGCTCTCTCCCCGCAGGCAGGCGCTTTTCAGCGTCATCATTAACCTGCTGATCCTGCTGTTTGCCGGCGCAGTGATTGTGACCGGCGGCGTAAAACTGATTGCAAAAACGCTGTCGACCGCCCAGGTCTCAGCCGCGATGCAGATCCCTATGGGCTACGTGTATCTGATCCTGCCGCTCACCGGCATCATGATGATGTTTTACGCATTGTGTTTTATCAGTAACGGCCTGAAAAACATCAAACATGCAGAATAAGGAGCAACTCATGGATAGCTATATTGCACTGACGCTGTTTGGCGCTTTCTTTATTCTGGTTTTTATTGGCGTTCCCATCTCCTTCGCCATCGGTATCGCTACCGTTGGTTCGATGCTGCTGATGTTCCCCTGGGATATCGCGGTGATTACCGTGTCTCAACGCCTGGCGAACGGGCTTGATAACTTCGCGCTGCTGGCCATCCCCTTTTTTATCTTTGCCGGAACCCTGATGAACAGCGGCGGGATTGCCATACGTTTAATCAATCTGGCACAGGTGATGGTCGGACGCGTGCCGGGCTCTCTGGGCCACGTCAACGTGCTGGCCAATATGATGTTCGGCTCGATTTCCGGTTCAGCCGTCGCCGCCGCCGCCGCGGTAGGCGGCACGCTGAATCCCATTCAGACGCGAAAAGGCTACGATCCGACCTTTTCCACAGCGGTAAACGTCTCATCCTGCATCACGGGTCTGCTTATTCCGCCGTCAAACGTCCTGATCGTCTTTTCCCTGACCGCAGGCGGCGTCTCGGTGGCCTCGCTGTTTATGGCCGGCTATTTGCCGGGCATCCTGATGGGCCTGGCTATTATGCTGGTCTGCGGCTGCATCGCTAAACGCCGCGGCTATCCGGTTTCCGAACGGCCGACCTGCGCCCAGGCGGCAAAGGCCTTTTTCGATGCTCTGCCCAGCCTGCTGCTGGTCATCATTGTGATGGGCGGGATCCTTGGCGGCATTTTTACCGCGACGGAAGCCTCTGCCATCGCCGTGGTCTACACCTTTATCCTGTCGGTACTGATCTATCGGGAAGTGAAGTGGCGCGATCTGCCGAAGCTGATTCTGGAATCGGTAGTCATGACCTCTATTGTGCTGCTGCTGATTGGCTTTTCGGTGGGCATGTCGTGGGCGATGACCAACGCCGACATTCCCTACATGATAAGCGATGCGCTAATGGGGGTGTCGGAAAACCCGGTGGTGATCCTGCTGTTGATAAATATCGTGCTGCTAATCGTCGGCATTTTTATGGATATGACCCCTGCGGTGCTGATTTTCACGCCGATATTTCTGCCCATTGCTGAGGATTTAGGCATGAATCCGGTTCATTTCGGCATCATGATGGTCGCTAACCTGTGCATCGGCCTGCTGACCCCGCCGGTAGGCAGCGCGCTGTTTGTCGGCTGCTCCATTTCAGGGGTGAAAATTCAGCAGCTCATCAAACCGTTGCTGCCGTTCTACGCCGCCCTGCTGATCGCGCTGATGATGATTGTTTATATCCCGCCGATCTCGCTGTTTATTCCACAGCTGTTGGGGCTAATGTAGGGTTTTGCCCAGGGGAAGGGGCTCTCCTCCCTGAGGAAAAACGAGCGTTAGCCCCCGTGCTAACGCTTCTGCCCGGGCGGCGGTTAGCGCCCTGCCCGTCAGGCAAAAATCTTCAATATCAGAACATTGTGTTATCCGACAAGCCTATACCCGCCAGGCGCAGCCGGGCCATTCCGAACCTGATTCGGCTACTTAAGGACCCCGTCGCGGCGCATCTTCTCCAGCCCCTCCTGCCAGTATTTTTCGTCGCGAGCCAAATCCCGATAGCGTATCTCCAGCGCCATCAGCTGCGCGCTCAGTTCGCCTTTTTGCTTCTGCAGCGGCGCTATCTTTTTATCGCGCGCGGCCATCTCCGCTTTGATATTTTCACTCATCTCTTTATGCTGGCGATAATAGTTACGCTTCTGCTCATTCAGCACAGCATCGCGCTCGGCGCGCAGCGGCCCGGCATCGCAAACCGCTTTTTTCTGACAGGCGGCCAGGGCGGGTTCATAGATAGTTTTGTAGTAATGATTCTCGAATTTCAGCGGATCGTTTTGCCGATCTACTTCATACATTTTTTCCAGCATCGCCTGCTGCACGTCGCTGCGATCGAGCGGCTTGCCGTTCGCATCCGTACCCCATGAACGGTTAATCTGCTCCTCTAACGCGGCGATCTCGGTTTTCAGCGCATCCTGTTGCCCTTGCAACGTCTTCATCGTGGCTTTGCTGGCGGCAAAGCTGGCGTTAATTTTGGCAAATTGCGCCATAAATTTGTGGTCATTAACGATCAGGTTTTTACTTTCATCCCCTCCGATTTCCTTCAAGGTTCTCCCGCCCCTCTTCGCCGCCATTTGCAGCGAAAAGAATTCGGTCTGCCAGCCGGAGTCTTTGGTCCCTACCGAGGTCATCATGGCGGAGAACTTTACCGGCCGCCCCCTGGTCCAGACTCGCTCATAAAAAAAGTAATCTCCCGCGACGCCGACGCAAATATAGAGATCTTCCGCGGCGGCCATATCGCCTTCCAGCATATAGGTCGCCTGATTTCCCCTGGCGTCGAGCTGCTTTAGCGTCACACTTTGCAAGCGCATAATCCCGCCAGTCTGTTCAGCAAACTGCTTTTTCACCACGTCGTCTGTTGGCGTGTTGGCATCCGCCAGCACGTAACAAGGGGAAGCGATCATCAGGACGGTGAGCGTTTTCCATGCCTCTTTCATCAGCAAATTCCTTTTATGAATACAGCAGGCATCATAAGGCGTTCGCCACCGCAGGCAGGATAAATGAAATCTGATTTTGCTACCTGCGGACGCAGGTAGCGGGATGTCGCTTACTTTAACGAGCCCACCAGCGCTTTGCGGCTGTCCTCAAGGGAGACCACTCGGCTGCAGACGTCTTTACCAAACTGCTGGAAATCGGCCTCCTGGTTTTTCCACTCGTCCTGAATCGCGGTTTGCAGACCGCCGAGGCTGCCGAGAATGCCCTGCAGCGGGTTGCCGCCGCCTTTGAGCACCGCTTTCGCCCCCATCTCGTTAATGCTGTCCTGCAGAATGCCGCCCATCGCCTGATTCACCAGCTGCTGGCCGTCGGCGCGCACCTGGTCGATGGCTTTATAGTGGAAGGTCAGGCCATCGCTGCGGCGCTCAATAATGCGGTTCATCTGTTCTTTCAGCTGCGCGTCCAGCTTAGTCAGACGACCGTGCATACTGCTGTCGGCGCCGACCTGTTCGGTAATGATTTTATCCAGCGCCTTGCGGCCTTTTTCGACTCGCGAACGCGCGCCTTCGTCAATCCACGGCAGGCTGCTGCGCAGACCGGCCTGATAATCCTGGGCCTGCTCGCGCTGGGCGGCGCTGAGGGCATAGGCCTTGCCGTTAAAGGTCAGGTTACCGTCCGGTTTGATCACCAGATTGCCATTTTCCCCTTTCACCTGGACCTGCTGCGGGGTGAGGATCACATCGTCACGCGGCGTGACGCTACACTGGTAGTCTGCATGGGCAGACAAAGCGGTGACGGAGAGCGCCACCGCCAGCAGCGTTTTACGCATCATAAAACTCCCTTAAGACAAAACGGGCCGGCAGTTGCCGACCCTTGTCAAACTTAGTCCCACCAGACGTCAAAAAGTTCGCTGGTGCGCACATCCTCTAACTTACGCGCTTCCAGCCATTTGCGCACGATAGCCTGATGCTCTTCGGTACATTTACCGATCTCCTGCATGCAGATCAGCCCCTCCCAGGAGAGATAGCCGCTGCCGTCAAAGGCCAGCTTGTTCGGCTCAATCACCTCTTCGATCAGATCGTTGACCGTCTGGTCGATCTGTTCTTCGCTGGTCCCTTCCGGGAAACGCCAGGCGACGGAGAAGCCTAACTCCTGAAACTCGTCGATATGCATTTTTTTCCGCAGACGACGGCTACGATTCTTGGCCATTATTTCACCCTCTCGAACATTAAGTCCCATACGCCGTGGCCGAGACGATGGCCACGCTGTTCAAATTTGGTTACCGGGCGCGATTCCGGGCGCGGTACGTAATCGTTGCTTGCCGACTGGTTACGGTACCCTTCCAGCGAGGACATCACTTCCAGCATATGGACGGCATAGGCTTCCCAGTCGGTCGCCATATGGAAGACGCCGCCGAGCTTCAGTTTACTTTTCACCAGCTCGGCGAAAGGCGGCTGCACGATACGACGTTTATTATGGCGCGCTTTGTGCCACGGGTCAGGGAAAAACAGCTGCACCATATTCAGCGAATTATCCGGAATCATAGTGTGCAGCACTTCCACCGCATCGTGACACATCACGCGCAGGTTTTGCACACCTTCTTCTTCGGCCGAGGCCAGACAGGCGCCGACGCCCGGGGAGTGCACTTCGATGCCGAGGAAATTCTGTTCCGGTTTGGCTTTTGCCATCGCCACCAGCGAGGCGCCCATCCCGAAGCCAATTTCGAGGGTGACCGGCGCTTCGCGGCCAAACAGGGCGGCGAAATCGAGCGGCGCATCGTTGAATTCAACGCCCATCACCGGCCAAATGTTATCCAGCGCATGCTGCTGCCCTTTCGTCAGGCGGCCCTGGCGACGGACGAAGCTACGAATACGGCGCAGCGGACGGCCGTTTTCATCAAATTCCGGAGAGATGACGTCGTTTTTCATAAAAGTTAGGTCTGCTAGTGAAAGTGTTCGGAAAACGGGCATTATCCAAAGTTACCCGGCGGATGCAAGGGTTTACAGCCACTCGGCCTTGTGCTGCAATCTGCCACCCTGTAATCGCGATCCCGGAGCCGTAGCTTTGACTTTTCTCGCCACGCAATTTTCAGCCCAGGTCCTGGACTGGTACGACAAATACGGGCGTAAAACCCTGCCCTGGCAAATCGCCAAGACGCCCTACAAAGTATGGCTCTCCGAAGTGATGTTGCAACAAACCCAGGTGACCACGGTTATCCCGTATTTTGAACGCTTTATGGCGCGTTTCCCCACGGTGGTCGATCTCGCCAACGCGCCGCTGGATGAGGTGCTGCACCTGTGGACCGGACTGGGTTACTACGCGCGGGCGCGCAACTTACACAAAGCGGCGCAGCAGGTGGCGGCGCAGCACGGCGGCGAATTCCCGCAGACCTTTGACGAAGTGGCGGCGCTTCCCGGCGTCGGGCGCTCAACGGCGGGGGCCATTTTATCCCTTTCGCTCGGTCAGCATTATCCGATTCTCGACGGCAACGTGAAGCGCGTGCTCGCCCGCTGCTATGCTGTCAGCGGCTGGCCGGGGAAAAAAGAGGTGGAAAAACGGCTGTGGGAGATCAGCGAAGCGGTCACGCCAGCGAAGGGCGTGGAGCGCTTTAACCAGGCGATGATGGACCTCGGGGCGATGGTCTGCACCCGCTCGAAGCCGAAGTGCGAACTGTGCCCGCTGAGCAACGGCTGCGTGGCCTACGCCAATCATTCATGGGCAGAATATCCGGGCAAAAAACCGAAGCAGACCATTCCGGAACGCACCGGCTATTTCCTGCTGATGCAGCACGGCGACGAGGTGTTTCTCGCCCAGCGTCCGCCGGTGGGCCTGTGGGGCGGATTGTTCTGTTTTCCGCAGTTTGCCGACGAAGCGGGCCTGCGCGAGTGGCTGGCACAGCGCCAGATTAAGGCCGATAATCTGACGCAGCTCACCGCTTTTCGCCACACTTTCAGCCATTTCCATCTGGATATTGTGCCGATGTGGCTTACAGTGCACTCATCTGGCGCATGCATGGATGAAGGCAACGCACTCTGGTATAACTTAGCGCAGCCGCCGTCGGTCGGTCTGGCGGCCCCCGTGGAGCGCTTGTTGCAACAGTTAAAAGCCGGAACGCCGGTATAAATTTTCGGCTATCAAAGAGGATTGATTATGAGCAGAACCATTTTTTGTACCTTCCTGCAGCGTGAAGCGGACGGCCAGGATTTTCAGCTGTATCCGGGCGAACTCGGGAAGCGCATTTACAACGAAATCTCCAAAGAAGCCTGGGCGCAGTGGCAGCACAAGCAGACCATGCTGATCAACGAGAAAAAGCTCAGCATGATGAACCCGGAGCACCGCAAGCTGCTGGAGCAGGAGATGGTGCAGTTCCTGTTTGAAGGGAAAGACGTGCACATCGAAGGCTATACGCCGCCGGAAAAACAGTAAGGGCCCTGCGGCCTTTTAAAAACAAACACAACACGCACGCCCGGAATGATGAAAAAATACTTAGCGCTCGCGCTGATTGCGCCGTTGCTCGTTTCGTGTTCCAGCTCCAATAAAAAAGGCGCCGAATACAACGAGGCCTGGGTCAAGGATACCAACGGTTTTGATATCCTGATGGGCCAGTTTGCCCACAACATCGAGAACATTTGGGGGTACAACGAAGTCCTGCTCGCCGGGCCGAAGGACTACGTCAAATACACCGACCAGTATCAAACCCGCAGCCACATCAACTTCGATGAAGGGACAATCACCGTCGAGACCATCGCCGGCACCGATCCGCGCGGACGACTGCGCCAGGCGATCGTCAAAACCCTGCTGATGGGCGATGACCCCAACTCCATCGACCTCTATTCCGATGTCGATGACATTCAGATCTCCAAAGAGCCGTTCCTCTATGGCCAGGTGGTGGATAACACCGGGGCATCGATTCGCTGGGAGTGGCGCGCCGCGCGCTTTGCCGACTATCTGCTGCAAACCCGCCTGAAGAGCCGCAACAACGGCCTGCGCGTGGTCTACAGCATCACCATCAACCTGGTGCCGAACCACCTCGACAAACGTGCGCATAAATACCTCGGCATGGTGCGTCAGGCCTCGCGTAAGTATGGGGTTGATGAGTCGCTGATCCTCGCGATTATGCAGACCGAATCCTCCTTTAACCCTTATGCGGTCAGCCATGCCGACGCCATGGGGCTGATGCAGGTGGTCCAGCACAGCGCCGGCAGAGACGTCTTCCGTTCCCAGGGTAAATCGGGCCTGCCAAGCCGCAGCTATCTGTTCGACCCGGCGAATAACATTGACACCGGTACCGCCTACCTGGCGATGCTGAACAATGTCTACCTCGCCGGCATCGATAACCCCACCTCGCGTCGCTACGCGGTGATCACCGCCTATAACGGCGGCGCCGGCAGCGTGCTGCGGGTCTTCTCCAGCGATAAAGTCCAGGCGGCCAATATCATCAACAGCATGGCGCCAGGGGACGTCTACCAGACCCTGACTACCCGTCATCCTTCGGCGGAATCGCGCCGCTATCTGTATAAAGTTAACACGGCGCAGAAAAGCTACCGCCGTAAATAACCCCCCTCCTGACACCGGCCTCAGCCCCGCGCTGAGGCCGCGTTTTTTCTGCGCCATACGGTGCAATATCTTTCGGTTTTCTGCGGCAGTTAACAGAAGCCTTCGGTTGGCGAATGATAGAATCGCATCAAAATAACGGGTTTAATGTTATTTTAAAAACATAACAAGCCCATATTCGTGAGGATAACTACATGAATCTTAAGCTGCAGCTCAAAATACTGTCGTTCCTGCAGTTCTGTCTTTGGGGGAGCTGGCTTACCACGCTTGGCTCATACATGTTTGTCACCCTGAAGTTTGACGGCGCAGCAATCGGCGCGGTTTATAGCTCGCTCGGTATCGCCGCGGTGCTGATGCCGACGCTGCTCGGCATCGTCGCCGACAAGTGGATTAGCGCCAAATGGGTGTATGCCGTTTGTCACCTGGTGGGTGCGCTGACGCTGTATCTGGCGGCGCAGGTCACCACGCCGGGCGAAATGTTCCTCGTGATCCTCCTCAACTCGCTGGCCTATATGCCGACGCTGGGGCTGATTAACACCATCTCTTACTATCGCCTGCAGTCGGCGGGGCTGGATATCGTTACCGATTTTCCGCCGATCCGTATCTGGGGCACTATCGGCTTTATCTTCGCCATGTGGGGCGTCAGCTTCTCCGGCTTTGAGCTGAGCCATATGCAGTTGTACATCGGTGCGACGCTGTCGGTATTGCTGGCGCTGTTCACCCTGACGCTGCCGACGATCCCGGTGGCTAACGCCCAGCGTAATCAAAGCTGGACGGAGATGCTGGGGCTTAACGCTTTCGCGCTGTTTAAAAACAAGCGCATGGCCATCTTCTTTATCTTCTCAATGATGCTCGGCGCCGAGCTGCAAATCACCAACATGTTCGGTAATACCTTCCTGCACAGCTTCGATAAAGATCCGCTGTTTGCCGGCAGCTTTATCGTCGAACACGCCTCGGTGCTGATGTCGATCTCGCAGATCTCCGAGACCCTGTTTATCCTGACCATCCCGTTCTTCCTCAGCCGCTACGGCATTAAGAACGTCATGCTGATGAGTATCGTGGCGTGGATGCTGCGCTTCGGCCTGTTCGCCTTTGGCGACCCGACGCCGTTCGGCACCGTGCTGCTGGTACTGTCGATGATCGTCTACGGTTGCGCCTTCGACTTCTTCAACATCTCCGGTTCAGTGTTCGTTGAGAAAGAGGTGCGCCCGGAAATCCGCGCCAGCGCCCAGGGGATGTTCTTGATGATGACCAACGGCTTCGGCTGTATTCTCGGTGGCATGGTGAGCGGCAAAGTGGTGGAGCACTTTACCGTCGAAGGGATCACTAACTGGCAGAGCGTGTGGCTGATTTTCGCCGGCTATTCGCTGGCGCTGGCTTTTGCCTTCGTGGCGCTGTTCAAATACAAACACGTCAGACAGCCGACCGCCGCGCAGCAGAGCGCGTGATCGGCAAAAGTAAAACGCCCCGCCTGTTCGGCGGGGCGTTTTTTTATCCCTTCAACACGTAGCCATACAGCCGCTTAATGCCGTCCGGATCCGTCTCGCTATAGACTCCCTGCAGCTCCGGCGAGAAGCCCGGCAGCATATTGACCCCCTCCTCCAGCGCGAGGAAATAGCGCAGCACAGCGCTCCCCCAGACCTCACCGGGCACCACGCATAATACCCCCGGCGGATACGGCAGCGCCCCTTCCGCCGCGACGCGGCCCTCCGCCTCGCTCAGACGCACCAGCTCCACGTCGCCGCGGATAAATTCGCGGTTGGCATCCTGGGGATTCATCACCACCCGCGGGAAGCTCCGTTTACGGAACATCTCTTTTTGCAGGCTCTTCACGTCAAAGCTGACGTACAGATCGTGCATTTCCTGGCACAACTCGCGCAGGGTATAGTCGCGATAGCGCACCGGATATTTGTTGTAGATGGTCGGCAACACATCGGCCAGCGGCGTATCCGCTTCAATATGCTGTTCAAACTGCCCCAGCATCGCCACCAGCTGCGCCATTTTTTCGGCGCTTTCCGCCGGCGTCAGCAGGAACAGAATCGAGTTGAGATCGCACTTCTCCGGCACGATGCCGTTTTCCCGCAGGTAATGCGCCAGAATGGTCGCCGGGATGCCGAACTCACTGTACTCCCCGCTCTCCGCGTCGATGCCAGGGGTGGTCAACAACAGCTTGCACGGGTCGACAAAATACTGGTCGTCGGCATAGCCCTCGAAACCATGCCAGCGCGCGCCCGGTTCGAAGCTGAAGAAACGACGCTCCCGGGCGATCGCTTCGGTCGGGTGATCCTGCCACGGGCGCCCCGCCACCATCGGCGGAATAAAGGGCTGAATCATCTTACAGTTGGCGATGATCGCTTTGCGCGCCTCGATGCCCAGCGCCACGCATTCGGCCCACAGGCGGCGGCCGCTCTCGCCTTCGTGAATTTTGGCGTTGACGTCCAGCGCGGCGAACAGCGGATAAAACGGGCTGGTGGAGGCATGCAGCATAAAGGCGTTATTCAGCCGCTTGTGCGGACAGAAGCGCGCCTGGCCGCGCAGATGGTTATCCTTTTTATGGATCTGCGACGTCTGCGAGAAACCGGCCTGCTGCTTGTGTACGGACTGGGTGACAAAAATGCCCGGATCGTCCGGCGTCAGCTCCAGCAGCAGCGGCGAACAGTCGGCCATCATCGGGATAAACTGCTCATAGCCCACCCACGCCGAGTCGAACAGGATGTAATCGCAGAGGTGGCCGATTTTATCGACCACCTGGCGGGCGTTATAGACCGTGCCGTCATAGGTCCCGAGCTGGATCACCGCCAGGCGAAACGGGCGAGCGGCCGTGGCTTTCTCTGGCGCCGCTTCGCGGATGAGATCCCGCAGGTAGCGCTCATCAAAGCAACGCTCGTCAATGCCGCCGATAAAGCCGAACGGATTGCGCGCGGCTTCAAGATAGACAGGCGTCGCCCCCGCCTGAATCAGCGCCCCGTGATGGTTTGACTTGTGGTTATTGCGATCGAACAGCACCAGATCGCCGCGGGTCAACAGCGCGTTGGTCACAACTTTGTTGGCCGCCGAGGTGCCGTTAAGGACGAAGTAGGTTTTATCCGCATTAAAGACCTTCGCGGCGAACTTCTGCGCATGCTTGGCCGACCCTTCGTGGATCAGCAGATCGCCTAATTTTACATCGGCGTTACACATATCGGCGCGAAAGACGTTTTCGCCAAAAAAGTCATAGAACTGACGGCCTGCGGGATGCTTTTTGAAAAAGGCCCCGTGCTGGTGTCCCGGACAGGCAAAGGTGCTGTTATCCATTTCGACGTACTGGGTCAGCGTATTGAAAAACGGCGGCAGCAGACGCGCTTCATAATCGCAGGCCGCCGCTTCCAGCTCGAGCCACTCCTGATCTTTACCGGCGATCACCGCCTGTACCCCCTCCGGCTTATCGACCGCCGTCTCGCTCAGCAGGTAGACCGGCAGGTTAAATCCGCTACGCCTGAGGAGGGCAAGAATACCGCTGCGACTGTCCGCCGCGGTGATGACGACTGCCGCCACATCGGTAAAATCGGTACTGTCCAGCGCCACAACGCGACGGTGGGTGGACAAGCGGGTGACCAGCTCGCAGCTGGCGGCAATGTGCATGGATTTCATAAGCGCAAATGCCCGTATCGGGAGTGTAAAAATCTCAGACAAGGGAAACCTTGCCCAACGATGTGTCCGGGTCTGACGGATTCAGCTCCGACCGCCGGACATCAGTAAAAGCAGACGCGTCCGATCTTACTGTTGCCCTACAGTGAGCATACGTGTCCTTCACCGCATGGTGAACGAAGGGGTAAGCGTAGCAAGATGAGGCAGCCCACGCATCTGTGCGCGGCGTCGCTGGCGAGGTAATGGCAGTGTCGTCATCGGCGGCCTCATATCAGGGAGGAGAAAATTCGCGCAATCATGGCACCTTTCCCTGGCAGGCGCAAGATGAAAACCGTATGCACTTATATCACGGATGCACAAGCTTTCACGGCGGGTTAACGTCATAATCAATCGGTTATCAGGGATATTTAACAGGAGTCAGCGTGGTTACAGGACCTTTTATTAATGCCAGCGCGGTGCTGGTCGGCGGCGTGTTAGGCGCCTTACTCAGCCAGCGGTTGCCGGAACGGATCCGCACATCCATGACCTCAATTTTTGGCCTGGCGTCATTAGGCATCGGTATTTTACTGGTGATTAAATGCGCCAATCTGCCGGTGATGGTGCTGTCGACCCTGGTGGGAACGCTGCTCGGCGAAATATGCAATATGGAAAAAGGCATAAATACGCTGGTCAGTCAGCTTCAGCAGTTGCTGTCATCGAAGGGTAAGAAAAAGGCCTCGGCGCATGACTCCTATATTCAGAGCTATGTGGCGATTATCGTCCTGTTCTGCGCCAGCGGCACCGGCGTCTTCGGCGCCATGCGCGAAGGGATGACCGGCGACGCCAGCATTCTGATTGCCAAAGCGTTTCTTGATTTTTTCACCGCCACCATTTTCGCCTGCACCCTGGGCATTGCCGTCGCCGCCATCAGCGTGCCGATGCTGCTTATCCAGCTGACCCTCGCGGCCTGCGCGGCGATCATTATGCCGCTCACCACGCCGATGATGCTGGCGGATTTCAGCGCCGTCGGCGGTATGCTGCTGGTGGCCACAGGGCTGCGCATCTGCGGAATAAAAATGTTTGCCGTGGTGAATATGCTGCCTGCGCTGGTGCTGGCGATGCCGATTTCAGCGGCCTGGACGCTGTTTTTTGCCTGAAGACGCGTGCTTTTAGCGCAATGTGGTGATAGATTGTTCAGTCTGCTGCAAAACAGATAAATTTCGTTGACGAGGCGCGGCGATTACGGTTTAATGCGCCCCGTTGCCCGGATAGCTCAGTCGGTAGAGCAGGGGATTGAAAATCCCCGTGTCCTTGGTTCGATTCCGAGTCCGGGCACCACTATTTAAAGAACCCAGCCTATGGCTGGGTTTTTGCTTTTCTGCATCCGGACTCTTCATCGAACTCCGTTCGATTATTCGCCGCACAGCGGCTCACCCCTTCGGGGCCAGCGCGACACGCGCGCTGTTCAACGCCTGCGGCGTTAGTCCGAGTCCGGGCACCACTATTTAAAGAACCCAGCCTATGGCTGGGTTTTTGCTTTTCTGCATCCGGACTCTTCATCGAACTCCGTTAAGCCGTGATTTCCCTGCTGCGTTTTTCTCCTGGCCAGCCCGCTGCCACTTAACGGCAAGCGCAGGCCTGTTCCCCATAGAATCTTTTCGCAAATACATTGCCAGATATCAGATAACACGCTGATTAAAATCGCCTTTTTGTCGCCAAAAGCGACTAAAAACGCCCTTTTCTGGCAATCGATCCGCCCAGGCGGCTACCCTGCTTTCCCTCCGGATGGCTGAACAGCATCTTATATTCCATTTTGCGCTAAATGACAGAGAAATATTCTTTAAATAACCGATTTCACAGACCTACCATGCAAAAATATCTTAAACGAGTGGGTAAATGGTTATGTCACTGTTTCATTCCGTGAGCGACCTGATCGGTCATACTCCCCTGCTCCAGTTGCACAAACTGGATACCGGCCCCTGCAGTCTGTTTTTAAAACTGGAAAATCAGAACCCGGGCGGCTCAATTAAAGATCGGGTTGCGCTGTCGATGATTAACGAAGCCGAGCGCCAGGGCAAACTGGCGCCCGGCGGGACAATTATCGAAGCCACCGCCGGCAATACCGGCCTCGGCCTGGCGCTGATTGCGGCGCAGAAAAATTACCGCCTGATCCTGGTGGTACCGGACAAAATGAGCCGCGAGAAAATCTTTCACCTGCGGGCGCTGGGCGCGACGGTGCTGCTCACCCGCTCCGACGTCAATAAAGGCCACCCGGCCTATTACCAGGATTATGCCCGCCGCCTTGCCGATGAAACGCCGGGGGCTTTTTACATCGACCAGTTTAACAACGACGCTAATCCGCTGGCGCACGCTACCTCCACCGCGCCGGAACTTTTCCAGCAGCTGGAGGGCGACATAGACGCCATCGTCGTCGGCGTTGGCTCCGGCGGCACGCTGGGCGGGCTTCAGGCCTGGTTTGCAGAACATTCGCCGAAAACGGAATTTATCCTCGCCGATCCGGCGGGCTCGATCCTTGCCGATCAGGTTGATACCGGACGCTACGGCGAAACGGGATCCTGGCTGGTCGAAGGGATTGGAGAAGATTTCATCCCGCCGCTGGCCAGGCTGGAAGGGGTGCATACCGCCTATCGCGTCAGCGACCGCGAAGCGTTCCACACCGCGCGCCAGCTGCTGCAGGTCGAGGGGGTACTGGCCGGCTCCTCCACCGGCACCCTGCTCAGCGCCGCGCTGCGCTACTGCCGGGCGCAAAGCCGTCCGAAGCGGGTGGTGACCTTCGCCTGCGACAGCGGCAATAAATACCTGTCAAAAATGTTCAACGACGACTGGATGCGCCAGCAGGGGCTGATCGCCCGCCCCGAACAGGGCGATCTCAGTGATTTTATCGCCCTGCGCCATGACGAAGGCGCCACCGTCACGGCCGCGCCGGACGACACCCTGGCCGCAGTATTTACCCGCATGCGGCTGTATGACATCTCCCAGCTGCCGGTGCTGGAGGATGGCCGCGTGGTCGGCATCGTCGATGAGTGGGATTTGATCCGCCACGTAAAGGGCGATCGCCAACGCTTCTCTCTGCCGGTCAGTGAAGCGATGAGCCGCCATGTTGAAACTCTCGATAAGCGTGCGCCAGAGAGCGAACTGCAGGCCATTCTCGATCGCGGTCTGGTGGCGGTGATCGCTGACAACGCGCGTTTTCTTGGCCTGGTCACCCGCAGCGATGTACTGACCGCCTGGCGTAACCGAGTCGCACAATAAGGAATTTTTTATGTCATCCATCCACACCCTGAGCGTACATAGCGGAACCTTCACCGACAGCCACGGCGCAGTGATGCCGCCGATTTACGCCACCTCCACTTTTGCTCAGCCTGCGCCGGGGCAGCATACCGGCTATGAATATTCCCGTAGCGGGAACCCTACACGCCACGCGCTGGAGACGGCGATCGCCGACCTGGAAAACGGCACGCGCGGCTACGCGTTCGCCTCCGGGCTGGCCGCCATCTCCACCGTGCTGGAGCTGCTGGATAAGGACAGTCACCTGGTGGCGGTCGATGATGTGTATGGCGGCACTTACCGCCTGCTGGAAAACGTTCGCCGCCGTAGCGCTGGTCTGCAGGTGAGCTGGGTGAAACCCGACGACCTGGCGGGGATTGAAGCGGCGATCCGCCCCGATACGCGCATGATCTGGGTGGAGACGCCCACTAACCCGCTGCTGAAGCTGGCGGATCTCAGCGCCATCGCCGCCATCGCGCGCCGCCATAACCTGATCAGCGTCGCCGATAACACTTTCGCCTCGCCGGCGATCCATCGCCCGCTGGAGCATGGGTTTGATATGGTGGTCCACTCCGCGACCAAGTACCTCAACGGCCATTCCGATGTCGTCGCCGGCCTGGCGGTGGTTGGCGATAACGCTGAGCTCGCGGAAAAGCTTGGCTACCTGCAGAATGCGGTAGGCGGTGTACTCGACCCGTTCAGCAGCTTCCTGACGCTACGCGGCATCCGTACCCTGGCGCTGCGGATGGAGCGCCACAGCGCGAACGCGCTGCAGCTCGCCGAATGGCTGGAACAGCAGCCGGAGGTGGAGCGAGTCTGGTTCCCCTGGCTGGCCTCGCACCCGCACCATCAGCTGGCGCGCCAGCAGATGGCCCTGCCCGGCGGCATGATTTCCGTCGTGGTGAAGGGCGATGACGGTTACGCCGAACGCATCATCAGCAAGTTGCGCTGGTTCACCCTTGCGGAGAGTCTGGGCGGCGTGGAGAGCCTGGTGAGCCAGCCCTTCAGCATGACCCACGCCTCGATCCCGCTGGAGAAGCGCCTGGCGAACGGCATCACGCCGCAGCTGATCCGCCTGTCGGTCGGGATCGAAGATCCTCACGATCTGATTGCCGACTGGCAGCAGGCGCTACGGGAGGAGTAATTATTCCGACGCGCGGGTCGTCGCCAGCGCGTCGGCCATTCCCTGCTGAAGGTGGGCGATAAACTGCGTCAGCTTCGGCAGGGGCCGGCGATCCTGACGCCAGAGCAGATGCACGGGCCTCGGCTGTGGGGTCCACGCCTCCAGCACCCGCATCAGGCTGCCGCTGGCCAGCGCATCGGCCAGCAGCACCTCCGGCTGCATCAGCAGCCCGGCCCCGGCGATCGCCGCCTGGCGCAGCGCATAGCCATCGTTGCAGCGCAAAACCGCATCGCGCTTCCAGCGCACTTCCCCCTCCATGCCCGGCAGCCGCCACTCGTTGCGCGCGGTCCAGACCGTATGGGACAGGCAGAGATGATCGGCGAGATCTTCCGGCGTCCCTGGCGTTCCGTAACGCGCCAGATAAGCCGGCGCGGCGCAGATCACCATCCGATAGGGCGCCAGATAGCGGGCCACCAGATCCTCCTGATGGATCTCGCCAATGCGGATCGCCAGATCGAAACCTTCATCCACCAGATCGACCATCCGGTTGGTCAGATCCAGTTCAACCCGAATCGCTGGCCAGGCCTGCAGAAAGGTGGCGGTCAGGGGAGCGATCACGCTGGCGCCGAACGAGGTGGGCGCGCTCACCCGCAGGGTGCCGGCGGGCGCCAGCCGCAGCCGCTCAACGGCGCTTTCGGCGATGGAGACCTGCTCCATCACCCGTTTCGCTTCGTCAAAATAGACCCGCCCTGCGTCGGTGAGGCTCTGGCGTCGGGTGTTACGCTCCAGCAGACGCGTCGCCAGCTGGGTTTCCAGCTGGGCGATGTATTTCCCGACCATTACCGCCGACAGCCCCAGGCGCGACGCCGCCCCGGTAAAGCTGCCGCACTCCACCACGGCAATAAACGTCTCCATCCCTCGCAGCTTATCCATATTGCTAACCTCTGGTTAGTAATGTTCTAACTTTTAGCCAGTTTATCCGATATCCGTTTTATTAAAGAATAGGCTTTCACCTCACCAGGAGTTAGCCATGAAAATTATCGTTATCGGTGCCAGCGGCACCATTGGTCGCGCGGTCAGCGAAGAACTGGGCCAGAGACATGACGTTATCCGCGTCGGCCGCACCCGGGGGGATTATCAGGTGGATATTACCTCCCAGGGGAGCGTCGAGGCGCTGTTTGCGCAGACCGGCGAAGTAGACGCCATCGTCTCCACCACCGGCAATCTGCACTTTGGGCCGTTAAGCACCATGACCGATAGCCAGTTCAACCTCGGTCTGCAGGACAAGCTGCTGGGGCAAATTCGCCTGGCGCTGATAGGCCAGCATTTCCTGCGCGACGGCGGGTCGATTACTCTGGTCAGCGGCATTGTCGCGCAGGAGCCGATTGCTCAGGGCGTCAATGCCACGACGGTTAACGCCGGTCTGGAAGGCTTTGTGCGCGCCGCCGCCTGCGAACTACCGCGCGGGATCCGCATTAATCTCATCAGTCCCACCGTGCTCAGCGAGTCGCTGGCGGCCTACGGCGACTTTTTCCCGGGCTTTGCCAGCGTCCCCGCCGCCGCCGTGGCGCAGGCCTATCGCCGCAGCATTGAAGGGGTGCAGACCGGCCGCATCTACCCGGTCGGCTACTAGCCCGTGCCGGCCCGCCGGGGCCGGCGCTTACATCCTGACGTCGTTGCAGGTACACTGACGGCTGATTGTCTCCGGCCGAAAAACTGATGTTGAAAAAATTACCCTTTATTATCCCGCTGCTGGCGCTTACCGCGCTGCTGGTCTGGTGGTTCACCCCGCATTACACCGAGGAAGACGAAGCTTACTACCGGGCGGTATTTTGCGTGATCGATCATGACGACAGCCGCCAGTTCCTCGACGATATGCAAAACATCGTCGAGGGGGGGAATTCTGACTACGCGCTGCATAAAGCGCATTACCTGCCGGCGCTGGGGCAGCGGATGCTGGACACCTGGCATCAGCTCAGCCCGCAGGAACAGCAGACGCTGCGTCAGGACCGGCAGCGCTGCGGCGAGATATTACGGGCAAAACAGCAGGGTGAATAATCCCGGCGGGCTGGCGAAACAGCAGCCCGTCCCAGCGTCCGATAAGATCCCGCTGTTGATGAGCCGATCGCTGTCACAAAATCCTCCTCTATCGCCGGGCCACGGGATGTCGTTTTTTTCTGCGGTCGCATACGATAAAAAGTAGTTGATCTGGTACGAACTAACTCTTATTTTGCTTCTCAGTTTTCAAAATGAGATAAAACTGATGCCTGTCATTATTGCCAGTAGTGTTAAAGAAGCCAAAGCGTTAATTAACGGTGGGGAATACAGGGAAATTATTCTTAACTTCGATATTGATGCCGATGACTTTTTCTCTCTCGCCAGCCATTCGGCTGGGACAAAAATCTCCATCTCCGACCGAAACGATCGCTCTCCGGTAAAATCAGCAAAATAATTAACCCGTGAGGGACATCTATGTGGTTGTTTATTGGTACCTTTGCGGTGGCTTTTCTCGCAGCGCTGATGTTGGTCTGGCTGGATGATCGCATCGCCGATACGGAGTGACCCCTGCGCTGAACGCTAGCGTCACCCCCTCTCGCTACTGAGGCGAAGAGGGTGCGCCGCCGCTTAGCGGCGCACAGCAGGGTCGTTACAGGGAGGCCGCCAGCCGCTCAACGGCGGTCAGCAGCCCCGCTTCCGACACCGTGGAGTAGGAAAGGCGCAGGGTACGGGTATCCGGATTATCGTGATAGAACGCTTCCCCCGGGACGTACACAACGCCGTTTTCCAGCGTTTTCTTCATCCATGCCATGGTATCGAACGGATAGCGGAAACGCGCCCACAGGAACATCCCACCCTGTGGGCGGCTGAATTCCAGATGCTCGCCAAGGCGACTCTCCAGCGCGTCGGCCAGCGCCACGCACTTCTTGCGATAGTCTTCGCGAATCAACGCAATCTGATTTTGCAGCCGGTTCAGGCTGAGATATTCCGCGGTGATCACCTGCGACAGCATATTGGTATGCAGATCCGCCGCCTGCTTAACGATCACCGTCTGCTGCGCCAGCCAGTCCGGCATGACGATCCAGCCGATACGCATCCCCGGCGCGAGGATCTTTGAAAACGTCGAGGTGTAAACCACCTGATCTTCACAGCCCAGCTCAACGGCGTGCTGATAGAGCGGACGTCGCACGGCGTCAGTAAAGCTAATTTCACCGTAGGGATCGTCTTCCAGAATGACGAAGTCATATTTTTTCGCCAGCTCGACCAGCCGGCGACGACGCGCCTCGCTCAGCGTTTTACCGCCGGGGTTGCCGAACGTCGGCACCAGGTAGACGGCTTTGACGCGGGTGGTCTCCAGCAGGTCGGCCAGTTGCTCCACCAGCATCCCGTCATCATCGGTATCGACGCTGAGGATATTGGCCTGCGCCAGCTGAAACACCTGCAGCGCCGCCAGATAGGTGGGTCGCTCAACGACGATAGTATCGCCTGGATCGAGCAGCGTACGGGCAACGATATCCAGCGATTGCTGGGAGCCGGAGGTAATATAGACCTGAGCGGCTGAACAGGTCACGCCACGGGCGTGGCAGATTTCACTCACCGCCTGACGCAGCGGCGGGTAGCCCTCGGTCAGACCGTACTGAAATGCGTCATGAAAACGCTCGCTCATCACCTTCTGCACCGCCAGCTCCAGGCCTTCGGTATCAAACAGTTCCGGGGCCGGAATGCCGCCGCCAAGCGAGATCACGCCCGGCAGTTTACTGTGCTTGAGAAGTTCGCGGACGGCGGAGGGCTTGAGTTCACCCGCGCGGGCGGCGAGACGCCGATCGTGCATACTATTTTCCTTTTCTGTCTTGTTGTTGTGTTAATTATCTTGGCTTTGTTGCAGGTGTTCCCCGGCGGCGCTTACCAGACCGGGCTATCCTGGTTCGTGTCTCTGCGCTCTCCCCGGACAGGGCGCGAGCCGCTATCCGGGGTCAGCACATCACGCTTTATCTTTCAATACGATCAGCGGCTCTATGTCGCTCTCTTTTTTCACCACCAGCGACGAATCGCCGCGCAGGCAGGTACCGCCGTAGTTACCGCCGACGGTAAAGGTGCACACCTGGATATACTTGCCATCCACTTTCGGCAGGCACCACAGCTGCTGGTAGATATTCTTACGATCGACAAACTGGCCGCTGGTCTGATCCAGAACCTCATCCTGCGGCCCGATCAGGTCGATATTGTTCCCGCAGCGTCCGGAAATGGGCTTCACGGCATAACCGGTTTTCGCCAGCTCGTCGTTAACCACGAAATCGGTATCCAGCAGATAGCGATGATGCGGGAACAGCGACCACAGCACCGGCAGGATCGCTTTGTTGCCCGGGATCACCGTCCACAGGGGTTCGAATACCAATACTTCAGGACGCAGCAGGACGTCAATCAGTCGCACCTCATTCTGCGGATGTCCGGTACGAATCGGCACCGCCGCGTACTCATCGGCACTGACTTCGCGCACCTGCTCAATGGCGGTTTCCCATGCCCAGGTTTTCCAGACGCAGTTGACCAGCCGCCCGTCGGCGTCGATCAGCTGGCCGGCGGCATCCCAGCGCAGTTCATCGAGGCCAAAGAGAATTTTGCTCTCAAAACCGGCCTGGGTCAGCGAACGCTGGATAAACTTCGCGTGGTAATTCTCTTCCAGATCCTTGTCCTGCATGATGTGCACGAAAGGCCGCGCCCGGCTGTGTTTCCACGCCCCCGCCAGCTCATCGAGCAGACCTTCGGCCGGATTGTGACCCGTGCCGTAGTAGCCCTGCTTCAGCCACTGCTCGAGGATCAGCCCGCCTTCGGTATGGCAGGAGGCGGAGTCGGCATTGTACTCGTACACCTTCAGCCCGCGCTCGTCCATGCAAAAATCCATGCGCCCGGTGATCATATGATGACGCCGGCGCTGCCACGAGAGACGCAGACGCGGCCAGAGGATTTTCGGGATATCAAACAGCGCCAGCAGGTTATCATCCTTCATTACCTTATCGGTGGCGTGCAGATACATCAGGTGCAGCTCGTTGGTGGCTTTAATCAGCTCCTGTTCGGCGCTTTCGCTGATGGTGAAATACTGATAGGGATCCTGATTGATAAAATGGCCGTTGGCCGCCACGTAGGCTTTCTGCAGCGGATCTTTCTCGTTCAGCCATTTGCCGCGGAACTGGCCGTTGTTCGGCAGCCGCGCGCCTTTGATCGCCATCGCCTCGCCCGGCAGTACCGGCTGCGGCAGGCTGTGTTCGGTATCGGCGGTCTGGATCATCCAGCCTAAAATTTCGGTATCGGCAAAGGTATCTTTGATGGTGTACCGGCCGGCGTTGACCTCGAGGGTCAGCTCGCGGGTCCACTGCTGGCCCTGCGGCAGCGGCGAGTGAATGACGTTCTGCTCGGCGATACGCACCTTATTGCCGACAAGCTGGGTGATCACCGCGACGTGGCCGGTGTGCTTGAACTCGCCGCCCTTCTGCCAGATCAGCAGCGAACCGGCGATCGGCGGACGACGGGAGCCGTTGGCGAAGGCCTGCAGCGGGAGAATATTGTCATTGACCACTTCGCGCAGAAAGCGCAGGGAGAAGATTTCATAGGCCATCCCCACATCGGTAAAGACAAACCCGTAGGTCAGGAACAGAAAGCGGCGCGCAAATTCAACGCACTGCCATTTATGCCCCATATACTCATTGCCGATGTAGCTGCGAAACGTCGCGTCATCCGGATAGTCCTGCGGATTTAAGCTACTGTAATTCGATGAATAAATTGCCACGCCGCCGGGCGCGTAGCCTAACAATGTCCCAAACGGGGCGTCACTGCTTGTCGATCCTTTGCTCATTTAGCCTGACCTCAAATAAATGCAGCCCGGGCAGTTGGCGAAACAAAACTCCCTCTTCTTATCCTGCCGCAGGCACTTACCAGACAGAGGTGTAACGATGATACCACTCATTCGTTTCGCTAATCGTGCCGTTAAGGAAAATAACCCTGCAGCCGAAAGCAGAAGTGATATCGTTATCGGTGATATAACAAAAAAACAACGCAACATCAGGAGTCGACAATGAGCACACCCTCGCATCTGAATGCCCAACCGCTGGTCTGGGGACACGGCCCGCGGACGTTTGAGGTGTTCCTTGAGCCCACCTGCCCCTACTCTGTCCGCGCGTTTAATAAACTCGACGATCTGCTCGATGAGGTCGGCGCCGATAACGTAACCATCAAGATACGGCTGCAGTCGCAGCCGTGGCATCTGTTCTCCGGGGTGATTGTCCGCTGCATCCTCGCCGCGTCCACCCTGCCGCATGGCAGAGAGCAGGCGCATAAGGTGATGCAGGCCGTGGCAGACCATCGGGAAGAGTTTGAATTTACCGATCACTGCAGCGGGCCGAACATGAACGCCACGCCGCAGCAAATCATTGAACGCATTGAGCGCTACAGTCACGTCCTGCTGGGGGCCGCCTTTGCCCGCCCGGAGCTGCAGGACGTGATCAAGTGGCACAGCAAATATGCCCGCCAGAACGGCATCCATGTCTCGCCGACCTTTATGGTCAATGGTCTGGTGCAGCCGGATCTGGGCAGCGGCGATGATGTCAGCGTGTGGGCCGCGCGGATTATGGCCTGAGGTCACCTGCTACACTTTTTGTACATCCACGAAAAAGGCAAACCAGCATGTCAGAGCAAAACTACCAGCCACCAAAAGTGTGGGAATGGAAGCAAAACAGCGGCGGCGCGTTCGCCAACATCAACCGTCCCGTTTCCGGCGCGACTCATGAACGCGTCCTGCCGGTGGGAACCCATCCGCTCCAGCTATACTCACTTGGCACGCCCAACGGCCAGAAGGTGACGATCATGCTGGAGGAGCTGCTGGCGCTGGGCGTCAGCGGCGCGGAGTACGACGCCTGGCTGATACGCATTGGCGAAGGCGATCAGTTTTCCAGCGGCTTTGTCGACATCAACCCGAACTCGAAGATCCCGGCGCTGAGCGATCACTCCACCACGCCGCCCACCCGAGTATTCGAATCCGGCAACATTCTTCTCTATCTGGCGGAAAAATTTGGCTTCTTCCTGCCGAAGGATCCCGCCGGCCGCACTGAAACCCTTAACTGGCTGTTCTGGCTGCAGGGCGCCGCGCCCTTCCTCGGCGGCGGCTTCGGCCACTTCTATAACTATGCGCCGGTGAAGATCGAGTACGCGATCGATCGCTTTACCATGGAAGCCAAACGCCAGCTCGACGTGCTGGACAAACAGCTCGCCCGCGGTCGCTATGTGGCCGGCGAGGAGTATACCATCGCCGATATGGCGGTCTGGCCATGGTATGGCAACGTGGTGCTGGGCAATGTCTATAACGCGGCGGAGTTCCTCGACGCCGGGAGCTACACCAACGTGCTGCGCTGGGC
This sequence comes from Klebsiella sp. C360, assembly GCF_048822415.1. Classification (NCBI taxonomy): domain Bacteria; kingdom Pseudomonadati; phylum Pseudomonadota; class Gammaproteobacteria; order Enterobacterales; family Enterobacteriaceae; genus Klebsiella; species Klebsiella sp. C360. Next base: position 354,529 of record NZ_JBMEZZ010000004.1, read on the forward strand.
GCAGGATGTCGGCAACCGCCCCGCCGTCAAGCGCGGACGCATCGTTAACCGCACCAACGGCCCGCTCAATGAGCAGCTGCATGAGCGCCACGACGCCCGCGACTTTGACACCCAAACGGAAGATAAGCGCCAGGCGTAGCGCGCTGACCCACCGGAGGCGCCCGCCTCCGGTTTTTAGCTTTCCAGCCGATAGCCTGCCATAAGCGAGCGGTAGCGCTATTTATGACATTTGCGCTAGCGTAAATACTTCTCAAACCATGCCAGCGTGCGTTGCCAGGCCAGGTCCGCCGCAGCCCGATCGTAGCGCGGCGTGGAATCATTATGAAAGCCGTGATTCACGCCCTGATAGAGATAGGCCTCATAGACTTTATGGTGTTCCTTCAACGCCTGTTCATAGGCGGGCCAGCCTTCATTAATGCCGCTATCGAGGCCGGCATAGTGCAGCAGCAGCGGCGCTTTAATTTTATCGACCTCCTTCAGCGGCGGCTGGCGGCCGTAAAACGGCACCGCGCAGGCCAGCTCCGGAATGGCGACCGCCGCCGCGTTGCTGACGCCACCGCCGTAACAAAAACCAGTGATACCAACCTTCCCCGTCGCCTGCGGATGCTTCGCCATAAACGCGACCGCGGCAAAAAAGTCATTCATCAGCTTCACGGGATCGACTTTCTGCTGCAGCGCGCGGCCTTCATCATCATTCCCCGGATAGCCGCCGACGGAGCTCAGGCCATCCGGCGCCAGCGCGATATACCCCGCTTTCGCTACCCGCCGGGCGACATCTTCAATATAGGGATTCAGGCCGCGGTTCTCATGCACCACCACCACGGCGGGCGCTTTGTCGGCTATTTTCGTCGGCGTCACCAGGTAAGCCCGCACTTCGCCGTGGCCGTCAGGAGAGGGATAATGAATATACTCCGGGCGGATATCCGGGTCGGTGAACGGTACCTGCTCTGCCAGGGCATAGTCGGGCTTCAGCAGATTAAATAGCGCCAGCGCGGTCATCCCGCCGACGGTATATTTCCCCGCCAGCTGGAGAAACTCGCGTTTGCTGATTTTACCGTGGGCATAGTAGTCATAATACTCGAGCAGCTGCTGCGGGAAATCTTTGGCCGTTAATCGCGTCATCACCCTGCCTCCGTTGTTAAGCGCCCTTTAAGCAAAGCAGAAGCCCGGACATACGCCAGCCCAGAACAGCAGAAACGGGGAGAAACAGCCCAGCGGCTAACGCCGCCGGGAGAGAAAGGATCAGTGTTTCACTTTGGTCAGACGATCAAGGTAGCCCATCACAAAGGCCGACAGCACAAAGGTCAGGTGGATGATGACATACCACATCAGCTTATTGTCCGGGACGTTTTTCGCATCCATAAACACCCGCAGCAGGTGAATAGAGGAGATCGCCACGATGGAGGCGGCAACCTTATTTTTCAGCGACGTCGCGTCCATTTTGCCCAGCCAGCTGAGTTTTTCTTTACCCTCGTTAATATCCAACTGCGAGACAAAATTTTCATACCCGGAGAACATCACCATCACCAGCAAACCGCCCACCAGGGTCATATCCACCAGCGACAGCAGGGTCAGAATCATATCCGACTCACTGACGCTAAAAATATGCGGCAGTATGTGGAAGATCTCCTGAAAAAATTTGATGGTCAGCGCAATCAGACCGAGCGAGAGGCCAAAATAAACCGGCGCCAGCAGCCAGCGCGAGGCGTACATAGCATTTTCCAGAAAGCGTTCCATAAGATCCTGTCAGTTAACAAAAAGAAGCGACATTATATCTCAGACAGATAACGTGATGGCAACGCCAGGCCAACACTTCGCGGGCAGAGGACAATAAAAAAGGCCGGCGCGCGGCCAGCCTTTTCAGGAAAAGCATCGGGTTATTTGGCTTTGACGGTCTCTTCGCCCACCAGCCCGATCTTGAGATAGCCCGCCTGATGCAGGGTATCCATCACTTTCATCATCGTCTCGTAATCGACGGTTTTATCCGCGCGGAAGAAGACGGTGGTATCTTTTTTGCCGGCGGTCAGGCTATCCAGGGCGTTAATCATATTCGCTTCGGTCACCGGGTCGTTGCCGAGGAACATGCTCTTATCCGCCTTCACCGACAGGTAGATAGGTTTTTCCGGTCGCGGTTGCGGCTGGCTGGAGGAGGCCGGCAGATTGACCTTCACGTCGACCGTCGCCAGCGGCGCGGCTACCATGAAGATAATCAGCAGAACCAGCATGACGTCGATAAACGGCGTCACGTTGATCTCATGCATTTCGCCGTTATCGTCCAGATTTTCATTAAGACGCATCGCCATAGCCGATCAACCTACCCGTAATTTCTGCGCGCTGCGCACCGGCTTCACGCCGCTGGCGCTGAGGTCCAGGTCGCGGCTTTGCAGCAGGAGGACCTGAGCGGCGACGTCGCCGAGCGAGGCCTTATAGCTGCCGATCATGCGGGCGAAGATGTTATAGATGACCACCGCCGGGATGGCGGCGAACAGACCGATAGCTGTCGCCAGCAGCGCTTCCGCGATGCCCGGCGCCACCACCGCAAGGTTGGTGGTCTGGGTCTGGGCGATGCCGATAAAGCTGTTCATGATGCCCCAGACGGTGCCGAACAGGCCCACGAACGGCGAAATGGCGCCGATGGTGGCCAGATAGCCGTTGCCGCGCCCCATATGGCGACCGACGGCCGCGACGCGGCGCTCAAGGCGGAAACCGGTTCGCTCCTTGATGCCTTCATTGTCTTCGGCACCGGCGGAGAGTTCGAGTTCGTTCTGCGCTTCATTGATAAGCTGGGTGGTGAGGCTTTTCGCCTCAAAGGCGCTGGCGATATCGCTGGCCTGATCGAGAGAGCGGGCTTCCGCCAGCTGCTGCTGTTCACGTTTGAGGCGACGCTTGCTGGCGAGGATTTCCGCCCCTTTACCGAAGAAGATGGCCCAGGTGACGACCGACGCCAGAATCAGGCCAATCATCACCACCTTAACGACAATATCGGCATGATGATACATACCCCAAACGGAGAGATCCGCCTGCATCAAATTATTACCCACGCTCTATCTCCACGACGATAATTACAAAATCTGCCCACAATAATATCAAAACGACATCGAATTGATAGTGGTTCTCATTAGTATTTACACTGTGCAGCAAATCACGTTTATTTTCCTTGCGCTTACGCAGTAAAAAAGTGGCTAACCGCGGGCCTGGTAAAATTTTCGCCTGTATCGGCAGCGCGCTGGTACAGAAAAGAAGATTCATGCTAGTTTAGACGTCCAGACGTATAAAAACAGGTTCATCAACATGGCTGATAAACATCTTGATACCGCGCTGGTCAACGCCGGGCGGAGCAAAAAATATACCCAGGGCTCAGTGAACAGCGTGATCCAGCGCGCGTCATCGCTGGTGTTCGACACCGTAGAGGCCAAAAAGCACGCCACCCGCAATCGGGCCAACGGCGAGCTGTTCTATGGGCGTCGCGGCACCCTGACCCACTTCTCGCTGCAGGAAGCGATGTGCGAGCTGGAGGGCGGCGCCGGCTGCGCCCTCTTCCCCTGCGGCGCCGCCGCGGTGGCCAACACTATCCTGGCGTTTGTCGAGCAGGGCGACCATGTGCTGATGACCAATACCGCCTATGAGCCAAGCCAGGATTTTTGTACCAAAATTCTCGCCAAGCTCGGCGTGACCACCAGCTGGTTCGATCCCTTAATCGGCGCCGATATTGCCCGTCTGGTTCGCCCTGAGACCCGCGTGGTGTTCCTCGAATCGCCCGGCTCCATCACCATGGAAGTGCACGATGTGCCGGCGATTGTCGCCGCCGTGCGTCAGGTCGCCCCGGAAGCGATTATCATGATCGATAACACCTGGGCGGCGGGGATCCTGTTCAAAGCGCTGGATTTTGGCATTGATATTTCTATTCAGGCAGGCACCAAATACCTGATCGGCCACTCCGACGCCATGGTCGGCACCGCGGTGGCGAACGCGCGCTGCTGGCCGCAGCTGCGTGAGAATGCCTATCTGATGGGGCAAATGCTGGACGCCGATACCGCCTATATGACCAGCCGCGGCCTGCGCACGCTGGGCGTCCGCCTGCGTCAGCATCATGAAAGCAGCCTGCGCATCGCCGAGTGGCTGGCGCAGCATCCGCAGGTGGCGCGGGTCAACCACCCCGCTCTGCCCGGCAGTAAAGGCCATGAGTTCTGGAAGCGCGATTTTACCGGCAGCAGCGGGCTGTTCTCGTTTGTGCTCAACAAGCGCCTCAACGACGCTGAGCTGGCAGCGTATCTCGACAACTTCAGCCTGTTCAGCATGGCCTACTCGTGGGGCGGCTTTGAATCGCTGATTCTGGCCAATCAGCCGGAGCAAATCGCTCACATCCGACCGGATGCGGAAGTCGACTTCAGCGGCACGTTGATCCGTTTGCACATTGGACTCGAAAATGTTGACGATCTGCAGGCGGATTTAGCAGCGGGCTTCGCGCGTATCGTGTAAAGTGACAGTCAGTGGCAACAATAGCGGACGCTTTTTATCGGAGCGGCCGCTTTTGTTGCGCCCGGGATCAAGGTGCTCGGGTCTCTTCAGGAGTACACTAGTCAACAATACGGTACCACTTAGGAAAGTCCATGGTTGTCATTCAAGAGATTGTCGCCGCGCTGTGGCAACATGATTTTGCCGCACTGGCGAACCCTCATGTTGTGGGCGTTGTATATCTGGTTATGTTCGCGACCCTGTTTCTGGAAAACGGGCTGCTGCCTGCCTCCTTTTTACCTGGAGACAGCCTGCTGCTGCTCGCCGGCGCGCTGATTGCTAAAGGCGTCATGGACTTTGTGCCCACTATCGCCATTCTGACCGCCGCCGCCAGCCTCGGCTGCTGGTTGAGCTATGTACAGGGGCGCTGGCTGGGCAATACGCAAACGGTGAAAGGCTGGCTGGCGCACCTGCCGCATAAATACCATCAGCGCGCCACCTGCATGTTTGACCGCCACGGTCTGCTGGCGCTGCTCGCGGGCCGCTTTCTGGCATTTGTCCGTACCCTGCTGCCAACCATGGCGGGGATTTCCGGTCTGCCGAACCGCCGCTTCCAGTTCTTCAACTGGCTGAGCGCCCTGCTGTGGGTCGGCGTGGTCACGGGCCTCGGCTATGCGCTGAGCATGATCCCATTCGTGAAGCGTCATGAAGATCAGGTGATGACCTGCCTGATGATCCTGCCGATTGCCCTGCTGCTGGCTGGCCTGCTCGGCACGCTGTTCGTGGTGATCAAAAAGAAATACTGCAGCGCCTGATGTCGACTGCCGGGGGGCTGCGCCCGCCCGGCCTGCTCCCTCCCCGGTATTACATTCCCTGCATCGTACGAATACGCGCGGCGTCTTCCCCGGGCGTCATCCCGAAGTAGCGCTTAAACTCGCGACTGAACTGGGAAGGGCTTTCATAGCCCACCTGTATCGCCGCCGCGCTGGCCTTCATCCCGTCATGGATCATCAGCATGCGCGCCTTGTGCAGACGGTAGGTTTTCAGATACTGCAGCGGCGAAGTACTGGTCACCGATTTAAAATTATGGTGAAACGCCGACACGCTCATATTCGCTTCCGCCGCCAGCCGATCGACGCTGAGGTTTTCGGTGTATTGACTCTCGATATGCTTGAGTACGCGGCTAATCAGGCTGAAGTGGGTCTGCCGGCTGACCAGCGCCAGCAGCGCGCCGCCGCAGGGTCCCGTCAGCACATAGTAGAGGATTTCGCGGACGATCTGCTTGCCAAGGATCCGCGCGTCCAGCGGCCGCTCCATCACGTCGAGCAGCCGTTCAGCAGCGCACAAGATATCCTCCGAGAGCACTGCGGAGTTTATCCCGCTGGAGGCGACGGCGGGCTGAAACAGCGGATCCTCGCCAATATCCATCAGCAGCTCCTGCAGCTGCAGGATATCGACGTTCAGGCGCATGCCGGCCAGGGGCACCTCCGGGGTGGCAAAGGTTTCGCATTCGAAAGGCAGCGGTACGGTCAGCAGCAGATATTCGTTTGTATCGTAGCGAAACGTCCGCTCATTGATATAACCAATTTTATGGCCAGAAAAGAGAAAAACGATCCCCGGCTGGTACATCACCGGCATCCGCGGTCCCGGCTGCGTCCCGTACAGCAGGCGGACGTCGGGTAGCAGCGAACTTAACATTTTGTGCTTATCTTTCAGCTGGTTAACCTTCTCTGTCAGTGTCTGACATATCTCTGCGTGTTGCATTACCACCGTCTCTCCCGATGTTTCTTCACCCGTACATTGTGCGCAGGCCGCCGTGAATTCTCCAGCCATATGGAGAAATAGGCAAGACATAGGCAGAAATGTGCATTGAGGGGCGACGGCGCCAGGACCACAATAACCGTCATCGGGCAGCGGTATCGTCCCTGTCGGCGGTTTTACTCTTTTGAGGACTCAAGCAATGAATAATTTTGACCTGCATACCCCAACCCGCATTCTGTTTGGCAAAGGCGCGATTGAAAAACTGCGTGAACAGATCCCGGCGGAAGCTCGCGTACTGATCACCTACGGTGGCGGCAGCGTGAAAAAAACGGGCGTCCTGGATCAGGTACTGACCGCCCTGAATGGCCTGGACGTCCTTGAATTTGGCGGCATCGAGCCGAACCCGTCTTACGAAACCCTGATGAACGCGGTGAAGCTCGCCCGCGAAGAGAAGGTCACCTTCCTGCTGGCGGTCGGCGGCGGTTCGGTGCTGGATGGCACCAAATTTATCGCGGCAGCAGCCCACTATGACGCCAACATCGATCCGTGGGAAATTCTGGAAACCTATGGCAGTAAGATCGCCAGCGCCATTCCAATGGGCTCGGTTCTCACCCTGCCGGCGACCGGTTCTGAATCAAACAAAGGGGCGGTGATTTCGCGGAAAACCACCGGCGACAAACGCGCGTTTATGTCTTCCCATGTTCAGCCGCAGTTCGCGATCCTCGATCCGGTCTACACCTATACCCTGCCGCCGCGCCAGGTCGCCAACGGCGTGGTTGACGCCTTCGTCCATACCGTCGAACAGTACGTCACCTACCCGGTTGACGGCAAAATTCAGGACCGCTTCGCCGAAGGCATTCTCCTGACCCTGATCGAGGATGGCCCGAAAGCGCTGCAGGAGCCGGAAAACTATAACGTGCGCGCCAACATTATGTGGGCCGCGACCCAGGCGCTGAACGGCCTGATCGGCGCAGGCGTGCCGCAGGACTGGGCAACGCATATGCTTGGTCACGAACTGACGGCGATGCATGGTCTCGATCACGCCCAGACGCTGGCTATCGTTCTGCCGGCGCTGTGGAATGAGAAGCGTGATACCAAGCGCGAGAAGCTGCTGCAATATGCGGAGCGCGTGTGGCATATCACCGAGGGCTCAGACGACCAGCGCATCGATGCCGCCATCGCCGCGACGCGCCAGTTCTTCGAGCAGATGGGCGTGCCGACCCGCCTCTCCGATTACGGTCTCGACGGTAGCTCCATCCCGGCGCTGCTGGCGAAACTGGAAGAGCACGGCATGACCAAACTGGGCGAGCGCCAGGATATCACCCTGGACGTCAGCCGTCGTATCTACGAGGCTGCCCGCTAAGTTACCCCGCCTGATTCACCTCCCCTTACGTTAAACAAACGTCGGGGAGAGGTGTTTTTACTACCGTTTTTAGCTATTTCGTCCAGACTTAATGCTACCCCTCGGCGGATCCTGCTTCGCCGAGTTCATTAACAGGAGGAAGGCATGACACATCCAACCGTTATAAAACTACACGACGGCAACCTGATGCCGCAGCTGGGTCTCGGCGTGTGGAAAGCTGGCAACGAGGAAGTCGTCTCCGCCATTCATAAGGCGCTGGAAGTCGGTTATCGCTCTTTTGACACCGCCGCCGCGTACCAAAATGAGGCTGGCGTCGGCAACGCCCTGCAAAGCGCTGGCGTCAATCGCGATGAGCTATTCATCACCACCAAGCTGTGGAACGACGATCAAAAACGGCCGCACGAGGCGCTGAAAGAGAGTCTCAGCAAGCTGAAGCTGGACTATGTGGATCTCTATTTAATCCACTGGCCGGTGCCGGCTATCGGCCATTACGTCGAGGCCTGGCAGGCGCTGATTGAGCTGCAGCAGCAGGGGCTGGCGAAGAGCATCGGCGTGTGTAATTTCCAGGTGCCGCATCTGCAGAAGCTGATTGATGAAACCGGCGTCGCGCCGGTGATCAACCAGATAGAGCTGCATCCGCTGCTGCAGCAGCGGCAGCTGCACGCCTGGAACGCCACCCACAAGATCCAGACCGAATCCTGGAGCCCGCTGGCCCAGGGCGGTAAGGGCGTCTTCGATCAGAAAGTTATCCATCAGCTGGCTGATAAATATGGCAAAACGCCGGCGCAGATTGTCATCCGCTGGCATCTCGACAGCGGTCTGGTGGTGATCCCCAAATCCGTCACGCCGTCGCGCATCGCCGAAAACTTTAACGTCTGGGATTTCCGCCTGGATAAAGAAGAATTGGGGGAGATTGCCAGGCTGGATCAGGGTAAGCGTCTGGGGCCCGACCCGGATCAGTTCGGCGGATAACAGGTAAAAAAGCCGGGCAGCGCTGACGCGTGTCCGGCTTGAGAAACCGCCCGGCCAGCGAAACGCTGCCGGGCGCAAAGTCAGGCTTAACGCCCGGCGACTTTACCCCGTTTAACGGGCTTTTTCGCCGTTGCGCCACCGTTAGAACGCTGATGCACAATCGGCGTGTGCTTGGTCAGCGCCGGGCGGGTATGACGGTTCTGGCGACGCGCTTCGCGCATCTCATCGAGAGTCGGCGCCGGCACCAGGCAGTCGCGACGTGAGCCAATCAGGTGTTTCTTGCCCATCGCCTCCAGCGCCTGACGGATCAGCGGCCAGTTGGCCGGATCGTGATAGCGCAGCAGCGCTTTGTGCAGACGGCGCTGTTTATCGCCCTTCGGCACCACCACCTCTTCACTCTTATAGCCGATCTTGCCCAGCGGGTTTTTGCCGGTGTAATACATGGTGGTCGAGTTCGCCAGCGGCGACGGATAGAAGTTCTGCACCTGGTCGAGACGGAAGCGGTGCTTCTTCAGCCACAGCGCCAGGTTCACCATGTCTTCATCACGGGTCCCCGGGTGGGCGGAGATAAAGTACGGGATCAGATACTGCTCTTTACCCGCCTGCTTCGAATAGGTGTCGAACAGCTCTTTAAAGCGGTCGTAGCTGCCCATTCCCGGCTTCATCATCTTCGACAGCGGGCCCTCTTCGGTATGCTCCGGCGCGATCTTCAGATAGCCGCCGACGTGGTGGGTCGCCAGCTCTTTAATATAGCGCGGATCTTCGACCGCGATGTCATAGCGTACCCCGGAGGCGATAAGGATCTTCTTGATGCCCTTCAGCTCGCGGGCGCGACGGTAAAGGTTGATCGTCGGCTCATGGTTGGTATCCATGTGCGGGCAGATATCCGGGTAGACGCAGGAGAGACGGCGACAGGTCTGCTCGGCGCGTGGCGATTTGCAGCGCAGCATATACATGTTGGCGGTGGGTCCGCCGAGATCGGAGATCACGCCGGTAAAGCCCGGCACCGTGTCGCGAATGGCTTCGATCTCATTGATGATCGAATCCTCTGAACGGCTCTGGATAATGCGTCCTTCGTGCTCGGTGATCGAGCAGAACGAACACCCGCCGAAGCAGCCGCGCATGATGTTGATCGAGAAACGGATCATCTCATACGCCGGGATGCGCGCATCGCCATAGGAAGGATGCGGCACGCGCTTGTAAGGCAGGGCGAAGACGCTGTCCATCTCTTCAGTGGAGAGCGGGATTGCCGGCGGGTTGATCCAGATGTAGCGCTCGCCGTGCTTTTGCATTAGCGCCCGGGCGCAGCCGGGGTTGGTTTCATGGTGCAGAATGCGCGAGGCGTGAGCGTACAGGACCTTATCGCCTTTCACCTTCTCGAAAGAAGGCAGCAGCACATAGGTTTTTTCCCACGGTTTTGGCCGCGGCGGCTGCACAGTGATGCTTTTCGCTTCCTGTTTCTTCGGCGCGACCGGTTTGTTATCGGCGCACGGCAGATCTTCACCATACGGGTGCGGGATGGGGTCGATTTTGCCCGGGGTATCCAGACGGGTGGAGTCTACACCGCTCCAGCCCGGGAGAGCCTCTTTCACCATGATGGCGGTATTGCGCACATCGCGGATCTGGTCGATGGTTTCGCCCATCGCCAGGCGATGAGCCACTTCCACCAGCGGACGCTCGCCGTTGCCGAACATCAGCATATCGGCCTTGGAGTCCACCAGCACCGAGCGGCGCACGGTATCGGACCAATAATCATAATGCGCGGTACGGCGCAGGCTGGCTTCGATGCCGCCGAGGATCACGGGCACATCTTTCCACGCCTCTTTACAGCGCTGGGTATACACCAGGGTGGCGCGGTCCGGGCGCTTGCCCGCCACGTTGCCGGCGGTGTAAGCGTCGTCATGGCGCAGCTTACGGTCGGCGGTGTAGCGGTTGATCATCGAGTCCATGTTGCCGGCGGTCACCCCGAAGAACAGGTTCGGTTTGCCCAGACGCATGAAGTCGTCTTTGGTGTTCCAGTCCGGTTGGGAGATGATCCCCACGCGGAACCCCTGCGCTTCCAGCATGCGGCCGCAGATAGCCATCCCGAAGCTCGGGTGGTCGACGTAGGCGTCGCCGGTGACCAGAATAATGTCGCAGCTATCCCAGCCAAGTTGATCCATCTCTTCACGCGACATCGGTAAAAATGGCGCAGGGCCAAAACAGGCAGCCCAGTATTGCGGCCAGGAAAAAAGGTCACGATCCGGTTGGATCAGGGATATTGCGCTCATATTGCTTCCGGGGAAATGATAAAAAAATAACCAAAAGGGCGTGGATTATAAGCCGGAATGATAGTGGAAATGAAGGAGGATTTTCTCAAACCCTGACCGTATGCCGGCCAGGGTCGAAGAGTTTACGGTGCGGGATTCACCAGCATCTGGCCAATCGAACCGCGGTCGGCCAGCTCCAGCGTCTGGCTCAGATACTGGAACGGGAAGTGCGGCCACGACGGCTGGGCGTAGTAGACCAGCAGTTCGACCTGCCCGTCGACCCACACGGTGTCCTTCCAGCCGCGGTCTTCCGGGAAAGGGGTCGAGCCGTTGACGTTACGGATCTGGAACATTACCCCTTCAATATGGAACGACTGCGGGCGGTCGGCGCGCACCGTCCAGCGCTCCCAGGTCCCCTGTTGCGCCGTGATATCGATACGCTGCGGATCCCACAGCTGGCCATTAATCCCCGGATCGTCGCCGAGCGTGATATCCCGGCTGCGGATCGGCGTGCCGGAGAGCAGCTCCGTCGGCAGCAGACGCGCCGGCAGGCTGTCGGTGACTAGCGGCAGCAGCCCGGTCGGGCGCAGGGTCAGCACCAGCGTGGAGACCAGAATGCTGGACGGTTCAAAAAAGCCGCGGATACGGTCGACGATGCTCGCCGCTTCGCCGCAGGTAATGGACACTTCATCGCCGTTGGTCATATCGACCAGAATTTCACGCCGTTCCCCCGGCGCCAGCGACAGCTGCTTGAGCGAAACCGGCGCCGGCAGGAACCCCTGGTCGCCGGAAATGACATGCAGCAGTCGGCCATCGCTCATCTGTAGCTGATAGCGCCGGGAGTTGGAAGCGTTCAGCAGGCGCAGACGCACCCAGCCGCGGGACACTTCGACATAGGGGCTCTGCGCGCCATTGACCAGCAGCGTATCGCCGACGAAGCCGCCGCTGCCCGGTTCGCTATATTCCGGCGTGCCGAAGTTATCCAGCCGTTTGTCCTGAATTATCACCGGGAAGTCATCGACGCCATAGTGGTTAGGGATCGGCAGGTTCTTGCTCACCTCATCCTCCACCAGCCACATGCCGGCCAGACCGTTATAGACCTGCTTCGCCATCCGGTTCGGCGTATTGGCCTGGTACCACAGCGTCGCCGCACTCTGCCGGATCGGCAGCACCGGCGCCCAGTCGGCGTTCGGCGACATCATGCGCGCCGCGCCGCCGATTAGCGGGCCAGGCACCTGCAGGCCGCGGATGGTCATCGCGACGTTCTCCGTCAGACGGTTGCTGTAGATAAGCTTGACGTCGTCCCCGCTCCAGACGCGGATCGTCGGCCCCATATAGCGGCCATTGATCCCCCAGACGGGGGCGCGGGTGCCTGGCGTAAACGACCAGTGTGAACGCTGCAGCGTCAGAAACAGCGGCTGACCGCGACGGGACTCCAGCAGCGGCGGAACCGGCAGCGCAGGCTGCTGGCCGGCGGCATGGGCCTTCAGCGGCGCGGCGCCAGCGCACAGCGCTACGCCGGAAGCCTTAATAAACTGACGCCGACTGAGTGACATATTAACTCCATGACATACTGACAAATGAAAAAGGGAATTCGTTTCCCGCCAGCAATACGCGCGCGTTGGCGGCGTTTCCTGTCTTATTGCTTACCGGCCGCTTCGCGCTCGGCCACTTCGTTGTCCAGCTCAGCGATTTTGGCGGCCATCAGCTCGCGGCAATGCGTCGCCAGCGCGCGCACGTTGTCTTTACCGAACTGGCTGGTATCCACCGGCGGCAGCATTTCCACAATCACCAGACCGTTGTTCCAGCGATTGAGCTTTATTTTATTCGATGTATTCGAGACACACACCGGAATAATCGGCACGCCGGCGGCAATAGCCGCGTGGAAGGCGCCGGTTTTAAACGGCAGCAGACCGCGACCGCGGCTGCGGGTCCCTTCCGGGAACATCCAGAACGAAATTTTACGCTTTTTAAAGGCGTTGACGACCTCGGCAATGGTGCCGTGCGCTTTGGTTCGGTTATTGCGGTCAATCAGCAGATTACCGGTCAGCCAGTACAGCTGGCCAAAGAACGGGATCCACAACAGGCTCTTTTTCCCCACGGTGACCGTCGGGGCCTGCACGATGTTAGATGCCGTCACCATATCATAGTTGTTTTGGTGGTTAGCGATGTAGATCGCGTTGCCATAGCTTTCCGCATCGGCAGGTTTGCGCAGCTCCACCTTCAGACCAAACACCGGGGATAAGCGGCCAAACAGATGGCCGAAAGTGGCAACATGTTTTGGATTACGCGGGCTGAACAAGCAGTACAGACAGCCAAGTATGCACACTACGATGCAATAAATGACCACGAAAATTACTCGAAAAATGAATAGCATAGCTACCTCTAAAACCCAAACCGCTTAGAATTATTCGCTGCTGGCAGAAGGCAGGCTCACAAGTTCTGCGCAGGCCGGGACCGTTCTTCCTGGGCCCCTGATGATGGACATTGTTAATCGCAACGCCTGAATAAACAACGATTTTGCGGCTTTTTTTCGCCTCCTCCCGCCAAAGACGGGAGGAGAAGCGCTTACTCTTCGCTATCGCTTGCCGCGGCGCGGCGCGGCGAGTCAATTTCAACACGGTCAATCTTCTGCAGCCCGCGCATCAGCGAACCGCGGCGGCCGCGCTCGCCGGTGACTTTTTGCAGCTCTTCCGGACGCAGTTTGATCTTCCGTTTGCCGACATGAATGGTCAGCGTACTCTGCGGCGGCAGGACAAACAGATGTGCGAGACCGTCCTGGCCGGCGGCGGCTTCCGCCGCAGGAATGTTGATGATTTTGTTGCCCTTGCCTTTCGACAGCTGCGGCAGATCGCTGACCGGGAACATCAGCATTCGCCCGGCGGCGGTGATGGCCAGCAGCATATCGGACTCGTCCTCAATGACCAGCGGCGGCATCACATGCGCGTTGTCAGGCAGGGTGATCAACGCTTTGCCGGCGCGGTTGCGCGCCACCAGATCGTTGAAGGTGCAGACAAAACCGTAGCCGGCGTCGGAGGCCATCAGCAGTTTCTGATCGTCGCCTTCCATCAGCATATGTTCCACGGTCGCGCCCGGCGGCAGCGTCAGCTTGCCGGTCAGCGGCTCACCCTGGCCACGCGCCGAGGGCAGGGTAATCGGATCGATGGCATAGCTGCGCCCGGTGGTATCGATAAACACCACCGGCTGGTTGCTCTTGCCCTTCGCCGAAGCTTTCCAGCTGTCGCCCGCTTTATAGCTCAGCCCCTGGGCGTCGATGTCGTGCCCTTTGGCACTGCGCACCCAGCCCATCTGCGACAGAACGATGGTGACCGGCTCAGACGGCAGCATATCATGCTCGCTCATCGCTTTCGCTTCTTCACGCTCGTGAAGCGGCGAGCGGCGATCGTCGCCGAAAGCATCGGCATCGGCCTGCAGCTCTTTCTTCAGCAGGTTGTTCATCTTACGTTCTGAGGCCAGAATCGCCTGCAGCTGATCGCGCTCTTTTTCCAGCTCGTTCTGCTCGCCGCGGATCTTCATCTCTTCCAGTTTGGCGAGATGGCGCAGTTTCAGTTCCAGAATCGCTTCCGCCTGGGTTTCGCTGATGGCAAAGCGCGACATCAGGGCTGGCTTCGGCTCATCTTCCGTGCGGATGATCTCGATGACTTCATCAATATTGAGGAACGCCACCAGCAAACCTTCAAGGATGTGCAGGCGTTTAAGGACCTTCTCTAACCGGTGGTTCAGACGGCGACGTACGGTATCGCGACGGAACACCAGCCATTCGCTGAGGATCTCCAGCAGGTTTTTTACCGCCGGGCGGCCGTCGAGACCGATCATATTGAGGTTGATGCGGTAGCTCTTCTCCAGATCGGTGGTGGCGAACAGGTGGTTCATCACCTGCTCCATATCCACCCGGTTGGAGCGCGGGACGATCACCAGGCGGGTCGGATTTTCGTGGTCCGATTCGTCGCGCAGGTCGTCCACCATCGGCAGCTTTTTATTGCGCATCTGCGCGGCAATCTGCTCCAGTACTTTGGCGCCGGAGACCTGGTGCGGCAGCGCGCTGATCACTACCGCGCCGTCCTCTTTGCTCCATACCGCGCGCATGCGCACCGAGCCGCGTCCGTTCTGGTAGATTTTGCGAATTTCCGCCCGCGAAGTGATGATCTCCGCCTCGGTCGGGAAATCCGGTCCCTGCACGATATCCAGCAGTTCGTCGAGGGTCGTTTTCGGCTGCTCAATCAGCGTAATCGCCGCTTTCGCCACTTCACGCAGGTTGTGAGGCGGAATATCGGTCGCCATGCCCACCGCGATGCCGGTGGTGCCGTTGAGCAGGATGTTTGGCAGGCGCGCCGGCAGCATTTTCGGCTCCTGCAGCGTACCGTCAAAGTTTGGCACCCAGTCGACCGTCCCCTGCCCCAGCTCGCTGAGCAGCAGCTCGGCATACTTCGACAGGCGGGATTCGGTGTAACGCATGGCGGCGAAGGATTTCGGATCGTCCGGCGCCCCCCAGTTCCCCTGGCCATCCACCAGCGGATAGCGATAGGAGAAGGGTTGCGCCATCAGCACCATCGCTTCATAGCAGGCGCTGTCGCCGTGTGGGTGATATTTACCCAGCACGTCGCCGACGGTGCGGGCGGACTTTTTGAATTTGGCGCTGGCGTTCAGCCCCAGTTCGGACATCGCATAGACGATGCGACGCTGGACCGGTTTTAAGCCATCGCCAATAAACGGTAATGCCCTGTCCATGATCACGTACATGGAGTAGTTCAGGTAAGCATTTTCCGTAAATTCATGCAGCGCAAGGCGCTCTGCCATATCGCTCATTAATCGTGGATCCTCAATCTGGGTACCGACCGTTCGGACGGCAAAACTACCCGCGATAATACCCGATCTCACGCCCTGAGTCACAGGCCGTGAGATCGGTTGAGGATTCCGTCACCTTAATCAGGCCAGCGGCAGATAAATATCGGTTTGCAGCTCATGCTCAGCCACCTGGTGGACAAAATTGTGGTAACGGAAGTAGACCGGAAAATCCCGTAACGTCTCGCCTGAAGCGGGTAACCAGTCGCGATAGAGATACCAAACGCTGTTCGCCAGGGTGTCCAGCGAGCCGTGATGGCGCACGACGGCGCAGCGTCCGCCGGGGATTTCGCCGTTAATCACGCCAAAGGCGTTTTCACCAACCGGCCGTTCGACCGTACCGCAGAGATCAAAACGAAATGCCTCCTGCGGGGTAGTCTGCGGATCGTCCCAGGCGATCCCCCAGGTTTCGCTGGTGGCAACGGGCGATAATCCGCTCGTCTTACGCCAGGCGATAAAACGCGCGGCGGTGGCGTTGACAAGGTCCGGGCTGCCACGATGTTGCAGGACGGCTACCCGGGTGGTGGGGAACGAAATGATATTGACGTCCATCGACGTTTGCTCCTGTAGCGTATGTTTCGGTACGCGTCGATGCCACTCGGCCCAGTCCGGTTGCTGACGGAACTGGGTCGGGCTTTGGTCAAACGCGGTACGGAAGGCACGGCTGAACGACTCCGCATTCTGAAATCCGGCATCAAGGGCAATGTCGATGATTTTATCGCGGGGGTTGAACGCCAGGCGCCAACAGGCGCGTCGCAGACGTAACCACTGAATATACCGGTACAAGGGAATGCCGGTATACGCGCTAAATTGCCGGTGAAAATGGTAAGGCGAACTGTGCGCTATCGCGCTCAGCGCCTCCAGCGACAGCGGCTCATCAAGATGACGCGCAATGTATCTACAGACGCGCTGGAAGCGCCCAGCATACGCCGGGCTGGCCTTAATATCGTTCATCGTCTCCTCCTCGCGACATACTCTGACAGAGCGAGGATAGCGATTCCTGACCGATCTTGCGCTTATCCGCCGGAGACTTATGGCGTGATTTTACGGATCTGTTTAACGTCGATCTCCACCGAGTTCCAGTCCTTATCGACTTCCCCCTGAATTTCTACCGTGTCCTGCGGGCCGACGGTGACGCCGTTCCAGCGTTTGTGGTCGATATCGACATTGATCACCCCGGTAGCATCCTGGAACTTATACAGATCGTCGGACACGCGCTCGGTAATTTTGCCCCGCAGGGTCACCCAGGTATCGTCCCGCAGCGATTTGACATTGGTGACGGTGGTGACCGCGCCGCTCGGGCCGGTAAATCCGCCGCCCTGGGTGGTCGAACTTGCCGGCGTGGTCGCAGAAGGACCGGTATACCCGCCCTGTCCGGCAGCCAGCACCGGCATGGAAACCAGGGCAACGATCGCGGTCATCGCAGCAATTTTCTTCATGATGTGTTCTCCCTTCGTGTTGATATGGCTCCTATTACGCCCGACAAAACTTAACGACTTCTTAAGGGGAAAAAAGAAATTTTAATGCTGTACAACCCCGGTCGCAACGCGGTTTACTGCGCAGAGCAGCCGGGTTGGCAGGAGGGAAAATGCGCATATTATTGGTGGAAGATGACAAGTTAATCGGCGATGGCGTCAAGGCCGGGCTGAGCAAAATGGGCTTCAGCATCGACTGGTTTACCGCCGGGCTGGAGGGCAAAAACGCCTTATACAGCGCCCCCTACGACGCGGCAATTCTTGATCTCACCCTTCCCGGCATCGATGGCCTCGATATTCTGCGCGAGTGGCGCGACAAAGGCCGCCATGAGCCGGTGCTGATCCTCACCGCCCGCGATGCGCTCAGCCAGCGGGTGGAGGGACTGCGCCTGGGCGCCGATGATTATCTGTGCAAACCTTTCGCCCTGATTGAGGTAGCGGCCCGCCTCGAAGCATTGATCCGCCGCGCCCACGGCCAGAGCAGCAGCGAGCTGCGCCACGGCAAGGTGAGCCTTGACCCGAACCGCTTAACCGCCAGCCTCGACGGCGAAAGCCTGACGCTGAAGCCGAAGGAGTTCGCCCTGCTGGAACTGCTGCTGCGTAACGCCGGGCGCGTACTGCCGCGTAAGCTTATTGAAGAAAAGCTCTACACCTGGGACGACGAGGTCTCCAGCAACGCCGTGGAAGTTCACGTCCATCATCTGCGCCGCAAACTCGGCAGTGAATTTATCCGCACCGTCCACGGCATCGGCTATACCCTGGGTGACGCATGAAACGACTTGCCCGCCTGAGCCTGCGCCTGCGTCTGACGCTGCTGTTTGCCGTGCTGACCGCCGCCGCCTGGGGGGTGGCCAGCGTGATCGCCTGGCAGCAGACCAGTAAAAAGCTGGATAAGCTGTTTGATACCCAGCAGCTGCTGTTCGCCCGCCGCCTGAGCGTCATGAATTTCGAAGAGCTCCGCGCCCCGCCGACATCGCTCGGGGAAAAGAAAAAGGTGCGCCACGGGCATATCGACGACGATGCGCTGGCGTTCGCCATCTTCACCCGCGACGGCAAAATGGTGCTTAACGACGGCGAAAACGGGGAGGATATTCAATGGCACTCGCAGCGCGAGGGCTTCAGCAATGGCTACCTGCGCGGCGATGATGACGAGTGGCGCTTCCTGTGGTTAACCACCGCCGATGGCCGCCACCGTATCGCCGTCGGCCAGGAGTGGGATTATCGCCGCGAAATGGCGATGGACATTGTTACCTCGCAGCTAACGCCGTGGATGATCGCCCTGCCGCTGATGTTCGTGCTGCTCATCGTGCTGTTAAGCCGCGAACTGGCGCCGTTGAAACATCTGGCGCGCACGCTGCGCCTGCGCGCGCCGGACTCGGCGGAATCGCTCAGCGTGGAGAAGATCCCCACTGAAGTCCGCCCGCTGGTCGAGGCGCTGAATCAGCTGTTCCAGCGCACCCACGACGTCATGCTGCGCGAGCGTCGGTTTACCTCTGATGCCGCCCACGAGCTGCGCAGCCCGCTGGCGGCGCTGAAGGTGCAGACTGAAGTCGCCCAGCTCTCTCTGGACGATCCACAAGGGCGTGAGAAAGCCCTGGCTCAGCTCCATCAGGGGATCGATCGCGCCACCCGTCTGGTGGATCAGCTGCTGACGCTGTCGCGGCTGGACTCGCTCGCCCAGCTGGACGATGTGCAGCCGGTCGCCATCGACGATCTGCTGCAGTCGGCGGTAATGGAGATGTACCACCCGGCGCAGCAGGCCGGGATTGAGCTGCGCCTGCATCTTAATGTCTCTGGCATCTCCCGCACCGGCCAGCCGCTGCTCCTCAGCCTGCTGGTGCGCAATCTGCTGGATAACGCGGTGCGCTACAGCCCGCGCGGCAGCCAGGTCGATATCACCCTCAACGCCCGCGAGTTTCGGGTACGCGATAACGGCCCCGGCATCAGCCCGCAGGCGCTGGCGCGCATCGGCGAGCGTTTCTACCGCCCGCCGGGTCAGGATGCTACGGGCAGCGGCCTGGGCTTGTCGATCGTCCGGCGCATCGCCTCGCTGCACGGCATGCGCGTCGAGTTTGCCAATGCCCGCGACGGCGGCTTCGAAGCCCGCGTTGACTGGTAGCGATATTATTGCTCATTTAGCAAAAGACTTTGCACATTTTGCTCATTTTACTGCCCCGCTTCGCGGGGTAAGATCGTCGGCAAATTTTCAAGATTGAGGACAAATGATGAGCAACATCCTGATTATCAATGGCGCAAAAAAATTCGCGCACTCGAATGGCCAGCTGAACGACACCCTGACCGAGGTCGCGGAGAGTTATCTGCGCGACGCCGGACACGATGTTAAAAGCGTTCGCGCCGACAGCGAGTACGACGTAAAAGCCGAAGTGCAGAATTTCCTCTGGGCCGATGTGGTGATCTGGCAGATGCCGGGCTGGTGGATGGGCGCCCCGTGGACGGTGAAAAAATATATGGATGACGTCTTTACCGAAGGCCACGGCTCGCTGTACGCCAGCGATGGCCGTACCCGCTCCGATGCCAGCAAAAAATATGGCTCCGGCGGCCTGGTGCAAGGGAAAAAATATATGCTCTCCCTGACCTGGAACGCGCCGATGGAAGCCTTCACCGACGAAGAACAGTTCTTCCACGGCGTCGGCGTTGACGGCGTTTACCTGCCGTTCCATAAAGCCAACCAGTTCCTGGGTATGGAGGCGCTGCCAACCTTTATCGCCAACGACGTGATTAAAATGCCTGATGTCCCACGGTATATCGCAGAATATCGCAAGCATCTGGCGGAAATTTTTGGTTAACTAGGGGTCTATGCTCTACATATTTCGAGTTATTCGAACCTGGAGTATGACAAGATCCACACAGAAGGAGTTGAGTTAACCATGTTAACAGTGATTGCAGAAATCCGTACCCGCCCGGGCCAGCACCACCGCCAGGCGGTTCTCGATCAGTTCGCGAAAATTATTCCGACCGTTTTGCAGGAAGCCGGCTGCCACGGCTATGCGCCCATGGTGGATCATGCCGCTGGCGTCAGCTTCCAGACCACCGCTCCTGACTCTATCGTCATGGTGGAGCTGTGGGAAAGCGTCGCGCATCTTGAAGCGCACCTGCAGACCCCGCACATGAAAGCCTGGTCGGAAGCGGTCAAAGGCGATGTGCTGGAGACCAACATCCGTATCCTGCAGGCCGGCGTCTAAGCCCGCTGACGCAGAAACGAAATAAGAAAAGGGAGCCTGAGGCTCCCTTTTACGTCTGGCGCAGCGCGCGGTCTTACACTTCCAGGTCCGCCATATCGCCCTTCTCCTGCAGCCAGTTACGACGATCTTCGGAACGCTTCTTGGCCAGCAGCATATCCATCATCGCCGTGGTCTGCTGCTCATCCTCATCGCTGATCACCAGCTGCACCAGGCGGCGGGTATTCGGGTCGAGGGTGGTTTCCCGCAGCTGCATCGGGTTCATCTCGCCGAGACCTTTAAAGCGCTGGACGTTTGGCTTGCCCTTCTTACGCTTCAGCTGCTCCAGCACACCGGTTTTTTCTTCTTCCGTCAGCGCGTAGTAGACCTCTTTGCCGAGGTCGATACGGTACAGCGGCGGCAGCGCCACGTAGACGTGCCCCTCTTTCACCAGGGTACGGAAATGTCTCACAAACAGCGCGCACAGCAACGTGGCGATGTGCAGACCATCGGAGTCCGCATCCGCCAGAATACAAATTTTGCCGTAGCGCAGCTGGCTTAAATCATCGCTATCCGGGTCAATCCCAATCGCCACCGAAATGTCGTGTACTTCTTGCGAAGCTAACACTTCATCGGAAGAGACTTCCCAGGTATTCAGGATCTTGCCTTTCAGCGGCATGATCGCCTGATATTCACGATCGCGCGCCTGCTTGGCGGAACCGCCCGCCGAATCCCCTTCGACGAGGAACAGCTCGGTACGGTTCAGATCCTGGGCGGTGCAGTCGGCCAGCTTACCCGGCAGCGCCGGACCGCTGGTCAGCTTTTTGCGCACCACTTTCTTGGCGGCGCGCAGACGACGCTGGGCGCTGGAAATGGCCATCTCCGCCAGCAGCTCCGCGGCCTGCACGTTCTGGTTCAGCCACAGGCTGAAGGCGTCTTTCACCACGCCGGAGACGAACGCCGCGCACTGGCGCGACGACAGGCGCTCTTTGGTTTGCCCGGCGAACTGCGGATCCTGCATCTTCACCGACAGCACGTAGGCGCAGCGATCCCAGATATCTTCCGCCGACAGTTTCACACCGCGCGGCAGGATATTACGGTACTCGCAGAACTCACGCATCGCGTCCAGCAGCCCCTGACGCAGGCCGTTGACGTGCGTCCCGCCCTGCATGGTCGGGATCAGGTTGACGTAGCTCTCGGTCAGCAGCTCGCCGCCTTCCGGCAGCCACAGCAGCGCCCAGTCCACCGCTTCCGTCTCACCGGAGAAGGTGCCGACGAAGGGTTTTTCCGGCAGCAGCGGCAGGCCGTTCACCGCTTCGCTCAGGTAGTCGTTAAGGCCATCGGCATAGCACCAGCTCTGCTCGCTGTTGTTGACCTGGTCGCGGAAAACAATTTCCACGCCCGGGCACAGCACCGCTTTCGCTTTTAACAAGTGGGTCAAACGCGAAACGGAGAAGCGCGGGCTATCGAAGAAGCTTTCGTCCGGCCAGAAATGGACGCTGGTCCCGGTGTTGCGTTTACCGCAGGTGCCGGTGACGTGCAGGTCCTCTACTTTCTCACCATTCTCAAAGGCGATGCTGTAGACCTGACCGTCGCGACGCACGTTGACCTCCACGCGTTTTGACAGGGCGTTGACCACCGAAATCCCCACCCCGTGCAGACCGCCGGAAAACTGGTAATTTTTGTTGGAAAACTTACCGCCCGCGTGCAGCCGGCAGAGGATCAGTTCAACCGCCGGCACCCCCTCTTCCGGGTGAATGTCGACCGGCATCCCGCGCCCGTCGTCAATCACCTCGAGGGACTGGTCGGCGTGCAGGATCACTTCCACGCGTTTGGCATGGCCTGCCAGCGCTTCGTCCACACTGTTATCAATCACTTCCTGACCAAGATGGTTAGGACGGGTGGTGTCGGTATACATGCCCGGACGGCGGCGCACCGGCTCTAGCCCGGTGAGTACCTCAATGGCATCAGCGTTATATGAAGATTGCGTCATGGTGTGTATTCGTAGGTCGTTCAGGGCCGTTTAGCGCAGGCCGAGAAATTCGATAATCTGAGTGAAATGATCGTCAAAGCCGACAAATGCGTGATTACCGCCCTCCTCCACCGTCTGCCGGCAGGAGGCGTAGTAATGAACGGCCTGGCGGTAATCAAGCACTTCATCCCCGGTCTGCTGCAGCAGCCAGAGTAAATCCGGCGCTTCGAGCGGGTCGATTTGCATGACTTTGAGATCGTAAATATGGCGAGACTCTAGCACATATTGCTGCCCGGTGTACGGATTCTCATTGTGGCCGAGAAAATTGTTCAGCAGCTCAAACGGCCGCACCGCCGGGTTAACCACTACCGCTGGCAGCATAAAGCACTGCGACAGCCAGGTGGCGTAGTAGCCGCCCAGCGACGACCCTACGACCCCCAGCGGCTCGCCGCCGTGCTCCAGCACGATGGACTCCAGCAGCTCCGCCGTTTCCGCCGGGTAAGGCGGCAGCTCCGGCACCACCATGGCGATCTCAGGATAGTGCTGCGCCAGCCAGGTCTTTAACGCCGTCGCCTTCGCCGAGCGTGGAGAACTGTTAAAGCCGTGCAGATAAAGGAGCGTCGCCATCAGTAGCCTTCTGAAGCAATATCCGGATGAAACGCCGCGCCTTCCAGGCGGCACACTTCGGTGGTCAGCGTTCCGTCAGGGTGAAGCTCCAGCCAGCGCCAGCCCGGCGACACCGTATCGAGGGTGAAATTGGCGCAGTGCGGTTTGAACTGAACGCAGGTCGACGGCGTCGCCATCATACGTCGGCCATTCCAGTCGAGATCCAGCTCCTGATGAATATGGCCGCACAGCAGATGCTTCACCCGCGGCCAGGCGCTCAGCGCGCTGTCCAGCGCGCCGGCGTTGCGCAGACTGTGTTGATCCAGCCAGCTGCAGCCGGCCGGCAGCGGATGATGATGCAGCAGGAGTAAGGTATAACGCTCCGGCGCCTCCGCCAGCTTATGTTCGAGCCATTCCAGCTGGAAGTCGCTCAGCTCGCCATGGGGAACGCCAAACACCTGGCTGTCCAGCAGCAGGATCTGCCAGTGGTCGCCGAGAAACACGCGCTTGGCGGGGGAAATGCCCGACTCCTGCAGGGTGCTGTACATCGCCGGCTGGAAATCATGGTTGCCCGGTAGCCAGACGCAGGGTGCAGCGAAACTCGCGATGCCCTCAGCAAAATGCTGGTAGGCCGCGGAGGAGTGATCCTGCGCCAAATCGCCTGTTGCGACAATCAAATCGCATGGACGCTGTGAGGCATGAATGGCCGACAGTACGGCCTGATAGCTTTCCCAGGTATTGATGCCTAACAACGTTTCATGTTTTTCAGCAAACAGGTGAGTATCAGTAATTTGTAAGATCCTGACTCTGGCCTCACCAGCCAGAGGTAGGTTTAACAGGCTTTCCAAATGGTGTCCTTAGGTTTAACGACGCTAACAAACCGGAATCGCCATCGCTCCATGTGCTAAACAGTAACGCAGCCAGTCGGCCAGAAACTGGTTAATTTGATGCTTTTCGTCGCGTTGATGCAACTTTTTATTAGGATAATCATATCGCGCTTTGAAGCGAAAGATCTGCTGACTCGAACACACTTCGGCCACCATGGCGTCATGGTAGAGGCGAACGGTCATCGACGGCAGACTCCAGTAGCTCACCGCTGGCAGAGTCTGCTCTATCGCCACCAGAGTAGTGTAGCGGGTTGATTCCGTTATCGTTAACCGATATTGCGCGCTTCCCACCTGATAGCTCACCTTCTCACCCGCTGCATCCGTTCGCGGCAACAGGCGGCGCAACTGGGCGAAATTGGTCTCGCACAGGCGCATCATCTCAGGGAAGTCAGGTGTATAACGCTTCATTTTGTCCACTCGTTTCGTAAATTGTGATAATGCAATTGCAGCCATTGCAAGGCGATGACAGAGGCTGCGTTGTCGATTTTCCCCTCTTCTACCCACTGGTAAGCCTGCTCCCGGCTCACCACATGCACCCGAATATCCTCATTCTCCTCGGCCAGGCCGTGAATGCCTTTTGCCGTCGATGCATCAACTTCGCCCACCAGGATCGATAACCGTTCGCTGGTGCCGCCAGGACTGGCCAGATAGCTTAATATTGGTTTCGTCCGCCCAACTTCAAGTCCGGCCTCCTCCAGCGCTTCCCGACGGGCGACATCTTCTACCGTCTCACCCGCCTCGATCATGCCGGCGACCATTTCCAGCAGCCAAGGGCTCTCGCTGGTATCATAGGCGGCGATACGGATTTGTTCGACCAGCACCACTTCGTCCCGCACCGGGTCAAAGGGTAGCAAGACGGCGGCATGCCCGCGCTCAAAAATTTCACGGGTGACTTCGCCGCTCATGCCGCCGTTAAACAGACGGTGGCGAAAACGGTATAAATCGAGCGAAAAAAAACCACGATACAGCGTTTCGCGTGCAATAATTTCTACATCATTTTTGGAGAAGGTAATTCCCTGGTGAATGGGTTTGCTCATTGTCATGTCCTGCTAATCCGAAATGAGGGATTTCCAGACCGTTTGGCTACCGTTTTACGGTCCGTATGTTAGATTGGTGCAAATTACCGCCGGATGGCACGTAACGCCAACTTTTTACGGCGGCAGAATCGATACAATCAGCGGAATTTTTCTTAGAATTAGACCAGCGCTAAATGCTTCACAACAAGGAATGCAAATGAAGAAATTGCTCCCCATTCTTATCGGCCTGAGCCTGACCGGGTTCAGCGCCATGAGCCAGGCGGAAAACCTGCTTCAGGTTTACCAGCAGGCGCGCATCAGCAACCCCGATCTGCGTAAATCGGCAGCCGATCGTGACGCCGCGTTCGAAAAGATCAACGAAGCGCGCAGTCCATTACTGCCTCAGCTCGGGCTGGGAGCGGATTATACCTATACCAGCGGCTTCCGTGATTATAAAGACCAGAATTCTAACGTCACCAGCGGCTCGCTGCAGTTAACGCAGGTTCTGTTTGATATGTCGAAATGGCGCGCCCTGACGCTGCAGGAAAAAACGGCAGGCATTCAGGATGTCACGTATCAGACCGATCAGCAAACGCTGATTCTGAATACCGCGACGGCCTACTTCAAAGTGCTGGCCGCCATCGACACGCTCTCTTATACCGAAGCGCAGAAACAGGCTATTTACCGCCAGTTGGATCAAACCACCCAGCGCTTTAACGTCGGTCTGGTGGCGATCACCGACGTGCAGAACGCCCGTTCACAATACGACGCCGTGCTGGCGAACGAAGTGACCGCGCGTAACGATCTCGACAACGCCGTGGAAGAGCTGCGCCAGGTTACCGGCAACTACTACCCGGAGCTGGCCTCCCTGAACGTAGACGGCTTCAAAACCAGCAAACCGCAGGCGGTGAACGCCCTGCTGAAGGAAGCGGAGAACCGCAACCTGTCGCTGCTGCAGGCGCGTCTGAGCCAGGATCTGGCCCGCGAGCAGATTCGCCAGGCGCAGGACGGCCATTTGCCGACCCTGGATTTGAACGCCTCGTCGGGCGTTTCCAACAACCGCTACAGCGGCTCAAACAGCATCGCGCAAGATGCTGATATCGGTCAGAACAAAATCGGCCTGAGCTTCTCCATGCCGCTGTATCAGGGCGGGATGGTTAACTCGCAGGTTAAACAGGCGCAGTACAACTTCGTCGGCGCCAGCGAGCAGCTGGAAAGCGCTCACCGCAGCGTGGTCCAGACCGTGCGTTCTTCGTTTAACAACGTGAATGCTTCTATCAGCAGCATCAACGCTTACAAACAGGCGGTGGTCTCTGCGCAAAGCTCCCTGGATGCGATGGAAGCAGGCTACTCGGTGGGTACCCGTACTATCGTTGACGTCCTCGACGCCACCACCACGCTGTACAACGCCAAACAGCAGCTCTCGAATGCGCGCTACAACTACCTGATCAACGAGCTGAACATCAAGTCGGCGTTAGGTACGCTGAACGAGCAGGATCTGGTCGCCCTGAACAACACCCTGGGCAAACCGATCTCCACCTCCGCGGACAGCGTCGCGCCGGAAAATCCGCAGCAGGATGCCACTGCCGACGGTTACGGCAACACAACCGCGGCCGTGAAGCCGGCGTCTGCGCGGACGACGACCCAAAGCAGCGGCAGCAATCCGTTCCGTCAGTAATTCTCATACTGTGACGCGCATCGCCTGTCCATCGGACAGGCGATGCGTTAAACGTAAGGCAACGTAAAGATCCCCCGCTTAGCGCCCCTCTTCGCTTCATTTTCCACCACTCATCCTCTATCCTGAGCGTTAACACACGCCATACCACTGGGTCCTGGAAGACAAATATGAAACGGACAAAAAATATTAATCATTCGTCGTTCCGCAAAAGCTGGAGCGCACGCCACCTGACGCCGGTCGCCCTGGCCGTCACCGCGGTCTTTATGCTTGCCGGTTGTGAAAAAATCGACGAAACGGTCTCGCTGTACCAGAACGCCGATGACTGCTCCGCCGCCAACCCGGGCAAAGCAGCCGAATGCACCACGGCCTATACCAACGCGGTGAAAGAGGCAGAGCGCACCGCGCCGAAATATGCCACCCGCGAAGACTGCGTCGCCGAGTTTGGCGAAGGCCAGTGCCAGCAAACGCCTGCCCAGGCGGGCGTCGCCCCGGAAAACCAGGCGCAGGCGCAAAGCAGCGGCAGCTTCTGGATGCCGCTGATGGCCGGCTACATGATGGGCCGCCTGATGGGCGGCGGCATGGCGCAACAGCAGCCGCTGTTCAGCTCCAAAAACCCGGCCAGCCCGGCCTACGGTCAGTACACTGACGCCAGCGGCAAGAGCTATGGCGCCGCCCAGCCGGGCCGCACCATGAACGTGCCGAAAACCGCGATGGCGCCGAAGCCAGCGACCACCACCACCGTCACCCGCGGGGGCTTCGGCGAGTCGGTGGCGAAGCAGTCGACCATGCAGCGTAGCGCCGCAGGCTCCACCTCCTCTTCTCGCTCAATGGGCGGCTAAGCAACATGGAAAGAGTCAGCATTACCGAGCGCCCGGACTGGCGCGAGAAAGCGACCGAATACGGCTTCAACTTCCACACCATGTACGGCGAGCCCTACTGGAGCGAAGAGGCTTATTACAAGCTGACCCTCGCCCAGGTGGAAAAGCTGGAGGAGGTCACCGCCGAGCTGCATCAGATGTGTCTTCAGGTGGTGGAAAAAGTGATCGCCAGCGATGAGCTGATGGCCAAATTCCGCATCCCTAAACACACCTGGGGCTTTGTGCGCCAGTCGTGGAAAACCAACCAGCCGTCACTCTACTCACGTCTCGACCTGGCCTGGGATGGCGTCGGCGAGCCGAAGCTGCTGGAGAACAATGCCGACACGCCGACCTCGCTGTATGAAGCGGCCTTCTTCCAGTGGATCTGGCTGGAAGACCAGCTCAACGCCGGCAAGCTGCCGGCGGGCAGCGATCAGTTCAACAGCCTGCAGGAAAAGCTAATCGATCGCTTCGGTGAGCTGCGCGAGCAGTTTGGCTTCCAGCTGCTGCATATGGCCTGCTGCCGCGATACCGTTGAAGATCGCGGCACCGTGCAATATCTGCAGGACTGCGCCGCCGAGGCGGGGCTGGCGACGGAATTCCTCTACATCGAAGATATTGGTCTGGGTGAAAAAGGCCAGTTTACCGATCTCCAGGATCAGGTGATTGGCAACCTGTTCAAGCTCTATCCGTGGGAGTTTATGCTGCGGGAGATGTTTTCCACCAAGCTGGAAGACGCCGGCGTCCGCTGGCTGGAGCCGGCGTGGAAGAGCATCATCTCCAACAAAGCGCTGCTGCCGATGCTGTGGGAAATGTTCCCTAATCATCCGAATCTGCTGGCGGCTTACTTCAGCGAAGATGCCCATCCGGAGATGGAGAAGTACGTCATTAAGCCAATCTTCTCCCGCGAAGGCGCCAACGTGTCGATCGTTGAGAATGGCAAAGTTTTGGAAGCCGTGGAAGGCCCGTACGGAGAAGAAGGCACAATCGTGCAGGAATTTTACCCGCTGCCGAAGTTTGGTGACAGCTACACGCTGATTGGCAGCTGGCTCATCAACGATCAGCCCGCCGGGATCGGCATTCGTGAAGACCGGGCGCTGATTACCCAGGATCTGTCGCGCTTCTATCCGCACATTTTCGTCGAATAATGTCGCGCTCCGGCGACGATACCGCCGCCGGAGCACAACCTATCAGGCGCCAACCACCACCGATAGCATACTCAACGAGCCCATCTCGATGCCATCGACCGGGGTCGAAATCGCCTCAACGCCGTCCCACGCCCCCAGGACATATAACAGCGGCAGGAAATGTTCCGCCGTTGGGTTGGAGAGCGAGCCCCCTTCATGTGCCAGGTAGTTAACCAGCGGGTGCTGATCGTCCGGGCCCTGCCACTGCAAATTCGCCTTCACGTAGTTGTTGAAGGACTCCGCCCACGGATACGGCGTGTTCTCGCCATGCCAGCGGGCGGTACGCAGGTTATGCACCACGTTGCCGCTGGCCACCAGCATAATGCCTTCATCACGCAGCGAGGCCAGCTTCCGCCCCATTTCGAGATGCCAGGCCGGCGGTTTGGTGCTGTCGATGCTCAGCTGAACCATCGGGATATCCGCCTGCGGATACATCTTAATCAGCACGCCCCATGAACCATGGTCAAATCCCCAGGCTTCTTTATCGAGGGTGACCGGCACCGGCGAGAGCAACTCCACCAGTCGTTGCGCCAGCGCCGGGGAACCCGGAGCCGGGTAATGGGTGTCATACAGCGCCTGCGGGAAGCCGCCGAAGTCGTGAATGGTCTTCGGGGCCTCCATCGCCGTCACGCCCGTACCGCGCGTGAACCAGTGCGCAGAGACCACCACGATCGCTTTCGGACGCGGCAGGGTTTCGCCCAGGTGAGCCCAGGCGCGGGTATAGCGATTGTCTTCCAGCACGTTCATTGGGCTGCCATGGCCGAGGAACAACGCGGGCATTCGGGTACGGGACATGATGATATCCTTAGGGTGTCAATGTGATGTGCTCACATTACGCGCTTTTGCGCCAGGATAAACTCAGATAACCATGATGATGATCGTCAGAAAATTTGAATGTAATTCGCGGTAAAGGGAGCTGTCCCGTACGCGCATCCTCAGGCAATATACTCGTATGCACTTATTTTCGCAGGGAGAGAAGCGATGTCATCACCCTTAATATTGACGCTGTTAGCCGGTAGCGCAACCTTTATTGGCGCCATATTCGGCGTGATTGGCCAGAAACCCTCTAACCGCCTGCTTGGCTTCTCCCTCGGCTTTGCCGCCGGGATCATGCTGTTGATTTCGTTGATGGAAATGCTGCCTGCCGCGCTGGCCGCCGAGGGCATGTCGCCGCTGCTCGGCTACGGAATGTTTGTTGTCGGCCTGCTGGGCTACTTTGGTCTCGATCGCCTGCTGCCGCACGCCCACCCGCAGGATCTGATGCCGCCCGCCGCGCCGCGGCCGCGCAATTTACGCCGCACCGCCATTTTGCTGACGCTGGGTATCAGCCTGCATAATTTTCCGGAAGGCATCGCCACCTATGTCACGGCCAGCAACAACCTCGAGCTTGGCATGGGAGTGGCGCTTGCCGTCGCCCTGCACAATATTCCTGAAGGTCTGGCGGTTGCCGGGCCGGTATATGCCGCTACCGGATCGCGCAGCAAGGCGGTGCTCTGGGCCGGTCTTTCCGGCATGGCGGAGATTTTGGGCGGCGTGCTGGCGTGGCTGATTCTGGGCAGCCTGGTCTCGCCGCTGGTCATGGGCGCGATCATGGCCGCCGTCGCCGGGATTATGGTGGCGCTGTCGGTCGATGAACTGATGCCGCTGGCAAAAGAGATCGATCCGCAAAGCAACCCGAGCTATGGCGTCCTGTGCGGGATGTCGGTGATGGGGCTGAGCCTGGTGGTGCTCCAGACGATGGGCATCGGTTAAGGCGCAGAAACAATACAGCCCACTAAAAAGTGGGCTGTTTTCACTGGCGTTGTCAGCCGCTGATTAGCTGGCTTTGCGCTCATGTTCGCGACGATAGGCCACCAGATCTTCAATCGTGACCACTGCCATATTATGCTGCTGAGCGAACTTGATGCACTCCGGCGCGCGGGCCATAGTGCCATCGTCATTGGTCAGCTCGCACAGCACGCCTGCCGGTTTGAAGCCGGCGAGGGTCACGAGGTCGATAGTGGCTTCGGTGTGGCCGCCGCGGGTCAGTACGCCGCCCGGCTGCGCCCGCAGCGGGAAAACGTGGCCAGGACGGTTGAGATCGGAAGGTTTCGCGCCGTCGGCAATCGCCGCGCGGACGGTGGTCACGCGGTCGGCAGCGGAAACGCCGGTGGTCACGCCTTCGGCCGCTTCGATGGTGACGGTAAAGCCGGTGCCGTAGGCACTGGTGTTGTTCTCCACCATCATCGGCAGATCCAGCTGTTTACGGCGATCTTCGGTCAGGCACAGGCACACAATGCCGCTGCCGTGACGAATGGTCAGCGCCATCTGCTCTACGGTCATGGTTTCGGCGGCGAAAATCATATCGCCTTCGTTTTCACGGTCTTCATCGTCAAGCACCATCACGCCGCGGCCTTCGCGCAGGGCGTTTAAAGCGTGTTCCACACGTTCAAAAGCGGTACCAAAAGAAGAAAGGAGCGTCTGATTCATGGTAAAAAAACCTCATTAAAATTATGGTTACCAGAATCAGGGCAGTCTTAGGAGCGCCGGTTTAGCGGCAAAAGTCAACGCGAGCGGGCCTGGGCCCGACTGTGCCGTTACTCTCTCCCATCCGGACTTTAACCGTCGGCCCCGGAATTACACCGGATCTGCTGACCTTCCCGTAGTCACGGGAAGCGCTCGCGGGCTTTCAACGCCATGGTTGATTTACCGCCGGTGGGGAATTTCGCCCCGCCCTGAGAATAAGCGAGATAACTATAACGCTATTGACTATCCTCGGCAATGCATAAGCTTCAAACATTTCTGGTTTATAGGCGGCCTGGTTCGCACTACAATGATCAATCATCCGACCCGAGCAGGAAACCACCATGATTGACCCGAAAAAAATTGAACAAATCGCCCGCCAGGTCCATGAGTCGATGCCAAAAGGACTTCGCGATCTGGGTGAGGATGTTGAGAAGAAAATCCGCCAGGCGCTGCAGTCGCAGCTGACCCGTCTGGATCTGGTTAGCCGCGAAGAGTTTGACGTGCAGACTCAGGTTCTGCTGCGGACCCGCGAAAAACTGGCGCTGCTGGAACAGCGCCTGAATGACCTTGAAAACCGCCCGGCGACGACGCCTGGCAGCGAAGAGCAGCAGTAAAAAAACGGGCCCTCAGGGGCCCGTTTGCGTTGGCTTAGTGTGCGGCTTCCGCCGGGCTGTTCACCTGACGACAGTACAGTTCATAGCGCTGGCAAAACCATTCACGATGTTCTTCATCCATATTGCCGACGATGGCCTGAAGATCAACTGGCTGGCCCTGGGCGTGCATTCTGGCGAAACTCCGCGCCAAAAAATCAAAATTCTTCATTGAATACATATCGTTATGGTTCATGCGCATACTCCTTCAGCGGTGGATGTTCTGATCAGTCATATGCCTTTTACTCACTTCAGTATTTACGCTTACCTTAACGCCATTTGTACGAAAAATGCGCTTAATGTGATTATTTATTGCGCCAAATCATTTTCCACATCATTAAATAAAAACGGCCCGCGATATCGCTATCGCAGGCCGTGATGCCGCACCGTTCTGGTGGGTGAATAGCGAAACGGTTATTTTTCGCTATCTTTCTGTATTTTCTTAATAATGTTGGTGGTTGAGCACCCATCTTCAAAGTTGAGCACCAGCACTTCGCCACCGTTCGCCCAGACCTCTTCACTGCCGGCGATCTGTTCCGGTTTGTAGTCGCCGCCTTTGACCAGCAGATCCGGCAGGATCCCGGCAATCAGGCGCTGCGGTGTATCTTCTTCGAAGGAGACCACCCAGTCGACCGCCTCCAGCGCCCCCAGCACGATCATCCGCTGCTCCAGCGGGTTAACCGGGCGGGTTTCGCCTTTCAGACGTTTGGTGGAGGCATCGCTGTTGACCGCCACGATCAGACGGTCGCCCAGTTTGCGCGCATTCGCCAGATAGGAGACATGGCCGGCGTGCAGAATATCGAAGACGCCGTTGGTCATAACCACTTTCTCGCCGCGCTTGCGCGCTGCCGCAACTGCCTGTTTGAGTTCCTCTTCGCTCATCACGCCGAAGCCAGTCTCAGCCCGTCCGCGAACCGCATTTTCCAGCTCGACAGGAGAAACGGTGGAGGTCCCCAGCTTGCCAACCACCACGCCCGCCGCGGCGTTGGCGAAATAGCAGGCCTCTTCCAGGGTATTGCCGGAGGCCAGGGTCGCCGCCAGCACGCCAATCACCGTGTCGCCGGCGCCGGTGACATCGTACACTTCCTGGGCCTGGGTCGGCATATGCAGCGGCGGACGCCCCGGCTGCAGCAGCGTCATCCCCTGCTCAGAGCGCGTCACCAGCAGCGCTGACAGTTCGAATTCGGCGATGAGCTTCATGCCGCGCTCAACGATCTCCGCTTCATTCTGGCACTTGCCCACCACCGCTTCAAACTCAGAGAGGTTCGGCGTGAGCAGCGTTGCGCCGCGATAGCGTTCGAAATCGGTACCTTTCGGATCGATCAGCACCGGGACGCCTGCTTCACGGGCGAGCTTGATCATCGTCTGGACGCTGGTCAGCGCCCCTTTAGCGTAGTCCGAGAGAACCAGCGCGCCAATGGAGCCCAGCGCCTGCTGAATGCGCTCGTGCATCGGCTGCGGATCAACGCCGGAAAAGCCCTCTTCAAAGTCGAGGCGGATCAGCTGCTGGTTGCGCGACAGCACCCGCAGCTTGGTGATGGTCGGGTGAGTCGGGACGGAGACAAAGTCGCACTTCACATTGACGTTGGCCAGCGCCTGGCTCAGCGCGCGGGCGGCGTCATCAATCCCGGTCAATCCCACCAGGCGCGACGTCGCCCCCAGGGAGGCGATGTTCATCGCTACGTTTGCCGCGCCGCCGGGACGTTCTTCGATATTTTCCACCTTCACCACCGGCACCGGGGCTTCCGGGGAAATACGACTGGTGGGGCCGTACCAGTAGCGGTCCAGCATCACATCACCCACCACCAACACTCCTGCACGTTCAAACTCCGGCAGCGTTACTTTCATGACTCTCTCCTGCGAGACGCAAACTTTGCGCGCGATAATAGCACACCCGATTTTATAGTTAAGCCATCAGCCACTTCTGCCAGCTGGCGCTGACCTGCTCACGCTCCCGGCTGAATGCCTCTGGCGCCACGTGTCCCGGCAGCTCCTGCAGGGCCAGGTGATGGAGCGCATCACGCAAGGTGGTGTACGCGTGCGTTAAGGCTCGCGCTTCCTCCTCGTCCATGATGTCGTTCTGCGCCAGCAGCTCGAGAATACGCACGTTATCAGACCAGCGGGTCAACTTCGGCTTGTCGCTGGCATAGCGTAGGACCAGATACTGGGTAATAAATTCAATATCCGTGATCCCACCGGCATCGGCTTTGATATCAAAACGATCGGCATGTTTATTGCCGAGGTGGGCGCGCATCTTCTCACGCATCTCGCGAACTTCGGTCTGCAGGGTCGCGCCATCCCGCGCGGTGGTCAGGATATCGCGACGAATGGCGTCAAATCGCGCCTGCAGCGCCGGGTCGCCATAGACCACGCGAGCGCGCACCAGCGCCTGATGCTCCCATGTCCAGGCTTCGTTCTGCTGATAGTCGGCAAACGCGTCGGCGGTGGTGACCAGCATCCCCGCCGCGCCGGAAGGGCGCAGCCGGGCGTCAACTTCGTAGAGAATACCGGACGAGGTGCGGGTGCTGAACAGATGCATGATCCGCTGAGCCAGCCGCAGGTAGAACTGACGGCCGTCGATCTCCCGCTCGCCGTCGGTCATCACCTCCGCCGGACAGTCATGGAGGAACACCAGGTCGAGATCGGAACTGTAGCCCAGCTCCCAGCCGCCGAGCTTGCCGTAGCCGACGACGGCGAAGCCGCGCCCCTGGCGATCGTGCAGGTGGGTCGGCTGGCCGTAGCGGGCCACCATCTGTCCCCATGCCTGCTGCACCACCGCGTCGAGGATCGCTTCGGCAAGCCAGGTTAAGTGATCGCTGACCTTCATCACCGGCAGCGTGCCGGCGATATCCGCCGCGGCGATATGCAGCTGCTGCGCCTGCTTGAACTGGCGCAGTGCCTCCAGCTGCTGCTCTTCATCCTCTTCCGGCACGCGCAGCAGATACTGGCGCAGCTCGTCGCGATAGGCATCGGTCGCCGTCGGCTGATAGAGGGTGTTGGGATCCAGCAGTTCATCAAGCAGCAGCGGGTGGCGCGCCAGCTGGCTGGCGACCATCGGCGACGCCGCGCAGAGCGTAATCAGGTGCTTCAGCGCGCCGGGGAATTCGCTCAGTAGCTCAAGATAGGTGGTGCGAGTGACGATCCCGGTCAACAGCGGCGTGACCCGCGCCAGAGGCAGAGGCGCATCGGCGCGCGAGCAGATTTCGCTCAGCAGATGCGGCATCAGTTGATCCAGCACCTGGCGGCCTCGCGGGCCGATGGTGCGCCGATCCAGCTCTTTACGGAAATCAGCAATTAGCGCCAAAACGCTGCGGCGGTCGGCGTCGTTTAAATGCGCCAGCGCCGGGCTGGCGTCATCTTCTTCCAGCGCATCCTGCCACAGTTCGCGCCAGTACTCCGCCAGCTGCTCATCCGGCGACTGGGCCTCATCATCGCCGATCAGCTCATTAAACACCCGCCGCACGCTGGCCATATGGCTCGCCAGCTGCGCGCTCAGCGTCTCCCAGTCGTCGGTATGCATCCCCCACGCCAGCCTGGCGCGGTTCAGTTCATCCTGCGGCAGAGTCTGAGTCTGCTCATCGTTGATGCTCTGCAGCAGATTTTCCAGCCGGCGCAGGAACAGATAGGCCGCGCGCAGCAGCGTCGCGTCGCCTTCCGGCAGCAGATGCAGCTCATCAATCGCCGCCAGGGTCGGCAGCAGCGCCCGCTGCTGCAGCGCAGGTTCGCGACCGCCGCGGATCAGCTGAAAGACCTGCACGATAAACTCAATTTCACGGATCCCGCCGGCGCCGAGCTTGATGTTGTCTTTCAGCCCGCGACGCCGCACTTCGCGAGCGATCATGCCTTTCATGTTACGCAGCGACTGGATCACGCTGAAGTCGATATAGCGGCGGAAGACGAAGGGGCGAAGCATCGCGCGCAGCTCGCTGGCGTAGGCGTCGTCGTTATCGCCCATGATCCGTGCTTTCACCATCGCGTAGCGTTCCCAGTCCCGGCCCTGCTCCTGGTAATAATCCTCCAGCGCCGCAAAGCTGAGCACCAGCGGCCCGCTGTCGCCAAACGGCCGCAGGCGCATGTCCACCCGATAAACAAAGCCGTCCTGCGTCGGCTGGTCGAGCGCCTTGATAAGCCGCTGCCCCAGGCGGGTAAAGAACTGGGCGTTATCCAGCTCGCGGCGGCCGCCGCGGGTGGCGCCATGCTCAGGCCAGGCAAAAATCAGATCGATATCGGAAGAGAAGTTCAGCTCGCCGCCGCCCAGCTTTCCCATCCCGAGGATCAGCAGCGGCTGCGGCTGGCCCTCGGCATTGCAGGGCGTTCCCCACTCTTTACAGCAGGCGGCGTACAGCCAGTCGCGGGCGGCGACAATCAGGGTCTCCGCCAGGACGCTCAACTGCTGCAGCGTCTCTTCTTCGCTTACCAGCGACAGCGCCTGCGCCCAGGCGATGCGGACCATCATATGACGGCGGAAAAGACGCAGCTCTCGCATCAACCCCGCTTCGTCAGCCACCGCCTGCAGGCGATCCTGCAGCCAGGTCTCATAATGCCGCCACTCTTCCGCCTCCGGTGAAGACTGGGCAAGCTCGTTCAGCCAGCCTGGCTGGGCGATCACACTCTGTTCGACAAAATCACTGAACGCCATCACCGACCTGGCCTGCGGGCTCAGTTCGGCGACGGGGAAATCCGCTGGCAGGCGGTCAGCGACCGTCTGCCAGTGCTGCTGTAACTGCGAAGAAAGCGGCATCATAGGGGCTCCCTGGCCTGTAATTATCGTTTTCCACTATGCAGCCAGAACGGCTCGGCAGCCAGCGCCTGGCGACGGAAATATTCAAAGACGCTGCGGTCGTCATGCTCTATCGCACGCTGTAGTTCCTGCCAGTTCTCCAGCCACGGCGCGACGGCGTCGCCATAGGCGCCCGCCAGCAACTGGACGCTGTCGATGTCGCGCGCCAGCTTCGGCAGCTGGTCGGCGGCATCCTCCAACGCCAGGTGCTGCACGGCGCCGCGCAGCTCAGCCGCCGCCCGGGAAAGGTGAATATCGGCAAACCGTTTGAACGATCCGGCTATTTTTTTCTCTCCCGCCTCGTTGAGGAACGGACGCCAGCCGCGCTGGACCAGCCATTCGGTCAGCGCCAGTTTGGCGGCGACGACCTCGGTGCGGAATAACGCCTCATCGGCGGTGTCCGCGGCCAGCAGCGCCGCTTCGGCGTCGTTCAGCAACGCGCGGAGGTGGGTGGTCGCCTTCCGCGGCACGATGCCGCCGAACAGCACCAGCGCATGGCGCACGCGGGCTATCGCCAGCAGGATTTCCGCTTTGGCTTTCGCGTTGCCGCGCAGCCAGACCTCATCGTGATACAGCCAGTGCGCCAGGGCGCTCTCCAGCGCCGCCTCCAGCCCCTGCTCCACGCTGGCCTTCGCCGCCACCGGCAGCACCGCCAGCCTGGTCACCGGGCGCTCGTCGTTGCCTTGCGCCAGATGATACCCGCGCGCGGCTTTGCTCAGGCTCCCCTGACGCAGGACGCCGCTCTCCAGCAAACGCTGCGCGAGGCGCAGCAGATCGGCGGTCTCCCCGGCGAGCAGCTCCAGCTCCAGCTCGCAGATCGGCTCCTGATGCTCGCCCGCCTTCACTTCGCCGCGATCGAGGGCAATCTCAATTTCACTCTTTCCTTCCTGGATCACCCAGCGTTCACGAGCAAAGTCGGTGCTGAACAGCGGTTGCACATGCTCCGCCAGCGCGGCTGGAAGTTCCCCTTGCGGCCAGACCTCCGCCGGCAGGCGCTCAAGCGCCAGCTCCGGTTTATCCAGTGGAATATTGTATTCCGGGCGCTGGTGCAGGCCGCCCACCACCCGACCGGCGATTTTCAGCGTCATCTCATAACGCCCCTGGTCGCCGCGAATGCGCAGCCCCATGTCGTGACGACGCAGCCAGTTATCGGCGGTTTCATAGTAAATGTTCAGCAACTGGCCCGCGGGCGTATGTTTCGCCTCGAGCGCATTGAGCTGCTCGCGCAGCGTCTCTACCCCATCCTGAGCGACGATAAACTTAAGTTCGATTTCTTGAGCCATGACTGAATTCTTCCGCTTCTGTGCTGCGCCGACAAATTGCGGCGAACTTACGACGATATTTTTTGTCAGTAGATAGTATTTTGCGGCGAATCGCCATGCAACGCGCTTTTTGCCGGGCCACCTCCTGGATGATTCCGATTGTGGTGGAAAACTTTGCGTCGCTCTGGCGATGCCTCTACTATCGTTCCACTTTTTATGACCAAACGATGACCTGATGCCAAAATTACGCCTGATTACTTTTACTTTGCTCGCGCTTAGCGCCGCCACGGCGGTTCACGCAGAAGAAAAGCGCTACGTTTCCGATGAGCTGAACACCTGGGTTCGCAGCGGCCCGGGCGATAATTATCGTCTGGTCGGCACCATCAACGCCGGGGAAGAAGTGTCGGTGCTGCAAACCAACGACAGCACCAGTTACGCGCAGATCCGCGACGCGAATGGGCGTACCGCCTGGATCCCGCTGAAAGAGCTGAGCAACGAGCCCAGCCTGCGCACCCGCGTCCCGGATCTGGAAAACCAGGTCAAAACGCTGACCGATAAGCTGAATAATATCGACGCCACCTGGAACCAGCGCACAGCGGATATGCAGAAGAAAGTCGCCGGCAGCGACAGCGTGATCAACGCGTTGAAAGACGAGAACCAAAAGTTGAAAAACGAGCTGGTTGTCGCGCAGAAGAAGGTGAATGCGGCGAATCTGCAGCTTGATGATAAACAGCGCACCATTATCATGCAGTGGTTTATGTACGGCGGCGGCGTGCTGGGCGTCGGTTTGCTGCTGGGTCTGGTGCTGCCGCATCTGGTGCCAAGCCGCAAACGTAAAGACCGGTGGATGAACTAATTCGTCTTCTCTGCCAGACTTACGTATCATCTTGCGAAAAACAGATACGGGAGAATCAGGCGTGAAGAGTTATCTGGTCGGTGGTGCGGTGCGCGACGCGCTGTTAGGACTGCCGGTCAAAGACCGAGACTGGGTGGTGGTGGGCGCCACCCCGCAACAGATGCTTGACGCGGGCTATCAGCAGGTAGGCCGCGACTTTCCCGTGTTTCTTCATCCGCAAAGCCGGGAAGAGTATGCCCTGGCCCGCACCGAGCGCAAATCCGGCGCAGGCTATACCGGTTTTACCTGCTATGCCGCCCCGGACGTCACTCTTGAGGCGGATCTGCTGCGCCGCGACCTGACGGTCAACGCCCTCGCCCAGGATGCCGACGGCACGATTATCGACCCCTACGGCGGACAAAACGATCTCCGCCAGCGCCTGCTGCGCCATGTCTCTCCCGCCTTTAGCGAAGACCCGCTGCGCGTGCTGCGCGTGGCGCGCTTTGCCGCCCGCTATGCCCATCTCGGTTTTCGCATCGCCGAAGAGACCCAGACCCTGATGGCCGCCATGGTTGAGGCCGGCGAACTGGCCCATTTAACGCCGGAGCGGGTGTGGAAAGAGACGGAAAGCGCGTTGACCACCCGCAACCCTCAGGTCTTTTTCCAGACGCTGCGCGACTGCCAGGCCCTCAAGGTGCTGTTCCCGGAGATTGACGCCCTGTACGGCGTGCCGGCCCCGGCCAAATGGCACCCGGAAATCGATACCGGCCTGCACACCCTGATGACCGTCACGATGGCCGCGATGCTATCGCCGGACGTCGAGGTGCGCTTCGCCACCCTGTGCCATGACCTCGGCAAAGGGCTGACGCCGAAAGCGCTCTGGCCGCGTCACCACGGCCATGGCCCGGCGGGAGTCAAGCTGGTGGAGCAGCTCTGCGCGCGTCTGCGGGTGCCGAACGATATCCGCGATCTCGCGAAACTGGTGGCGGAGTACCATGATCTGATCCACACCCTGCCGATCCTGCAGCCAAAAACTCTCGTCAAACTTTTCGACAGCATTGACGCCTGGCGTAAACCGCAGCGCGTGCAACAGATCGCCCTCACCAGCGAAGCCGACGTCCGCGGGCGCACCGGCTTTGAGGCCAGCGATTATCCGCAGGGGCGCCTGCTGCTGGAAGCCTGGGAAGTGGCGCAGTCGGTCTCCACCAAAGAGGTGGTAGCGGCGGGCTTTAAAGGGGCGGAAATTCGCGAGGAGCTGACGCGGCGGAGAATTGCGGCGGTGGCGCAGTGGAAGGAACAGCGTTGCCCCCAGCCGCAAGGCTGAGGGCGCAGGCCTTAGAAAAAGACCACGTACACCGCTGCCGCGACGATAAAGCGGTAGATAGCGAACGGAATGAACGAGATCCGTTTGATCAGCTGCAGGAAGGTTTTAATCGCAATCAGCGCCACGATAAACGCCATCACGAAGCCGACGGCAAACATCGGAACATCGCCCATGTTGAGGAAGCCGATGCTCTTGTAGACGTCCAGCACCGTGGCGCCCATCATCATCGGTACCGCCAGCAGGAATGAGAACTCCGACGCCGCGTAGCGGCTAACGCCCATCAGCATGCCGCCGGAGATGGTCGCCCCTGAGCGGGAGAAGCCCGGCCACAGCGCCAGGCACTGGAAGCAGCCGATAACGAATGCCTGACGATAGGTCATATCGTCAATCCCGACCGCGCGCGGCTGTTTCGGCTTCAGCACTTCCGCCGCAATTAACAGCACACCGCCGACAATCAGGGCGTACATCACGTTTACCGGGTTAAACAAGGACTTAATGGTGTCGTGGAAAATAAGCCCCATCACCACCGCGGGGATCATGCCGAGAAGGATATGGATAAGCGATAAGCGACCGCTGCCCTTGCCTTCATGCGCCGGCGGCTTGCCGAAATGGATGCCGATCAGGCCGAACAGGCGACGCCAGAACATCACCACCACGGCGAGTATCGAGCCTAGCTGAATAACCACTTCAAAGGTATTTGCCGTATCACCTTCAAACCCCAGCAGGTGACCAACAATAATCATATGACCGGTACTGGAAACAGGTAAAAATTCTGTTAACCCCTCAACCACACCCAATATTGCCGCCACCAGCAGCGAGTGTATATCGCTCATCCAATTAAACCCTTTAAAAAAGTAAAATGAAAAAAACCAGGAACACGGTATCGTTCAACAGGCATAACCCGGCTGCCAGAGGGCGCGCAATCCGCAGCGTACACGGCGTACACAAGGATTCACCTGCCGTTCTGGTAGGAGATCGCCAGTAAAATTGCCTGATGACCGGATGCTATGACCGGTATAAACGCAATTTGTTTAACAAGTATGACCTGAAAAGTTTTGTTTCAGATTAAGGCCACGTTCAATAATCACCCCGACGTTTGCCGCGCGAGCCACGGCGCCAGGTTTGCTGACTTTAATGCGCACCCATGGCGACTGGAATGTCTCCAGCAGCAGGTCGGCCACCTCTTCCGCCACCCGCTCCACTAACGCGAATTTTCCCCCCTCAACATGCGCGATGACGCGCTCGCTGATATCAGCATAGCTAAGGCAATCGCTGACATCATCGCTGGCGGCCGCCTTGCGGTTATCCCATGCAATTTCGATATCGAACACCAGCTTCTGTTCAATGGTTTGTTCCCAGTCATAAACACCAATGGTGGTGATTACCGAAAGTTGCTCTATAAATACAATATCCATCACGCCCTGCCTGCTTTTTAGCTAAACCGGATACCACTTCCGGCGAATTATGCGTATTATCCACAGATGCAGAGAATACAACGACATTTTCAAAACGGAACAGCGTTATGAGTGCAATCGCGCCTGGACTGGTACTCCTCGCCTACCTCTGCGGCTCCATTTCCAGCGCCATTCTGGTATGTCGCCTTGCTGGCCT
The DNA here is from genome assembly GCF_048822415.1 of Klebsiella sp. C360. NCBI lineage: Bacteria > Pseudomonadati > Pseudomonadota > Gammaproteobacteria > Enterobacterales > Enterobacteriaceae > Klebsiella > Klebsiella sp. C360. The sequence goes on from NZ_JBMEZZ010000004.1 coordinate 396,016, forward strand.
GCCCGACCCACGCGACAGCGGCTCAGGCAACCCCGGGGCCACTAACGTACTACGAATCGGCGGAAAAGGGGCGGCCGTAGCGGTACTTATTTTTGATGTGCTGAAGGGCATGTTGCCGGTATGGGGCGCCTGGGCGCTGGGCCTGACGCCGTTCTGGCTGGGTTTAGTGGCGATTGCCGCCTGCGTGGGCCACATCTGGCCAGTCTTCTTTCATTTCCGCGGCGGTAAAGGCGTCGCCACGGCCTTCGGCGCTATCGCCCCCATCGGCCTCGACCTGACCGGCGTGATGGCCGGGACCTGGCTGCTGACCATCCTGCTCAGCGGTTACTCTTCCCTTGGCGCTATCGTCAGCGCGCTGATCGCTCCGTTCTACGTCTGGTGGTTCAAACCACAGTACACCTTCCCGGTGTCGATGCTCTCCTGCCTGATCCTGCTGCGCCATCACGACAACATTCAGCGTCTGTGGCGCCGCCAGGAGAGCAAAATCTGGACGCGGGTGAAGAAGAAAAAAACGCCAGAAGAGAAGTAATCTCCCCTCCCGGCCACCCCAGCCGGAGGGATCCCCGATTCTATTTAGCGGTCTCACCCGCTCTTTCGCCTTACGTCATCATGATTGGCGATCATCGCCACATCCCCCTTTTGTAACAATGCGTTAGCGGCGACCCACAGCAAAAATCACGCCAGCGACCGGCGGCGCGGCGTGAACCGCGCTGACGCCTTTTCCGCCGCGGCCAGGCAACGGATCAGGATATTGACGGCAATGATTATCCGGGTGAATAATCCGGAGCGGTTATGCCGCTTTCCCCTCGCGCCCGATGCGACGCTCCGGGTAACAGATGACATAAGCGTTTCGTATGACCGGGATAATCTCCCGCCGATCAATACTCATTGCTGCTGTTTTATCTTGATTTTGCAGGGGCGCAACATTGCACGGCACCGTGTTACCACCACTCAAAAAAGGCTGGCAGGCCACGCTGGATCTGCGCTTTCAGCAGGCCGGCGGCAAGACCGTTCTCGCCAGCGCCCAACACGTCGGCCCACTGACCGTCCAGCGCCCGTTTTACCCGGAAGAAGAGACCTGTCATCTCTATCTGCTTCACCCCCCCGGCGGCATCGTCGGCGGTGATGAGCTGACGATTAGCGCCCACCTTGATCCCGGCTGCCATACCCTGATAACCATGCCTGGCGCCAGCAAGTTTTACCGCAGCAGCGGCGCGCAAGCGCTTTTGCGCCAGCAGTTGACCCTCGCCCCGCAGGCGACCCTGGAGTGGCTCCCGCAGGATGCCATCTTCTTTCCCGGGGCGAACGCCCGGCTGTCCACCACCTTTCACCTTTGTGCCTCCAGCACGCTGCTGGCCTGGGATCTGCTCTGCCTTGGCCGCCCGGTGATCGGCGAAACCTTCAGCCACGGCACCCTCAGCAACCGGCTGGAGGTATGGGTGGACGATGAGCCGCTGCTGGTCGAGCGCCTGCACCTGCAGGAGGGAGAGCTGTCCAGCGTCGCCGGACGCCCCTGGGTCGGCACGCTGCTGTGCTATCCGGCAACCGATGCCCTGCTCGACGGGGTGCGCGACGCGCTGGCGCCGCTCGGCCTCTACGCCGGCGCCAGCCTGACCGACCGCCTGCTGACGGTGCGCTTCCTCAGTGACGATAATCTGGTTTGCCAGCAGGTGATGCGCGACGTCTGGCAGTTTCTGCGCCCTCATCTCACCGGCAAATCCCCCGTACTTCCCCGAATCTGGCTGACTTAAGAGAACGTTATGGAACTGACCCCCCGAGAAAAAGACAAGCTGTTGCTGTTTACCGCCGCGCTGGTGGCGGAACGCCGCCTGGCCCGCGGACTGAAGCTCAACTATCCGGAGTCCGTGGCCCTGATCAGCGCCTTTATTATGGAAGGCGCCCGCGACGGCAAAAGCGTGGCCTCGCTGATGGAGGAAGGCCGTCACGTCCTGACCCGCGAGCAGGTGATGGAGGGCGTCCCGGAAATGATCCCGGATATCCAGGTCGAAGCCACCTTCCCGGACGGCTCGAAGCTGGTCACCGTTCACAACCCGATTATCTGAGGTAGCGCCATGATCCCCGGTGAATATCACGTTAAGCCCGGCCAGATAGCCCTCAACACCGGCCGGGCGACCTGTCGCGTGGTCGTTGAAAACCACGGCGATCGGCCGATTCAGGTCGGTTCGCACTACCATTTCGCCGAGGTCAACCCGGCGCTGAAGTTCAACCGTCAGCAGGCCACCGGCTATCGCCTGAATATCCCGGCCGGCACGGCGGTACGCTTTGAACCTGGCCAGAAACGCGAGGTTGAGCTGGTGGCCTTCGCCGGTCACCGCGCCGTTTTCGGCTTCCGCGGCGAGGTCATGGGCCCTCTGGAGGCAAACGATGAGTAATATTTCACGCCAGGCCTATGCCGACATGTTCGGCCCCACCATCGGCGACAAGGTGCGCCTGGCCGATACCGAGCTGTGGATAGAGGTGGAGGACGATTTGACCACCTACGGGGAAGAGGTCAAATTCGGCGGCGGCAAAGTGATCCGCGACGGGATGGGTCAGGGACAGATGCTGGCCGCCGACTGTGTCGACCTGGTGCTCACCAATGCGCTGATCGTCGATCACTGGGGGATCGTTAAGGCCGATATCGGTGTGAAGGACGGTCGGATCTTCGCCATCGGCAAAGCCGGCAACCCCGACATTCAGCCCAACGTCACCATCCCCATCGGCGCCGCGACGGAAGTCATTGCCGCCGAAGGAAAAATCGTCACCGCCGGCGGGATCGATACCCATATTCACTGGATCTGTCCGCAGCAGGCGGAAGAGGCGCTGGTCTCCGGCGTGACCACCATGGTCGGCGGCGGCACCGGCCCGGCGGCGGGTACCCATGCCACCACCTGCACCCCGGGGCCATGGTATATCTCACGCATGCTGCAGGCGGCCGACAGCCTGCCGGTCAATATCGGCCTGCTGGGCAAGGGCAACGTTTCTCAGCCGGACGCTCTGCGCGAGCAGGTGGCGGCGGGCGTTATTGGCCTGAAGATCCATGAGGACTGGGGCGCCACCCCGGCGGCGATCGACTGCGCGTTAACCGTCGCCGATGAGATGGATATTCAGGTCGCGCTGCACAGCGACACGCTCAATGAGTCCGGTTTTGTGGAAGATACCCTCGCCGCCATCGGCGGGCGCACCATTCACACCTTCCATACCGAAGGGGCCGGCGGCGGCCATGCGCCGGATATCATCACCGCCTGCGCCCACCCGAACATTTTGCCGTCCTCCACCAACCCAACGCTACCCTACACCCTTAACACCATCGATGAACATCTCGATATGCTGATGGTCTGCCACCATCTGGACCCGGACATCGCCGAGGACGTGGCCTTTGCCGAGTCGCGCATTCGCCGGGAAACCATCGCTGCGGAAGACGTGCTGCACGACCTTGGCGCCTTCTCGCTCACCTCCTCGGATTCGCAGGCCATGGGCCGCGTCGGGGAAGTGGTTCTCCGCACCTGGCAGGTGGCGCACCGCATGAAGGTGCAGCGCGGAGCGCTGGCGGAGGAGACCGGGGATAACGACAACTTTCGCGTGAAGCGCTACATCGCCAAATACACCATCAACCCGGCGCTGACCCACGGCATCGCACATGAAGTCGGCTCCATTGAGGTGGGTAAGCTTGCGGACCTTGTGGTCTGGTCGCCTGCCTTCTTCGGCGTGAAACCGGCCACCGTGATCAAAGGCGGCATGATCGCCATCGCGCCGATGGGCGATATCAATGCCTCTATTCCAACCCCGCAGCCGGTGCACTACCGTCCGATGTTTGGCGCGCTGGGCAGCGCCCGCCATCACTGCCGCCTCACCTTCCTGTCGCAGGCGGCGGCGGACAACGGCGTAGCCGAGCGGCTGAACCTGCGCAGCGCGATCGCCGTGGTGAAAGGCTGCCGTACGGTGCAGAAAGCCGACATGGTGCACAACAGCCTGCAGCCTAACATCACCGTCGACGCGCAGACTTATGAGGTGCGGGTGGATGGCGAACTCATCACCAGCGAGCCGGCAGAGGTTCTGCCGATGGCGCAACGTTATTTTCTGTTTTAAGGAGAGCGGATGCTTTATTTAACTCAACGTCTGGAGACCCCCGCCGCCGCGACCGCCAGCGTTACGCTGCCGATTGATGTTCGCGTCAAAAGCCGGGTAAAAGTCACCCTCAACGATGGCCGGGAAGCTGGCCTGCTGCTGCCCCGCGGGCTGCTGCTGCGCGGCGGCGATGTGCTCAGCAACGAAGACGGCACCGAATTTGTGCAGGTGATTGCCGCTGATGAAGGAGTGTCGGTGGTGCGCTGCGACGATCCGTTTATGCTGGCGAAGGCCTGCTACCACCTCGGCAATCGTCACGTACCGCTGCAGATTATGCCGGGCGAGCTGCGCTACCATCACGATCACGTGCTGGACGATATGCTGCGCCAGTTCGGCCTGACGGTGACCTTTGGCCAGCTGCCGTTCGAGCCGGAAGCCGGCGCTTACGCCAGCGAAAGCCACGGTCATCATCATGCTCATCATGACCACCACGCTCACAGCCACTAGCATGTCGACAGCGGAACAACGTCTGCGGCTGATGCAGCTGGCCAGCAGCAACCTGCCGGTAGGGGGTTACAGCTGGTCCCAGGGGCTGGAGTGGGCTGTGGAAGCCGGATGGGTGCCGGACGTCGCGGCCTTCGAGCACTGGCAGCGACGGCAGATGACGGAAGGCTTTTTTACCGTCGACCTGCCGCTGTTCGCCCGCCTGTACCGCGCCTGCGAACAAGGCGATATCGCCGCGGCCCGGCGCTGGACGGCTTATCTGCTGGCCTGCCGGGAGACCCGTGAACTGCGGGAGGAAGAGCGCAACCGCGGCGCGGCGTTTGCCCGCCTGCTTGGCGACTGGCAGCCGGACTGTCCACCGCCGTGGCGCACGCTGTGCCAGCAAAGCCAGCTCGCCGGGATGGCCTGGCTCGGCGTGCGCTGGCGCATCGCGCTGCCCGAGATGGCCCTAAGCCTGGGCTACAGCTGGATTGAGAGCGCCGTGATGGCCGGCGTTAAGCTGGTGCCCTTCGGCCAGCAGGCCGCTCAACAGCTGATTTTACGTCTTTGCGACCACTACGCGGCGGCGATGCCCCGCGCGCTGGCCGCGCCGGACGGCGATATCGGATCGGCCACGCCGCTCGCCGCCATCGCCTCTGCCCGGCATGAAACCCAATACTCCCGATTATTCCGTTCCTAGGAGAAGCCATGAATTCTTATAAACACCCGCTGCGCGTCGGCGTTGGCGGCCCGGTCGGCTCCGGTAAAACCGCCCTGCTGGAAGCGCTGTGCAAAGCGATGCGCGATACCTGGCAGCTGGCGGTGGTCACCAACGACATCTACACCAAAGAAGATCAGCGCATCCTCACTGAAGCGGGCGCGCTGGCGCCTGAACGCATTGTCGGGGTGGAAACCGGCGGCTGCCCGCACACGGCGATCCGTGAAGATGCCTCGATGAACCTCGCCGCGGTGGAAGCGCTGAGTGAAAAGTTCGGTAACCTCGACCTTATCTTCGTGGAAAGCGGCGGCGATAACCTGAGCGCCACCTTCAGCCCGGAGCTGGCGGATCTGACCATCTATGTTATCGACGTGGCCGAAGGGGAGAAGATCCCGCGCAAAGGCGGGCCGGGGATCACCAAATCCGATTTTCTGGTGATCAATAAAACCGACCTTGCCCCCTATGTGGGCGCTTCACTGGAGGTGATGGCGAGCGATACCCAGCGTATGCGCGGCGATCGCCCATGGACCTTCACCAACCTGAAGCGTGGCGACGGCCTGAGCACCATTATTGCCTTCCTCGAAGACAAAGGCATGCTCGGCAAATAGGCCTTTTGCACCAGCCGGGCGCAAGCGCGTCCGGATGGTGCAGCTCCTGCCCTCTCTTTTGTCACCCTGCACCACCCTCCCCGCCACGCCTGCCCTGCAATATGGCATAAGGTTTGCTAATTCAAGTCATGCCTAACCATTAAGGAATGACTATGTCATCACTGGATCTCAACCCTGAATTACCCGCGACCGCGCGGACTTCCGGCTCCCGGGAAACCTTAGAAGATTACACCTTACGTTACGCCCCGCTGAGCTTCCGCCGCTGGGGACCGGGCGTCGTCGCGGTCACGGCGCTGGGCGGCATCGCCTATCTGGCGGACTTTTCCATCGGCGCCAGCATCGGTATGGCCTGGGGCACCAGCAACGCCATCTATTCGATCCTGGTGGCGGCGCTGGTGATCTTCCTCACCGGCATTCCGTTGGCGATCACCGCCGCGCGCTACAACATTGACCTTGACCTGATCACCCGCAGCGCCGGCTTCGGCTATTTCGGCTCGGTGATCACCAGCATTATTTTTGCCGGCTTCACCTTTATCTTCTTCGCCCTCGAAGGCTCGATCATGGCCCAGGGGCTGCTGGTGGGCCTCGGGATCCCGCTGTGGATGGGGTATCTGATCGCCACCCTGATGGTGCTCCCGCTGGTGGTCTATGGCATGAAAGCCCTGACCCGCCTGCAGGTGTGGACCACTCCGCTGTGGCTGGTGCTGATGGTGGTGCCGGTGGTGTGGCTGATTGTCAAGGATCCGCAGCTGGTGGACGGCTTCCTGCATTTCGCCGGTAAAAACAGCGCGTCGACGGTGGATATCACCGCCATCATGCTCGGCGCCGGGGTATGCCTGTCGCTGATCATGCAGATTGGCGAGCAAATTGATTACCTGCGCTTTATGCCGCCTAAAACCGCTGAGAACCGTAAAGCCTGGTGGCTGGCGGTCTTTTCCGCCGGCCCGGGCTGGGTGGTGCTAGGCGCGATCAAACAGATTATCGGCGCTTTCCTCGGCTTCTATCTGTTGACCCGTTTCCCGGCGGTACACAATACCGAACCGGTGCAGCAGTTCGTCAGCGTCTTCGATAACCTGGTGCCCGGCTGGCTGGCTCTGACGCTGGCGGTGGTGCTGGTGGTGATCTCGCAGATCAAAATTAACGTCACCAATGCCTATTCCGGCTCGCTGGCGTGGACCAGCGCCTGGACCCGCACCACCAAACGCTATCCGGGGCGGATTATTTTTGTGGTGGTCAACCTGGCGATTGCCCTGGCGCTGATGGAAGGCGATATGTTCAGCGCCCTGTCGTGGATCCTCGGCTTTTACTCCAACTTCGCCATCGCCTGGGTCGTGGTGGTGGCGACCGACATCACCTTTAATAAAGGCTTGCTCAAGCTGGCGCCGGCGCAGCCGGAGTATCGTCGCGGCATGATCTACAACGTGAACCCGGTGGGCGTAGTCTCCTTTGGCCTGGCCGCCGGGCTGTCGATCTGCGCCTTCTTCGGCCTGCTGGGGGCGACGCTGGCGCCCTTCTCGCCGCTGATTGCGCTGGTCGTCGCCTTTGTCATGACCCCGCTGATGGGGATCCTCACCCGCGGGCGCTACTACATTAAGCAGAGAGATGACGGGATCGCCGAACCGCGCTATGACGCGGCGGGGAACGCCTCGACCACCGTATATCAATGCGTTAGCTGTGAGGAAGAGTACGAGCGCCCGGACGTGATGCACTCGCATAAGCATAAGGGCGCCATCTGCTCGCTGTGTAAAAGTATGGAGTAGTTAGGAAGGCAGGCCGACGTGACGTCGGCCTGTGTCAGGACGCTTTAGGCGGCAGGCAGCTCGGCCAGCGGCCAGCGCGGGCGGACCGTCACGCCGAGCTCGGCTTTGGCGCCGGTTTGCAGACGCACCATGCCGGCGTAGGCGATCATCGCGCCGTTATCGGTACAGAACTCAGGGCGGGCGTAGAACACCTCGCCGCCGCGTTTTTGCATCATCTCCGCCAGCTTCGCCCGCAGGGTGCGGTTGGCGCTCACGCCTCCCGCCATCACCAGACGCTTAAAGCCGGTTTGCTCCAGCGCGCGGCGACATTTAATCATTAGCGTATCGACGACCGCATCCTCAAACGCGCGGGCGATGTCGGCGCGGGTTTGCTCATCGTCGCCGTTGCTGCGAATGGTATTGGCGGCGAAGGTTTTCAGACCGGAGAAGCTGAAGTCCAGCCCCGGACGGTCGGTCATCGGACGCGGGAAGACGAAGCGGCCTTCAGTACCCTGGGACGCCATTTTCGACAGCATCGGCCCGCCGGGATAATCCAGCCCCAGCAGTTTCGCGGTTTTATCAAAGGCTTCGCCCGCCGCATCGTCAATCGACTCGCCCAGCAGCTCGTACTGGCCGATGCCGGTGACGCTGATCAGCTGAGTATGACCGCCGGAGACCAGCAGCGCGACGAACGGGAACGCTGGCGGGTTATCTTCCAGCATCGGCGCCAGCAGGTGCCCTTCCATATGGTGTACCGGAATCGCCGGCACGTTCCAGGCGAAGGCCAGCGACCGGCCCACGGTGGCGCCGACCAGCAGCGCCCCCACCAGGCCAGGACCCGCCGTATAGGCGACGGCATCGATATCTTTCGCCGTCAGACCGGCCTCTTTCAGCGCCGCCTGGATAAGCGGCACCGTTTTGCGCACGTGGTCGCGCGATGCCAGCTCCGGCACCACGCCGCCGTAGTCCGCATGCAGTTTCACCTGACTATACAGTTGGTTGGCTAACAGACCTTGCTGGTCGTCATAAATCGCGATGCCGGTTTCATCGCAGGATGTTTCAATGCCCAGTACACGCATGAGTTGTTTTACCTCGCTTCAATACCGCGCAGTGTAGGTCCAATGACCGGCGATGTAAAACTTTGCTCACCCCTGGTGCTCTCTTCGTGTATACTCCTCACCCTTATAAAAGTCCCTTTCAAAAAAGGCGCCGGTGCTTTACAAAGCAGCAGTAGTTGCAGTAAAATTCCGCACCATTTTGAAATAAGCTGGCATTGCGGCCAGCGGCAAACCGAATTAATCAAAGGTGAGAGGCACATGCCGGTAATTAAAGTACGTGAAAACGAGCCGTTCGACGTAGCTCTGCGTCGCTTCAAGCGTTCCTGCGAAAAAGCAGGTGTTCTGGCGGAAGTTCGTCGTCGTGAGTTCTATGAAAAACCGACTACCGAACGTAAGCGCGCTAAAGCTTCTGCAGTGAAACGTCACGCGAAGAAACTGGCTCGCGAAAACGCACGCCGTACTCGTCTGTACTAATCTGTTGAGAGCGACGCTCTCAATTCAGACCGAGTTGTAGTTGTAAGGCCGTGCTTCCGAAAGGAATGCGCGGCTTATTTTCGTTTATAGTCATCAGAAATAACGGGGCTTATGGCTGGACGAATTCCACGTGTATTTATTAGCGATCTGCTTGCCAGAACCGACATCGTCGATCTGATCGATGCGCGGGTAAAGCTGAAAAAGCAGGGCAAAAATTTTCACGCGTGCTGTCCGTTCCATAACGAAAAAACCCCCTCTTTCACCGTCAACGGTGAAAAACAGTTTTACCACTGCTTCGGCTGCGGGGCGCACGGCAATGCTATCGATTTCCTGATGAACTACGACAAGCTCGAGTTCGTGGAAACGGTCGAAGAGCTGGCCGCCATGCACAACCTCGAAGTGCCTTATGAAGCAGGCAACGGACCCAGCCAGATAGAGCGCCATCAACGGCAGAACCTCTACCAGTTACTGGATGGTCTGAATACGTTTTATCAACAGTCTCTGATGCAGCCCGCCGCCGACCCTGCGCGCCAGTACCTGGCAAAACGGGGGTTAAGCAGCGAGGTGATTACGCGCTTTGCCATCGGCTATGCTCCCCCAGGTTGGGATAACGTTTTAAAACGTTTTGGCGGCAATCAGGAAAACCGCCAGTCGCTTATTGATGCCGGCATGCTGGTCACCAACGATCAGGGACGCAGTTACGATCGCTTCCGCGAACGGGTAATGTTTCCCATCCGCGATAAGCGAGGCCGGGTGATTGGGTTTGGCGGACGGGTGCTGGGCGATGCCCTGCCTAAGTATCTCAACTCCCCGGAAACCGACATATTCCATAAAGGCCGTCAGCTGTATGGCCTGTATGAAGCGCAGCAGGACAACCCCGAACCACCGCGGTTGCTGGTTGTCGAAGGCTATATGGACGTCGTGGCGCTGGCGCAGTACGACATCAACTATGCTGTCGCCTCGCTGGGTACCTCGACCACGGCCGACCATATCCAGCTGCTGTTCCGGGTGACCAATAACGTCATCTGCTGCTACGACGGCGACCGGGCCGGCCGCGATGCCGCCTGGCGCGCGCTGGAGACGGCGCTGCCGTACATGACCGATGGTCGCCAGCTGCGCTTTATGTTTCTGCCTGACGGCGAAGACCCGGATACGCTGGTGCGTAAAGAGGGCAAAGCGGCGTTCGAGGCGCGGATGGAGCAGGCTCAGCCGCTCTCCACGTTCTTGTTTAACAGCCTGCTGCCGCAGGTCGACCTCAGCACGCCGGACGGGCGCGCGCAGCTGAGCACGCTGGCGCTGCCGCTGATAACCCAGGTGCCGGGCGAAACCCTGCGCATCTATTTGCGTCAGGAGCTGGGCAACAAGCTGGGCATTTTAGATGACGCCCAGCTTGAACGTTTAATGCCAAAACAGGCGGAAAATGGCGCGCCGCGCCCCGCACCACAGCTAAAACGCACGACCATGCGTATACTGATAGGACTGCTGGTGCAAAACCCGGATCTGGCGCCGTTAGTCCCACCGCTGGAAGGGCTGGACTCGCGCAAAATGCCGGGGCTGAGCCTGTTCGGCGAGCTGGTGAAAAGCTGTCTGGCGCAGCCTGGTCTGACAACCGGGCAACTTTTAGAGCAATATCGCGGCACAAAAGAGGCCGCAACCCTTGAAAAACTGTCGATGTGGGACGATATAGCAGATAAAGATATCGCTGAACAAACCTTCACCGACTCGCTCAACCATATGTTTGATTCACTGCTGGAACTGCGACAGGAAGAGTTGATAGCTCGCGATCGCACACACGGTTTAAGCAGTGAGGAACGCCGGGAGCTCTGGACCATCAGCCAGGAGCTGGCGAAGAAATAAATGACAGACTCAGTCATTCACGTTGCATTGATGCAGCAGCAGAACGCAGAGCAACGTGAAGGACACCGTATTTAACGGCTTAAGTGCCGAGTATCGATCGGGAAGCCCCCGACAGCCGCGCAGAGGCGCAGCGGCAATAATATAAGTACGCCCTCGCTTTAAATGTCGACAGCCCGCCTGCCGACACCAATCAAACGAATTAAGTGTGGATACCGTCTTATGGAGCAAAACCCGCAGTCACAGCTGAAGCTTCTTGTCCAACGTGGTAAGGAGCAAGGCTATCTGACCTATGCCGAGGTCAATGACCATCTGCCGGAAGATATCGTCGATTCCGATCAGATCGAAGACATCATCCAAATGATCAACGACATGGGCATTCAGGTGATGGAAGAAGCACCGGATGCCGATGATCTGATGCTTGCCGAAAACACCGCGGATGAAGATGCTGCCGAAGCCGCCGCGCAGGTGCTCTCCAGCGTGGAATCCGAAATCGGGCGCACGACCGACCCGGTGCGCATGTACATGCGTGAAATGGGTACCGTAGAGCTGCTGACCCGTGAAGGCGAAATCGACATCGCCAAACGCATCGAAGACGGCATCAACCAGGTGCAGTGCTCCGTTGCCGAATATCCGGAAGCGATCACCTACCTGCTTGAGCAGTACGACCGCGTTGAAGCGGAAGAAGCCCGTCTGTCCGATCTGATCACCGGTTTCGTCGATCCGAACGCCGAAGAAGATATGGCGCCGACCGCCACCCACGTTGGCTCCGAGCTGTCTCAGGAAGAGATGGATGACGACGAAGACGAAGACGAAGATGAAGACGCCGACGACAACAGCGATGACGACAACAGCATCGACCCTGAGCTGGCCCGTGAGAAGTTCGCCGAGCTGCGTACCCAGTACGAGCTGACGCGCGACACCATCAAAGCCAAAGGTCGTAGCCATGCCGCCGCCCAGGAAGAGATCCTGAAGCTGTCCGAAGTCTTCAAGCAGTTCCGCCTGGTGCCGAAGCAGTTCGATTACCTGGTCAACAGCATGCGCAGCATGATGGATCGCGTTCGTACTCAGGAACGTATCATCATGAAGCTGTGCGTTGAGCAGTGCAAAATGCCGAAGAAAAACTTCATCACCCTGTTCACCGGCAACGAAACCAGCGAAACCTGGTTCAACGCCGCGGTGGCGATGAACAAGCCGTGGTCCGAGAAGCTGCTGGAAGTGAAAGAAGACGTGCAGCGCGGCCTGCAGAAGCTGCAGCAGATCGAAGAAGAGACCGGCCTGACCATCGAGCAGGTGAAGGATATCAACCGTCGCATGTCCATCGGTGAAGCGAAAGCCCGCCGGGCGAAGAAAGAGATGGTGGAAGCGAACCTGCGTCTGGTTATCTCGATCGCCAAGAAATACACCAACCGCGGTCTGCAGTTCCTCGACCTGATTCAGGAAGGCAACATCGGTCTGATGAAAGCGGTTGATAAGTTCGAATACCGTCGCGGCTATAAGTTCTCGACCTACGCCACCTGGTGGATCCGTCAGGCCATTACCCGCTCCATCGCGGATCAGGCGCGCACCATCCGTATTCCGGTGCATATGATTGAGACCATCAACAAGCTCAACCGTATCTCCCGCCAGATGCTGCAGGAGATGGGCCGTGAACCGACCCCGGAAGAGCTGGCTGAGCGCATGCTGATGCCGGAAGACAAGATCCGTAAAGTGCTGAAGATCGCCAAAGAGCCTATCTCCATGGAAACGCCGATCGGCGACGATGAAGATTCGCATCTGGGGGATTTCATCGAGGATACCACCCTCGAGCTGCCGCTGGATTCCGCGACCACCGAGAGCCTGCGCGCGGCAACGCACGACGTGCTGGCCGGCCTTACCGCTCGTGAAGCGAAAGTCCTGCGTATGCGTTTCGGTATCGACATGAACACCGACCACACGCTGGAAGAAGTGGGTAAACAGTTCGACGTTACTCGCGAACGTATCCGTCAGATCGAAGCGAAGGCGCTGCGTAAACTGCGCCACCCGAGCCGTTCTGAAGTGCTGCGTAGCTTCCTCGACGATTAATCGTCGCGGGGCATCGTCTACAGCCTGTTAAAAAGCTCCCTGCGGGGAGCTTTTTTTATGGCGTTTCGCTGGTCGCTCGGGGAAAGTCGCCCCTCTCCGCTACTGGCCGCGGGTCGCCAGGGCATCATCCAGTTCACGATAGGCCGCCACCAGCTTATCGAGCGTCGCCCGGTTTAAGCCGCTGGGATTGGGCAGCACCCACACCTGGGTCGTGCCGATGGTCATGGCCTGTTTCCCCCACTTCGCGCCGCGCTGGTTAAAGGCCAGCTCGAAGGCCTGCTTGCCGAGCACCGCCAGCGCCTGCGGCTGATACTCCTCAATCTTCCTCACCAGCTCACGGCCGCCGCTGCGCAGCTCCTGCAGGGCGACCTCGCTGGCCTGCACCGTCGGACGCTCAACCAGCATGGTGATGCCGCAGCGCGTATCCAGCAGCTGCAGCTCCTCTTCCGGCCTGAGCTGTCGGTCGGTAAACCCGGCCTGATGGATGACTTTCCAGAAGCGATTGCCAGGATGGGCAAAATGAAAGCCGGTATGGGCGGAGGACTTCCCCGGGTTGATACCGCAAAAGACAACGCGCAGGCCCGGCGCAAGGATATCGCTAATCATGTTTTCTCCGGCTGTATGGCTAAAACATGATTATAAAGGATTGAAAATGCATTGTTTATAAAAACAGCAGCTGCGCGCTTTACGCTGGATTGCAACCGTCAGTTACTTTATAATCCCTCGCCACGGCCCCTTAGCTCAGTGGTTAGAGCAGGCGACTCATAATCGCTTGGTCGTTGGTTCAAACCCAACAGGGGCCACCAGATATCAAGGGCTTACGTGAAAACGTAGGCCCTTTTCCTTTTCCAGACGCCCCTGAAAAGAGCAAAGATCGGTTAGCCACCGGCCAAACCCGGACCTTCGCTTATGCCGGCAGGCGCCGAAGACGCCCGCCGGGTCTGCCGCAATGTATCAGCCCACCTCTCAGGAGGTCGGTAATGCCATCATGTGGTACTTATTGCCATTGAAGTGAAAGAAACCGACGTCCTCAAACTGGTTGCGGGTATGAAATGCATACGAGCGCGGGTTCAGCACATTGACAAAGGTAACGATGACGGGATAACGCGGTGCAAACACCTTGCGTTGATACTCAAGCAGCATCTCGCCTACGCCCTGGCCACGATACTCTTCTGCGACACAGATGGGGCCATACTGGTATGAGCTAACCGCATCCAGATTTTTTCCCTGGTAGTGATATTCATTGAGAATACTTGCCATGTATTTAAACATGGGCCAGGGGCTGAGAAATTCCCACGATCCACCAAGCAACAGGCCAATGACCTTGTCGCATGTACTATCAACCGCAATCACCACACCACTTTCGGCTGAACGCAGTTCATTTAACTGCTGCTCCGTCATATCGGTGGTGACAAATCCATTCGCCCGCTGCTCTCCCGCAAGATTTTTTGCGTGATAGCGCTCCAGCAGTTGTTTCACCTCTGGAATATCTGAGTCTTGCGCCAGCCGCACGACGATATTTTCATTGCCCATTGCCATTTCATACTCCTGTAAAATATTTTACTGAAAGCGTCACCATCATCGCACCCACGGTGACAAACAGAACTTTGCGGATAATTTCACCATTGGTTTTAATGGCATGCAGACTGCCAATATGATTACCAGCCAGGCTGGCAATAATCATCGGAATGCCGATTAAATAAGCCATCTTACCGGCAATCGCAAAGGCAACAAACGCCCCTATATTGGATGCAAAATTAAAGATTTTGCTGGTCGCGGATGCCTGCAGCAGTCCAAACTTATTAATAACCGTTAAGGCAATGATGAAAAGGCTACCGGTCCCAGGGCCAAAAAAACCATCATAAAAACCCACGATAAAACACACTACAAAGATTGCCAGAAAGTTAGTCCTGGCAGAGTCGTCTGCGGACTCTTTAATTTTTCCCTTAATCGTTGCTGCGAGTAAACCAACGGGTAATAGCACCACAATGACGATCGATAAGGTCTCCACAGGCAAAAGTAATATCACCTTCGCGCCCACATAGGCTCCCGCCAGGGCAGAAATTAATCCCGCAGGGATAACGCGCCAGATAACAGACTTATTTTTAACAAAGTTCTTAATGGCAGCGATGGTGCCTATAGTACTGACCAGTTTTTCCTGTCCCAGCGCAAGCTGAGGTGGTAGCCCTGTCAGGATAAAGGCTGGAATTAACACGAGTCCAGCACCGCCCGCAATCGCATCAATATAGCCCGCGATAAATGATGCAATAACCAGCAGGATCACCCCGAGAATAAGGTAATGAGCAATAACGCTTCCCTCAATGAACATTGAGTGATTAACTAAATCTGACATTTTTTGTTCCGTTATAGTGTGCGCAGGTGGTGGAGACAAAGTGAAGAATCGACAAGCTGCGTATCAGTTGGTCTGTGTTTCATAGCAAAAACCCGCAATAACCACCTGTCCGTGCCATCAAAACGAGGTTCAAAAGCATTTCTGGTATGCATTGTTCTTTGGTTTAAAAAAGTCACTGCATAGCCTGGCTCCAGCGGAACATTGAACCACAGGTCATGTTCCAGGGTGATAAATCGCATTTTTTCCAGCGCGGCTTCGGCTTCGAGAGTCATACCTTGAGTATTGTGCCAGTCAAATCGTGAATACCAGACACCGTTGTCGCTCACAATAATCGGCACCTTCTCAATACTGGATCCCTCTGTAAAGCTGGCTGGCCGTTTAATCCTGAAGGCGGGGCTGGCAAGAATAGCGATATCCTTATCAGAAAGCCCCTTCAGAATCTGATCCAGTTTTAACAGACTGGTGTGAACGCCTTCCTCTTTCCTGAGACACAACAAACTCAGAGTGTCAGGACAGCCGCCAAGTCGGTTAGACGGCGTCTCGCCGGTAATGTACAGATCGGGATTATCGACATGCGGGTAAAAGTCATACTTAGCCCCCTGAGAACTTATTTTCTCTTCTGCCTGGAGCATCGGGCAGACATGCCTTATAAGATGTCCGTTATTTTCGCCCTGATAGACGACGGGCCATAGGCCGGCCTGAAAATGTGCAGAAAGATAAGCGCCATGTAACTCTGCATTTTTTGACTCGACATAATCAGCATAAGAGGGAACAACGGGGGTTTGAGTGATTTCTTGTGCATCAAAGTGTGGCAATTTCCATATTA
Source organism: Klebsiella sp. C360 (assembly GCF_048822415.1). Classification (NCBI taxonomy): domain Bacteria; kingdom Pseudomonadati; phylum Pseudomonadota; class Gammaproteobacteria; order Enterobacterales; family Enterobacteriaceae; genus Klebsiella; species Klebsiella sp. C360. The sequence continues at coordinate 412,261 of NZ_JBMEZZ010000004.1, forward strand.
CATAACAGTCCTCTTCAAGCCTTTTCCTGAATTCGTCTGTTGGTATGGGAAGCGCGTCTTTGATACGGTCGGCGATTGATAGAATAATTCCATTCTTCATAAACATACCCTGTCCTGAAGCTACCAGTATAATAAGATTTATTTCACTATTTCTCTGAATTGTTCATTCAGATATTTCCATTTCATTCTAAATAGTGCGGTTAATTTATAACGCAGGTTTATTAATCCCTTCAAGGTAGCGGATAAAATCCAGACGATCTTTCTATCTTTAGCGCTGACTACAAACCTTTAAATTTTAATCACATAATTTTTACAAAATATTATCCTGCGAGCCGTTAGCTGAATCAGTTCAGCTAAACGCTGTCAATGATTCATTAATAACAAATAGAAATAAGATATATCAATATTAGCAACGCTACTGGATACGACGTTTCTCAAGTCAGGTAGCGATGTGGGCAACTGCGCATTCCTATCCCTGCAGCCCTCAGGATCGTTCATGTCGAACGGCCCGACTTTACGGTAGCGTTCGATTGGTCGACCATCAGGGCGTGGCGCGATATCGGTATCCCCATAGACCGGTTGTGTTGTCAGGGATAAAAAACAGCGATTGCATAACTACCGTCTCCCTTGCGATGAGCATGGCCGCGATTGCATAAATGGCTAACGCAAGCGAGAAACGGCACGATGCAAATTTTTTAGTTAAGCTCATCCTTTTTCCCGGCGACATCTGGTCAACCCTGGCATGCATGACAAATGTTGGTGAATTGCTTATCCGCAATGACTGTGGCATAACACCAGTCCAGAATAGAAAGATGTCGTTTTTATATTGTTGGCGCCACATCGAGGATTTATTGATGCAATTAACGGTTCTGGTTGATAATAATACATTCATTGACAGGTACCTTATCGGTGAACCTGGTGTGTCTTATCTGATTGAGTATGATGGTCAAAAAATTCTTTTCGATACGGGATATTCAGATGTTTTCCTGCAAAATGCGCAAACGTTGAAAATAGATTTGACCAGTATCGATAGTATCGTGTTATCCCATGGCCATAACGATCATACCTGGGGACTCAATCATTTAACCCAATATTATGATCGACTCAACTTCACTCCCGAGAAAAAGATAAACTTAATCTGCCATCCAGATGCATTAAGCCCAAAGTATTTTGATGAAAAATCTATAGGGATAAACTACAGATTCGATAAAAATGATCTCTTCTTCAACAAAATTTGCAGCCAAAAACCTTATCCACTCACTGAAAACATCATCTTCCTTGGTCAAATACCAAGGGACAATAAATTCGAGATGCTGACACCGGTAGGCCAAACGGTGGATGAGAAAGGCGAAATCACTGATGATTACGTTATGGATGATTCTGCGCTGGCAATAAAAACAGAAGATGGACTGGTGGTAGTCACAGGTTGTTCTCACGCGGGAATAGCTAACATTATTGAATATGCGAAACAGGTTACCGGAGAACATCACATTGTTTCGGTCATTGGCGGGTTCCATTTGCAAAATGCTGATGAAGATCGCCTCACACAGACAGGGGATTACCTCAAAGCATTGTCCCCGGGCTCCGTCTATCCATGCCATTGTACCGATCTTGCGGCGAAGGTTAGCCTGGCGCGTTTTATCAAAATTAACGAGGTCGGCGTTGGATTAACGCTGAATTTTTCTGCCGCCGGGAAATAAATGTGAAAGCGCGCAGATGACAGCGCCTCTGGATGCCATCTGCGCCGGCGCCAACCCGACGCCAGCGAGCAAGGCCTGCGACGCCCTGTCGCAAAAAGCGGACCGCTGCCGATCCCCGGCGCAGGAATGGGCTGCTAACTGCACATTTAGTCACTTTTTCTGCCGCTTTATCGCGGTCGCTTAATTTAGCGACCGCACCTGCTGGTAGGAATTGAGCCGTTCACGCAGCGAAGTCAGCCAGGCATCTGGCTCCTGACGGCAGATTTCGGTGAGGATCGGCGTCAGCACCAGCTCGGCTTCATGGAAGTCGGTCCACTCCGGCGGCTGCAGGGAAAAAGGATCGTTCATCAGCCAGATCACCATCGGCGTCCAGGTGCGCGGATCCAGCTGCAGATAATCCTGACAGCGCATCATATCGCGCGTCCGCGCCTCAGCGGGCGAGGCGTCCTTTCCCACCGCGGCGCTACTCATTGCCACGAGTATTATTCCTGCCATTAGACGTTTCCAAACCCATTTTTGCCAAAGGGCGAGCTTCACTTTTGCCATTGTTATTATTTTACCTGCCAGTTGTCACCGGACGATATTCCCGGCAACTCACCTTAAAAAGAGCAGATTAATCGTTTGCATTTTTTTTAATACCAGACAGCGCTGAAGTAAGCGAACGCCTGTTCCTACAGCTGTCATCCAGATATGCAAATATATTCAGCGAGGGTTCGCCCAGAATATCTTCCCCGGGCGAAAACGATTTGTGTTACAATTGCGCCTTATTACGGCATCGATAAAAATAACCCCCGCCGCACCTGCACCAGACATCGCCCTTCTTTTTCATATCAGGATTTACGCCCCCATGAATGCGATAATCATTGACGATCATCCATTGGCACGTATCGCCATTCGCAACCTACTCGATACCAACGGTATTACCGTCGCGGCAGAGCTCGACAGCGGCGCTCATGCGGTGCAGGCCGCCGAAACGATGCAGCCTGACCTGCTGATCGTTGACGTCGATATTCCGGAGCTCAGCGGCATCGACGTTCTTGAGCAGCTGCGCAAACGCCGCTACCAGGGAAAAATTATCGTCATTTCCGCCAAAAATGAACGGTTCTACGGCAAACGCAGCGCCGACTGCGGGGCCAATGGTTTTGTGAGTAAAAAAGAGGGAATGAATAATATCCTCGCCGCGATCGAGGCGGCCAATAATGGCTACAGCTATTTCCCCTTTTCACTGGAGCGCTTCTGCACCCACGGCATCACCGATCAGGACCGGCTGGATACGCTGTCAACGCAGGAGATGAAAGTCTTCCGCTATATCCTCAGCGGCGTCGACTACACCACCATCGGCAGCAAAATGAATATCAGCAATAAGACGGTCAGCACCTATAAGGTCCGTCTGATGGATAAATTAGGCTGCAGCTCCCTGCTCGAGCTTTATGACTTTGCGCAACGCAATAAAATAGGGTGATGCCATGGTCGTTCGTCTTATTTTATCCCTGATTGTCGGACTGGCGCTAAGCCACTCCCCCGCCGCGTTTGCCATGAAGCAACTGGAGCTGAAAAGCCATGCCCACATTGCGGCAATCGACATTCCGCTTAACGATACGGAAAAGGTCTGGCTGGCCGCCCGGCCGACGCTGACCGTCGGCACCTGGCTACCTGAGATGACGCCCATCGTCTACGACAGCGACGAGGAGAGCTATCAGGGGATTAACGCCGACTATCTGGCGCTAATGGCGCACAGCCTCGGGTTGAAGGTGGTTATCCGCCAATATGACACCGAGCAGCAGGCGCTGGCCGCCCTGGACGACCGCCAGGTGGATACCCTGCTCACTCAGGTGGCGCACCGGGATGCGCTCGCCCCGGGACTGACGCACACCGCACCGCTGATCAAAACCTGGCCGACGCTGGTCACCTCGCTAAAATCCCCCCTGCCGCCGCTGACCACCGACCGCCGCGTCACGCTGGCCTGCACCCGCGATTGCGCCTTTTTCGATATCATTCAGCAGGCGTTTCCCAACGCCAAAATCACCCTTTACGATAGCGACTATCAGGCTCTCGCCTCGGTGGTCAGCGGCGAGAATCAGTATTTCATCGGCAATAACATCACCACCGGCCACTGCATCTCGAAATATTTCTCGCAATCGCTGGTCATCGCACACTATTTTCGTCAGCAGGAGCAGCACAACCGCTTTGTCACCCGCGAGGATCGACCGGCGCTGCACCAGCTCCTTGACCGTTTTATCCACGCTATCGACAGCGATACCGCGATGCGGATCATGCAAAACTGGCTCAACCGCGGCGATCTGTCATTTCTCAATACGCCGCTATCCTTTAGCGCCGAAGAGCAGCGCTGGCTACAGAAGCATCGTCGCGTCCGCCTGCTGGTCAACCCCTACTTTCCGCCTTTTACTCTGGTGGATGACGAGGACGAGCTGCGCGGCATTATGGCCGATATGCTGAATATTTTCTCGCTACAGACCGGGCTGCAGTTTGACCCCATCCTGGTACGCAACCGTCAGGATCTGGCGAAGCGGATGGAAAAAGAGGACTGGGCGATCATGCCCGCCGCGACCCTGACCCCGCAGCCGCAGGCCTACGTCACCCTCAGCGACCCGATGATTAACGTGGCTTTTGTGCTGGTCGCCCGCGGCAGCGCCCCCGACCCACATCTGCTGGCCCGCCCGGCGCGGATCGCCCTGCCAGTGGGGCCAATCGCCGCCCACGACCTGAAAGCGCGCTTTCCACAGGTTGACTGGGTGGAGACGGATAACGTTGGCGTCGCGATGAAGATGGTGGAGGAAGGCGAGGTGGATGCCGCGGTAGCGTCGGAGCTTTCCGCCCGCTATATGATCGACCACTATTATCCACAGGGTCTGCACTACGCCCGCATCGACGGACTCCCGGTCGCCGCCATTCGGCTGGCGATCCCGCGCGATGAGCCGGTGCTGGCCGCCATCCTCAGCAAAGCGCTGCAGGCCATTCCGCCGCGGGATATTCTGCAGATGACCGAGAAATGGTCGAAAATTTCCAGCCAGCAAATAGAGAACTGGAGCCAGTACAGCCGCCAGTTTTACCAGCTGATCGCCTTCGCGCTGGTGCTGATCGCCATCAGCCTCGGGTGGGGACTCTCCCTGTGCCGGGAAGTGCGCAAACGCAAAGACTCTCAGCAGCGGCTGGAGGAGGAGCTGGCGCAGAAGGAGGCCCTCTCCTGCGCCCTGGAGCGGGAAAAAGACAAAGCGATTCAGGCGACAAAAGCCAAGAGTCGCTTTCTGGCCAGCATGAGCCACGAGCTGCGCACGCCGGTAAGCGCCATCGTCGGCTTTCTGGAACTGCTGGCGAAACCGGAGCTGAACGTCGGTCAGCGTAAAGAGGCGATCGAGCTGGCGGGGTCGACGGCGCAAACCCTGCTGGGGCTGATCGGTAATATTCTCGATATCGACAAGATTGAGTCGGGAAAATACCAGATCACCCCGCAGTGGAGCGATGTCGCACAGGTCGTGTCGCAGCAGTGTCACACCTTCGGCGCGCTGGCGCAGCAAAAGGGGATCGCGCTCCACGACCATAACGCGCTACAGGAGGGGACCATGCTGTGGATCGACCCGCAGGCGCTGCGGCAAATCCTCAATAATCTCATCGGCAATGCGCTGAAGTTTACCACCGAGGGCGCGATTCAGGTCGACTGCCGGCTGACGCAAGCGGATGAGACGCAGGGGGAGCTGACCCTCATCATTAGCGACAGCGGCTGCGGGATCGGCGAAGAAGAGCAGACCACTCTCTTTCACCGTTATGCGCAGGCGCGCCAGGGGCGCAAACAGACCGGTTCCGGCCTGGGTCTGGTCATTTGCCAGGAGCTGGTCGCACTCATGCAGGGCCGACTGGAGATGGTTAGCCATCCTGGCGTGGGGACCACCTTCACCATCACCCTGCCAGTCAAGGTGAGTCGCTGCACCGTTCGCGCGCCGAAGGCGTTGCCGGCCAGGCAGCAGGCCTTGCCCGGGCTGTCGATATTGATAGCCGACGACCATCCCACCAACCGGCTGCTGCTCAAGCGCCAGCTCAGCACTATCGGCTATAGCGTCGATGAAGCCTGCGACGGTGAAGAGGCGGAGAATAAGCTCGCTGGCAAACATTACGATCTGCTGATCACGGACCTCAATATGCCGAAGAAAGATGGCCTGGCGCTGGCGGCGTCGCTACGTCGGCGCTACCCGGACCTGATGATTTGGGGGGTGACCGCCAGCGCGCTGCCGCAGTCGCGGGAGGCCTGTCTGGCCAGCGGCATGAATATGTGTCTGTTTAAGCCAGTGTCGGTTCAGACGCTGAGCCACGAGCTGAGCCGTTTAGCGGTGGGCCACGCATCGCCAAACGTCGCCCGACACCTGCGGCTCAGCGTGCTGACCGAAAATACCGGGGGAGACCAGGCGCTGATGACTGAGATGCTGGAGACGTTCCGCGATGCGTCGGCCGCGGATTTACAGGCTGCCGGACAGGCAATCGCCCGGCATGAGCCGCAGATCTTTCTGCGAGCGCTGCACCGTCTGCACGGTTCAGCGCAAATTCTGGGGATTACTGCGCTGCAAGCGCTGTGCGCCCCTTTTGAGGCGAAGCGGCCTGACTCGCTAACGCCGGCAAGCTGTCTGGAGGTGGTACAGCGCATCACCGGCGTCATGCGCGAGATCGATGGCGAAATCGACGCCCTGATCGGCCGCTAGCCGTTCCGGTCGGGCAGTCCGCCTGCCCGGCCGTTAAGGGGACATCCTTGTCAGTTTCTTCCTCTGCGCTCTCTCAGGGTGGAACAGGTATCAGTTGCCTGCCACCAGCATCTCGCTGTCCACCACGATGCCCTCTTCAGCGCCTTTCAGCACCAGATTCGCTTCGTAATATTTTCCAGCTTTCAGCAGGTCTTGCGCCTGCGCCACCGCCTTACGGGTCTGGTTGAGCGGCATCAGATACTGGTTCTCAATTACGCCAATACCGGCCAGACGGAGGGTATCGATAGCCCCTTTCTGATCGCCTTTCGCCAGTTTTTCGTTAGCGGATTTAATGGCACTCTCTTTTTCCGGCGTGGCTACATAGTCTTCAGACAGAGCGATAGAGGCGTTAATGACCACATAGCGATCGGCGATCATTTTAGCTTTAGCATCGGTTTTCACAAACTTCGCCCAGCTGGCGTCATCGGCGGCCAGCAGCGCGGCGGCGTCGTCAGTCAGTTTTTTCGCGCTATCCGGCTGGCCATGGAACAGCGCCAGACGGGCGAACTGGACGTCGCGCATCGCGTTCGCGCCCTGCACCGCCACCTGCAGCACATCGGCGGCTTCTTTCTGCACCTGCGCTGTGGCTGCCGCGGCTGGCGCTGCCGTCGCGCTATCTGCTGCCCACACCGGAGAGGTACCCATCATGGTTGCCAGCAGGCTCGCCAGAATGACTTTTTTCATCGTTAACTCCTGATTAAAATCGGTAAGCATCACCAAACGCAGCCAGCTTAAAAAATATCATGGGCATTGAGAATCAGAGCCCGGAAGGAATATTGCGGGCGTTGTCTGACAGCTGTCAGACAAGGCGTATAAAGTCACCTCAGCGCTCTTATTTACGCCTGCCGATAGCGCGGCCTACTATTTTCCTCAGACCTTTCTTTTGGCCCGCTGAATAAAGCATGACGCATTTTATTCAGCGTCAGGCCGGCAACCGGGATCTGCGGAGCAATTATGTTTATGTTTAGCCATTACACCTTAAATGCGTTTAACCCACGCGTCTTGATTCGATATAAACGGCATGCCGGCTTGATGGCCGCGCTGCTGTTTATCTGCGGGGCCTGTTGCCTGGCCTGGCCGCTGGTCGCCGGCTGGTATCTCGCCACGGTCACCGGCATGTTGTTGATGATCTGCGGCTTCTACTCACTGTACAGCCTGATCGTCTTCCGCCAGCAGCACTGGAAATCACGCCTGGTGGCGCTGATCTTCGCCATCGCCTGGATCGTGCTCGGCCTGAGCTTTGTCGTTAATCCTCTTAACGGCATGAGCAGCCTGGCCCTCTTATTCGGCTTTTTATTTGTTCTCGGCGGTATTTCCCGCATCGTCAACGGATGTCAAACCCGAAAACAAAGCGGCGCCGGCTGGAATATTTTTATCGGCCTGTTGGATTTACTTATCGCCTGCCTGTGGCTGGTCATGAATCCGCAGCAAAGCTGGATATTTATTACCGCCTTTATCGGCGTTGAAATGATATTTAGCGCCATCGGCTTGCTGGTCCTGCGCAATAAAATGAAGCACGCCCAGGCTTAAGCCCTATTTTGTCACTGGAGAAGAAAATGAATTTGCCTAAAGCACTCGTACTGACCGTAGCGGCCACCACATTCTGTCTGATGACCAGCCCGGCGTTCGCGGTTCTGGAAACCACACCGCAGAATATGACCTGTCAGGAGTTTATGGATATGAACCCAAAAAGCATGACCCCGGTGGCCTTCTGGGTGGTGAACCGCAACACCGACTTCAGCGGCGGGGACTACGTCGACTGGCATGAAGTCGAGACCGTTTCGGTGCCGAAAATGTTGCAGCAGTGCCACAAGAACCCCGCCGCCAAACTCGGCGAGCTCAATGCGGTCATCAAGAAATAACCCCGATCCCCGGCGACTCGCCGGGGGAAGTTAACCTCGTTGCCCGCCGAGATGCGGCGGGCCCCGTCTCACTCATCGCTAGCGCATTCGCACGGCAGATGGTGGCCGATAAGCTTGCGGTATAAAAACGCCCCCATAATCGCCCCCACCACCGGCGCCAGCAGCGGCACCCAAAAGTAGGGTATCGACTGCCCGCCGGTAAAGGCCATCGCGCCCCAGCCGGCCAGACTGGTAAACAGTTTAGGGCCAAAATCACGCGCCGGATTCAGCGCAAAGCCGGTTAGCGGCCCCATCGACGCGCCGATCACGGCGATCAGCAAGCCAATCAGCAACGGCGCCAGCGGCCCGCGCGGGATGCCATTGCCGTCGTCGGTCAGAGCCATGATCATCGCCATCAGGATCGCCGTGATGGTGGTCTCTACGGCAAACGCCTGCCAAAAGGTGATATGCGGATGCGGGTAGGTGGAAAAGACCCCGGCCAGGTTAAGGCTGGCGACGGTACCGCGAACGATATGCTGGCTCTGTTCAAGATCGAGAAACAGCTGACGATAGAGCCCGTACACCAGGGCGGCGGCGCAGAATGCCCCGGCCGTCTGGGCGACAATAAACGGCAGTACTTTACGGCGTTCAAAACAGGCGAACAGCCACAGGGCAATAGTGACGGCCGGATTAAGGTGCGCGCCGGAGACGCCAGCCGTCAGATAGATGGCCATGGCGACGCCGAGGCCCCAGATAATACTGATTTCCCACTGGCCAAAGCTGGCTCCGGCGACCCGCAGCGCAGCGACACAGCCCGTGCCGAAGAAAATGAGCAGTCCGGTGCCAAGAAACTCGGCCACGCACTGCCCGGTTAAGCTAGAAGTCTGGTTCATCATTGGCATCCTGAAATAGCACGTTATAGAGAGAGGCTGGCGCGAGCGCCGGCTTAATCGGCATGACCAGCCAGCACCAGCCCGGTGGCGACCGCATTGCGCGGCCCTTCTGTTCCCCGAATGTTGCCCTGCCCGGCGACCACGCCGTAGTGCGACAGGGCGTCGGTGATCAGCTGCGGGATCTCAAAATCCAGCGATGAGCCGCCCACCAGCACCACAAAGGCGATATCGCGAATGGAACCGCCGGGGGAGACCTGGCGCAGCGCGCGCAGGCAGTTGGTAACAAACACTTTCTCCTTCGCCTGGCGGCGCACAAGACGAATTTTTTCCAGCGGGCTGGCGTTATCGATCGGCACCAGTTCGCCCTCCTTGATGTACACCACTTTGGCGAACACCGCCGGGCTGAGGGCTTCCCGGAAGAACTCCACTGCGCCATTCTCGTGGCGGATACTGAACAGGCTTTCCACTTTGGCCAGCGGGTATTTTTTTATCGCTTCCGCCTGCGAAAGATCCTCGAGACCCAGCTCGGTTTTAATCAGCAGGCTGACCATATTTCCCGCCCCGGCGAGATGCACCGCGGCGATCTGCCCCTCCGCGCTGACGATCGCCGCATCCGTCGAACCGGCGCCGAGGTCGAGGATCGCCAGCGGCGCCGCACAGCCCGGCGTGGTTAACGCCCCGGCGATGGCCATGTTGGCTTCCACGCCGCCCACGACCACCTCAGTCTGGAGTCGGGCGCTCAGCTCACGGGCGATAACCTGCATCTGCAGACGATCCGATTTCACCATCGCCGCTATCCCGACGGCATTCTCCATGGCGCACTCCCCAGCCATCCCGCCCTGCACCTTGCGCGGAACAAATGTATCCACCGCCAGCAGATCCTGGATGTAAATCGCGCTCATCTCATGGCCGGTCAGGGACGCCATCACCTTGCGCACCCGCTCGAGCATGCCGCCGGCGTGGGTGCCCGGTTCGCCGCGGATGTCGCGTACCGGAGCGCAGGCGCTTATCGCCTGCATGATCGCCTCCGCGCCCTCGGCGACATCGGCTTCTCCACGGCGCTTTTCGCCCCTGATGTAGATCTTGCCCGCCGGGATCACCCGCGACTGCACATCGCCCTGGGGGGTCTTGAGCACCACCGCTGAGCGGTTGCCAATCAGCGCGCGGGCGATGGGGACTATGGCCTGGGTCTCCTCCGGGCTCAGCCCAAAGAAGGTGGCGATGCCGTAGGGATTCGACAGGATCCGCACCACCTGCCCCGGCGCGGCCACCTCCACCGCCGCCATCACCCCCTCGGGCACGTGCTCCAGGAGCGTCACTTCATCCACCACCGGCAGGGTTTTGCGCAGGCGGTTGTTCACCAGCACGCCGTCGTCCTTTTTGAGGATCGCCGCCACCACGTTGATCCCGCGGTCGATCGCCTCATTGAGCCACCACACGGCGTCAAGGAAATCGACGGCGTCGTCAATCAGCGCGATCCACCCCTCGGCATACTGCGCCGCCGGCAGCGTCGCCAGCCGGCCGAGGGCGATGGTCGTCCCCACGCCGACGCCCACCCCGCCCGGGGTCTGCGGGTTATGACCGATCATGGTTGACTCGGTGATAATGGTCTCGGTGATGGTCTCCATCGCCACATCGCCAATGACCGGCGCGGCTTCGTTAAGATAGATGCGAGACACATCGCGCATTGACCATGGCGTTTTCGCCAGAGCCTGCTCCAGCGCGGCGAGGGTCCCGGCGATATTGTCCCGCGTCCCTTTCATGCCCGTCGTCGCGACGATCCCGCTGGCAACAAACGTCCTCGCCTGCGGGTCGTCGGACGCCAGCGCCACCTCGGTGGTGGCGTTGCCGATATCAATCCCGGCTATTAACGGCATGCTGACCTCCGCTTAGCTTCCTTTACGCAGCTTATGCCGCTGCTGATACACTTCCGCCGCCTCCCGGACAAAGGCGGCATTCACCGTCGCATGCCAGGTGTGCTCCAGCTCGTCGGCGATCGCCAGCAGCTCCGCCTGCGAGGAGCGGAACGGGCGCAGCGCGTTATAGATAGCCAGAATGCGCTCGTCAGGGATGGCGATAAGCTCCGCCGCGCGGCGAAAATTGCGCGCCACCGCATGGCGCTGCATCTGCTCGGCAATCTGCGCCTGGTACTCAAGGGTTTGCCGGGAGATCCGCACATCCTGCGGGCCCACCTCGCCAGAGAGCACTTTCTCGAGGGTGATGTCGGTCAATGGTTTGCCGGTGGGCGTCAGGATATGCTCCGGGCAGCGGGTGGCTAACGGATAATCCTGCACGCGCATGGTTTTCTCGCTCATGGTCACTCCCTTACTAAGTCGACGTGCAGGGTGACGGGCTCGGCGTCCTGCACCACATGTTTGGTCTCTTTGATATGAAACAGGGCGGCTTTGGCCATAAATTTCGGCCGCACCATCTGGTCGTTCACCACCGGCACCGGCGAAGGTGACTCGTTGCGCGCATAGCGCGCGGCGTTTTTGCCAATCTGCCGGTAGGTCTCCAGCGTCAGCAGCGGCGCCTGGGAGAACAGCTCCAGGTTGCTGAGCGGCAGCAGATCGCGCTGATGGATGACCGTGGTCCCCTTCGACTGGATACCGATGCCGATCCCCGAGCCGCTCAGGTTCGCCGCATCCCAGGCCATAAAGGAGACGTCGGACGTGCGCAAAATGCGCACCACTCGGGCGTGAAGTCCCTCTTCCTCCACCCCGGCAATCAGCTCTTTAAGGATCGCGCCATGGGGCATATCGATCAGGGTGTGATGCTGGTGTTTATCGAAGGCGGGGCCGACGCCGATCACCACTTCATCGGCGCGTTCATCGGCAGAAGCCGCCCCGCCCTCGCGGGTTTTCAGGGTAAAAGAGGGCTGAATTTGGGTTGTCTGTTGCACAGGAATACCGCCTTATTCAATGGTGTCGGGCTGGACCACGCCCGGAATATTTTTGATCTCCGCCCAGCGTTCGGCGGAGATGCGATAGCCGGTGCCCGGCCCCTGATAGTCATTGATGTCGTTGACCGCGCTCACCACCTCGAACTGTCGCTCGAGAATGGCCGAGGTCTGCAGGTAATCGCCGGTGACCCGCTGGCGCAGCATATTGAGAATATTGCTGGCGATATCCTCAAAGCCGCTGCGGCTCAGCGCGCCGACAATATCGAGGCCGGTAATATTGCGCTTCATCATCTCTTCCACCGCGCTCAGGTCCTCCACCACGTTACGCGGCGGCATCTCGTTGCTGCCGTGCGCGTAGGTGGCGGCCTCCACCTCCTCGTCGGCGATCGGCGGCAGCCCCAGCTCGCGAAAGACCGCCTGGATCGCCCGCGCCGCTTTCTGGCGAATGGCGATGGTTTCCGCCTCGGTCACTGGACGCAGTCCACCGTCAACCATCAGGTCGCGCTGCAGGATGTTGTAATCATCAAAATCTTCCGCATCGAAGTTCGAGCCGGCGAACATGTTGTCGTAGTTCGGCACCGCGCTGTAGCCGGAGAAAATAAAGTCGGTGCCCGGCAGCATCTGCATCAGGGTGCGCGCGGTGCGGCGGATATCCGAGTGGGAGAAGGTCTGGTCGTTGGCCGAGGCCACTTCGAGGTCGAGCATGGAGGCGATCAGATTTTCCGCCAGCACCGCCCGAATGCCCGAGGGCACGGCGCCGGTCATGCCGATGCAGCTCACCGCCCCGTTCTGTAGACCCTGCACCCCGGCGCCTTTGGTAATGAAGATGCAACGCGATTCGAGGTAGAGCATCGACTTGCTCTCCGAATAGCCCATCAGCGCTTCGGAGCCGGTGCCGGAGGTGTAGCGCATTTTCAGCCCCCGGGAGGCGTAGGCCGAGGCGAGGAACGCCTTTGACCATGGGGTGTCATCGCCGTCGGTAAATACCGCCTCGGTGCCGTAGACTGACACCGTCTCGGCGTAACTGGTTAAGCCACGCATGCCCAGCTCCAGCTCGGTGGCCTCTTCCACCGAGCATTGCGTCAACACGCCGGGGCGGCCGCACTGCGAGCCGACCAGCAGCGCCAGGGCGTTAAACGGGGCATAGCGCGCAATACCGACCGTGGTCTCCTGCTCGGAGAAGCCGCGGATCCCGGCCTCGGCGGCGTCGGCGGCAATCTGCACCGGATTATCCTTCAGGTTGGTGACATGGCACTGGTTGGAGGGCGTTCGGCGGGCGCGCATCTTTTGCAGCGCCATCATCATCTCCACCACGTTCATCTGCGCCATGACTTCAACCGCTTTGGCCGGCGTGATGGCGGTGGTGATGGCGATGATCTCCTCCCGGCTGACGTGGATATCCACCAGCATGCGGGCTATCTCCAGCGCCTCCAGACGCATCGCCTGCTCCGTGCGCTCAATGTTGATCGCGTAGTCGGCGATAAACCGGTCGATCATATCAAACTGGTCCCGGCGCTTGCCGTCCAGCTCGACGATCCGACCGTTTTCCACTTTGACCGACGAGACCGGGTCAAAGGGGCTTTCCATGGCGATCAGTCCCTCTTCAGGCCACTCGCCAATCAGCCCGTCCTGATTGACGGGGCGCTGGGCCAGTACTGCAAATCGTTTTGATCTTTTCATTGTTCATGGGCTCAAAAGGTGAAATCCGCAGACGGTAGCGAACACGCGAGCCAGCGTCGCTGCCCGCCCGGCCATTACCGGCAATAGCGGAACTTTAAAGGAGCCACTGGTGAAAAAAATAAAATTAATTTTGTTTCAATCTGGCACGTTAAATCGGCAAACAGTTTCACTATGAAACCCCGCCGCAACGGCTAAAATAAAAAATGTGATCGCCAGCATTGATATAAATCAATTAATAAAAAAAGCCCGCCACCGCGTTTTTCCGAAGCCTTTTTAGACCTGTTGACTAAATCATGGCGGGCGACAAAATAACGCTGAGAAAAATAAATTAAGCCAACCGCGTGGCGATAGTTTTTTTACTTTCGCCCCCTACTGACTATTCGCGTCAGCATTACCCTGGCGCGGGAGATAATCATGAACAAGAGCCAACACATTCAGACTATCACCCTGGCCGCCGCCCAGAAAATGGCGGCGGCAGTGGAGAAAAAAGCTAATGAGATCAACGTAGCGGTGGTATTTTCCGTGGTTGACCGCGGCGGCAATACGCTGCTTGTCCAGCGGATGGACGAAGCCTTTGTCTCCAGCTGCGATATTTCGCTGAATAAAGCCTGGAGCGCCTGCAGCCTGAAACAAGGCACCCATGAAATTACGCCAGCGGTTCAGCCCGGACAATCTCTGTATGGTCTGCAGCTGACCAATCAACAGCGAATCATTATTTTTGGCGGCGGCCTGCCGGTTATTTTAAACCAGCAGATAATTGGTGCCGTCGGCGTTAGCGGCGGTACGGTCGAACAGGATCAATTATTAGCCCAGTGCGCCCTGGATTGTTTTTCCGCATTATAACCTGAAGCGAGAAGGTATATTATGAGCTATCGTATGTTTGATTATCTGGTGCCAAATGTTAACTTTTTTGGCCCCAACGCTATTTCCGTGGTCGGTGAACGCTGCAAACTGCTGGGGGGTAAAAAAGCCCTGCTGGTTACCGACAAAGGCCTGCGGGCGATAAAAGATGGCGCGGTGGATAAAACTCTGCATTATCTGCGGGAGGCCGGCATCGAGGTGGCGATCTTTGACGGCGTCGAGCCGAACCCGAAAGACACCAACGTGCGCGACGGTCTCGCCGTGTTTCGCCGCGAGCAGTGCGACCTTATCGTCACCGTGGGCGGCGGCAGCCCGCACGACTGCGGCAAAGGCATCGGCATCGCCGCCACCCATGAGGGCGATCTTTATCAGTATGCCGGGATTGAGACCCTGACCAACCCGCTGCCGCCCATCGTCGCGGTCAACACCACCGCCGGCACCGCCAGCGAGGTCACCCGCCACTGCGTCCTGACCAACACCCAAACCAAAGTGAAGTTTGTGATCGTCAGCTGGCGCAACCTGCCGTCGGTCTCCATCAACGATCCGCTGCTGATGATCGGCAAACCGGCCGCCCTGACCGCGGCGACCGGGATGGATGCCCTGACCCACGCCGTAGAGGCCTATATCTCTAAAGACGCCAACCCGGTGACTGACGCCGCCGCCATGCAGGCGATCCGCCTCATCGCCCGCAACCTGCGCCAGGCCGTCGCCCTCGGCAGCAATCTTCAGGCGCGGGAAAACATGGCCTACGCCTCTCTGCTGGCCGGGATGGCCTTCAATAACGCCAACCTCGGTTATGTGCACGCCATGGCGCATCAGCTGGGCGGGCTGTACGACATGCCGCACGGCGTGGCCAACGCCGTCCTGCTGCCGCACGTGGCTCGCTATAACCTGATAGCCAACCCGGAAAAATTCGCCGATATCGCCGAACTGATGGGCGAAAATATCGCCGGACTGTCGACCCTCGACGCGGCGGAAAAAGCTATCGCCGCCATCGCGCGTCTGTCGATGGATATCGGGATTCCGCAGCATCTGCGCGATCTGGGGGTGAAAGAGGCCGACTTCCCTTACATGGCGGAGATGGCCCTGAAAGACGGCAACGCGTTCTCGAACCCGCGTAAGGGCAACGAGCAGGAGATTGCCGCGATTTTCCGCCAGGCATTCTGAGTGTTAACGAGGGGACCGTCATGTCGCTTTCACCGCCGGGCGTACGCCTGTTTTACGATCCGCGCGGGCACCATGCCTGCGCCATCAATGAGCTGTGCTGGGGGCTGGAGGAGCAGGGGGTCCCCTGCCAGACCGTATCCTGCGACGAAGGCGGTGACGCCGATACGCTGAGCGCCCTGGCGGCCAGAAGCTCGACGCTGCGGGTGGGCATTGGGCTCAGCGCAGCCGGCGAGATCGCGCTAACCCATGCCCAGCTGCCGGCGGACGCGCCGCTGGCGACCGGGCACGTCACCGATAGCCGCGATCATCTGCGTACGCTCGGCGCCAACGCCGGGCAGCTGGTGAAAGTCCTGCCGTTAAGTGAGAGAAGCTGAATGTACCGTATCTATACCCGCACCGGAGATAAAGGCACCACCGCCCTGTACGGCGGCAGCCGCATCGAGAAAGACCATATTCGCGTCGAGGCCTACGGCACCGTCGATGAACTGATATCCCAGCTGGGCGTCTGCTACGCCACCACCCGCGACGCCGGGCTGCGGGCAAGTCTGCATCAGATTCAGGAGACGCTGTTCGCGCTGGGGGCCGAACTGGCCAGCGATGCGCGGGGCCTGGTCCGCCTGAGCCAGACGATCGGCGAGGAGGAGATCGCCGCCCTGGAGCGACTTATCGACCGCAATATGGCCGAAAGCGGCCCCCTGAAACAGTTTGTGATCCCGGGGAAGAATCTCGCCTCCGCCCAGCTGCACGTGGCGCGCACCCTGGCCCGTCGGCTGGAACGTCTGCTGACGGCCATGGACCGCTCGCACCCTCTGCGCGACGCGCTCAAACGCTACAGCAATCGTCTGTCGGACGCCCTGTTCTCCATGGCGCGTATCGAGGAGACTAGGCCTGATGCTTGCGCTTGAACTGGCTGGCGTCGATATCGTACTGCTTCATTTTTCGCCACAGGGTGGTGCGGCCGATATTCAGCAGTTGCGACATCTCCTGCACCCGCCCGCTGGTCACCCGGGCGGCGTGGATGATGGCCTCTTTTTCGATGGCGCTAAAGGTCAGGCTGGCCGGCAGCAGCGATGAGCCGCTATCGGCCCCCGGCCGATCGGAAAAGAGATATTCCGGCAGGTTGCTCAGGCGAATGTGGCCGTTATCGCTGCTGATGGCGATGTTCTCTATCACGCTGTTAAGCTCAAAATCATTTCCCGGCCACGAGTAGGCCACCAGCTGGGCCAGCGCGTCATCGTCCACTTTCAGCCGGGAAGAGAAACGCTTCTCCAGGCTTTTCAGCCGGTTATGCACCAGCGACGGGATACTGTTGCGCCGGGCGCGCAGCGGCGGAATGACGATCTCGAAAGAGTGCAGCGCATAGTACAGCTGGCGGCTAAAGCGGTTCTGTTCCACCAGGTTGGCCAGATCGACGGTGGTGGTGGCGATCACCTTCACATCCACCGGGATCAGGCGGCGGGCGTCGAGGCGGGTAAGCACTCCCTGCTTAATCACCTGCAGCAGGGCGGACTGCAGCTCCGGCGCCAGATACTCAATTTTTTCCAGAAACAGGGTGCCGCCGTTGGCCAGCTCAAGGCGGCTCAGGCGGCCATTTTCATCATCGGTGGGGGCGTTCCCCATAAAGTCCTGGCCCAGCACGCTGTCGGCATACAGCTGGCAGTTGACGGCGATGTAGGGGCCGCCCGCCCGCTCGCTTTCATTGTGGATGGCCTGGCTCAACAGCTCTTTCCCCACCCCCTCTTCACCGCACAGCAGTACCGGAAAGCCGCCGCGCGCCGCCTGGCGGCCAAAGTGGATCAGCCGCCGGGTTTCCGGATCGTCGGCTGACATCTGCTCAAACGTGTGGCTGACTTTGCCCAGCTGGCTGGTCATCAGCTGCCGCATCTGCTCCACCGGGTGCAGCAGCAGAATAAAGCTGTTGCCTTGCGACTCGACAATCGGTTTTAAGGTGATCACCGCGTCGATAAACTGGTGCTGGCTTTCAAAGGTGACTTCAACGTGATTCAGGCCGCGGGCGTGTTTGATGGCGCGGCGCAGCAGCGCCGGCAGGGTCACCAGATCGGCGATATTTTTTCCCTGGCTGGCCTGGGCATCAAGATGCAGCAGTCTCGCCGCCTGAACATTGAGAAATTGCAGTACCCCCTGTTCGTTCCACGCCATCACCCCGTCGTCCATGCTCTCCAGCAGGCCGTACATCTGATTAAGGTGGCGGTTGGATTCCGCCAGCAGGCTGTCGGTGAGCAGGGAATTGCCCACCTCGCGGGCAATGGCCAGCGTCAGGGAGAGGTCGGCGCTGGACTGGTGCTCCACCAGACAGCAAAGCGAGATAGAGCCGAACAGCCGCCCGTGGTTATCGAACACCGGCGTCGAACAAAAGCTCCATGGCTGCAGGGCCTGCTTAAAATGCCGATCGCCGGCGGTGTTGATCGGCTGCCCCTGCATCGCGGCCAGCGACAGCGCGCAGGTGCCGATAATGCTCTCCGCGCAGTAGCTGCCGTCGCGAAACCCCAGGTCAGCCAGCTGCGCCAGCGTTTGCGGTTCGCCGCAGCGGCTCAGAATACAGGCGGTCTCATCAAGGATAAACAGCGCGCAGGGGCGACCGTCCATAAACTCCCAGGCGTCCTCCAGCGCCGCCTGACCGATGGTCAGCAGCGCGGTTTTACGCCGACAGATCGAGTCAAAGGTCAGGCCCTGGGCCTGGTGCGGTTTTTGCCAGGTTTCGCGCTGCATAAACTTGCTGCAGCGATGCCATGACTGGGCGATGACGGAAGAGACCGCCTTCCCGGTATCCTGAGTCTGAACAGTCATACTGTTTTCCGCGTTTTACCATAGAGAACCCCTCCGGCAGCCGCTGCCAGAGGGGAGAAAGAAAGACCGCCGACCGGCGCCAGCGGTTTAGCCACCGCGAATTAACGCGCCAGCCACTGCTGGCCTAACAGATCGGCGGTGAGGATAGCGGCGTGCACGCTCTCCGTGGTCACCGCAAACGGCATATTGTGGATGGTTTCCCCTTCCGCGCAGGTGGCTTTCGCCACCGCGGCGATTTTCGCGTCGATCCCCTCTTTGACGCCCATCTGCGCGAGGGTCACCGGCAGGCCGACGCGCTGGCAGAAGCCCAGCACGGTTTCAATCTCGTCCATCGGGCTGTTCTGCAGCACCAGCTGCGCCAGGGTGCCGAAGGCCACTTTCTCGCCGTGATACAGGTGATGGCACTCTTCCAGAATGGTGAAACCGTTGTGGATCGCGTGGGCGGCGGCCAGGCCGCTGCTTTCAAAGCCAATGCCGCTGAGGTAGGTGTTCGCCTCGATGATGCGCTCCAGCGCTTCGGTCACCACCCCGGCCTGCGCCGCCAGACGGGCCTTTTCGCCCTCCGCCAGCAGCGTATCATAGCACAGGCGGGCCAGGCTCAGCGCCGCCTCGGTGGACTGCCCCCCGGCCATGCTGGTGGCGCGCGCATCGTAGCAGGCTTTGGCCTCAAACCAGGTGGAGAGCGCATCGCCCATGCCGGAGACCAGCAGGCGTACCGGCGCTTTGGCGATAATCGCCGTGTCCATCACCACCATATCCGGGTTTTTCGGATAGATCAGATACTCTTCAAACTCGCCCGCTTCGGTGTAGATCACCGACAGCGCGCTGGTCGGCGCATCGGTCGAAGCGATAGTCGGGATCACCACCACCGGCAGCTTCTGGTAGTAACCGATCGCCTTCGCGGTATCGAGGGTTTTACCGCCGCCGATGCCAACCACGCCGCGGCAGCCCTGTTTTTGCAAAATCGCCATCAGGCGGTTAATTTCCGCATGGCTGCATTCGCCGTTAAACCGTTCCGCATGGCAGCGAATATCGTGACTCTGCAGGCCATTCACCACTTTCTCCCCCGCCAGCTTCATCACGAAGTCGTCAGCGATGACGAAGAAGCTCTCCGCCAGGTTTTTGGCATATTGACCGAACAGGACAGCAGCATCAGGACCCTGAAGATATTTGGCTGGAGATTGAATAACTTTTAGCATTCCTTTCACCCTCAAATAAGTGCGCATGTAGACATGATGAGCCCTGGCGTTATCCGCGCCGGCCGGTAAAGCGCGGCCTCAACGGAATGTACCGGAGCAGTGCGATCACTGTAGGGCTGGCACGGAACAAAAAAATCTTTCGCCTTTTTGTTCTGATATGAAACACAGGTTAAATTTTTACGTTCCATATTGGAACAAAAAACCCTAGTCTTCGTCAGGATTGCGATCCCGATCCGCTCCTCTGCCGCATAATTCCCTTACTATCCCCCTTTAGCGGCAGGCTTTTTCCCCACAGCCGGGGGAAATTTAGCAAAAAATTTTTTTCAGCCCGCTGCGCCAGCCGCGATGACCGGCGCTTAAGGCAGAGGAAAAAAAGCGCGCCAGCTCGCATTTTCACCGTTTCCTCAGCAAAAACGTTCCATAAAGAAACAAAATCAGCAGGCGATGTTTCGTAATGAAACCCGATCGCCGGAGCATTCTTTTTTTCGTCCGCTCAGCCAGAATCATCATATCGCCAGGCACGCTGCACCGTCAGACGATACCCCTACGCGATGACCGCCTCCGCCAGCAGAGAGGCCGCATCGAACCTTCTCCAACGGAGCACTGAATAATGAAAAAGCTGATTAACCGTGTTGAAGATGTACTGAATGAACAATTACAGGGGCTGGCTAAAGCCCACCCGCAGCTGACCCTGCATCAGGACCCGCTGTACGTCACCCGCGCCGACGCGCCGGTGGCCGGCAAGGTCGCCCTCCTCTCCGGCGGCGGCAGCGGCCATGAGCCGATGCACTGCGGCTATATCGGCCAGGGGATGCTCTCTGGCGCCTGCCCGGGGGAAATCTTCACCTCGCCGACGCCGGATAAAATGTTCGAATGCGCGATGCAGATTGACGGCGGCGAAGGCGTCCTGCTGATTATCAAAAACTACACCGGCGACATCCTGAACTTCGAAACCGCCACCGAGCTGCTGCATGAGAGCGGCATAAAAGTCACCACCGTGGTGGTCGACGACGACGTGGCGGTGAAAGACAGTCTCTATACCGCAGGCCGCCGCGGCGTCGCCAATACCGTTCTGATCGAAAAACTGGTCGGCGCCGCCGCCGAGCGCGGCGATTCGCTGGAGGCCTGCGCTGAACTGGGGCGCCGCCTGAATAATCTCGGCCACTCCATTGGCATCGCCCTCGGCGCCTGCACCGTACCGGCTGCCGGACAACCCTCCTTTACCCTGCAGGACGATGAAATGGAGTTCGGCGTCGGCATTCACGGCGAGCCGGGCATCGACCGCCGTCGCTTCAGCTCACTGGACCAAACCGTCGATGAGATGTTCGATACCCTGCTGGAGAATGGCGCCTACAGCCGCACGCTGCGCCAGTGGGATACCGTTAAGGGCGCGTGGCAGGAAGTGAAGCAGAGCAAAACCGCGCTACACAACGGCGACCGGGTCATCGCCATGGTCAATAACCTCGGCGCCACGCCGCTGTCCGAACTGTACGGCGTCTATCACCGGCTCGCCCAGCGCTGTGAAGCGTCCGGCATCATCATCGAACGCAACCTCGTCGGCAGCTACTGCACCTCGCTGGATATGGCGGGCTTCTCCATCACCCTGCTGAAAGCGGATGATGAGACGCTGGCGCTATGGGACGCCCCGGTTCATACCCCGGCGCTGAACTGGGGAAACTAAGGAGCACGACATGTCACTGAACAGAACGCAAATCGTCGACTGGCTGTACCGCTGCGGCGATATCTTCACTAAAGAGAGCGATTTTCTCACCGGCCTCGATAAAGAGATCGGCGATGCCGACCACGGCCTGAATATGCACCGCGGGTTCAGCAAGGTGGTGGAAAAGTTGCCGTCGATTGCTGATAAAGATATTGGCTTTATCCTCAAAAACACCGGCATGACGCTGCTCTCCAACGTCGGCGGCGCCAGCGGCCCGCTGTTCGGCACCTTCTTCATTCGCGCCGCGCAGGTCACTCAGGCCCACCAGAGCCTGACCCTCGACGAACTATACCTGATGATCCGCGAAGGCGCGGACGGCGTCGTCAACCGCGGTAAAGCGGAGCCAGGGGATAAAACCATGTGCGACGTCTGGCTGCCGGTGGTGGACTCCCTGCGCCAGTCCAGCGAGCAGCATCTGTCGATCGCCGCCGCGCTGGATGCCGCCTGCAAAGCAGCGGAGGCCGGCGCCCACAGCACCATCACCATGCAGGCGCGCAAAGGCCGCGCCAGCTACCTTGGCGAACGCAGCATCGGCCATCAGGATCCGGGCGCCACGTCAGTGATGTTTATGATGCAGATGCTGGCCGCCGCGGCCAAAGAGTAAGGAAATCGCGATGGTAAACCTGGTTATTGTTTCTCATAGCGCCCGGCTGGGCGAAGGTGTCGGAGAACTGGCCCGGCAGATGTTAATCAACGACGGCTGCAAGCTGGCGATCGCCGCCGGGATCGACGATCCCGACAGCCCGATCGGCACCGATCCGATCAAGGTCATGGAAGCGATCGAATCCGTCGCCGATACCGACCACGTGCTGGTGATGATGGATATTGGCAGCGCGTTGCTTAGCGCCGAAACCGCCCTCGACCTGCTCGATCCGGCGATTGCCGCGAAGGTGCGGCTGTGCGCCGCGCCGCTGGTGGAGGGGACGCTGGCGGCCACCGTCAGCGCCGCCTCCGGCGCCGGGATCGACAAAGTGATCGCCGACGCCATGAACGCCCTGGAGGCCAAACGGATCCAGCTGGGTTTACCTTCGCCAACCCCTGACGCCGCCCCGGCGCCGACGCTTGCCGACGATGGCGACAGCAAGTCGCTTGCGGTCGTCATACAGAACCACAACGGCCTGCACGTGCGTCCGGCGTCGAAGCTGGTCGCCGCGCTGGCGGGCTTTAACGCCGATCTGCTGCTGGAGAAAAACGGGAAGTGCGTCAAACCGGACAGCCTCAACCAAATCGCCCTGCTGCAGGTGCGGCGCAACGATAAGCTGCGCCTGCTGGCCCGCGGGCCAGAGGCCGATGCGGCGCTGGCGGCGTTTCAGGCGCTGGCCGCCGATAACTTCGGCGAATCGCCTGCAGCGCAACCGGCAGCCGCCCCGGCCGCCCCCGAGCGCGTCGAAGGCATCGCGCTGCGCTATCCGCTGGCCCTGATCCAGCCGGTCCGCCCGGCCGCCGCCGATGTCGCCCGCGAGCAGCAGCGACTGCGCCGGGCTATCGACCAGACGCTGGCGGATCTCACTGCCCTGACCGAGCTGGCGGAGAATAAATTTAACGCCGATATCGCGGCGATTTTCGCCGGGCACCACACCCTGCTCGACGATGAGGATCTGTTTGATGCCGCCAACGATCGTCTGCTCACCGAGCCGTGCTCGGCGGAATGGGCGTGGCATCAGGTGCTGATGGAGCTCAGCCAGCAGTATCGCCAGCTGGATGACCCCTATCTCCAGGCGCGCTATATCGATATCGAAGATATTCTGCAGCGCACCCTGCGCCATCTGCAGGACGTGCAGGAAACGCTGCCAACGCCCGGCGAGCCGACCATTATTATCGCCGACAACATGTTCCCGTCAGCCGTCCTGCAACTGGATGCCAGCCGCGTGAAAGGCCTGTGCCTGCGCGACGGCAGCGAACAGGCCCACGGCGCGATTATCGCCCGCGCGGCGGGGATCGCCTGGCTGTGTCAGCAGGGCGAGGCGCTGAACAGCGTGCAGCCCGGCGAGCCCATCGCGCTCGATATGCGCCGCCAGCGCCTTATCCGTCACTAAATCCACTTTGTCCGTTACCGCTCCGGAGGCCTGCCTCCGGAGGGTGAGTTTTCACTTACTCTTCAGGAACCACTATGTCTCAATTCTTTTTTAACCAGCGCGCCAGCCTCGTCAACGATGTGATTGAGGGAACCATCATCGCCAGTCCGTGGAACAACCTCGCCCGGCTGGAGAGCGATCCGGCGATCCGGGTGGTGGTCCGTCGCGACCTGAATAAAAACAACGTGGCGGTGATCGCCGGCGGCGGCGCCGGCCACGAACCGGCGCACGTCGGCTTTATTGGTAAAGGCATGCTGACCGCCGCGGTTTGTGGCGATCTGTTCGCCTCGCCGAGCGTCGACGCGGTGCTTACCGCCATTCAGGCGGTGACCGGCGAGGCGGGCTGCCTGCTGATCGTAAAAAACTATACCGGCGACCGGCTGAACTTCGGCCTCGCGGCGGAGAAAGCGCGCCGTCTCGGCTACAACGTGGAAATGCTGATCGTCGGCGACGACATTTCGCTGCCGGAAAACAAACAGCCGCGCGGCATCGCCGGTACGCTGTTCGTCCATAAGGTGGCGGGCTATTTTGCCGAGCGCGGCTACAATCTCGCCACCGTACTGCGCGAAGCGCAGTATGCCGCCAACCACACCGCCAGCATCGGGGTGGCGCTGGCCAGCTGCCATCTGCCGCAGGAGGCCGACAGCGCGCCGCGCCATCAGGCCGGCCACGCCGAGCTGGGAATGGGCATCCACGGCGAACCTGGCGCCTCCACCATCGCCACGCAAAACAGTGCGGACATCGTCAACCTGATGGTGGAAAAACTGACCGCTGCCCTGCCGGAAACCGGCCGTCTGGCGGTGATGCTCAATAACCTCGGCGGCGTGTCGGTGGCCGAAATGGCGATCCTGACCCGCGAACTGGCCAACACGCCGCTGCAGGCGCGCGTTGACTGGCTGATTGGCCCGGCCTCGCTGGTGACGGCCCTGGATATGAAGGGTTTCTCGCTGAGCGCCATCGTGTTGGAAGAGAGTATTGAGAAAGCGCTGCTGGCGGATGTGGAAACCGCCGGCTGGCCGCGGCCGGTGCAGCCGCGGACGGTTAACATCATGCCGTCCACTCTCGCCAGCCCGCGCGTCGACTTTACGCCTTCGGCCAACCCGCAGGTGGGTGATTACGTGGCCCAGGTGACCGGCACCCTCGTCGGGCTTGAAGACCATCTCAACGCGCTGGATGCCAAAGTGGGCGATGGCGATACCGGCTCCACCTTCGCCGCCGGGGCGCGTGAGATTGCCGACCTGTTGCAGCGCCAGCAGCTGCCGCTGAACGATCTGCCCACGCTGTTCGCGCTCACAGGCGAACGCCTGACGGTGGTGATGGGCGGCTCCAGCGGGGTATTGATGTCGATCTTCTTCACCGCTGCCGGGCAGAAGCTGGGGCAAGGCGCCAGCGTGGCCGAGGCGCTGAACGCCGGTCTGGAGCAGATGAAATTTTACGGCGGCGCCGAGGAAGGCGACCGGACAATGATCGACGCGCTGCAGCCAGCGCTGGCGGCGCTGCTCGCCGAACCGGAGAACCTGCAGGCCGCTTTTGCCGCGGCGCAGGCCGGCGCGGATCGCACTTGCCAGTCGGGCAAAGCCGGCGCCGGACGGGCGTCCTATCTCAATAGCGACAGCCTGCTCGGCAATATGGACCCCGGCGCCCACGCGGTGGCGATGGTGTTTAAAGCGCTGGCGGAACGATAAACTTCCCCCGGTAGCGCTGCGCTTACCGGGGCTACAAATCGGCGCCAACCGTAGCCCGGATAAGGCGCAAGCCGCTATCCGGGTTTGACCACGATGGCTTTTTACTTGCTGTGCCAGTACGCCTGCGAGCGCACCAGCTGCTGATCGATGCTCTCATCCTCAAAGCGCGCCAGCAGCGATTTCACCACCGCGCCTTCGCCGGTCAGCCAGATGAAATAATCCTCCGCCGGCACCTTCACCTGCGCCAGACGCTCGGCGACGAACGCCGGATGGTGGCCCACCACCCACTCGATGTTAAAGCCGTCGAGATCCGCCAGATAATCTTTATATGACGCATCGGCGATAGTGACGATGGCCGTCACCTGCGGCGTCACCGCCAGCTGACGCAAACCCAGCAGACGACGACGCAGCGCCGGCATACCGGACTCATCGCAGACATACAGTTGCCAGGCGTAATCCTCCGGCACCACCAGCGAGCCGCGCGGACCGCCGATCACCAGCTTATCGCCCGCTTTTGCCTCCAGCGCCCAGCGGCTGGCGATTCCGCCGTCGTGGATAAAGAAGTCGTACGCCAGCTCATGGCGTTCGGCATCGTACAGCGGCGTATAGTCGCGGGTAGCAGGCCGCACGCCCTCGCCCCAGTCAATCCCCTCCTCGGTCACCTGCGGCGGGGCAAACGCCGCGCCCGGCTCCGGGAAGAAAAGCTTGGTGTGGTCGTCAAAGCCGCGGGAAACGAAACCTTCCAGCGCCTCGCCTCCCAGCACGATGCGCTGGAAAGCCGTGCCTGCGCGCTCCACGCGCAGCACCGTCAGCTCACGGAAACGCAGCTCATTGCGGACACGCTGCGGGTACTTGTCTGCTTTGGTTTTTGTCATCATCGTTCGCCTTCGTGAACAGTAAATAGATATATCTAAACTCGATGCAAATGATAATGATTGCCATCTAAAAAGAATGCAAGTCTTTTTTTGATATAGTCAAAACAAACCGCATTAAAATACCACCATCAAAAATAAACACATAAATATCAACAAATTAAAAAATAAATCACAACCAGCATTGCGAGAATTCATTTTTTAGATATAAATTAGATATATCAAAACATAGCAGGAGGTAACCATGCGACATCATCATGAAGACGGGCGTGGGCCGCGCGGGCGCCACGGTGACCCCAGCGAACACGGCGACCATGGCCGTCGCGGCGGCGGACGTCGCCAGCGTTTCTTTGGCCACGGCGAACTGCGGCTGATTATTCTGGACATCCTCAGCCGCAGCGCCAGCCACGGCTATGAGCTGATCAAAGAGATCGAAACCCTCACCCAGGGGAACTACAGTCCCAGCCCGGGGGTGATCTACCCGACGCTGGATCTGCTCCAGGACCAGGGTCTCATCAGCGTGGAAGACGACAACGGACGCAAAAAAATCGTCATCAGCGAAGAGGGGAAACAGCTGCACGCGGAGAACCAGGAGCATCTGGCCCATATCCAGGAGCGTCTGCAGGCGCGGATGGTCGGCTGCGAGCTGCGCCGCGATCCGCAGATGAAGCGCGCGCTGGAGAATTTCAAAGCGGTCCTCGACCTGAAAGTGAACCAGCAGGCCAGCAGCGCCGCCCAGCTCAAGCAGATCATCGGCATTATCGACCGGGCGGCGATGGAGATCTCCCAGCTCGACTAAGCCTCCTTTCTCACCATCGGCTGCCCCGCGCTGGGGCAGCCCGCACCACGACGGATCGTGCCGCTCAACGCCGCAAGGCAGAAAATCTCGTCAGCTCAGGAATAAAACGTGCCAATAATGGCGCCATGAGATTAAATTTTACACATTTCGTCTTTTACTTTGCATTTATCCCGATTTTCACCGCTTCTGCCGAACTGGCGTAATCCCTGCAATACTTAATCCAGTATCGTGTGATACGTCCGCCCCAGGAGCACATTTTGAACAGGTTACCTTCCAGCGCATCGGCTCTGGCCTGCAGCGCACACGCACTGAATCTCATTGAAAAGCGCACGCTTGACCATGAGGAAATGAAAGCACTTAACCAGGAGGTCAGAGAATACTTTAAAGAGCATGTGAATCCGGGGTTTTTAGAGTATCGAAAATCGGTCACAGCCGGCGGGGATTACGGAGCCGTAGAGTGGCAAGCGGGAGGGTTAAATACGCTTGTCGACACCCAGGGACAGGAGTTTATCGACTGCCTTGGCGGGTTTGGCATCTTCAATGTAGGGCACCGTAATCCAGTTGTGGTATCCGCCGTCGAGAATCAACTCGCGAAACAACCGCTTCACAGTCAGGAACTGCTGGATCCGCTACGCGCGATGCTGGCGAAAACCCTGGCGGCCTTAACGCCCGGCAAACTGAAGTACAGCTTCTTCTGCAACAGCGGTACCGAATCGGTAGAGGCGGCCATCAAGCTGGCGAAAGCCTATCAGTCGCCGCGCGGTAAATTCACCTTCATCGCCACCAGCGGCGCCTTCCACGGCAAATCGCTGGGCGCGCTGTCGGCCACCGCCAAGTCGACTTTCCGCAAACCGTTTATGCCGCTGCTGCCGGGCTTCCGCCATGTGCCGTTCGGCGATATCAACGCCATGCGCACCATGCTGAGCGAGTGCAAGAAAACCGGCGACGACGTCGCGGCGGTGATCCTTGAGCCGATTCAGGGCGAAGGGGGCGTGATCCTGCCGCCGACGGGGTATTTGCCGGCGGTGCGTAAGCTGTGCGACGAGTTTGGCGCCCTGCTGATCCTCGACGAAGTGCAGACCGGCATGGGCCGCACTGGCAAGATGTTCGCCTGCGAGCATGAGAACGTTCAGCCCGACATTCTGTGTCTGGCGAAAGCGCTCGGCGGCGGCGTGATGCCGATCGGCGCGACGGTGGCGACGCAAGAGGTCTTCTCGGTGCTGTTCGACAACCCGTTCCTGCACACCACGACCTTCGGCGGCAACCCGCTGGCCTGTGCGGCGGCGCTGGCGACCATCAACGTGCTGTTGACGCAAAACCTGCCGGCGCAGGCGGCGCAGAAAGGCGATATGCTGCTGGACGGTTTCCGCCTGCTGGCGCAGGAGTATCCGGACCTGGTGAATGAAGTGCGCGGGAAAGGCATGCTGATGGCCATCGAGTTTGTCGATAACGAGATTGGCTACGACTTTGCCAGCGAGATGTTCAGACAGCGGGTGCTGGTCGCCGGGACGTTAAACAACGCCAAGACGATCCGCGTTGAACCGCCGCTGACCCTCACCCTTGAGCAGTGCGAACAGGTGCTGAAGGCGGCGCGTAAGGCGCTGGCGGCCCTGCGCGTCTCGGTTGAAGAGGCGTAATAAACTGCCCCTCCCCCCGGTCCTCTCCCAATGGAAGAGGACCGGGATTATCTTCTGCTCTGGATTTCCCTCACACCTGCGGTAGCAGGCCGATAAAGCTGCGCTTCTGCCGCGGCTGCGACATCATCTCTTCCAGCTTTTCGACGCAGGCTAAATAGTGCGGGGTCTTCTTATGCGCCAGCACCGCCTCATCGTCTTTATAGGCTTCGTAGATAAAAAAGCGGGTCTTCACCTCCGGGTCCTGCAGGACATCAAAGCGCAGGTTGCCCGGCTCCCGCAGCGCCCCTTCGTGGTTGGCGCGGAACACCTCGAGAAACTCATCCACCCGCTCGGGTTTGATATTGATCTCCACCAGCGTCACATTCATTTCCGCTCTCCCTGTTTCTCTTCCTGCCAGAACTGGTACGCTTCGCGCGCGTTCAGATTCTCATGCACCACCTTTTTCACCGCCTTCAGCATTGCGCGCGGGGCGCTGGACTGGAAGATATTGCGCCCCATATCCACCCCGGACGCCCCCTGGTCGATCGCCCGCCAGCACATCTCCAGCGCCTCATGCTCCGGCAGCTTTTTCCCCCCGGCGATGACGATCGGCACCGGGCAGCTGGCGGTCACTTTTTCAAAGCCTTCCTCAACGAAATAGGTCTTCACAAACTGCGCCCCCATTTCGGCGGCAATCCGGCTGGCCAGCGAGAAGTAGCGCGCATCGCGGGTCATCTCTTTGCCGACGCCGGTCACCGCCAGTACCGGCATACCGTAGCGGTTGCCGGCGTCCACCAGTTTGATGATGTTGTTGATCGACTGATGTTCGTATTGGCTGCCGATATAGACCTGCGCCGCCACTGCGCAGACGTTCAGGCGCAGCGCATCTTCCATCGCCACCGCCACGCACTCGTTGGAAAGTTCGCTGAGGATCGAGTTGCCGCCGGAGGCGCGCAGCACCACCGGTTTGTTGGTCGCGGCCGGCACCTGACTGCGCAGTACGCCGCGGGTGCACATCAGCACGTCGGTTTCCTCGAACAGCGGCGCAATCGACAGATCGATGCGCTCCAGCCCGGTGGTGGGTCCCTGGAAGTAACCATGATCGAAGGCCAGCATGACCGTGCGGTTGCTGTGCGGATTAAAAATGCGCGCCAGCCGCGACTGCATGCCCCAGTCCAGCGAGCCGCAGCCTTTCAGGGTATACAGCGTGTTCTGCTGCGGGCGGTCGAGGCCGAAGTCCTTGCCCTCTTTGATATCGTCTAAATCAGCCATCTCATCCTCCGTCAGAAGTCGTAGTTATTGATGTTCTCTTTGCTGAACACCACGCGCTCCGGCAGCAGCACGATACCGTTGCCCTTCGCCTCATACTGGTAGCCCTGCACGCTGTTCGGTTCGACCTTCAGCGAGCCGATATCTTTCACCTCAACGCTGTCGCCGACGTTAAGATCGCCCTTTTTCAGCAGACGATCGGCGACGTTAACCGCAATTTTGCCCTGCTGAACCACATCCCACAGGCCAAAGGCTTTCACCGTGCCGCGCTCCACGTACGGGCGCATGACGTTGGGGGTACTAAAGCCGACGATCGCCACGCCCTGACGCTTGAGGTTCTCCGCCGCCTGCGCCGCCGCCGGCAGGGCATTGGCATCCGGCGCGATAATGGCGTCGAGATCCGGATACGCTTTTAAGATCCCCTCGGCAGTTTGCAGCGATTTGGTGGCATCGTTATAGCCAAACTGGGTGGTGACGATTTGCCACTGCGGATGTTCTTTTTCGATTTTGGCTTTGGCTTCCTTCACCCACTGGTTCTGGTCGGTCACCGTCGGGCTGGAGTAGAAAAACGCCACTTTGGCAGCGGGCTTCGTCACCTGCTTTTCCGCCATCTCCACCAGCAGGCCGCCGAGCTGCTGCGGCGTGCCCTGATTGATATAGATGCTGCGGCACTCCGGCTTGGTATCGGAATCCCAGGTCAGGACTTTCACCCCGCGCTGCATCGCCCGCTTCAGCGCCGGACACAGGCCGTCCGGTGAGACGGCGGAGACGATAATCGCGTTGTAGCCCTGGTTGACGAAGTTGTTGATCAGCTGCACCTGGCCGGAGACGCTGGGCTCGGTTGGGCCGTCATAGGTGACATCCACGCCCAGCGCTTTCCCCGCCTCTTTCGCGCCGTTGCCGCCGCTGGTAAAGAAGCCGACGCCGACCAGCTTAGGAATAAAGGCGATGCGGTCCGCCGCTTGCGCGGTTGCCACGCTCATCGCCAGCGCCAGCGCGCTGACCTGCAGGATACGTTTTGTTTTCATTGTTGTGCTCCGATTGTTTTACGCGAGAAAAGACGCCGCCAGGTCGCGCGCACCCATTCACGGTGCAGGCTCAGCGAACGCCCCATCACCACCACAACCAACAGCGCCCCTGACAGCGCGCTCGACACCTGGTTGGGGATGCCGACCATCTGTAAACCCTGTTGCAGATACCCCACCAGCAATGCCGCCAGCGCGGTACCCAGTATCGATCCCGAGCCGCCGTAAATATTGGCCCCGCCGAGCACCGCCGCGGTCAGCGCCGGCATCAGCAGATCACGGCCTAAATCCGAACGCGCCGAGCCAAAATAGGAGACCATCACCAGCGCCGCCACTGCCGACGCCACGCCCACCAGGCCATACAGCACATACGGGATGCCGTTGACCGACAGCGCGGCATAGCGGGCGGCGCGCGGGTTTTGCCCGAGTAAAAAAAGATGGCGGCCAAAGCGCCCGCGATGGGCCAGCAGCCAGAAGAGAAAGGTGATGACCGCGAACAGCACCAGCGGCAGCGGCAGCCCGCCCAGGGTTAAATTGGCGAAGGCGGTGAAGCTGTCGGGAAAGCCGCCGATCCCTTCATAGCCGGTGGCGCCGGCCATGCCGGAAAGCAGCAGCGCGCCGCCGCCGTACAGATACAGCGTCCCGAGGGTGATCACCAGCGGGCTGATGCCGGTGTAGTGGATCAGCGCGGCGTTGATTAACCCGCACAGCAGCCCCAGCAGCAACGTCAGCGACACCGCCAGCCACAGCGGCCAGCCCGCCTGGGTCATCACTCCGAGGGCGATGGCGCACAGGCCGATGGTCGAGCCCAGCGAAATATCGATCCCGCCGCTGATGATCACCAGCGTCAGCGGCAGCGCGACGATGCCGATGCAGATAAAGTCGCTGGTGCTAAAGAGCAGCATATTGAGATCCAGCATGCGCGGATTCAGCGCGCCGAACAGCAGGATTTCCACGACTAACAACGCCAGCAGCGCGCTTTCCCAGTTAAGCTTCAGCTTCATTTACGCCACCTCTTTGCTTTTGCGTTCGGGAAAGCGGGCAACCTGTTTGCCCCCTTTGTTGCCGGGCTGGAAACGGCTGTACTTCAGCGCCCGCTGATGGCGGGTCAGCGCCTGGCGCAGGCGACCATCAAGGACCAGCACCCCGAGCAGGACCAGGCCGGCGATAAAGTCATTCCACCAGGCGGGAAGGCGGAACAGCACCAGCACGGTGTCGATTTGGGTGAGGAAGAAGGCGCCGAGAAACGCGCCGAGCAGGGTGCCGGTGCCGCCGAGCAGCGAAATCCCGCCCAACACGCAGGCGGCGATGGCTTTCATCTCCAGGCCGCTGCCGGTCTGATTGGGCACAAAGCCAATCTGCGCGGCGAAGACGATCCCGGCGCAGGCCGCCAGCATACCGTTGAGGGTAAAGGCCAGCATCCGCGTGCGGTTGACCGCCACGCCCAGCTGGCGGGCAGCGGCGAGGTTATCGCCAACGGCATAGAAATCACGCCCAGAGGCGGTGCGCGACAGCAGCCATGCTCCCGCCAGCAGCAGCGCCAGCACCAGCCAGCCCAGCGGCGAGACGCCGATAAACAGCGGCTCCGAGAGCGATTTCAGGCTATCGGGCAAGCCTTCGATCCATTTCCCGCCGGTCCACAGCAACATCACCCCGCGATACAACCCCAGCGTGCCGAGGGTGGCGACGATCGCCGGAATGCGCAGCCCCACCACCAGCAGGCCGTTAAAAGCCCCGGCCAGCGCGCCAATCGCCAGCGCGAAGGCGATCGCTGTCGCCAGCCCGTAGCCGTTGTTCAGCGCCACCCCAACGGCGATGGCGCTCAGGCCAACGGTGGAGCCCACCGACACGTCGATATTGCGGGTCAGCATCACCAGCGTTGCCCCCAGCGCCAGCAGGCACAGGATTTGCGAGCTGGCGAAAATCATCGCCAGCGTCTGCAGGCTGAAATAGGCCGGATTGAGCGCCACCAGCACGGCAAACAGCGCCACGATGGCGAAGAAGGCGCTCAGTTCGCGATTCTTGAGTAACGTTTTCATGCCTGCCCTCCAAAGGCCAGGGTCATCATGCGATCGACGGTCACCGCCTGCCGCGCCAGTTCGCCGCTGTAGCGGCCCTGATGCATCACCAACACCCGGTCGGCCAGGCCAACGAACTCATCCAGATCGCTGGAGATCATCAGCACCGCCACATTTTGCGCGGCAACGCTTTTCAGCAACTGATAGATATCGGCGCGGGCGGAGACATCCACGCCGCGCGTCGGTTCATCAACAATCAACAGCAGCGGGTTAGCCTCCAGACAGCGCGCCAGCAGCACCTTCTGCTGGTTGCCGCCGGAGAGGGTACGCACCGGCTGATCGCCATCGGCCAGCTTGATCCCCAGCGCCCGGTGATAGCGTTCGACCACCGCCGCCTCCCGTTTCCCCTGCTGCCACCACGACGGCTGATTGAACATCACCGTGTTCCAGCGCACCGGCGCATCGAGAAACAGCCCGGAGACCTGGCGGTCTTCGGGTAGATAGACCAGCCCGCTGGCCAGCCTGGCGCGGGTGCTCTCCTGACTAATCTCGCGGTTCTCCAGCCAGATCCGCCCGGCGCGCGGCGGACGCAGGCCGTATAAGGTTTCGGCAAATTCGGTGCGCCCGGATCCCACCAGCCCGGCGAGGCCGACGATCTCCCCGGCGCGGATCTCCAGACTGAGATCGATAAAACCTTCGCCGGTGAGATCCTCCACCCGCAAAACGGGAAAATCCTGCGCCTGGGTGCGGCGGTTGCCCGGCAGCGCCAGCCACAGCTTTTGCGTGTCGCTCAGCGCATGGTCGCGGCTGGCCGGCGTCATGGCGCTGATAAGCTGTTGGTCGCCGTAGCCCGCCGTTTCGCCGCTGAGCACTACCGCCCCATCGCGCATCACCGACACATGGCTGGCAAGCTGGCGAATTTCCGGCAGTTTGTGCGAGATAAAGACGATCCCCACGCCGAGCCCCTGCAACGCCCGGATCTGCTGAAACAGCCTTTCCGTTTCGCCCGGCGTTAAAGAGGCGGTGGGTTCATCAAGGATCAGGATCCGCGCCTCGCGCATCAGGCCGCGCAGGATCTCGACCATCTGTTGATCGGCTACCTCAAGCGTGCTGGCGCTGGCGTCCAGGTTGATCTGGCAGTTCAGCTGCTGCAGTTTTTCCTGCAGCCGCGCGGCGGTATCCGCCCGCTTCGGCAGACGAAAAAGAATGTTCTCGCCCACGCTGAGGTTGGGAAACAGCATCGGCTCCTGCGGCACCAGATAGATGCCCAGCTGGTGGGCCAGCGCCGGGTTAAGGCGCGCAAACGCGCGTTCGCCGATCGTCAGTTCACCGCTATCCGGGGTTTCGACGCCGGCGATGATCTTCATCAGCGTCGATTTACCCGCGCCGTTGCCCCCCATCAGCGCATGCACCTGGCCCGCGCATAGCGTAAAGTCGATGCCCTTCAGCACGGCAACGCCGGAGAACTGTTTGCGGATCTGGCGAGCTTCAAGCAGTGGCTTCATCGTCGCGCCTCGTTTGAACAAATGATTTTTAAATTTAATAATGTTCAAAAGCGTAGACGGTGAACTATATTTACAACCGTGCGAAGATCACAGTTTGGCGCTTTAGATCGTCCGGAAAAAATGGGCCAGAGAGGAAAGATCCGTTTTGCCAGTCGGCTCACACTTTCCGGCCGCGCAATAGCGAACATATGATCTAAATTTTTATAAGAGTTCAATTTATGAGCGAAAAACGCATTACGGAAGACCATCGCTACGCCGGGCTGGCGTTAGCCGAGGAAGAGCTGGTGGCGCGGGTGGCGTGGTGTTACTACCACGACGGCCTGACGCAAAACGACATCGGCGAGCGTTTGGGGCTGCCGCGGCTGAAGATTTCCCGCCTGCTGGAGAAGGGTCGCCAGTCCGGGGTGATCCGCGTGCAAATCAACTCGCGCTATGAAGGCTGTCTGGCGCTGGAAAGCGAACTCCAGCAGCGCTTTGGCCTCAAGATTGCTCGCGTGCTGCCGGCGCTCAACACCCCGCCGATGAATACCCGGCTGGGGATCGGCGCGGCGCAGTCGCTGATGGGGATTCTGCAACCGGGACAGCTGCTGGCGGTCGGCTTCGGCGAAGCCACCATGAGCTGCCTGCAGCATCTCAGCGGCTTTATCGGCTCGCAGCAGGTGCGGCTGGTGACCCTCTCCGGCGGCGTCGGCCCCTATATGACCGGCATCGGTCAGCTGGATGCCGCCTGCAGCGTGAGCATTATTCCGGCGCCGCTGCGGGTCTCGTCGGCGGAGGTCGCCGAAATCCTGCGCCGCGAATCCAGCGTGCGCGATGTGATGCTGGCGGCGACGGCGGCGGACGCGGCGGTGGTTGGCATTGGCGCTATCGATCAGCGGCGCGACGCGACCATTCTGCGCTCCGGCTATATCAGCGAGGGCGAACAGCTGATGTACGCCCGCAAAGGGGCGGTCGGCGACATTTTAGGTTATTTCCTGCAGGCCGACGGCCGGCCGGTAGAGGGGCTGGAGATCCATCGGGAACTGCTCGGCGTGACCCTGGATGAGCTGGCGCAGCTGCCGACCATCGTCGGCGTCGCCGGAGGAGAACAAAAAGCGCAGGCGATTCATGCCGCTCTGATTGGCAAGCGGATTAATGGCCTGGTAACGGAAGAGACAACAGCACGCGCGGTGCTCGCGCTGGCCTCCTGAAGGCCCGGCGCCGCGCGACAACAGCGAGGCGCATGTCATGAGTTACCTGTTAGCGTTAGATGCCGGGACCGGCAGCATTCGGGCGGTCATTTTCGATCTCAATGGCCGCCAGCTGGCAGTGGGCCAGGCCGAATGGAAACACCTGAGCGTCGATAACGTCCCCGGCTCGATGGAGTTCGACCTTACCACCAACTGGCAGCTGGCCTGCCAGTGCATTCGCCAGGCGCTCGACGCCGCCCGGCTCTCTCCCGCCGATATTCAGTCCGTCGCCTGCTGTTCGATGCGCGAAGGGATCGTCCTCTATGACCGCAACGGCGAGGCCATCT
Organism: Klebsiella sp. C360; assembly: GCF_048822415.1. Lineage (NCBI taxonomy): Bacteria > Pseudomonadati > Pseudomonadota > Gammaproteobacteria > Enterobacterales > Enterobacteriaceae > Klebsiella > Klebsiella sp. C360. The sequence continues at coordinate 448,160 of NZ_JBMEZZ010000004.1, forward strand.
GGGCCTGCGCCAACGTTGATGCCCGCGCCAGCCGCGAAGTCGCGGAGCTTAAAGAGATCCACGACTATCGTTTTGAATCCGAGGTGTACGAGGTCTCCGGGCAAACGCTGGCGCTTAGCGCGATGCCGCGCCTGCTGTGGCTGGCGCACCATCGGCCCGATATCTACCGCAAGGCGGCGACCATCACCATGATCAGCGACTGGCTGGCGGCGAAGCTTTCCGGCGAGCTGGCGGTCGACCCGTCAAACGCGGGCACCACCGGCATGCTCGATCTGTTCAGCCGCGACTGGCGTCCGGCGCTGCTGGATATGGCCGGGCTGCGCGCCGATATGCTGTCGCCGGTGAAAGAGACCGGCACGCTGCTGGGCGCCGTCACCGAAGCGGCAGCCCAGCAGAGCGGCCTGCGCGCCGGGACGCCGGTGGTGATGGGCGGCGGCGACGTGCAGCTCGGCTGCCTGGGGCTCGGGGTGGTGCGCGCCGGACAAAGCGCAGTGCTCGGCGGCACCTTCTGGCAGCAGGTGGTGAATCTGCCGCAGGTGCGCACCGACCCGCAGATGAATATTCGCGTTAACCCTCACGTCATTCCCGGCATGGCGCAGGCGGAGTCCATCAGCTTTTTTACCGGCCTGACCATGCGCTGGTTCCGCGACGCCTTCTGCGCTGAAGAAAAGCTGATTGCCGAGCGCCTCGGCGTCGATGCCTATTCGCTGCTGGAGGAGATGGCCAGCCGCGTACCCGCCGGTTCCCACGGCGTGATGCCTATTTTTTCCGACGCCATGCACTTTAAGCAGTGGTACCACGCCGCGCCGTCGTTTATTAACCTCTCCATCGATCCGGAGAAGTGCAATAAAGCCACTCTGTTCCGCGCCCTGGAGGAGAACGCGGCGATTGTCTCCGCCTGCAACCTGGCGCAGATATCGCAGTTTTCCGGGGTGACTTTCGATAGCCTGGTGTTTGCCGGCGGCGGCTCGAAGGGAGCGCTGTGGAGCCAGATCCTCAGCGACGTCACCGGCCTGCCGGTGCGGGTGCCGGTGGTCCGCGAAGCCACCGCCCTCGGTTGCGCCATCGCCGCCGGCGCTGGCGCCGGGCTGTACGGCGACATGGCCAGCGCCGGAGAAAAGTTAGTGAGCTGGCACCGCGAGTTCACCCCTAATCCGCAGCATCGCGAGCTGTATCAGGAGATGATGAGCAAATGGCAGTCGGTCTATGCCGATCAGCTTGGTCTTGTCGATAGCGGGCTGACAACGTCGATGTGGCAGGCGCCGGGCCTCGAACGCCGCCAGCGCGCTGTGTCTTCCCCCTCACCCTAATCCTCTCCCGGCGGGAGAGGGAACCGTTCAGCGCGAAGCCTGACTTTCAGTGCCCGCTTGCCCCTCTCCCTTTGGGAGAGGGGCAACGCTTCGCCGTTCTTTGAATCCCATCACAATCACCGCACTCCCCTTTTCCCTTTTTCTTCACGACGGCTAAATTAGTAACTCATCCGACCACATAACAATAATTTTACATTGGAAGCCATTATGAGCCGCTATCCGTCGCTTTTCGCCCCGCTTGAGCTGGGCTTCACTACCCTCAAAAACCGCGTGTTGATGGGCTCCATGCATACCGGTCTGGAAGAACTGCCCGACGGCGCGCAACGGTTAGCGGCCTTTTACGCCGAGCGCGCGCGGCACGGCGTGGCGCTGATCGTCACCGGCGGCATCGCGCCCGCCCCGTCCGGGGTGACCATGGCCGGCGGCGCGGTACTCAACGATGCCAGCCATCTGGCGCATCATCGTCAGATCACCGACGCGGTACATCAGGAAGGCGGTAAAATCGCCCTGCAGATCCTGCACACCGGGCGCTACAGCTACCAGCCCGCGCTGGTCGCCCCCTCTCCTCTGCAGGCGCCGATTAACCGGTTCACCCCTCATGAGCTGAGCCACGATGAGATCCTCACGCTGATCGATGATTTTGCCCACTGCGCCCAGCTGGCGCGGGAAGCAGGCTATGACGGCGTGGAGGTGATGGGCTCTGAGGGCTATCTGATTAACGAATTCCTCGCCGCGCGCACTAACCAGCGCAACGATCAATGGGGCGGCGATTACGCGCGCCGGATGCGTTTCGCTGTTGAAGTGGTCAAGGCCGTACGCCAGCGCGCCGGTCACGATTTCATTATCATCTACCGTCTGTCGATGCTCGATCTGGTTAACGACGGCAGCACGCTGGCGGAAGTCACCGCGCTGGCCAAAGCCATCGAGGCGGCGGGGGCGACGATCATCAACACCGGCATCGGCTGGCACGAAGCGCGCATTCCGACCATCGCCACTCCGGTACCGCGCGGCGCCTTTAGCTGGGTCACCCGCAAACTGAAGGGCGCCGTGTCGATCCCGCTGATCACCACCAACCGCATCAACGATCCGCAGGTCGCGGAGGCGATCCTCGCCCGCGGCGATGCCGACATGGTCTCAATGGCCCGCCCGTTCCTTGCCGATGCCGAATTTATGTCGAAAGCGCAGAGCGATCGCGCCGATGAGATCAACACCTGCATCGGCTGCAACCAGGCGTGTCTCGATCGGATCTTCGTCGGCAAAGTCACCTCCTGTCTGGTCAACCCGCGCGCCTGCCATGAAACCCTGATGCCGGTCCTGCCTGCCAACGCCCCTAAGCGGCTGGCGGTGGTCGGCGCCGGGCCTGCCGGTCTGGCCTTCGCGGTTAACGCCGCCGCCCGCGGTCATCACGTCACGTTGTTCGATGCCCTCCCGGAGATCGGCGGCCAGTTTAATATCGCCAAACAGATCCCCGGCAAAGAGGAGTTTCATGAAACCCTGCGCTACTACCGTAGAATGCTCGATCTTAACGGCGTCGATCTACGTCTGCACACCCGCGTCACGGCAGACGATCTGCTGGCGTTCGATGAGACGATCCTCGCCACCGGCATTGCCCCGCGCCAGCCGGCGATCGTCGGGATCGATCATCCCAAGGTGCTCAGCTACCTGGATGTCTTACGCGATAAAGCGCCGGTTGGCGCGAAGGTGGCGATTATCGGCTGCGGCGGCATCGGCTTCGACACCGCGATGTATTTAAGCCAGTCGGGGGTGGCCACCAGCCAGGATATCGGCGAGTTCTGTCGCGAATGGGGTATCGATACCAGCCTGCGGACGGCGGGCGGGCTGCGTCCTGAAGGCCCGCAGCTGAGTCAAAGCCCGCGACAGATTGTGATGCTGCAGCGCAAGGCGAGCAAACCGGGCGACGGGCTCGGCAAAACCACCGGCTGGATCCACCGCGCCACGCTGCTGGCGCGCGGCGTGAAAATGATCCCGGCGGTCAGCTATGAGAAGATCGATGATGAGGGATTACACGTGACGATCGGCGGCGAGCGCCAGCTGCTGGCGGTGGATCATGTCGTGATCTGCGCCGGTCAGGAGCCGCGCCGTGAACTGGCGGATCCGCTGCGCGCGGCGGGGAAAACGGTGCATTTGATCGGCGGCTGCGACGTGGCGGCGGAGCTGGATGCGCGCCGGGCGATTGCCCAGGGCACGAAGCTGGCGCTGGCGATTTAGCCGTGTCCCGGGGGGCGGCGCGATGCGCCTTCCCCGGGCTACCACGATAATCCCGAACGGTAGCCCGGCTAAGGCGACAGCCGCAAGCCGGGGAAATAGCCACACGGATCAGCGCTGTTTACGCACCTTCGTTGCTTTCAAAATGACAAACTTATTGTTCGTCGCAATCGTCGTGCAGTTACCAAAAGCGCGCTTCAGCTTACGGAAGTAGTCGAGATGACGGTTGCCGACGACGTACAGCTCGCCGCCGTATTTCAGGCTGCGGCGGGCGTCGTTAAACATCTGCCAGGCGATATGGTCGGTAATGGCGTGCTGCTGGTGGAACGGCGGATTGCACAGGATCGCCGTAAAGCGGTCCGGCTCAATGCCGGAGAGCGAGTTGTTGACCATAAATTCACAACGGTCAATATCGTCCGGCAGGTTGTGCTCAACGTTCAACCGGCTGGAAGCCACCGCCATGTGCGACTCATCGGTGAACATCACGCGGGCATGGGGGTTCTGCGCCAGCGCCTGCAGGCCTATCACCCCGTTGCCGCAGCCGAGATCGGCGATCTCGCCTTCTAAATCAGACGGTAAATGCTGCAGGAAGAAGCGCGCGCCGATATCCAGACCGCTGCGGGCAAAGACGTTGGCATGGTTGTGGATGGTCCACGGCGTGCCGTCCAGCTTCCAGCTGTAGGTTTGCGGCGCATCGGCAAGCTCAGGGGCGGTGAAAACGCAGTGGATCAGACGCGCTTTTTTCCACGCCAGCGAGGTGGTGGTGGTGCCGAGGATCTTTTCAAACAGCGCCAGCGTCGAGTTATGCACATCGCGCGCTTTCGCCGCGGCGATAATGCGGGTTTCCGGCGTCACCACTGCGCGCAGGGCGCGCAGCTGCTGTTCCAGCAGCGCCAGCTGCTTTGGCACCTTAATCAGCACCAGCGCCGGCGCGGCCGGCAGCGGGCTCAGGCTATCCTGAAAACGCACACTCTCTTCATCAATGCCGTTCATCCGCAGGTTGTGGCGGGTCGCCAGCTCGGAGATAAAGGAGTCGTTGATGCTCACCGGGTTGCGTTCCGCCAGCGCGCAGGCGAGCGCGCCGAAGCCGTCGTTGAAGATGAGCGTCAGGCCGTCGACGTCATTCACCTGTTGCAGCAGATATTCATCCGCCGCTTCCCACGCCTGAAGCGCTTCTTCTTCAGCGTTAGGTGGGAACCGCTCTAATGTGAATAACTCACCGTTTAACTCTGCCTGGCTCATCGCCTCTCCGCCTCCGGAATAGTAAAACCCGCGAGTTTATACGCAAATCCTGTCCAGTTGAAGAGAGATCGCTGATCATCGCCGCTCAGCGTAGATCGCTCTCGTCATCGGCTCGCAGCAGCGTTATCGAGGCGCGGGCGCCGGGCATCAGCTGCTGCAGATAGCCTACCAGCCGCTCTCCCGCCTCATGCAGGGCCGACAACGGCATCGCCGGCAGGCTTTCGAGAATAAACCACATCGTCTGCGCGCCGCTGTCCAGCCGGGTGCGTACGCCCTGCCGCCAGTTCCAGCGTCGGCAGGTTACGCCTATATCATCCCGCCAGATGACTTCGCCCGGCTCCGGATATTCCACCACCGGCTCTGCCGATTTCAGCGTATCGAATGGCTCATCGCCGCGGGCAATGGCCAGCCGCGGTTCGCCACGGTAGGCGGCCAGATTTTCCCCACCGACCGGGATGGCATAGCGAATGCTGATCGCGTTGTAGATATCCACCACCGGATCGATGGCCGGCAGGCTCCCCTCTTTCAGCACCCGCTTGCGCAGCGCCTGCGCCGAACAGGGGGTACGTTTCGCCTTCGCGCCGAAGGCGCTGAACGCTTCATCCCATGCCGCCAGGTGCGCTTGCGCCCAGGGCACATCATCCTGCTGCACCGCCAGGCAGGCCTCGGCCAGCGCCTGTTCCGCGACGGCGGGATTGGCCACCGGCGCGCTCTCCACCACAATACTTAATGCCCGAAAGCCCGGCGCCAGGCGGCTGACCGCAGATTCGATTGACGGCGTTACGCTACGCATTCGATAATCCTGTAATGACCAATTTGTTTCATCATAGTGACCAATGAACGTAAAAGTCAATATAACGACCGATTCAGGATCTGATGTCGACCAGGTAAGTCGCGCCGTCGCCACGCGGCTGAAGGCCTACCGTAAAGCGAAAAAAATGTCGCTGGACGAGCTGTCGCGCCGGGCCAGCATCAGCAAAGGCATGCTGGTCGAGATGGAAAAAGAGGCCGCCAACCCCAGCATTGCGATCCTCTGCAAACTCGCCGCCGCGCTGGGCGTCTCGGTGGCGGATATTGTCAATGTGGCTAGCGAACCCGTGTTGCATATTATTCCCGCCGAGCAGATCCCCACCCTCTGGCAAGGCCCGCTGGGGGGCAGCGCCAGGCTCCTCGCCGGCACCGCCGGGCCGAATATGATTGAGCTGTGGCGCTGGGAGATGCAGCCCGGCGAAGCCTTTACCTCGCCCGGCCATCCGGCGACGACCTTCGAGCTGCTGCACGTGGAAGCCGGCGCGCTGACGCTGACGCTTGGCGAAACCTGCCGCACGGTGGCGGCCGGGGAATCCGCGGTGGCCCGTACCGAAACAGAGCACGGGTACCGGAATGCGGGGCCCGCGCCGCTGGTCTTTACCATGACCGTGGCTGAACTGCCCTCCTGACAGACATAATGATAAGACGATGACAAAACTCATTTATTTACAGGGCTATCCTGAATCGCTGCTGGCGCAGGTGACCACGTTAATCGAGCAAAACCGCCTTGGGGAGGTGCTGCAAAAGCGCTATCCGCAAGGGCACGACGTTAACAGCGATAAAGCGCTATATCAGTACACCCAGGATTTGAAAAACCGCTTTCTGCGCGGAGCGGCGCCGATCAACAAAGTGATGTACGACAGTAAGATCCACGTGCTGAACAATGCGCTCGGCCTGCATACCGCCATTTCCCGCGTTCAGGGCGGCAAGCTGAAAGCCAAAGCGGAGATCCGCGTGGCGACGGTATTTCGCGACGCGCCGGAGGACTTTTTGCGGATGATCGTGGTCCATGAACTGGCGCATCTGAAAGAGAAGGAGCACAACAAAGCCTTCTACCAGCTGTGCTGCCATATGGAGCCGCAGTACCATCAGCTGGAGTTCGACACCCGCCTGTGGCTGACGCACCTTTCGTTAAATCGTTCTGCGTAGTCACGCACTGGTTTTGTCATGGGGGCATGATAGAGTGACGACAGGTTCCCTTTAATGGAGTTCGTCACCGTTTATGATACGTTTCGCAGTTGTTGGCACAAACTGGATCACTAAGCAGTTTGTCGATGCCGCCCATGAAACCGGCAAATATAAACTTACCGCCATCTACTCCCGCAGCCTCGAACAGGCACAAGCCTTCGCCAATGACTATCCGGTCGAGCATCTGTTTACCTCGCTGGAGTCGCTGGCGCAAAGCGACGCCATTGACGCGGTATATATCGCCAGCCCGAACTCCCTGCACTTCCCGCAGACGCGGCTGTTCCTGAGCCACAAAAAGCACGTCATTTGCGAAAAACCGCTGGCGTCGAATCTGCAGGAGGTCGAGGCGGCCATCGCGGTGGCGAAAGCCAACAACGTGGTGCTGTTTGAAGCCTTCAAAACCGCCAGCCTGCCCAACTTTCTGCTGCTGAAGGAAACCCTCGGCAAAGTGGGTAAACTGCGTAAAGCCTTCATTAACTACTGCCAGTACTCTTCGCGCTACCAGCGCTATCTCGACGGCGAAAACCCCAACACCTTTAATCCGGCGTTCTCCAACGGTTCGATTATGGATATCGGCTTCTATTGCCTGGCGTCCGCTGTGGCGCTGTGGGGCGAACCGCGGGCCGTTCATGCCACCGCCAGCCTGCTGGACAGCGGCGTGGACGCCCAGGGCACCGTGGTGCTGAGCTACGGCGACTTCGACGTGACGCTGCATCATTCCAAGGTGAGCGACTCGGCGATCCCCAGTGAAATTCAGGGCGAAGACGGCGTATTAGTGATCGAAAAAATCTCCGAGTGCCAGAAGCTGGCGTTTGTGCCGCGCGGCGGCAAAGCCCAGGACCTGACGCAGCCGCAGCATATCAATACTATGCTGTACGAGGCGGAGACCTTCGCGCGGCTGGTGGAAACAGAGGATGTCGACCATCCGGGCCTGGCAGTGAGCCGTATCACGGCGAAACTGTCGAGCGAAATTCGTCGCCAGACCGGGGTGATCTTCCCGGCCGATACGCAGCCGCTGGCGTAAAAGAGTGTAAAGGCCCGTCTGGCCGCCATTGACGAAAACCGCCCCGTGACATATTTTGTTACGAGCAAAGGGGAGTAACTTCCTTGCCGGCCGATCGTCATTACGATGCGTGTAACACCGCATCCGGTCGCCGGGCAATTACCAAAGCCCATCGCGATGAACTTTGGTTGTTGTAAGTGAGACCTTGCCGGAAGGCGAGGTCTATGCATAAAAGCGCAGCGGCTGCCGTCTTCCGACGTCAGCCGTTTTTGTTTTTATGTAAGGAATATCAAATGAATACTGTCGGCACGCCGTTGCTATGGGGTGGATTCGCTGTCGTCGTCGCGATCATGTTGGCGATCGACCTGCTGCTTCAGGGACGACGCGGTTCGCATAGCATGACCATGAAGCAGGCCGCTGGCTGGTCTATCCTCTGGGTCACACTTTCTCTGTTGTTTAACGCCGCGTTCTGGTGGTATTTGGTGCAAACCCAGGGCCGCGCCGTCGCCGATCCGCAGGCCCTGGCCTTCCTCACCGGCTATCTGATTGAAAAAGCGCTGGCGGTCGATAACGTCTTCGTCTGGCTGATGCTGTTCAGCTACTTCGCCGTGCCGCCTGCACTGCAGCGCCGGGTGCTGGTGTATGGCGTCCTCGGGGCGATTGTTCTGCGCACCATTATGATCTTCGCCGGCAGCTGGCTTATCTCCCAGTTCGACTGGCTGCTGTACGTCTTCGGCGCCTTCCTGCTGTTTACCGGCGTGAAGATGGCGCTGGCGAAAGAGGACGATTCCGGCATCGGCGACAAACCGCTGGTGCGCTGGATCCGCAGCCATCTGCGAATGACCGATAAAATCGAGAGCGAGCGCTTCTTCACCCGTAAAAACGGGGTGCTGTTCGCCACGCCGCTGCTGCTGGTGTTGATTCTGGTCGAGCTGAGCGATGTGATATTCGCCGTCGACAGTATCCCGGCGATCTTTGCGGTCACCACCGACCCGTTTATCGTGCTGACCTCGAACCTGTTTGCCATTCTCGGCCTGCGCGCCATGTACTTCCTGCTGGCGGGGGTCGCTGAGCGCTTCTCGATGCTCAAATATGGCCTGTCGGTGATCCTGGTGTTTATTGGCGTGAAGATGCTGATCGTCGATTTCTACCATATCCCGGTCGCCATCTCGCTGGGGGTTGTGGGTGGTATCCTGACCGTCACGCTGTTGATTAACGCCTGGGTCAATAAGCAGCACGACAAGCAGCGCAAACTGCCTGAGTAACCTGCCTGGCGCGCCGTCGGCCCCCGCTGGCGGCGCGGTAATCGGCTATAGCAGATCTTTTCGTAACGATAATGCCTGCTCATGTCACAATTATGTTGCTACATAGTTAAAAAATAAGATCCAGATTAAAATCACAGTATTTTGCGCTTCCCGCCCGTCATTCTTTCCGTATACTCGACTATGCAAACATATACTTACATCCTGACATAAACGTAACAAATAATACGTGGCTGGGATGGCTTGCTACATCACTGGAAGGAATGAATTATGACCACACGCACTCCCTCATCAGGGTGGCTTTCCCGCCTGGCACAAGGCAGCCTGGTGAAACAAATTTTAGTCGGCCTGGTACTTGGCGTGCTGCTGGCGCTGGTCTCTAAGCCTGCGGCCATCGCCGTCGGCCTGCTGGGGACCCTGTTCGTCGGCGCGTTAAAGGCGGTAGCGCCGGTGCTGGTATTGATGCTCGTCATGGCCTCGATCGCCAACCATCAGCACGGACAAAAAACCAGTATCCGCCCCATTCTGTTTCTCTATCTGCTGGGCACCTTCAGCGCGGCGCTGACCGCGGTGTTGTTCAGTTTTGTCTTTCCCTCGACCCTGCACTTAACCACCGCCGCCGACAGCATCACGCCGCCGTCGGGGATTGTTGAGGTGCTGCGCGGCCTGCTAATGAGTATGGTGTCCAACCCGATCGACGCCCTGCTGAACGCCAACTATATCGGTATTCTGGTGTGGGCGGTAGGCCTTGGCTTCGCCCTGCGTCACGGTAACGACACCACTAAAAACCTGATCAACGATGTCTCCCACGCGGTGACCTTTATCGTTAAAGTGGTGATCCGCTTTGCGCCGCTGGGGATCTTCGGTCTGGTCTCTTCCACCCTGGCGACCACCGGTTTTGAAACCCTGTGGGGTTACGCTCAGCTGCTGCTGGTGCTGGTGGGCTGTATGCTGCTGGTAGCGCTGGTGATTAATCCGCTGCTGGTGTTCTGGAAGCTCCGCCGCAACCCCTATCCGCTGGTGCTGACCTGCCTGCGCGAAAGCGGCGTCTACGCGTTTTTCACCCGCAGCTCCGCCGCTAATATTCCGGTGAATATGGCGCTGTGTGAGAAGCTGAACCTGGATCGCGATACCTATTCGGTCTCCATTCCGCTGGGGGCAACCATCAATATGGCGGGCGCGGCAATCACGATCACCGTGCTGACGCTGGCGGCGGTCCATACGCTGAATATTCCGGTGGATCTGCCGACGGCGCTGTTGCTAAGCGTGGTTGCTTCGCTGTGCGCCTGCGGCGCCTCCGGCGTGGCGGGCGGTTCGCTGCTGCTGATCCCGCTGGCCTGTAATATGTTTGGTATTCCGAACGATGTGGCGATGCAGGTGGTTGCCGTCGGCTTTATTATCGGCGTGCTGCAGGATTCTTGCGAAACCGCGCTGAACTCCTCCACCGACGCCCTTTTTACCGCCGCCGCCTGCATGGCGGAAGACGACCAGCTGGCGAAAAACGCCCTGCGTAGCTAATGCCTTTCCCCTCCGCTACCGTGCGGAGGGGCTCTCTTCCTGCACCGCGTTTTCAACCCTGAACGGATCGATACCCCGCTTTTGCATCCGGCGGAAGCGAATAATGTTCAGGCCGTTGACGATCAGGAAGCTGCCTTCAATCAGCGTCCCGCCGATGGAACCCAGCCACAGGTTATGCGTCACCCAGCAGGCGGTGGAGCACCACATCACGCAGCGGACGGTCAGCCCTTTACAGCGAAACAGCGCCCAGGTGCTGGCGACAGTGCCAATAATCGGCAGCAGCTCCATAGCATGCTGCAGCTTGCCAAGGCCGAGGATCAGCGTCAGCAGGATAAAGATCGTCATCACCCACAGGCTGCGGGTGCGCAGGGAAATAACCGTGCGGAGCGCATTAAGCCCGGCGCTCATCCCGGCAGGCGCGGCGCCCATCAGGAAGAAATGGACGCCGATAACGCCGCTATAGACCGCCAGCTGAAGCCTGAAGCGCCGTTCGTCGCGGTTGATAAAGGTGGTAATGCCGATAAGAAAGGCGATGACGCCGACGCCCTGGGCCAGCCAATATGCGGTCATGAAAGCTCCCTGAGAGAAAAAAACAAACGGCGCTTCACAGGCTGAAACGCCGCTGTTGCTTACCCGATGACGCTGCGCTATCAGGCCAATGCGCGATCAACGCCGCCCGGGCGCCAATATGAATGCGCCTTTACAGGGTAACACCGCTTTTAAAGATGGCCAGCTCGCGGAAGTCATTCTGCTCATTACAGGTCGGTTTGCCGTTGGCGAAAGCCACAATGGTATCCACGAACTCCTCCAGCAGCTGCGGCATCGCTTTGCCGTGGATCAGCTGTCCGGCATCGAAGTCGATCCAGTGCTTTTTCTTTGCCGCCAGCTCGCTGTTGGTGGCGATCTTCACCGTCGGCACAAAGCCGCCGTACGGCGTGCCGCGGCCGGTGCTGAACAGCACCATATGGCAGCCGGCGCCGGCCAGCGCGCTGGTGGCGACGGCATCATTGCCCGGCGCGCTCAGCAAGTTCAGACCATGTACCTTCAGACGCTCGCCGTAGCGCAGGACATCCACCACCTGGCTGGAGCCCGCTTTCTGGGTACAGCCCAGCGACTTATCTTCGAGGGTGGTGATCCCCCCGGCCTTGTTGCCCGGCGAAGGGTTTTCGTAAATAGGCTGGTCATGAGCGATAAAGTACTGCTTAAAGTCATTGACCATGGTCACCAGCTTGTCGAAGGTCGCTTCGTCGCGGCAGTGGCTCATCAGCAGCTGTTCGGCGCCGAACATCTCCGGCACTTCGGTAAGCACGGTGGTGCCGCCGTTGGCGATCACATAGTCTGAGAAGCGCCCCAGCATCGGGTTAGCGGTGATGCCGGACAGGCCGTCCGACCCACCGCACTCGAGGCCAAACTTCAGCTCGCTCAGCTTGCCCGGCTGACGTTTATCCTGACGCATCACGTCATACAGCTGGTGGAGATGCGCCACCCCCGCCTCCACTTCATCGTCCTGATGCTGACAAACCATAAAGTGCACGCGCTGCGGATCATACTCGCCCAGCGTTTCGCGAAAAGCATCCACCTGGTTGTTTTCACAGCCAAGGCCCACCACCAGCACCGCTCCGGCGTTCGGGTGGCGGACCATATTCTGCAACATGGTGCGGGTGTTGATGTGGTCGTCCCCGAGCTGTGAGCAACCGTAGGTATGGCTGAAGAGATGCACCCCATCGATATCTTCGGCGCCGTTCGCCTCTTTCAGAAAACGGTTCTGCATCTGACGGGCCATGGCGTTGACGCAGCCGACGGTCGGCAGGATCCATAGCTCATTGCGCACCCCAACGTCGCCATTGGCGCGACGATAAATCTGCACTTCGCGATCCGCTGGCTGCGGCGGTTGGGCAACCTGCTCCGGTTGATAGCGATACGCGTCAAGGTCGCTGAGATTGGTGCGCGTATTGTGCGCATGGACATGCTCGCCCGGCGCGATATCCGCCAGCGCATGGCCAATCGGCAACCCATACTTAACGACGTTTTCCCCTTTCGCGATAGCGCGCAGTGCAAACTTGTGTCCGCGAACGATATCCTGACCGAGGGTGACCGGGTCATTGTCGATCGTCACCACGCTACCGGCCGTCATATCCGCCAGCGCGACCGCGACGTTATCCTGCGAATGGATTTTGATGTATTGCATATCAACCGACCTCTGGTCTTAGTTCAGTTCAATGGCGAAATAGTCACGCGCATTGTTAAAGCAAATGTTTTTCACCATCTCGCCCAGCAGCGCGATATCCGCAGGCGCTTCGCCGGCGGCCACCCAACGGCCGATCATCTGGCACAGAATACGACGGAAGTATTCGTGGCGGGTGTAGGAGAGGAAGCTGCGGCTGTCGGTCAGCATCCCGACAAAGCGGCTCAGCAGGCCGAGCTGCGCCAGCTGGGTCATCTGCCGCTCCATGCCGTCTTTCTGATCGTTGAACCACCAGCCGGAGCCGAACTGCATCTTGCCCGGCATCCCTTCGCCCTGGAAGTTACCGATCATGGTGCCCAGCACTTCGTTATCGCGCGGGTTCAGGCAGTAGAGAATGGTTTTCGGCAGCAGGTTCTCTTCGTTCTGCTTGCTCAGCAGCTTAGACAGCTCTTCAGCCATCGGGCGATCGTTGATCGAGTCAAAGCCAACGTCCGGGCCTAACAGTTTGAACTGACGCAGGTTGTTATTGCGCAGCGCGCCGATGTGGTACTGCTGCACCCAGCCGCGACGGGCATACTCTGCGCCGAGGAACACCAGCACCGCGGTTTTGAACTGCGCCACTTCGCGTTCGCTGAGGGTTTCGCCAGCCAGGCGACGCGCCAGAATGGCGTCCAGCTCGGCGTCAGTCGCTTCCGCAAACAGCACCACGTCCAGGGCGTGGTCGGAGACTTTGCAACCGTGAGCGGCAAAGTGGTCCAGACGTTTGGTCAGCGCGCTTTGCAGGTCCGCAAAACGGCGAATATCGGTGTCGGACACTTCACCCAGCTTAGCCATATAGTCATTGAAGGTCGCCTGCTCGATGTTGAACGCTTTATCCGGGCGCCAGCTCGGTAACACCTTGATATCAAATGAAGTGTCTTTGGCGACAACCGCATGGTGTTCCAGGGAATCAATCGGATCGTCGGTGGTGCCGACCATCTTCACATTCATCTGCTTCATGATCCCGCGGGCGGAGAAAGCGTCCTGCGCCAGTAACGCATTGCACTGGTCCCAGATCTCATCGGCGGTGGAAGGCGACAGCAGCTTACCTGTAATACCAAATGGGCGACGCAGCTCTAAATGGGTCCAGTGGTATAACGGGTTGCCAATCGTGTGAGGCACGGTGGCTGCCCAGGCGTCAAATTTCTCGCGATCGGAGGCATCACCGGTACACAGACGCTCCGGCACGCCGTTGGTGCGCATCGCGCGCCATTTATAGTGATCGCCTTTCAGCCAGATGTCATACAGATTTTTGAAACGGTAATTTTCGGCAACCTGCTGCGGCGGAAGGTGGCAATGGTAGTCGAAAATAGGCTGATCTTTGGCGTAATCGTGGTACAGGCGGCGGGCAAATTCGCTATCGAGTAGAAAATCTTCGGTCATAAACGGTGTCATTCGTGTGTCCTCTTCGCTCCGGAGCGGGAGCCTTTCAGATGATTGACTACAATGCTGACAAAGTTATCACACCAATTTCTACAGACCGAACTGTTTTTCGTGAGTTAGATCAATAAACGCTGATAAAAAAAACCGTCTGCGCGCGGCAAACATCTCGCCAGGGCGCGCCGTATCTGGCTTTCTTCGCCAATCATAAAGACCACACTAACTTTCCCGCTTTTGTGACAGCACTCAACTTTTAAAGTTGTATGACAAGTTATCTTTCTGCCGTCGCAACATATAAACCGACGGAATGCTTTACCGGTGTTTATGGCATCGGCTTATACGGAATGGATACCGACTTTTTACATAACAACTGATGGTAAGGTTCGGGCCAGAGGGGACCGCCCTCCTGAACCCTCCGTTTCGCTTTCCCGACCGCGTATCGCCGTCAGGAGAGGCCGCACCTGGTGCGGAGAAATTACAGACGATGAGGTTTACATGCGTAAAATTAAAGGGTTACGTTGGTACATGATCGCACTGGTGACGCTGGGCACCGTGCTGGGCTACCTGACCCGTAACACCGTGGCGGCGGCCGCGCCGACGCTGATGGAAGAGTTACACATCTCGACCCAACAGTACTCCTATATCATTGCAGCCTATTCCGCTGCCTATACCGTCATGCAGCCTGTCGCAGGTTATGTCCTTGATATTCTGGGGACTAAAGTCGGCTATGCCTTCTTCGCTATCGCCTGGGCGATATTCTGCGGCTCGACCGCCCTCGCCGGCAGCTGGGGCGGACTGGCGCTGGCCCGCGGCGCGGTGGGCGCGGCGGAAGCGGCGATGATCCCCGCCGGGCTGAAAGCCAGCTCCGAATGGTTCCCGGCAAAAGAGCGCTCTATCGCGGTGGGCTACTTCAACGTAGGTTCCTCTATCGGCGCCATGATCGCGCCGCCGCTGGTGGTGTGGGCGATCGTCATGCACAGCTGGCAGATGGCGTTCATTATCTCCGGGGTTCTGAGCTTCGCCTGGGCCATCGCCTGGCTGATCTTCTACAAACACCCGCGCGACCAGAAGAAATTATCTGACGAAGAACGCGACTACATCATTGGCGGCCAGGAGTCTCAACACCAGACCAATAACGCGAAGAAAATGTCGCCGTGGGAGATCCTGCGCAACCGTCAGTTCTGGGGTATCGCTCTGCCGCGCTTCCTCGCCGAGCCGGCCTGGGGGACCTTTAACGCCTGGATCCCGCTGTTCATGTTTAAGGTTTACGGCTTTAACCTGAAAGAGATCGCGATGTTCGCCTGGATGCCGATGCTGTTCGCCGACCTCGGCTGCATCGTCGGTGGATACCTGCCGCCGCTGTTCCAGCGCTGGTTCGGCGTTAACCTGATCGTGTCGCGTAAAATGGTGGTCACCATGGGCGCCCTGCTGATGATTGGCCCGGGGATGATCGGCCTGTTCACCAGCCCGTACGTGGCGATTGCCCTGCTGTGCATCGGCGGGTTTGCTCACCAGGCGCTGTCCGGGGCGCTGATTACCCTCTCTTCCGACGTCTTTGGCCGTAACGAAGTCGCTACCGCCAACGGTCTGACCGGGATGGCCGCCTGGCTGGCGAGCACCATGTTCGCCCTGGTCGTCGGCGCGCTGGCAGACACCATCGGCTTCAGCCCGCTGTTTGCGGTACTGGCGGTCTTTGACCTGCTGGGCGCGCTGGTCATCTGGACGGTGCTGAAAAACAAACCGGCTGACGATGACACGACGCCGCTTAGCAGCCGCAAACCGGCCACCCAGAGTTAGAGACGCTTCTGCTGAGGTGATCGCCTGCCAAGCCGCCTTCTCAGGCGGCTTTTTCATCCCTGCCAGTGGTGGAAATCGCGTAAAAGTGGTATAACAAATCGAATATTGTCGCCATCTTGCGGGAGCGAATATGGAAATCATTGAACCACGCCGTCTTTATCAGCAACTTGCCGCTGAGCTGAAGACGCGCATCGAACAAGGTGTCTACCTTGTAGGGGATAAGCTGCCCGCCGAGCGCTTTATCGCCGATGAAAAAAACGTTAGCCGCACCGTGGTTCGTGAAGCCATTATCATGCTGGAAGTGGAAGGCTATGTCGAAGTCCGCAAAGGGTCGGGCATTCACGTCATCTCCAACCATCCGAAATACCAGCAGGTGGCCGATGAAAGCCTGGAGTTCGCCAACTATGGCCCCTTTGAGCTGCTGCAGGCGCGGCAGCTTATTGAAAGCAATATCGCCGAATTCGCGGCCACTCAGGTGACCAAGCAGGACATCATGAAGCTGATGGAGATTCAGGAGAAAGCGCGCAACGAGAAGTGTTTCCGCGACTCCGAATGGGATCTGCAGTTTCACGTCCAGGTGGCGCTGGCCACGCAGAATAGCGCCCTGGCGGCGATCGTGGAAAAAATGTGGACCCAGCGCGTGCATAACCCGTACTGGAAAAAGCTGCATGAGCATATCGACCTGCGCACCGTCGATAACTGGTGCGACGACCACGATCAGATCCTGAAGGCTCTGCTGCGTAAAGATCCGAACGCCGCCAAACTGGCGATGTGGCAGCATCTGGAAAATACCAAGCAAATGCTGTTTAACGAAACCAGCGACGACTTTGAATTTAATGCCGATCGCTACTTATTTGCCGAAAACCCGGTGGTTCATCTCGATACAGCGGCCAACGGCGCGAAATAAGCCTTTATCTCCCCGGCGCGCGGCCCCTGCGCGCCTGTTCCCCAGACAGGCTGGGGTAAGCAAAACATATATAGTGTCAGCCTGTGTAAATCCTCTCGCCTCCCATCGCCGCAATCAGCAAAATCAACGAGCAACACCTTGCAATTTCTCTGACGGAAAGTCAGGTGATTTGTTACAATTAGATGCATTTTGCCGTTCTGGGAGTAGGTATCGACTTACTTCAATTTTATACAGGGAAGCGTTCAGAGCGCCGAAGCAGCGACCATAATCTCATAAAAATCTTGTCGCCCTACATGCCGCGCGCTCAGACGTGCCGTTAACCGATGTACCAGGAATCGTGAATGGAACTATTAACCCAGTTATTGAATGCCTTGTGGGCTCAGGATTACGAAACGCTCGCGAATCCCTCCATGATTGGCATGCTGTATTTTGTCTTGTTTATGATTTTGTTCCTTGAGAACGGGTTACTGCCTGCCGCGTTTTTGCCGGGGGACAGCCTGCTTGTGCTCGTGGGCGTGCTGATCGCCAAAGGGGCGATGGGCTTTCCGGAAACGTTGCTGCTGCTCACCGCCGCCGCCAGCCTCGGCTGCTGGCTGAGCTACATCCAGGGGCGTTGGCTGGGCAATACGCGGATCGTGCAAAACTGGCTGTCGCATCTGCCCTCTCACTATCATCAGCGCGCGCATCACCTGTTTCATAAACATGGGCTCTCCGCGCTGCTGATCGGCCGCTTCATCGCCTTCGTGCGCACGCTGCTGCCGACCATCGCCGGGCTTTCCGGCCTCAATAACGCCCGCTTTCAGTTCTTTAACTGGATGAGCGGCCTGCTGTGGGTGCTCATCCTGACCTCGCTGGGCTATCTGCTGGGCAAAACCCCGGTATTCCTTAAGTATGAAGATCAGCTGATGTCCTGCCTGATGCTCCTGCCGGTTGCGCTGTTGGTCTTCGGACTGGTCGGCTCGCTGGTGGTGCTGTGGAAGAAAAAATACAGAAGCCGGGGCTAATGATGGTCACAAAACGCCCTTCCCTGCGCCAGCTGAGCTGGCTGCTGGGTGGCTCTCTTCTGCTCTGCGCGCTGTTCTGGCTATGGCTGGCGGTGCAGCAGCAAGAGGCCACGCTGGCGATCCGTCCGGTTGGCCAGGGCGTCAGTATGCCGGATGGTTTCTCCGTCTGGCATCACCTCGACGCCAACGGTATCCGCTTCAAGAGCATTACGCCGCAAAAGGATGGCCTGCTGATTAAGTTTGATTCCACCGCCCAGGGCGCGGCGGCGAAAGAGGTTCTCGGCCGCGCTCTGCCTCATGGTTATATTATCGCCTTGCTGGAGGACGATAACTCGCCCACCGCCTGGTTATCCCGCCTGCGCGACGCGCCGCATCGGCTCGGGTAAACGGCCGTCAGACTGCGTTTTTAACGCAGTCTGGTGGTTTCCCGCATTTGTTACTATGCTTAAACCTGCGTGAATCAACGCATTCACGTTTACCAACGGGAACGGGTTTATCCTCCGGGTATCCCCTAAGACAATGGAAGGTACTATCCATGAAACACCGCATCGCTCTGCTTCTGGCCCTGTCTTCACTTAGCGCCAGCGCCATAGCCGCCTCTCCCTGCCAGGAAAAAGAGCAGGATATTCAACGAGAGATCAGCTATGCCGAAAAGCATCACAATCAAAGTCGCATTGATGGGCTAAATACCGCGCTACGCCAGGTACGGGAGAACTGCAGCGACAGTAAACTCAAAGCCGATCATCAGCAAAAAATTGCCAAACAGCGGGAAGAGATCGCTGAACGTCAGCGCGATCTGCAGGAAGCCCGGAAGAAAGGCGATGCGGACAAAATCAACAAACGCCAGCATAAACTCAATGAAGCGCAACAGGAGTTGAAAACGCTGGAGTCTCGGGATTACTAATCGCTATTAACTTTCGCAATACGGACCACGCTACAGGAGAACGACATGGCTAAAGAGAATGTGACTGACGACCTTCGTGCAGAACTGAAAACGCTGGCGGACACCCTGGAGGAAGTACTGAATTCCTCGGCGGACAAGTCGAAAGAAGAGATGGGTAAACTGCGCAGTAAAGCCGAGAGCGCGCTGAAAGAGAGCCGCGCCCGTCTGGGTGAGACCAGCGAAGCGATTCTGCGTCAAACTCGTGAGACCGCCGCGCGAGCGGATGATTATGTTCGCGAAAATCCGTGGACAGGGGTCGGGATTGGCGCCGCCGTCGGGCTGGTGCTGGGTGTCCTGCTGTCGCGTCGCTGATTATGGCGAATACTCAACACACGCAGGGGCCGGGTCAGCGCGTCTTCTCCATTGGCCAGCGTATCGTTACGCTGCTGGTCGAAATGGTGGAAACACGGCTGCGCCTGGTCGTCGTGGAGCTGGAGGAGGAGAAAGCCAACCTCTTCCAGCTGCTGATCATGACCGGACTGACGCTGCTGTTTGCCGCGTTTGGCCTCATGAGTCTGCTGGTGCTGGTTATCTGGGCCGTTGACGCTCAGTACCGCCTGCACGTCATGATCGCCACCACCGTCGTGCTGCTTCTCGCCGCCGCGATTGTCGGTATCCTTACCTTACGTAAGGCGCGACGCTCCACGCTGCTGCGCCTGACGCGAAGAGAGCTGGAGAACGACCGTGCCCTTCTGGAGGAAGATAAACCATGAATGGCCGACAGGAGCGTGAACGGCAAAAGGCGCAGCTGCTGCGCCAGATCCAGCAGCAACGGCTGGAGCTGAGCGCCTGTCGCCGCCACTGGCTGGAAGCGACTGCGCCCTTAGACCGCGGCTGGCATACGCTGCTTAGTTTACGTTCGTGGCTGATGGTGGGCAGCGGTCTGATGGCCGTGTGGTCCGTCCGACACCCGCATTTTTTAATGCGCTGGACCAAACGCGGACTGGGTTTATGGAGTACCTGGCGGCTGGTCCGCGGGATCCTGCGCCAGTCGGCAGTCCGTTAGCCGCCCGGAGCGCGGGCGCTTTTCCCGGCGCCCCGCTCTGCCACTTCCTCGCCCGATACGCAACGCCGTGCGTAAAAACTTGCCCCCTGGCCGCCATCCGCGGTCAGCCAGACTTCTGATCCCACGCCATTCCGCCCGGCCAGGCCTTTACCAGCTCCGGTCGTGACCTATCGCGTTGAGGCATTTTTCGCCCCCTCTTACCGATTACTCAGAAACTTTGAACTAGATCTACAGTTTTCCTTGCTAACAATTCCCTCTCCGCCTCGCTACTATCCTCTCCATCGACAGCAACACCGCGTAACTACGCGGGATTGCCCTAAAAAACAAAACCGCCGCCCTTTGGGTTTTCTGGAGTAAGAAATGAAAAAATTAGAAGATGTTGGTGTACTGGTAGCGCGCATTCTGATGCCGATTCTGTTTATCACTGCAGGATGGGGCAAAATCACCGGTTATGCGGGAACCCAGCAGTATATGGAAGCCATGGGCGTACCGGGTGCGCTGCTGCCGCTGACCATTCTCCTTGAATTCGGCGGCGGACTGGCGATTCTGTTCGGTTTCCTGACCCGGACCACCGCGCTGTTCACCGCAGGCTTTACGCTGTTGACCGCGTTCCTGTTCCACAGCAACTTTGCGGAAGGCGTGAACTCCCTGATGTTCATGAAAAACCTGACCATCGCTGGCGGTTACCTGCTGCTGGCCATTACCGGACCGGGCGCCTTCAGTATCGACCGTGTACTGAATAAGAAATGGTAAGCGCACTATACTGAATGAATGAAAAAGCGAGGAGACCACTCCTCGCTTTTGCTATCTGAAGTCTGAAGGAGGAATAAAGATGGGACAATTAGTCGACGGCGTCTGGCAGGATACCTGGTATGACACAAAATCCACCGGTGGGCGTTTTAAGCGTTCCGTTTCCGCCTTCCGTAACTGGCTCACCGCCGATGGCGCGGCCGGCCCGAGTGGTGAAGGGGGATTTGCGGCGGAAAAAGATCGCTATCATCTGTACGTTTCTCTCGCCTGCCCGTGGGCGCATCGCACGTTAATTATGCGTAAGCTGAAAGGACTGGAGCCTTTTCTCCCTGTCTCCGTGGTCAATCCGCTGATGCTGGAAAACGGCTGGACTTTTGACGACAGCTTCCCGGAAGCCACCGGTGACACCCTTTATCAGCACGATTTTCTCTATCAGCTGTATCTGCACGCCGACCCGCACTACACCGGTCGCGTCACCGTCCCGGTACTATGGGATAAAAAACAGCAGACCATCGTCAGCAATGAGTCGGCAGAAATCATCCGTATGTTTAATACCGCCTTCGATGGCCTGGGCGCCAGAGCCGGGGATTACTACCCGCCGGCGCTGCGGGAAAAAATCGATGAACTGAACGGCTGGATATATGACAACGTCAATAACGGCGTGTATAAAGCCGGCTTTGCCACCAGTCAGCAGGCTTACGACGAAGCGGTGGATGCGGTGTTTACCTCGCTGGAGCGGCTGGAGCAGATCCTCGGTCAGCATCGTTACCTGACGGGCAATCAGCTGACGGAAGCGGATATTCGCCTGTGGACGACGCTGGTACGCTTCGACCCGGTGTATGTGACCCATTTTAAATGCGACAAACGACGCATCAGCGATTATCTCAATCTCTACGGTTTCCTGCGCGACATCTACCAGATGCCGGGTATCGCGGAGACGGTGAGCTTTCCGCATATTCGTCACCACTACTACCGCAGCCATAAAACCATTAACCCTACCGGCATCATCTCCATTGGGCCGCAGCAGGATCTCAGCGAACCACACGGTCGCGACCAGCGCTTCCGTTGATCCGTCGGGCGCCAGTGATGGCGCCCAATAATTCAGAAAACAGATATTTACCCACCATTCATTCACGTCTATTCTTATTGCGATCGCTTAAAAAACAAGTGATTGACGGTTAATTGAGGCGTAGAAATGGACTGGTATCTCAAGGTATTAAAAAACTATATAGGATTTGGCGGCCGTGCGCGGCGCAAAGAGTACTGGATGTTTATTCTGGTCAACCTCATCCTGACCGGCGTATTGAGCATCATCGATAAAATGCTGGGCTGGCAGCGGGCGGGCGGCGAAGGCATTCTGACGACCATCTATGGCATACTGGTCTTTTTACCGTGGTGGGCGGTGCAGTTTCGGCGTCTGCACGACACCGACCGTTCGGCATGGTGGCTGCTGCTGCTGTTGATCCCGGTCATCGGCTGGCTGGTGATCCTGATCTTTAACTGCCAGCGCGGAACGGAAGGCAACAACCGATTCGGGCCCGATCCAAAACCCTTTTCCTACTGATCTTCCTGCTCCTCCCGCTAGCGGGAGGAGCGTCCTCGACTATCTGCCGGCAAACAGCTTAGGGATCTCACGCAGGCACCAGGACTTCGCTTCGCCCATGCTGTCCCGTCGCCAGGCCATGATAATGTCAATTTCATTGGTATATTCCGGACTGACCACCCGCAAGCGTCCTTCAGCAATATCCTTCTCCACCAGTGGATAGGGCATGGTCGCCACGCCTAATCCGGCCAGCAGCGCCTGACGCTTATCTTCAATGGTGCTCACCGTTAAGCGCGGCTGTTTATCCAGCAGCTGAACGGTGAGAACGGGCCGCTCGCGCGCGGTATCCGCCACCGCGACGCCACGGTATTTGACGCGGGTGACCTCGGAGAGCGGTTCAGGCTCCTGGTGGATCGGGTGGTCCGGCGCCGCGACGTACACGCTGAGCACCGAATAGAGTTTGCGCGAGTTAATCTCCGAGGAAGAACGAAAATGCATATCCGGCGCGACAACGATATCCGCCCGCCCCTGCTCCAGCCGCTCCCAGGCGCCGGCCAGCACCTCGGTGATAATCGACAGCTGGGTATTGGACTTGGTCGCCAGTTTCTCAATCAGCGGAAACAGTTCCGGCGTGGGCACCAGCGCTTCGGTGACGATCGTCAGGTGAGTTTCCCAGCCGCGAGACAGGGCTTCGGCATCGGTGGTGAGCTTGTCCGCCGCCTCGAGCAGCACGCGACCGCGCTCCAGCAACATACGCCCGACGTTGGTGAACTTTGTGCGATGACCCGAGCGGTCAAACAGCACCACGTCCAGCTCTTCCTCCAGTTTTTGCATGGTGTAGCTCAGGGCGGAAGGCACGCGTCCCAGTTCATCAGCCGCGGCAGCGAAGCTCCCGCGACGGTCGATCGCATCCATCACGCGTAACGCTTCCAGCGTTAATGCTCTCTCTTTAGCCATCGCTTTCTCATTCAGGAAATTTGAACATACCGGGCAGAATATCTGGCTAACAATACAGCGTCCATACCTTTACCATTGATTTAGTGTAAAGAGAGGTCAAGAACATGATTACTACCCGAACAGCCAAACAATGCGGACAAGCAGACTTCGGCTGGCTGCAGGCCCGCTACACCTTCTCCTTTGGCCACTACTTCGACCCAAAATTACTGGGCTTCGCGTCTTTACGCGTTCTCAATCAGGAAGTGCTGGCCCCCGGGGCCTCGTTCCAGGCCAGAACGTATCCCAAGGTCGATATCCTGAACCTGATTCTGGAAGGCGAAGCGGAGTATCGCGACAGCGACGGCAATCACCTGCAGGCCAGGGCCGGCGACGCGTTGATTATCGCCACTCAGCCTGGCGTGAGCTATAGCGAGCACAATCTGAGCAAAGAGCAGTCGTTAACGCGAATGCAGCTATGGCTCGATGCCTGCCCGCAGCGGGAAAACCCGCTGCAGCAGAAAATCGAGGTCGCCAACGCGCCGCTACAGCTGCTGGCCTCACCGGATGGGGGGAATAATAGCCTCCAGCTTCGCCAGCAGGCCTGGGTCTATCACATCGCGCTGGAAAAAGGGGAGCAGATCAACGTGCAATTGCATGGCCCGCGCGCCTACCTGCAGTCGATCCACGGCACCGTCCATGCCGTCGCGCAGGAACAACCCAAACAGGCTCTCACCTGTGGTGATGGGGCATTTATTCGTGACGAAGCTAACATTACCCTCGTCGCCGATACGCCGCTGCGCGCTTTGCTGATAGATTTACCGGTGTAACAACGGAAGGGATGGAGTCTGTCAGTGAGTAAGAAGAAAAACAGAAAAAAGGCGTCTCCGACGCCGCTAGCCCCGACGCCGCCGGAAACCGTCGGCGTCGTCAGCTTTGGTTATGATGAGATGCTTAGCGAACTGGAAGCCATCGTCGCCGAGGCGGAGATTCGCCTGCGGGATGAAGAAAGTCTCGCCTGAAGCTGCAGCATGGATTATTCGGCTATCGTTGATGGCCTGCCGCTAATACCGGCCCCGAAAGGGGCTGATGGCATTATTCACTCAGCGCGTCGGCAAGATCTTTTTTCACCTGGGTGCGCTGCTCCGGCGTCAGTACCTGATTCACATCAAAATAGTACTTCACGCGATAATAACGTACCTGTTGATCAATTTTACTGAATGCCGCCAGCTGATCCTTCACCGCTTTCTCATTCCATTTACCGGAATCAATCACGTTAATCAGCGCGCCATCTTTAATGTCTTGCTGTGAAATCTGCTCAACGTTTTTTTCCATTTGCTGATGCAGACTGTTAATTTTGCTCACCTGATCGGAAGTCAGTTTTAAGTGCTGAACGATAGGGTCCTTAGCGGGTGCTGGCGCAGTCACTTCCGCGGCCTGCGCCGCCAGCGAAAAACCTGCAACGGCGGCGGTCAATAATATAGCTCGTGATACTTTTGTCATTTTATTATCCTGTATAAGTGCGTCATGATAAGACGCACTATTATTCCCTGAACAATAATGGCGATGTGTAAAAAAGCATGAACATAATTGTAAAAGGGGTTGAATACATTCATAGATCAAATGATCTATAAGCTAAACATCCACATTGTTTATTTTTTTAGGTCCGATAACGACGAGGAGGTTAAATTAATATCCATCCGTTGCGCGGCGAGTGTGATCTGATGTTCATCGAGCGCTTCTTTAATCGCTTCAAGAAAATCAAAATAAGTCTCCCAATATTCGCTATTTTTCACCCAGACACGAACAGTGAAGTTAAGTGTGCCCGGCATCATTTCAAGCAGACGAACCGTAGTACCACGAGATTGATCGATTCGCTTTTCACTATCAATGATAGCCTGAATGACCTGCTTAACCTGCACAATTTTAGTCTCGCTGGCCACGCCGAGGGTCAGATCGATTCGCCGAAAAGGATGGCAGGAATAATTCACAATACTGTCGGCGATGACTTTACCATTAGGAATAATAACTTCTTTATTATCAACGGTTAGTAGCGTTGTTGAAAAAACATGTACGGACTGCACCATACCAGAAATCGCGCCGACCTGTACAAAATTTCCGGCCCGAAAAGGACGTAAAGTGACCAACAGAACACCAGCGGCAAAGTTAGAAAGCGAACCTTGCAGCGCCAGACCAATTGCCAGCCCTGCCGCGCCAATAACCGCGATGATGGAAGACGTCTCAATCCCTACCCGACCTAATGCGGCGATTATCGCAAAAGCCATCGTAATATAACGAACGAGCGCAGCAAAGAAATGAACGATTGTCGCATCGACGTTGCGTCGTAAGAGAATTTTCTCGAAGGCTTTAGCGAGGACTTTTGCAAGCATTCGCCCGACAAAAAGAATAATCAGCGCTGCCACGATATCCCAGGCAAACTGCATAATTGTTTCACCATGACCGATAAGCCAGGCTATTGCCGATTTGAGCTGCGGGAATAATACTACATTTTTCACGTCTATCACTCCTGTCTGGATAACCTATAAACCTGCTATCCATTAAGCTGAATGATGACCGCTGCAAATGAGGGAATAGAGACTAACGGATAGACAATAAAACATCGTAGCGTGACAGTATTAACGAATCCGGTGTTTAAAGCAGCCCAAAAACTGTTTAAAAGTGGATATTCTGCAAACCTGATTTACAACCGACTGAAATTAAAAATAAACACCTTCGTCGAGAGGTTTTATAGAGATAGTTGAAACTGACCGGTAAGCCGCTTTCTTTGGGTATAGCGTCGTGGACAGTCATTCATCTGCGTCACGGATTCAGATAGCAAAAACCCCGCCGAAGCGGGGTTTTGACATAAAGAGGTGAAACTGACCGATAAGCCGCTTTCTTTGGGTATAGCGTCGTGGACAGGCATTCATCCGCGTCACGGATTCACATAGCAAAAACCCCGCCGAAGCGGGGTTTTGACATAAAGCGGTGAAACTGACCGGTAAGCCGCTTTCTTTTGAGTATAGCGTCGTGGACAGTCATTCATCTGCGTCACGGATTCAGATAGCAAAAACCCCGCCGGAGCGGGGTTTTGACATAAAGCGGTGAAACTGACCGGTAAGCCGCTTTCTTTGGGTATAGCGTCGTGGACAGGCATTCATCCGCGTCACGGATTCAGATAGCAAAAAACCCCGCCGGAGCGGGGTTTTGACATAAAGCGGTGAAGCTGACCGATAAGCCGCTTTCTTTTGGGTATAGCGTCGTGGACAGTCATTCATCCTGTTGCCGGTATTCAGATAGCAAAAACCCCGCCGAAGCGGGGTTTTGACATAAAGAGGTGAAACTGACCGATAAGCCGCTTTCTTTTGGGTATAGCGTCGTGGACAGTCATTCATCCTGTTGCCGGTATTCAGATAGCAAAAACCCCGCCGAAGTGGGGTTTTGCGTAAAGCGGTGAAACTGACCGATAAGCCGCTTTCTTTTGGGTATAGCGTCGTGGACAGTCATTCATCCGCGTCACGGATTCAGATAGCAAAAACCCCGCCGGAGCGGGGTTTTGACATAAATAGGTGAAACTGACCGATAAGCCGCTTTCTTTTGGGTATAGCGTCGTGGACAGTCATTCATCTGCGTCACGGATTCAGATAGCAAAAACCCCGCCGGAGCGGGGTTTTGACATAAAGCGGTGAAACTGACCGGTAAGCCGCTTTCTTTTGGGTATAGCGTCGTGGACAGTCATTCATCCGCGTCACGGATTCAGATAGCAAAAACCCCGCCGAAGCGGAATTTTGCGTAAAGAGGTGAAACTGACCGATAAGCCGCTTTCTTTGGGTATAGCGTCGTGGACAATCATTCATCTGCGTCACGGATTCAGATAGCAAAAACCCCGCCGAAGCGGGGTTTTGACATAAAGAGGTGAAACTGACCGATAAGCCGGGTTCTGTCGTGGACAGTCATTCATCTAGGCCAGCAATCGCTCACTGGCTCAAGCAGCCTACCCGGGTTCAGTACGGGCCGTACCTTATGAACCCCTATTTGGCCTTGCTCCGGGTGGAGTTTACCGTGCCGCGGACTGTTACCAGCCGCGCGGTGCGCTCTTACCGCACCCTTTCACCCTTACCTGATCCCGCTTGCGCGGGCCATCGGCGGTTTGCTCTCTGTTGCACTGGTCGTGGGCTGTGACACCCCCCAGGCGTTACCTGGCACCTTGCCCTATGGAGCCCGGACTTTCCTCCCCTCCGCCCGTCTCCCCCCGAAAGAGGACGACGACGAAGCGGCGACTGTCTGGTCAGCTTCGGCGCGCAGTATAGTGGGTTTACCGCCCGTTGTCATCCCTCTGTCGTCATCCCGCCCTGCAGGGCGGCAACGCTATTGCGCGACGCACGAGAAATATTGTCCTACGCGCGCGAAACGCCGCTTCCTGCGTCGCAACCGAGGTAAACACGCGGAAGACGACGCCGATACCGCGTCCAGGCTCGCCCCGCCGTGGCAGTCTGATGCTGTTGCGCCAGGCATAACCACCGGGCCGCGCAGAGCTCTTCTTGTTAGCGAGTCACTTCCACTTTCGCCAGCTTTTCGTAGTAACAAGCCAGCGCGCTATGGTCAGCGGTGCCCAGACCGTCCGCACGCAGCGCCTGCATCATCTCCATTACCGCCGCCGTCAGCGGCAACTGAGCGCCCACGCCGTGGGAGGTATCCAGCGCATTGGCCAGATCTTTAATATGCAGATCGATCCGGAAGCCCGGCTTGAAGTTACGATCCATCACCATCGGCGCTTTGGCATCCAGCACGGTACTCCCCGCCAGACCACCGCGGATCGCCTGATAAACCAGATCCGGATTGACGCCGGCTTTGGTGGCCAGAGTCAGCGCTTCGGACATGGCCGCGATGTTCAGGGCGACAATCACCTGATTGGCCAGTTTGGTCACATTGCCCGCGCCGATGTCGCCGGTATGCACCACGGAGCCAGCCATCGCTTTCATCAGCTCGTAATATTTGTCGAAGATCGCCTTGTCGCCGCCGACCATTACCGACAGGGTGCCGTCGATCGCTTTTGGTTCGCCGCCGCTTACTGGCGCGTCCAGCATATCAATGCCTTTAGCCTTCAGCGCTTCGCTGATTTCCCGGCTGGCCAGCGGCGCAATAGAGCTCATGTCGATCACCACGGTGCCCGGTTTCGCGCCTTCAATAATGCCGTTCTCCCCCAGCGCCACCTCTTTGACATGCGGCGAGTTCGGCAGCATGGTGATGATCACGTCGCACTGCTCGGCAATCGCCTTCGGCGTGGTCGCGGTCTCTGCGCCCGCGGCAATCACGTCGGCAATCGCTTCCGGGTTACGGTCAGACACCACCAGCGAGTAACCCGCCTTCAGCAAATTTTTGCTCATCGGCTTGCCCATAATGCCAAGACCGATAAAACCCACTTTGATTGTCATATTGTTCTCTCTCTCTTCATCCTGGTGACTATTTTTTAAAGGCATCAGCAAGTTTCTGGGTTGCGGAACGGAAGACGCCCAGATCGCTGCCGACGGCGACAAAAGAGGCGCCCCACTCCAGGTAGCGCCGCGCATCGGCCTCCACCGGCGCCAGAATGCCGCTTGGCTTACCGTGCTTCTTCGCGCTGGCGAAGATATGCTGGATGGCGCGCTGCACCTCAGGATGGGCGGCATTGCCCAGATGACCTAGCGCGGCGGCCAGGTCGCTCGGGCCGACGAACAGGCCGTCGACACCTTCGGTCGCGGCAATCGCCTCGACGTTGTCCACCCCGATCTGGCTCTCAATCTGTACCAGAACGGAAATATTCTTATTGGACTGGGCGAAGTAGTCCGGCACGGTGCCGAACATATTGCCGCGATGGGAAACGGAAACCCCGCGGATCCCTTCCGGCGGATAGCGGGTAGAAGCCACCGCCTGCGCCGCCTGTTCAGCCGTCTCGACAAACGGCACCAGGAAGTTATAGAAGCCGATATCCAGCATGCGCTTAATAATGATGGGCTCGTTGGTCGGCACGCGAACCACCTGAGCGCTGGAACTGCCTTTCAGCGCCATAAGCTGCGGGATAAGCGTGGTGACGTCGTTCGGCGCGTGTTCCGCGTCCAGTACCAGCCAGTCGAAACCCGCCAGACCCAACACCTCGGTGCTAATCGGATTGGCCAGCGCGCACCAGCAGCCAATCTGCACCTGATGAGCCGCCAGCGCGGCCTTAAATTTGTTCGGGAAAATTGCGTTATCCATGATTTTTACCTTGCGTTAACCGTTGCTAACTTCTGCAATTCATTCGTTATAACACCAGCCCGGCGAGAGAGCCCCATTAGGCTGGAAAAGCGTATCGCCTGACCCCAAATATTATCCGCAGAGTAAACCGGCGAATGGGTGTCCTTTTTTATTCCCTGACCTTGAGTCCGGAAAATGTAAGCCCATCGCAAATTAACCATTTTTTATTATTCATTAGGTCACGGCTAAATTATTAACCCGCGATTCAAAGGCCAACCATGCAGATATCGGACGTCACAAAAACACGACTCAGTATAGTCAGCGCCAACTCGCCAGACACTATGCATAAACACAATATAAATACATTTTTAAAAGCTTAAGTTGGGCAATCGCCTTAAGCCATGGGCGCTAATCCACACTTCTTACGATTGCCCGCCCACCGCACGCGTCCATGGCGATAAGGAGTGATTTAGATCACATCTTCATGCCGACACACCTGACATTCTTTATTTCATTATTCTGCTCTACCGCGCCAGAATGACCATTTAATTATATTTTTAGCACCTGTTTGGAGATAACTGGACAATGGCCGATATTTCAATTCGACAACCATCGCCGACCGCGTTTTATATAAAAGTTGACCCAACAGATAATGTGGCGATTATTGTCAACGATCGGGGATTGACCGCCGGAACGCGTTTCCCGGACGGCCTGACGCTCATCGAGCACATCCCACAGGGGCATAAAGTCGCCCTGGCGGATATCCCTGCCCGCGGTGAAATTATCCGTTACGGAGAAGTGATTGGCTTCGCGGTGCGCGACATCCCCCAGGGAAGCTGGATTGACGAGTCGTTAGTGGAGTTGCCTACCGCCCCGCCGTTGAACACCCTGCCGCTGGCCACCAAAGTGCCCGCCCCGCTACCGCCGCTGGAAGGCTACACCTTCGAAGGCTACCGCAATGCCGACGGCAGCGTGGGCACCAAAAATCTGCTGGGTATCACCACCAGCGTGCACTGCGTTGCGGGCGTGGTCGATTACGTGGTGAAACTCATTGAACGCGACCTGCTGCCGAACTATCCCAACGTCGACGGCGTGGTGGGTCTGAATCATCTCTATGGCTGCGGCGTAGCGATTAATGCGCCAGCGGCGGTGGTGCCGATTCGCACCATCCACAATATCGCCCTTAACCCGAACTTCGGCGGCGAGGTGATGGTCATTGGCCTTGGCTGTGAAAAGCTGCAGCCCGAACGCCTGTTGCAGGGGACCGAAGATGTCAAAAGCATCCCGGTGGACAGCGCCAGCATCGTCAGCCTGCAGGATGAAAAGCACGTGGGCTTTAAATCGATGGTCGATGACATTCTGCAGGTCGCCGAGCGCCATCTGACGAAACTCAACCAGCGTCAGCGGGAAACCTGCCCGGCCTCTGAGCTGGTGGTGGGTATGCAGTGCGGCGGCAGCGACGCTTTCTCCGGCGTGACCGCCAACCCGGCGGTGGGTTACGCCTCCGATCTGCTGGTGCGCTGCGGCGCGACGGTGATGTTCTCAGAGGTGACCGAAGTCCGCGACGCTATCCATCTGCTGACCCCGCGGGCAATCAACGAAGAGGTGGGTCAACGCCTGCTGGAAGAGATGGCCTGGTACGATAACTATCTCGACATGGGCAAAACCGACCGCAGCGCCAACCCCTCCCCCGGCAACAAGAAAGGCGGCCTGGCCAACGTGGTGGAAAAAGCGCTGGGGTCGATTGCCAAATCAGGCAAAAGCGCCATCGTTGAGGTGCTTTCCCCTGGGCAGCGCCCGACCAAACGCGGCCTGATTTACGCTGCCACCCCCGCCAGCGATTTTGTCTGCGGCACCCAGCAGGTGGCCTCTGGCATCACGGTGCAGGTATTCACCACCGGCCGCGGCACGCCTTACGGACTGATGGCGGTACCGGTGATAAAAATGGCGACCCGTACCGAGCTGGCTAACCGCTGGTATGACTTAATGGACATTAACGCCGGCACCATCGCCACCGGCGAAGAGACGATTGAGGATGTGGGGCTGAAGCTGTTCGAATTCATTCTCGACGTCGCCAGCGGACGCAAGAAAACCTTCTCTGATCAATGGGGTCTGCATAACCAGCTGGCGGTGTTTAACCCGGCGCCGGTGACCTGATCGAGAGCGTAAGGGTTTAACCACGTTAAGCCCGGATTTATCCGGGCTGGTTGGTTAGGGGTGCTGTGCGGCAAGGAAGGCGGGCTGCACTTTTCTTCCGACATTTCTTCCGACATTTCTTCCGACATGTCGGATGACGCTCAAGCCGCCCTTCACACTCTCAAGGGCGGCTTGCCAGGCTTTCACTGGTTTTACAGGATCACTCCCCCTGCTGCTCCAGGGCATACTTATACAGCGCATTCTTCTTCACACCGTGGATCTCCGCAGCCAGCGCAGCGGCTTTCTTCAGCGGCAGCTCCGCCTGCAGCAGCGCCAGGGTACGCAGCGCCGCCGCCGGCAGCGCCTCTTCCTGCGCCTTAAAGCCTTCGACGATCAGCACCATCTCGCCTTTGCGACGGTTTTCGTCTTCCCTGACCCACGCCACCAGCTCGCCAATCGGCGCCCCGTGGATCGATTCCCAGGTTTTGGTTAGCTCGCGGGCCAGCACCACGTAGCGGGATTCTCCCAGTACCGCGCAGATATCTTCCAGACTCTCCACCAGCCGGTGGGTCGACTCGTAGAAGATGAGGGTGCGCTGCTCTTCTTCCAGCGCTTTCAGGGTATCGCGACGGCCTTTCGATTTCGCCGGCAGGAAGCCTTCATAGCAGAAACGATCGGAGGGCAAACCGGCGGCGCTGAGGGCGGCGATGGCCGCGCAGGGTCCCGGCAGCGGTACGACGCGAATATTCGCTTCACGACAGGTGCGCACCAGATGGTAGCCTGGGTCGTTAATCAGCGGCGTGCCGGCATCGGAGACCAGCGCGATGTTTTGCCCTTCTTTCAGTTTAGCGAGAAGTGTTTCCGCCTTTTGCTGCTCGTTATGGTCATGAAGCGCAAACAAGCGGGCGTTAATCGCAAAATGCTGCAGCAGCAAACCGGTGTGGCGGGTATCCTCCGCAGCAATTAAATCAACGGCTTGCAACACTTCCAGTGCGCGCTGCGTGATATCAGACAGATTTCCTATCGGAGTGGGCACAATATAGAGCTGCCCCTGAGAATTATCCGCTGATTCGTGTTGTTTCATTGTCTCGTCCGTATTGCCGATTTAATATTGAGCATTGAGCCAAAAAAATATCACTGGACACTTATGGTACCGTCAACATTTCTTCGTTCTAAGCCCGCGCGCTGTCTGCCCGTATTGCTGGCTACTCTTCTTTTTGCTGGCTGCGGCACCCACACGCAGGATCAAAGTACGGCGTTTATGCAGGGTACGTCGCAGGCCAACTCCAGTTTCTACTTGCAGCAGATGCAGCAAAGCACGAATGATAGCAAGACCAACTGGCAATTACTCGCCATTCGTGCACTGCTGCAGGAAGGAAAGAAGCAGCAGGCCATCGACCTGTTTAACCAGCTGCCGTCGAACCTGGACAGCACCCAGGCCCGTGAACAGTCACTGCTGGCGATAGAAGTGAAGCTGGCGCAGAACGACTATCAGGGGGCCCGTACGCTGTTGGCTAAGCTTGACCCGGCAAGCCTGGAGCAGCCTCAGCAGGCGCGCTACTGGCAGGCGCAAATCGATGCCAGCCAGGGTAAACCATCGGTTACGCTGCTGCGCGCCTTAATCGCCCAGCAGCCGCTGCTGAGCGATGCCAAACAGCGCCAGCAAAATATTGACGCGACCTGGCAAGCGCTGACCGCGATGACCCAGGATCAGGCCAATGCGCTGGTGATCAATGCCGATGAAAATACCCTCCAGGGCTGGCTGGATCTGCAGCGGATGTGGTTTGACAACCGCAACGATCCCACGCTGCTGAAAGCCGGCGTCAAAGACTGGCAGACGCGCTACCCGCAAAACCCGGGCGCCAAAATGCTGCCGACGGCGCTGGTGAACATGCAAAACTATAAGCCCGCCTCCATCAACAAGATTGCGCTTTTCCTGCCGCTGAACGGCCAGGCGTCGATCTTCGGCCGTACCATCCAGCAGGGCTTCGAAGCCGCCAAAAACGGCGCGCCGTCGGTGACGGGCAGCGCGGTTCCCGCTCAGGTCGCCCAGGCCGCGAACGCGTCCGGTAATGATGACGTGGTAAGCCCGTCGCAGGCGGAAATTAGCGATCTTACGGCTACCGGAAGTCGCGCTGAACCGGTGCAGGCCCCGGCGCAAACCCAGGCAACGCCAGCCGCGGAACCGGCCGCTCAGGCCCCGGCAGCGGTCGCCGCGCCGCAGACCACCGCCTCTCCGGCCACCCAGCCGGTCACTGCCCCGGCCGCACAGCCGCAGCCAGTGGTCGCCACCGCCGCCAACCCCTCGGCAGAACTGAAAATTTACGATACCACCAGCCAGCCGATCGGCCAGCTGCTTGCTCAGGCTCAGCAGGACGGCGCCACCCTCGTCGTCGGACCGCTGCTGAAAGAGAACGTCGAAGATGTTATCAAGAGCAATACGCCGCTCAACGTGCTGGCGCTCAACCAGCCGGAGAAGGTCGAAGGCCGCGCTAATATCTGCTATTTCGCGCTGTCGCCGGAAGACGAAGCGCGTGACGCCGCCCGACATATCCATCAACAGGGCAAACAGACGCCGTTGCTGCTGGTTCCGCGCGGCGCGCTGGGCGATCGTGTGGTCAGCGCGTTTGCCGACGAGTGGCTGAAGCTGGGCGGCGCCAGCGTTCTGCAGCAGCGTTTTGGCTCCACGGCGGAGCTGCGCGCCGGCGTTAACGGCGGAGGGGGCATTGCGCTGAGCGGCACCCCGGTATCCACCCTGCCATCAGCGCAGAACAGCGTCCTCGGCAGTGCGGATGAGATGCCGGTTAGCAGCGGCGGCAGCGTCGACGCGGCCTACATCCTCGCCACCCCGGAACAGATTGGCTATATCAAACCCATGATCGCGATGCGCAACGGCAGCCAGAGCAATGTCACCCTGTACGCCAGCTCGCGCAGCGCGCAGGGCACCGCAGGTCCGGATTTCCGTCTGGAGATGGAAGGCCTGCAGTATAGCGAAATCCCGATGCTGGCTGGCAGCAACCCGGCGCTGATGCAGCAGGCGCTGTCTGCGGTGCGCAATGACTACTCGCTGGCGCGTCTGTATGCGATGGGCGCTGACGCCTGGTCGCTGGCAAACCACTTCACGCAAATGCGCCAGACGCCGGGCTTCGAGCTGAACGGGAATACCGGCGATCTGACGGCGACTCAGGACTGCGTGATTAACAGGAAACTGTCATGGCTCAAGTACCAGCAGGGACAAATCGTCCCGGCCAGCTAAGCAAACAGACCGGCGATGCATGGGAACACCGTGCTCGCCGCTGGCTGGAAGGCCAGGGCCTGCGTTTTATCGCCGCCAACGCCCGCGAGCGTGGCGGCGAAATTGACCTCATCATGCGCGACGGCGCCGTCACCGTCTTTGTCGAGGTGCGCTACCGCCGCAGCGCCCTGTACGGTGACGCGGCGGCCAGCGTCACCCCGCAAAAACAGCAACGCCTCCTTAAAGCCGCCCGTTTGTGGCTCTGCCGACAGAATGGGAGCTTTGAGACTGTGGATTGCCGTTTCGATGTGGTAGCCTTCACCGGAAACGACATCCAATGGCTAAAAAACGCCTTTGGCGAATAGCGTAATACCAGAAGTAAGGGATCCCGTGCTCGACAGAATCAAAGCCTGCTTTACCGAAAGCATTCAAACCCAAATTGCCGCAGCAGAAGCACTCCCGGACGCCATCTCCCGGGCGGCGATGACGCTCGTGCAGTCCCTGCTCAACGGCAACAAAATCCTCTGTTGTGGTAATGGCACTTCCGCCGCCAACGCACAGCATTTTGCTGCCAGCATGATTAATCGTTTTGAAACGGAACGCCCTGGTTTACCCGCCATTGCACTAAACACCGATAATGTGGTCTTAACTGCCATCGCTAACGATCGCCTGCATGACGAGATTTACGCCAAGCAGGTGCGCGCCCTGGGACACGCCGGCGATGTGCTGCTGGCAATCTCCACGCGCGGTAACAGCCGGGACATCGTCAAGGCAGTGGAAGCCGCCGTGACCCGCGACATGACCATCGTCGCGTTGACCGGCTATGACGGCGGTGAGCTGGCGGGCCTGTTAGGTCAGCAGGATGTCGAAATTCGCATCCCCTCACACCGCAGCGCGCGTATCCAGGAGATGCATATGCTGACCGTC
This sequence comes from Klebsiella sp. C360, assembly GCF_048822415.1. NCBI lineage: Bacteria > Pseudomonadati > Pseudomonadota > Gammaproteobacteria > Enterobacterales > Enterobacteriaceae > Klebsiella > Klebsiella sp. C360. The sequence continues at coordinate 483,717 of NZ_JBMEZZ010000004.1, forward strand.
AACTGTCTGTGCGATTTGATAGATAACACTCTTTTTCCACACCAGGACGATTAAGGAGAACACATGAAGGCTCTCTCGCCCCTCGCCATCCTGCTTTCTGCACTACTGCTGCAGGGCTGCGTTGCCGCCGCGGTAGTCGGAACGGCAGCAGTCGGCACTAAAGCCGCAACGGACCCGCGTACGGTGGGAACCCAGGTCGATGACAGCACCCTGGAACTGCGCGTCAATAGCGCCTTGTCGAAAGATGAACAGATTAAGAAACAGGCCCGCATCAACGTTACCGCTTATCAGGGCAAAGTCCTGCTGACCGGTCAGTCGCCGACGCCGGACCTCTCAGCCCGCGCCAAGCAAATCGCCATGGGCGTGGAAGGAACCACGGAAGTGTTTAACGAAGTGCGCCAGGGCCAGCCGATTGGTTTAGGCACCGCCTCTTCTGATACCTGGATTACCACCAAGGTGCGTTCGCAGCTGCTGGGCACCGATCAGGTCAAATCCTCGAACGTGAAGGTGACCACGGAAAACAGCGAAGTCTTCCTGATGGGGCTGGTGACCGACCGTGAAGGCCGCGCGGCGGCGGATATTGCCAGCCGGGTGAGCGGCGTGTCCCGGGTGACTACCGCCTTTACCTACATCAAATAAAGCTGCAGTTTCCCGGCTGGCGCTACGCTTAGCCGGGCTGCAGTCCCCTGTTCGTTATGTGCCGGGTTAGGCGTAGCGCCGCCCGGCACACCATCCGGCTATCCGTACGTTTACAGCACACTACACCAGCGCCAGCGCACCGACAATCGCGCCGCACAGCGCCACCAGCCCGCCGGTCAGCCACAGCGCTTTGGCCGGGAAGGCTTTGCGCAGCATAATCAGCGACGGCACGCTCACCGCCGGCAACGTAATCAGCAGCGCCAGCGCCGGTGCGACGCCCATCCCTGCCAGCATCATCGTCTGGACAATCGGAATTTCCGCCGCAGTAGGGATCACAAACAGGCAGCCGGCGATCGCCATCGCGATGACCCAGAACAAGGTATTATCCACCACGCCATCGGCGTGCGGGAACAGCCAGACGCGCGCCGCCCCCAGCACCAGTACCGCGAGGATATAAACCGGGATGGTGTTCCAGAACAACGTCCACAGCGCCCGCAGCCAGCGGCTAAAGAAACCGCCCTGGGCCGCTTCCGGTTGCGCTTCAGGCACCACGGCAGGCTGCGTCGCCGCCTCTTTTACCCATTTTTGCACCAGCGTTGCGACAATCAGCACCGTCGCCAGGCCCGCCACCAGGCGAACCAGCGCAAACTGCCAGCCCAGAACAAAGCCCATAAACACCAATGTCGCCGGGTTGAGCAGCGGATTGCCCATCCAGAACGCCAGCGCCCCGCCCATCGACACCTGCTGTTTGCGCATCCCGGCCGCGACCGGCGCGGCGCAGCAGGTGCACATCATGCCTGGCAGCGAGAAAATCGCCCCCAGCAGCGTCCCCTGAAAACGCGATTGCCCCAAGGTGCGCAGCAGCCAGTCGCGCGGGATCAGCACCTGAATCAGCGACCCGAGCAGCACGCCGAGCACCGCCGCTTTCCAGACGGCAAGGAAGTAAACCATCGCGTAGTCCCACGCCGCCTTTAACGGATTAGCGTCGGCCTGGGCGAGAATGGATTTACCGATACTGTGGGTTTCCGCCGCGGTGAAGGCTTTCCCGTAGTACGGCTGCCATTTGACGAACCACAGGCCGACAATCACGACGAGAAAGAAAAGCGCGGGTTTCCACCATTGAAATGGTGACGCCGCCTGAGATGAAGACTGACCAGCCATAGCATTCCCCAGCAAGAAATGTGGATATGAATTGAAGCCGTGAATACTACGCCGGAAGCCTGCGTTTGCAAACCGCTATTCCGCCTGCCGCGCGGCGCGCTCCCGCAGCTCGGACGATGACAGAATTTGCACCCCTTCGTGAGTGGGCGACAGCGCCTCCTCCAGCAGGGCAATCGCCACGTCGCGGGCCGCAATGGATTTCCAGTTCCCCGGTAAGAGTCGGAACAGCGGTTCGAGGAAGGTCTCATTGGCCCGTTTTTTTTCCCGCTCGCCTGACAGCATCGACGGCCGGGCAATGGTCAGCCGCGGCCATCCCTGCTCGATCAGCGCCGCCTCCATTTCCCCCTTCACCCGATTGTAGAAAAACGGCGAGTGGGCGTTAGCGCCCATCGCGCTGACCACCAGCATATGCTGAGCGCCTAGCCGTTTGCCGGTCAGCGCCGTATCAACAACCAGCGTAAAGTCGGCATGGACAAAGGCCTCTTTACTTCCCGCTTCCCGGCGCGTCGTTCCCAGACAGCAGAAGACGATATCGACCGGGTCGACCACCTGCGCCAGGGCATCGGTCAGCTGCGGATCGTACGGATTAAACACGCCTTCCGCCGGCGCCAGTGGGCGACGCGTCGGGGCAGCGATGGTGCTGATGCGGGGTTCATTCTGCAGCAGCCGGAGTAAGTGACCGCCAACTAACCCGGTCGCGCCGGTCAATAATACCTGACTCATTGATTCTCCTTTACGGAATTCTCTGCCTTGCACTTTCGCGCTCATGTTCCAGGCTTAATACCTTACAAGGTAAGTATCCACCATCATCATGGAATTACCTCATTGACCATCCAGACAGCGGAGGAAGCATGAGTAAAAAGATAGCCGTGCTCATTACCGACGACTTTGAAGATTCTGAATTTACCTCTCCCGCCGAGGCGTTTAAGCTCGCCGGGCATCAGGTCGTGACGATCGAAAAGCAGGCTGGCAAGACGGTGAAGGGTAAACAGGGAGAAGCAGAGGTCGCCATCGATCGGGCCATTGATGACGTCACACCGGGTGAATTTGATGCCTTGTTGCTGCCAGGGGGCTATTCCCCGGACCAGCTGCGCGGGGATGAACGCTTTGTCACCTTTACGCGCGATTTTGTCAACGGCGGGAAGCCGGTCTTCGCCATCTGCCACGGCCCGCAGCTGCTGATCAGCGCCGATGTGATCCGCGGGCGTAAGCTCACGGCGGTAAAACCGATCGTGGTGGATGTGAAAAACGCCGGGGGCGAGTTTTACGACCAGGAGGTGGTGGTCGATAACGAACAGCTGGTCACCAGCAGAACGCCGGACGATCTGCCGGCCTTCAATCGCGAAGCGCTACGCCTGCTCGGCGCCGGCATCGCGCCGCCAGTGTAGCTTTTTCCCGAACCCCAGCGTGTTGTCGGTAAACTTGATTTCGTCCGGACGAATCTCCCAGACCGGCGCCGACAGCATGCGGGCCACCGGGAAGCGCTTGACGTAGCGCTGGCGCATTCGCGCCTCTTCGTCGCCGCGCAGACGACGGATCTCGCCCTGGAACTGCACGCCGCGGATCAGGGCCACGGTCTTGGGCTGACCGTTGACCGTCCCGGCCACCTTCGCCCGCTCGCCGGTCATCTGGCCGTGGCGGGTGTGCTCCTCGCTGAGCAGATAAAAGGCCACGGTATCCGGGTCATAGACGTAAAAGGCATTCGCACACCACAGCTCGTCGTCACGGGAGACGCACCAGGTGACGACGTGCTGTTTACTCAGCCAGCGGCCAATGGCGGCAAGCGTATCCATCTTTCTTCTCCGTTATGCTATGGTGCATACACCTTACCATAGTGACTTTGTGACCGTGTGCTGGTTTCTGTATCTCATTCGAACCGCGGATAATCGCCTCTATACCGGCATCACCACCGATGTGCCGCGCCGCTTTCGCCAGCATCAGGCAGGGAAAGGCGCGAAGGCGTTGCGCGGCAAAGGCGACCTGCGACTGGCCTTTAGTCATGAAGTTGGTGAACACTCACTTGCTTTGCGGCTGGAATACCGCATTAAGCAGCTAACGAAGCGCGAAAAAGAGCGCCTCGTTGCCGGAGAGGATACCGTTGAAACCTTGCTGGCAAGGCTTAAAAACGATTAAAGTGGTCGCTGTATTCGACCTGGCCGTGGACACCTTCGAGGGCGTCATCCGCCAGGCGATGCACCTGGAACGCCTCCGCGCTGTCCGGCCAGCGGCAGCGGAGATCGAAGCGCGCGGCCGGTTCAAAACCAAAGCGACGGTATAACGCCGGGTCGCCCAGCGTCACCACCGCGGCATAGCCAAACTCATTCAGCGAATCCAGCCCTTCATAGACCAGCTGCCGGCCAATGCCCTGTCCACGATAGCGTTCATCCACCGCCAGCGGCGCCAGGCCGACCCACTGCAGCTCTTCACCTTCCACCGCAACCGGGCTGAAGGCAACGTAGCCGATCACCTGGCCTTCATCATCCGTCGCCACTACCCCCAGCGTGATCAGTCCATCTTCACGCAGATCGTGCACCAGCTGCGCTTCGGCATCGCGGCCGAAGGTACGACGCAGCAGCGCGTCGATTCCCGGTGCATCAATCCCAATTTCCACTCGAATCAGCATGCCTCACCTACCGATGTCTGTTCAGGTTTCTGCGGGCTCTTCAGTCCAGCTTCGACAAAATCCGCCAGTTGCAGCAACATCACGCGCAGCGCTTTGGGCATCTGCTCGAGCTCAATGGCGTCCATCAAATTTTTTACATACAGCCCCAGCTCCGTATCGCCTTCAATAACCAGACGACGCTGGAAGAATAGCGTATCCGGATCCTGCTTGCGCGCGGCGATCATTAACAGATCGCTGGCGTCGGCGCTGAAGCTGACGTCGGCGTCGGCCTGCTGGCTGACCACCAGGCGACCATCGACTACCGAGGTATACCACAGCAGACCGATGTCACGCACATGAATACTTAACCAGCGCCCCTCGAGAAACTCCAGCTCACCCTCCGCCAGCGCCTGGCGAAACTGCCAGCTAAGCACCTGCTCCAGCACCTGGCGCTTGAGGGCAAAAGGCGCCAGCTTAACCGGCACGCTCATTAAAGACGGGCCAAAGTGGACCAGCCGGGAACGCAGTTTATCCAACACAAGCTTTACTCCATGAATGCAATTGTGCCGCTATTGTGCCATATCACATAAACAACATAGCGGCGTAAATCAACAAAAACGCGATGACGGCAGCCAGTTATTGGCGCCGCCAATACACTTTTAACTGCCTCAAATCAAAAATTGTCACCAGAAGGTTAACTAAAATCCCTGCTCGTTAACCATTCAGCGTCCCTGACGGGCCGCATTTTTCAGGAAAAATTATGGAGCTGCTCTGCCCAGCCGGTAACCTTCCGGCGCTTAAGGCGGCCATCGAAAACGGCGCCGATGCCGTCTATATCGGGCTGAAAGATGACACCAACGCCCGCCACTTTGCCGGCCTTAATTTCACCGAAAAGAAACTGCAGGAAGCCGTCAGCTTTGTGCATCAGCACCGTCGTAAGCTGCATATCGCCATCAACACCTTCGCCCACCCCGACGGCTACGCCCGCTGGCAGCGCGCGGTGGATATGGCGGCTCAGCTGGGCGCCAATGCGCTCATTCTGGCCGATATCGCCATGCTGGAGTACGCCGCGGAGCGCTATCCGCATATAGAACGCCATGTGTCGGTACAGGCTTCCGCCACCAATGAAGAGGCCATTCGCTTCTATCATCGCAACTTCGACGTGGCGCGCGTCGTACTGCCGCGGGTGTTATCTATTCACCAGGTGAAACAGCTGGCCCGCGCCACGCCGGTGCCGCTGGAGGTCTTCGCCTTCGGCAGCCTGTGCATCATGGCGGAAGGCCGCTGCTATCTCTCTTCCTACCTGACCGGCGAATCGCCCAACACCGTCGGCGCCTGTTCGCCTGCGCGCTTCGTTCGCTGGCAGCAAACCCCGCAGGGGCTGGAATCGCGTCTCAATGAGGTGCTGATTGACCGCTATCAGGATGGGGAAAACGCGGGCTACCCAACGTTGTGTAAAGGCCGCTACCTGGTCGATGGCGAGCGCTATCACGCGCTGGAGGAGCCCACCAGCCTCAACACTCTGGAACTGTTGCCGGAGCTGATGGCCGCCAATATCGCCTCAGTGAAAATCGAAGGCCGTCAGCGCAGCCCAGCCTACGTCACCCAGGTGGCGAAAGTCTGGCGCCAGGCGATCGATCGCTGCAAAGCCGATCCGCAGAATTTCGTGCCGCAATCCGCATGGATGGAAACCCTTGGCTCCATGTCCGAAGGGACACAAACCACCCTTGGCGCCTATCACCGTAAATGGCAGTGAGAAACATGAAATATTCATTAGGGCCGGTGCTTTACTACTGGCCAAAAGAGACGCTGGAAGATTTTTACCAGCAGGCGGCAAACTGCAGCGCCGACACCATTTATCTCGGCGAAGCGGTGTGCAGCAAACGCCGCGCCACCAAAGTCGGCGACTGGATCGAGATGGCGAAAGCGCTGGCCGGCAGCGGCAAGCAGGTGGTGCTGTCTACCCTCGCGCTGGTGCAGGCCTCCTCTGAACTGGGCGAGCTGAAGCGCTATGTCGATAACGGTGAGTTCCTGATTGAGGCCAGCGATTTGGGCGTGGTGAACCTCTGCGCCGAACGCAAGCTGCCGTTCGTCGCCGGGCATGCGCTGAACTGCTACAACGCCGTCACTCTGCGTCTGCTGCTTAAGCAAGGTATGGTGCGCTGGTGCATGCCGGTGGAGCTTTCCCGCGACTGGCTGGCTAATTTACTGACCCAGTGCGAAGAGCTGGGTATTCGCAATCAGTTTGAAGTCGAAGTGCTGAGCTACGGCCATCTGCCGCTGGCTTATTCCGCCCGCTGCTTTACCGCCCGCTCGGAAGATCGGCCAAAGGATGAGTGCGAGACCTGCTGCATCAAGTACCCAACCGGGCGCAGCATGCTGTCCCAGGAGAACCAGCAGGTGTTCGTGCTCAACGGTATCCAGACCATGAGCGGCTATGTCTACAACCTGGGCAATGAGCTGACGTCCATGCACGGCCTGGTGGATATGGTGCGCCTGTCGCCGATGGGCAACGAGACCTTCGCCATGCTCGACGCCTTCCGCGCCAATGAAAACGGCGCTGCGCCGCTGGCGCTCACCGGCAACAGCGATTGCAACGGCTACTGGAAACGGCTGCCCGGGCTGGCGCTGCAGGCCTGATAAACCGCTCACTTTGTTAACAGCAGTGCTCAGATTTTAATGCATTATTAAAGATGCAGCTTTTCTGGCTGGCGCGTCCTGGATGCGCCAGGCTGGAAGAAGACCTTCAATCTGATGACGATGCTGTAGCAAAGTGAGCCTTTATGACTGACAAATCTGTTCCGTTCTCGGTGCTCGATCTGGCGCCGATCCCGCAAGGATCTTCTGCTAAAGAAGCCTTTACCCACTCTCTGGATCTCGCCCGGCTGGCCGAATCGCGCGGCTATCACCGCTACTGGCTGGCGGAGCACCACAATATGGTCGGCATTGCCAGCGCAGCGACCTCGGTGCTCATTGGCTATCTCGCAGCCAATACCACCACCCTGCATCTGGGGTCCGGCGGGGTGATGCTGCCCAACCACTCTCCGCTGGTGATTGCCGAGCAGTTCGGTACGCTCAATACGCTCTACCCGGGACGCATCGATCTCGGCCTTGGCCGCGCGCCGGGCAGCGATCAGCCCACCATGCGCGCCCTGCGTCGCCATATGAGCGGCGATGTCGATAACTTCCCGCGCGATGTGGCGGAACTGGTGGACTGGTTTGACGCCCGCGAACCGAACCCGCACGTGCGCCCGGTTCCTGGCTATGGCGAACGAATTCCGGTGTGGCTGCTGGGCTCAAGCCTCTACAGCGCCCAGCTGGCGGCGCAGCTCGGCCTGCCGTTCGCATTCGCTTCGCACTTCGCGCCGGATATGCTGTTCCAGGCCCTGCACCTGTATCGCAGCAACTTTACGCCCTCAGCGCGGCTGGAAAAACCGTATGCCATGGTGTGCATTAATATCATCGCCGCCGACAGCAACCGCGATGCGGAGTTTCTCTTCACTTCCATGCAGCAGGCGTTTGTGAAGCTACGTCGCGGCGAAACCGGACAGCTACCGCCGCCGGTGGAAAATATGCATCAGCTGTGGTCAGCGTCCGAGCAGTATGGCGTGCAGCAGGCGCTGCGCATGTCGCTGGTGGGTGATAAAACCAAAGTCCGCCACGGCTTAGAGTCGATTTTGCGGGAAACCGAGGCGGACGAAATCATGGTCAATGGCCAGATCTTCGACCACCAGGCGCGCCTGCATTCTTTCGATTTAGCGATGCAGGTGAAAGAGGAATTGTTGGGTTAGTGAGCTATGCGGCATTTTTGCCGCATTTCTTTTCTCTCGTTAAACCATTTTGTGATCGCCTTCATTCATATTTTCGCATAACCCCCGCCTTATTACGTTGAGCGTAATTACATTACCTCTGGAGTAATTGTCACCCTCATACAACGGTGTTAGCTTTCCTCTGTTTTATTTTTCAAACCTGAACCTGGTAAAAGAGAATACCCATGAGCCAACCAACTGCCCGTGCTATGTGGATCGGCGAGTGCTTATTAAAAGCGCTGTTAATGGAGGTCTCCGCCTGGCCTAAGCCCGGCCTTGTTACACCTCATTCACAAGGGGCGCATAAAGATATGGATATCTGGTTATTTATTACCAGTTCATCGGCTATTGCCCCCTGTTTTAGCGCCTGCGCCTATGCCGGGGAAAATCATCAGGGTTCGCCAGGGGAACTCTTTACAAGAATACGTGCCATTGGCATTCATTATGAAAATACGCTGCTGCGGGCAACACAGCAGGTTAATACTCAGCGCGGCATTCTGTTTTCCGGCGCGATTCTGGCGACAGCGGCAGGATGGCTTTCCGGGCGCGGGGAAACCCTCTCTTATCACGCCTTAAGCCAGTGCGTCGCTGAACTCTGCCGCGATCTTTGCCGTCGGGATTTCGCCGCCCTTGCCGAACGCCCGGCGCAAACCCACGGTGAAAAACTGTATGTCGGATTCGGAATTACCGGCGTGCGCGGCGAGGCAGAGCAAGGCTTCCCTCTGGTTTGCCAGATTGGCTTACCCGCGCTGCATCAGGCGTTAGACAACGGGCTGGCCTGGCGGGAAGCGCTTATTCATACGCTGCTCACCTTAATGGCCCATTGCGATGACACTACCGTGCTGTTTCGTGGCGGCCAGCAGGCGCTGGCGGAAATGAAGCAATATGCTCGGCGTCTGGTGACGCAGGGCGGAATGTTTAACCCTGCGATCGAGCAGGCGCTGGCTGATTTTAATTCATGGTGCCTGGATAAGTGGGTCAGCCCTGGCGGTTCGGCCGATTTATTAGCGCTGTGTCTGGCGATGTATTTTCTTTGCTGCCAGCCGCAAGGAGATATGACATAAGGAAGATTATGAACATCTATTTTTATACTTTATTAACGTATGGCTTAACGATTGTAATTTCATTTGCGGTTGTCGGCATCATTGTTGGCGTTAACAAGATGATGAATAAATTAAATATCACCGACGATTAATTTTCGAATTTTACCTTAGCCATCAGGAATATAGTTATGGATATCTTTGTTAAGCTCTTTTCGGGCATTGGCACTTTTTTTATTGAAGATCCGAAAATAGCCATTGCACGTTTTCTGCTAATTGTTCTTGGCTTTATATTAGCCTGGATGGGATTCCGCCGTAAGCTTGAACCGTTAATTATGGTGCCGATGGGCCTCGGTATGATCGCGGTTAACGCCGGGGTACTGTTTCTGGCGGGGGGACAAACCGGGACCTTAATTCTCGACCCGATGGTCAGCGAGCCTAACGAGCTGGTAAACCTGATGCAGGTAAACTTCCTGCAGCCGGTCTATAACTTCACCTTTAGCAATGGCCTCATCGCCTGTATCGTTTTCTTCGGCATTGGCGCAATGAGCGACATCAGCTTCATTCTGCTCCGCCCCTGGGCCAGCATTGTTGTCGCTCTGTTCGCCGAGGCGGGAACCTTCGCCGCGCTGTTGCTGGGTATTGAAGTATTCGGCCTACCCGCCAACGAAGCCGCGTCGATTGCCACTATCGGCGGCGCAGATGGGCCGATGGTGCTCTTTGCCTCCCTTATCCTGGCACCGAACCTGTTCGTCCCCATCGCCATTATCGCTTATCTCTACCTGAGCCTGACCTATGCCGGTTATCCGTACCTGGTGCGTCTGCTGGTACCGAAAAAATACCGTGGCATGGAAGTTGAAATTGAATACCCCACCGTATCGAAGAAAGCGAAATTCATCTTTACCGTCTGCGCCTGCCTGCTGTTGTGCCTGCTGCTGCCGGTCGCCGCGCCGCTGATCCTCTCGTTCTTCCTCGGGATCGCTATTAAAGAGGCGGAGATCGAACCGTTCCAGAAATTACTGGAATCCACGCTGACCTATACCGCAACGCTGTTTCTCGGTCTGCTGCTGGGCACGCTGTGCGAAGCGCAAACTATTCTCGACCCGAAAGTTGCCATCATCCTGATCCTGGGTATCGGCGCGCTGGCCATTTCCGCCGTCGGCGCTCTACTGGGCGGCTGGTTTATCTGGTTTATCTCGAAGGGGCGTTATAACCCGGCTATCGGTATCGCGGGCGTCTCTTGCCTGCCGACGACGGCAAAAATCGCGCAGAAAGAGGTTAACAATGAGAACCCCTACGCCATCATCCTGCCGCTGGCAATGGGTGCGGGTGTGAGCGGTCTGATCGTCTCGGCTATCGCCACCGGGATCTTTATCTCCACGCTATTCCTGCTGAATTAATGGAGTCAACCCATGCTAAAAGAGCACAACTGGCATCAACTTAAGGACGATACAGCACAGCGCCTGAATCAGCTGGCGCCGTATTTCCGTGACGGCAAAATTATCGACGCTAAAGATACAGTCGCCGTGCTGGAAGCCGTTATTCGAAGCTTCGACCGCGTCAATATCGAGGGCAATAACCAGAAACAGGCGGATTTTCTCTCCGAATGCCTGTGCCAGCTTGATCCGCAAAAAATCTACGGCCTGCATATGGTGCAGTCTTCCGTACCGTTGTCCAGCCATCTGGATTTGTTTGAAAAGAGCATCGCTGAAAAGCTCGATTTCGCCTATGCCGGGCCGCAGGATGGCCGCCTGGCGAAGCTGATCCAGGACGGTAAGATCAAGCTCGGGGCCATCCACACCTATCTGGAGCTGTTCAGCCGCTACTTTGTCGACCTCACGCCGCGCGTGTCGCTAATCACCGCCTTTGAAGCGGATAAAGACGGTAATCTCTACACCGGCTTTAACACCGAAGATACGCCTGTTATTACCGAAGCCACCCACTTCCGCCAGGGAATTGTGATCGCGCAGGTCAACAAGATTGTCGATAAAGTGCCGCGCGTTGATATCCCCGGCGACTGGGTAAATGCGGTGATTGAAGCGCCGCGCCCGTTCTACGTCGAGCCGCTGTTTACCCGCGATCCGGGACTTATTACCGACACCCATGTGCTGATGGCAATGATGGCGCTGAAAGGTATCTATGCCGAATACGGCGTTGAGCGCATTAACCACGGCATTGGCTTCTTCACCGCAGCCATTGAGCTGCTGCTGCCCACCTACGGCGAGGAACTGGGGCTGAAAGGCAAAGTCTGTACCCATATGGTACTCAACCCGCATCCGACGCTAATCCCAGCGATCGAAAGCGGCTGGATCCAGTCGGTGCACTGCTTCGGCGGCGAACTGGGCATGGAGAAATATGTCGCCGAACGCCCGGACGTCTTTTATATCGGCCAGGACGGCACGCTACGCTCCAACCGCGCCTTCGCCCAGGCTGCAGGTCACTACGCGCTGGATATGTTTATCGGCGGCACGCTGCAGATCGATAAGTACGGAAACAGCAGCACCGCCACCGCCAGCCGCGTTTCGGGCTTTGGCGGCGCGCCGAATATGGGCTGCGACGCCAAAGGCCGCCGTCATGCAACGCAATCCTGGCTGAAATGCGGTGAAGAGTTCAACGCCACCCAGCAGCAGCTGATTGGCGATATGCCACGCGGCAAACGTCTGGTGGTGCAGATGCAGGAAACCTTCCGCGAGAAGCGACAGCCCGCTTTCGTCGACAAGCTGGACGCCTGGGAACTGGCGGAAAAAGCCAATCTCGCCCTGCCGCCGGTCATGGTGTACGCCGATGACGTCACCCACGTACTGACCGAAGAGGGCATCGCCTATCTGCACCGCTGCGAAGGGCTGGAACAGCGCATGGCGGCCATTCGCGCCGTGGCAGGCTACACCGGAATTGGCCTTGCCGCCGATTCGGCGCAGACCGCACAGCTGCGTGAGGAAGGCATTGTCAAAACGCCGGAAGATTTAGGCATTGACCGCCGCCGCGCCAACCGTCAGATGCTGGCGGCGAAAAGCATTCGCGATCTCGTTGACTGGTCTGGCGGACTCTATAACCCGCCCGCTCGATTCCGTAACTGGTAGGGGAAAAGGACATGGCTCTACATCAAATATCACATCATTTCAGCGGCACCCGCGAAAGAGCATCTCTGCCGCAAACTGTGCACTGCGGCGTTGTTGGCTCCGGCGATCTGGAGGTCCTGCTAGAGCCGAAAGCGCTGGCGGGCGGTATTGAAGTCAGCATCTGCACGCCGGTGACCGGTTTCGATCATATCTGGGAAATCGTGCTGAAACGGTTTCTGGAAAACGGACCGCTGGGCAACATGCAGGTCAGCATCAATGACAACAACGCCACGCCTGCGGTCGTCGCGTTACGAATTCAGCAAGCGTTACAGCAGGCTATGCCGGGAGAAACCCATCATGAATGATCTGCGTTTTCTGGAAGCCAGCGCCCGCGTTCGCGCCAGCTCGCTGGTGGATAAAGGTACCTTTACTGAACTGATCGGCCCGGCGGACAAGCGAACCAGCCCTCACCTGCCCGTGCTCAATGAAGCCGTGGAGTTTGACGACGGCATCGTTACCGGCATCGGCCTGCTGGGCCAGCACCCGGCCATTGTCATCTCGCAGGAGGGGCGTTTTATCGGCGGTGCGGTTGGCGAGGTGGGCGGCGCAAAAATGGTCGGTGCGCTGATGCTGGCGGACGAACTGGCGGCGCAGACCACCGACCCGGCCCGCCGCCCGATCGTCCTCATCGCTTTTGAAACCGGCGGCGTGCGCCTGCATGAGGCTAACGCCGGACTGCTGGCCCACGCCGAGTGTATGGACATGCTGCAAACCCTGCGCGGTCGCGTCCCGGTCGTGGCGATGATCGGCAGCAAGATCGGCTGCTTTGGCGGGATGGGTTTTGTCGCCGCCGCCACCGACGTCATCGTGATGAGCGAATCGGGCCGCCTGGGGCTGACCGGGCCTGAGGTCATCGAACAGGAGATGGGCCGCAGCGAGTTTGACGCCTCGGACCGCGCGCTGGTGTTCCGCACCACCGGCGGTAAGCATAAGTACATCGTCGGGGACTGTAACTACCTGATTGCCGACTCGCTCGAAGCCTTCCACCAGCAGGCCGCGCTGATTGCCGACCTGGACTGGCCGCAGATTGAAGCCATGCGCCGCATCGGCAGCGAAGCGAAAGTACGCGCCCAGATGGCGCTCACGCAAAAAATCAGCGAGTCAGCGCCGTCAGACGCGCGGGATGTCTGGGCGATGGCGGGCAATACCGCGCCCCAGTCGCTGGTGGATATGGATCTGGAGACGTTCCTGAGCAACGTTAAACGCCTGCCGGTGGAGGAAGCATAATGGAAAATTTACTCGGCCAGGGCCGCGCCGCTATCGATCTGATTGTTGACGAAAACAGCTTCGAAGAGAACGCGCTGGCGGATCTCAAGCTGCCTTATGAGGATTACGGTCCCGGCGCCGTCATCGGCAGCGCCCGCATTAGCGGTGAAGTCTGCACCGTTATTGCTAACGACGCCATGACCTTTAACCCGCGCTTTCCGGTGGTGTACGCCGGGGTTATCGGGCTGGAAGAGGGTTACAAAATGGCGCTGGCGGTCTATCGCACGCTGGCGATGGATAAAGATAAGCCCGTCGGCGAGAAACGTCCGCTGGTGCTGATCGTCGACACTCCCGGCAACGGGCCGGGCAAGCTGGAAGAGATCATCGGTATGAATAAAGCCACCGGAGCCTATCAGCTGGCGCTGGCTGAGGCGCGCCATGTCGGACACCCGATTATCGCGATGGTCATCGGTCGCGCCATTAGCGGCGCGTTTCTCTGCCACGGTTTACAGGCCGACCATATCCTGAGCCTGACATCGGAATTTGGCACCATGATCCATGTAATGCCGCTGAGCAGTATCGCGCGTATTACCCGCCAGGACGTGGAGCGTCTGAGCGAGCTTTCCCGAACCAATCCGGTCTTCGCGGCCGGGCCGGAGTTCTTCTGGCAGTTGGGCGGGGTGGAAGCGCTGATCAAGGCGATCCCGGAGATGAAAGCGGCGATCGTTCTCCATATCGCAGAAGTGCGCCAGCAGAAACTGGCGGCTGGCGTGACGGCGACAGGCCCGCAGGGGCGTGGGATGGCAGGCGAAGAGCGCGGCGGCAGAAAAATGCGCAACGTGATTCTGGCACAGATGCGCGAGGAGTATCGGGCGGTCGCGGCGCGGTATCAACCGGCCTGATTCTGGAGTACGCGCTATGAACGATCCCATCGCCACACTCGAATGGCTGGTTGACGCCCAGCAGGGTATCCCCACGTTAACGGAGATGCCGCATCGCACGCTGAACGATAAAGGCATCGCTGGCCCCACGGCGGCTCACGTTCTCGAGGAGATCCACACGCCGTTGAACCTGGCGCTGGTTACCTTTACCACCGGCAGCAGCGCATTTCAAAACATCGTCGGCGTAACGCGGAATGAACTGCCGTTGCGTAGCGCGGCGGGTAAGCGTGTGCTGGCGGAATGCGGCGTAACCGCCGGGCAGCATATGGTGGTGACCTACGCGCCGCTGGTGAATGTATTCACGCGTCAGGCGCTGGACGAGAGCGGTCTACACTGGTCTTTTTTATCCCGCTCCTGCCGGGACGCGCTGCTGATTGCCCTTTGTCGCCAGCAGCCGGACGTGGTGGTGGGAGAGTCCTCATTTTTACGCGCGACGCTCGAACAGGCGCTAAAGATGAACCTGCAGGCGTATTTACCCAAAACGCTGACGCTGATTACCGCAGGCACGCCCCTTGATGAAGCGCTGGTTCCACTGTGCGCTTCGCTGGGCTATGCGCTGCATGACGTCTACGGTTGCCAGGAGTTCGGCTGGCTGATACTGGACGGCCTGCCGGTTCGGGACGATATCTCCCTAGTCGCCGCGCCGCAGGGCGGTGACTGGCGGGAGGTGATCGTTGGCGGTCTGCCGACCGGCGACAGCTTTCCCGTTGCGACCAACGGCCATCTGTGTAATCCGCAGGGCAAAATCCAGACCTGGAAGCGTCAGCGCACCACGCCGGAATATGACATGGTGGTGATGGCGACTACCGCCCATCACCGGGAAATTGTGGAGCGGACGGCACGGACGATTTTACGTATCAAGGGGCGTGTTTGCCGGGTCAGCGCGCAGCTACAAACCCAGGCCAGCGCCACCCATATCCGCCTCTACCCCGTTACGGTCCCGGGGGAGGAAGCGGCAAAAACCGCGCCGGTCGATATTATCGGTCCGCAGGCCACCGAGCAGTTTGACGCCATACTTGCGGCGCAGCGGGATTTACAGCAACAGGCGAAAAACGATCCGGCATGGAGCAAGCAGCGATGAGCGCCCTGCAACGCCATACTCTGTGCTGGCTGGACAGCGCTGCGCTGCGGCTGATTGCGAGGCAGTTGAACGGCGCGTTTAGCACCCTCCCCGCCTCATTGCGGGAAGAGGCGCGTGACTATCTGCTCTCCGGATATCTCCCCGGCATTGTGCGCAGAGGCATCCATGATGAAGTGAATATTTCCCTGGGATTTTGCTTTCCGCAGCGCTGGAAAGGGCAGCGTTTACGGCTGGCGACGGTGGCTTCATTACAGGCCGTCACGCGCGTGTCAACGCCGGAGCAAACGGCCACCCTGCCTGCCGTCAGCCGTACCAGCGCGATACGTGCCTTTAGCGCCCTGCGTCAGGCATGGCGCGGGCCGGAAACCGGGCTCGGCGTGTGGGGGTCGGTGGCGCTGGAGATGGCGACGCCCTGGCTATGGACGGACAGTCGCTCCGATTTAGATATCCGCATTACGCCCTGGCACGAAATGGCGTTAAGCGATTGTTACTCTTTTCTGACTGATATTGCTCAGCAATATTCAGTGCGTATTGATGGGGAAATTAATTTACCCAACGGTTTTTCTATCAATATCCAAGAGTGGTTTAGCGGGAGTCTGACCCTGCTGGCTAAAGGCGAGACCGATGTCGGATTAATGACGCGACATGATGTCGCCGGTTTAATAAAACATCTTTCAATGAAATATATTAAAGGAAATTAATATGTCTGAAGTCAAATCAAAAGTACCGGGTGTTGTCGATGAAGTTAAAGCTGCAGTGGGCGATAAAATTGAAAAAGGCCAGACGGTTGTTATTCTTGAAGCCATGAAAATGAAAATGCCTGTCGCCTCGCCGGAGGCTGGCGTATTAAAGTCACTGGCGGTGAACGCAGGCGATCGCGTAAACCCGGGCAAGGTCTTATTCGAAATTACCGTTGAGTAAATCGTCACATTTTTAATACTAAATAAATAGTGCGGCATTCCTTTGTGATATAACCACATGCCTGAATCATATCAGCGATAAATATTTCGCTGATATGACAAGCAAGGTCTGTACGTATAATTTTACTGTTGACTGCCCGCATCATAAAAACATACTGTGCTAAAAGCCCTTGTCTTATTTTATTGTCATTTCCCGGTTCGGGTAGCCTCTTATGCTTTTAGTATGGTTATAGAAAGAGAGACATCATGATTATTTACGGATTGATGTTAATGGGATTATGCATGTTCGCCGGGTTAATTGTCGGCGATCTTTTGGGCTTGCTGCTTGGAATTTCCGCCAATATCGGCGGCGTCGGCTTTGCCATGCTGTTTTTAGTCGTTATTTCCCAGAAGCTGACGGATAAGGGACTGTTGTCTAAACCTGCCGAACAGGGAGTGGGATTCTGGAACGCGATGTATATCCCTATTGTTGTCGCCATGTCCGCGAACCAGAACGTTGTGGCCGCGCTCAAAGGGGGCCCGGCGGCGCTTATTGCTGGCCTTGGCGCTGTCGTGATTGGTTTTCTGCTGATTAAACCATTGAGCAAAATCGGCAGCAAAAGCACGATGGCACGTTCAGCAGACTAACCGGTGGAGAGCATAAAGAATGGAACAATTTACAAAGATTCTTACCAGTAACTTCACCAGCAATGCCCTGATCACCGCTTTTGTGGTGGTTGGCATTGTATGCTGGGTCGCGGCCTGGCTCTCGACCCACGTCTTTCGCGGTAAAATTCACAGCTCGGCGATCGCCATTGCCGCGGGCCTGCTGCTGGCCTGGCTCGGCGGCGAACTCACCGGCGGCAAAAAAGGGCTTTCCGACATCACGCTTTTTAGCGGTATTGCGCTGATGGGCGGCGGCATGTTCCGTGATTTTGCCATTATCGCCACCGCCTTTGGCGTGAAGCTTGACGAGCTGAAAAAAGCGGGCCTCGCGGGCGCGCTGGCGCTGGTCGTCTCTACCGTGCTCTCCTTCTACCTGGGAGCGATGGTTGCCTGGGCCTTCGGCTATACCGATGCGGTCAGCATGGCGACTATCGGCGGCGGCGCGGTGACCTTTATTGTCGGCCCGGTTACCGGTGCAGCGCTTGGCGCAAGCTCGGATGTTATCGCGCTCAGTATCGCTGCCGGGGTGATTAAATCTATCGCCATCATGATTGTCACGCCGCTGGTGGCCAAACCCGCCGGACTGAACTCTCCCGCTGCAGCCATTGTCTACGGCGGGCTGATGGGTTCCACCAGCGGCGTGGCGGCAGGGCTGGCGGCGACTGATCCGAAACTTGTCCCTTATGGCGCAATGACAGCCACCTTCTATACCGGCCTGGGCTGTCTGCTGGCACCCTCTGCGCTCTATCTCTCTTTATCCCCGTTCTTTTAACCGCATGCGCCTGTTGTTTTATGCAACAGGTGCCAGGGAGACTTATGTATTCATTTCAACGTATGAAGCCCGGGCAAATTGCGATGCAGGCCTCACTGTGCACGCAGGAGGAAGAGGAGATTTTTCGGCAAAAGCTACTGGCCGATAAACCCGAACACCGAATCGGCTTTGCGTTTATCAGCGGCACCTCCGACGAACTGCGAAACAAACTGCAGCGCTGCGTCATCGG
Source organism: Klebsiella sp. C360 (assembly GCF_048822415.1). NCBI lineage: Bacteria > Pseudomonadati > Pseudomonadota > Gammaproteobacteria > Enterobacterales > Enterobacteriaceae > Klebsiella > Klebsiella sp. C360. The sequence continues at coordinate 501,881 of NZ_JBMEZZ010000004.1, forward strand.
CTGTGCGTTGAAGAATCAAATCATCACCAGGCAGGAGCCGGCCATTTTCACCTTATGCTCACTCAGCCGCCAGGCGCTGACCCACGCGTTAACGAATACCATCTGCGATGATCATATCCGCATGAAAATCGCCTTAGTCAGCACCACCCGGTGGCTCGCCGTTGCTATGTACGGCGAAGCCCAGGTTTATCAGCGAATGACCCAGGAAATCATGGGGCTTTGTCTACATCGTTATTCTCCAGCATAAGTTGCCTGGCATACATACGACATTCAGCGAGAAGAGATAGCAGTCCAGGATGATTTTCCTGACTACGGGGAAAAACAAGCGATATCTCCTGCTCCATACGATAGGCCTCCTGCAAAGGCAGCAGGCGTATGCCGCTACGAAAAAGCCCGCGCATGCGCCCGGGAATAAGCGTGTAACCCACTCCGGCATTCACCATGCTCATCAACGAAAAAATATCATGCACCCGCAGCGCAATGTCAGGTTCAAATCCAGCGATACGAAACGCTTGCTGGAAACCTCTCCAGGTGGCGAACCCCTCACTCAGGGCGATAAACTTTTTACTCTGCAGTAGGGAAAGGTCAACGGGTACTGATAGAGTATCCGCATCCTGTACAGGAACAGCTAAATAAATCGAATCGGAAAATATCGTCCAGGTTTCAAATAAATGATAATTATACTCATCGGGTGTTGAAATTAATGCCGCATCAATACTTCCTGCATTTAAAGCTTCTAATAAAACTTTATTAGAGTTCATAATAAATTCTATAGAAAGTTCCGGGCGACGATTTTTCAGCCCCTGAACAATCTGCGGCGCCGTTTTCAGCACCAATGAATAGAGCAGACCTAAGCGTAATGCCGGAGAGTGATATCCTGAAGCTTCTCGCGTCAGGTAAACACAGCGGTCCATGGCATCCATCACTTCTTTGGCATGCTTTTGCATCACCCAGGCAGCGGGACATGGCTGTAAATTTCGGCCATTATGCGTAAAAAGAGCACAGCGTAGATTATCTTCCAGAGAATGAATAGCGCGGTGTACACTGACCGGAGATATTCTCATATTCTCTGCTGCCTTAGAAATATTCATAGTTTCCATATATCCAAGGAAAATTTCCAGTTTGCGCAAAGTGATGTCTTGCTCAGGCATATAAACATTCCCTTATTTAAAATGACCTTTCATGATAATAAGAGAATGCTGGAAAATATATATTGAGCCAGATCGGTAATTCTGGCTCAGGTAAATTAAAATTACTGGTAAACCGGCAGCAGATTAACGCTCGACAGAATGTGCACGACCGCATTGCCCAGGCCAAACAGCAGGATCAGCACAATCATCGGTGTTCCGCCCCATACGCGGAACTGTGGGCTGCCGAAGCGTTTACGCGAGGCGCGAGCCAGCAGCGCCGGTACAATCGCCGCCCAGATCGTCGCCGCCAGGCCGGCATAGCCGATGGCGTAGAGGAAGCCATCGGGTTTCACCAACCCGCCAATCATCGGCGGAATAAAGGTCAGCAGCGCAGTTTTAAAGCGCCCCAGCGCGCTGTCGTCAAAGCCAAACAGATCCGCAAGGTAGTCGAACAGCCCCAGCGTGACGCCAAGGAACGAGCTGGCGACGGCAAAGTTAGAGAACACCACCAGCAGCAGATCCAGGCTCCGGCTGTTCAGCACCCCGCTCAGGGCCTGCACCAGCACATCAATGTTGCCGCCCTTCTGCGCGATGTCGATAAACTGCGGGCGCGGGATATTGCCCATCGTCACCAGCAGCCAGACCACGTACAGACCCAGCGCCAGCAACGTACCGTAGGTTAAGCAGCGGATGATGGTACGTGGATCTTTTCCGTAGTATTTCATCAGGCTCGGCACGTTGCCGTGGTAGCCAAACGAGGCCAGGCAGAACGGCAGCGTCATCAGCAGGTATGGCGCATAGGAGGCGTTCTTTTCCGCGACGTTAAACAGCGTCGTCGGCTCGACGTGCCCCAGCAGACTGCCGAAGGTCAGGAAGAACGTGATCACCTTGGCGCCAAGCACGATAGCCGTCATGCGGCTCACCGCTTTGGTGCTCATCCAGACGATAAATGCCACCAGCAGCGCAAAGCCAAAACCCGCCGCCCGCGCCGGTACGTTCAGCGACATCTCGCTAAACGTATGATGCAGTATCGAGCCGCTGGCTGAAATATAGGCGTAGGTCAGAATATACAGCACAAAGGCGATCGACACGCCGTTGACCAGGTTCCAGCCCTTACCGAGCAGATCTTTGGTAATGGTGTCGAAGCTGGAGCCGATCCGGTAGTTAAGGTTGGCCTCGAGGATCATCAGACCGGAGTGCAACATGCAGAACCAGGTGAAGACCAGCGCCGCCAGCGACCAGAAAAACCACGCGCCGGACATCACCACCGGCAGCGAGAACATGCCCGCGCCGATAATCGTGCCGCCGATGATCACCACGCCGCCAAACAGGGACGGACGGGTTGCCGTAGTGGTTAGTGTCACCATTTACCGAAATCTCCAGTCAAAAATACTTTCCCACGATGGGTGTGACGCACTGTACCAGTACACGAGTACAAAAGAAATAAAAAAAGCCCCAATCATGACGATCGGGGCTGTATTATTTAGTTTACGCTAGCGGGCTGCGTTAATTACGCATCGCCACCGAAGCGACGGCGACCGGCAGAGTCATCGCGGCGCGGCGCGGATGCATCGTCACGACGCGGCGCACGGCCTTCACGACGTTCGCCGCTGAAACGACGACCATCACCACGACCACCTTCACGACGCTCGCCACCGAAGCCACGACCGCCTTCACGACGCTCACCGCCGAAGCTACGACCGCCTTCACGACGTTCACCGCCGCCACGACGTTCGGTGCGCGGCTGCGCATCGCCCAGCAGCTGCATGTTCATCGGCTTGTTCAGGATGCGGGTACGAGTAAAGTGCTGCAGCACTTCGCCCGGCATCCCTTTCGGCAGTTCGATGGTGGAGTGAGAAGCGAACAGCTTGATGTTACCGATGTAACGGCTGCTGATATCGCCTTCGTTAGCGATCGCGCCAACGATATGACGTACTTCAACACCGTCATCGCGACCCACTTCAATGCGATACAGTTCCATATCGCCTACGTCACGACGCTCACGTTTCGGACGATCTTCGCGATCGCCACGCGGAGCGCGGTCGTTGCGGTCGCCACGACGCTCGAAGCGATCGTCACGGTCACGGAACTCACGACGCGGACGCATCGGCGCATCCGGCGGCACGATCAGCGAGCGTTCGCCCTGGGCCATTTTCAGCAGCGCAGCAGCCAGCGTTTCCACGTCCAGCTCTTCGCCTTCCGCCGTCGGCTGGATTTTCGCCAGCAGCGCACGGTACTGGTCCAGATCGCTGCTTTCCAGCTGTTGCTGGACTTTCGCGGCGAATTTTTCCAGACGACGTTTGCTCAGCAGCTCTGCGTTCGGCAGTTCAACTTCCGGAATGGTCAGCTTCATCGTACGTTCGATGTTGCGCAGCAGACGACGCTCGCGGTTCTCAACGAACAGCAGCGCGCGGCCGGCGCGGCCCGCACGACCGGTACGGCCGATACGGTGAACGTAAGACTCGGAATCCATCGGGATGTCGTAGTTCACCACCAGGCTGATACGCTCAACGTCCAGACCACGGGCTGCAACGTCAGTTGCAATCAGGATATCCAGACGACCGTCTTTCAGACGCTCCAGGGTCTGCTCACGCAGCGCCTGGTTCATGTCGCCGTTCAGCGCCGCGCTGTTGTAGCCGTTACGCTCCAGCGCTTCAGCCACTTCCAGGGTCGCGTTTTTGGTACGGACGAAGATAATCGCCGCATCAAAATCTTCCGCTTCCAGGAAACGCACCAGCGCTTCGTTTTTACGCATGCCGTAGGCAGTCCAGTAGCTCTGGCTGATGTCCGGACGAGTCGTCACGCTGGACTGAATACGCACTTCCTGCGGCTCTTTCATAAAGCGGCGGGTAATGCGACGGATCGCTTCCGGCATGGTGGCGGAGAACAGCGCGGTCTGATGCCCTTCCGGGATCTGCGCCATAATGGTTTCTACGTCTTCGATAAAGCCCATGCGCAGCATTTCATCTGCTTCATCCAGTACCAGGCCGCTCAGTTTAGAGAGGTCCAGGGTGCCGCGCTTCAGGTGGTCCAGCAGACGACCCGGGGTACCGACTACGATCTGCGGACCCTGACGCAGGGCGCGCAGCTGCACGTCATAACGCTGGCCGCCGTACAGGGCAACCACGTTTACGCCGCGCATATGTTTAGAGAATTCCGTCATTGCTTCAGCAACCTGTACCGCCAGCTCGCGGGTCGGCGCCAGCACCAGGATCTGTGGTGCTCTCAGCTCAGGATCGATGTTGTTCAGCAGCGGTAAAGAGAACGCTGCGGTTTTACCGCTACCGGTCTGGGCCATACCCAGAACGTCGCGGCCGTCCAGCAGATGCGGAATGCACTCAGCCTGGATCGGAGATGGTTTTTCGTAACCCAGATCGGTAAGCGCTTCAAGGATAGGAGCCTTCAGGCCCAGATCTGCAAAAGTGGTTTCGAATTCAGCCATGTAGTACGTGTGCCTCAAAATTAATGGCGGCCAGTCTACATAACTCATCGTGAAAATTTACGGTAATTTTCATTGAAAAGTGTGAACCGGCTCAAAGTAGGTGTATTAACGAACAACAACGCCCTCACCCGCGAAGGTGATGGCAAGCAAAAAACTATGGGCTGATGTGTTCGTCAGCTATTGCTGGTCCGATTCTGCCAGGTCATCTTGCTCCTGGCCCAAGAGCGATAATTCCAACAATGCGTATCGGTGCTCAACGTAGTTATGTACGTTGTTGGCGACCGCCAGTTTGAACAGTGCCGTAGCGCTGTCCTTGTCCCCCAGACTTAGGTAGTACTTACCTAAATAGAAGTTGGTTTCACTGAGATGCTCAGCGAGCGAGGTGTTATCCGTTGCGTCTGCCTTCAGACGAGTCATCAGCTCTTTTTCGCTAATGTCGCCAAGGTAGAACTCGACAATGTTCCATCCCCATTGCTCTTTGTCCGACTTGTCTAAGCGCTCTCTGAGTGCTTCAAGCGCCCGCTTCTCGTCGAGTTTACGCTCGGCGATATAAAGCCACAGGCTACGGAAAGGATCATTGGGATCGTCTTGATAAAACGCCAGCAGATCATCTTGCGCTAACTTAGCCCGGCCGCCGTAATACAGGGCGATACCGCGGTTCAAGTGCGCGTAGTTGTAAGTTGGATCAAGCTCAAGTACAGAATCAAACGCTTCATAGGCAGCATCAAAATTGCCTGCCTGCGTTAAGTAAATGCCTAAGTAATTGAATACTTCAGGCATATCGGGTCGGATTGCCAGCGCTTGTGAAAAATCATTTCGCGCTAATGCCCTCAGACCGAGACTATCATACAACACTCCGCGCTCATATAAAAGCTGTGCGCGTTCGTCATCGGATAAAGCCCGACTGGCAAGAATTTGTTCCATACGTGCCAGAATCACTTCTTGCTGTAAAGTCGGTTGCAATGGTACTGCGAGGACGGCGTCCTTACGCCAGGCGGTGCTACTGCATCCTGCCAGCGTGAGAGCTGTCGCCACGAAACACCAGCGCAAAAAAGGCTTCATTTCCCACTCCCGAAGACAACGATTGGATGAACGTCCTGTTCCCCGGCTGCAAACGAGGCGTCCTGCCCGTAAAACGCCCTCCGCAAAAGCGGAGGGCTAACGGCAACCTTACTCGCCCTGCTCGGCAGCCGGAACTTCCGGCGCTGCGGCAGACGGAGTCTGTTCAGTTGCTTCTTTGATGCTCAGACGGACACGGCCCTGACGGTCAACTTCCAGAACCTTAACCGGTACTTCCTGACCCATCTGCAGGTAGTCAGTCACTTTCTCAACGCGCTTGTCGGCGATCTGCGAGATGTGAACCAGACCTTCTTTACCGCCGCCGATGGCAACGAACGCGCCAAAGTCAACGATACGGGTCACTTTACCATTGTAGATACGGCCAACTTCGATCTCAGCGGTGATCTCTTCGATACGACGGATAGCATGTTGTGCTTTGTCGCCGTCGGTCGCTGCGATCTTCACGGTACCGTCATCTTCGATTTCGATGGTGGTGCCGGTCTCTTCGGTCAGGGCACGGATAACAGAACCGCCTTTACCGATAACGTCTTTGATCTTGTCCGGGTTGATCTTGATGGTGTGGATACGCGGTGCGAATTCAGAGATGTCGCCGCGCGGCGCGTTAATCGCCTGCTCCATCACGCCCAGGATGTGCAGACGCGCACCTTTAGCCTGGTTCAATGCAACCTGCATGATTTCTTTGGTGATACCTTCAATTTTGATATCCATCTGCAGCGCAGAGATACCGTCGCGGGAACCCGCTACTTTGAAGTCCATATCGCCAAGGTGGTCTTCGTCACCGAGGATGTCAGACAGCACGACGAAGTTGTCGCCTTCTTTCACCAGGCCCATGGCGATACCCGCCACGGCGGCTTTCACCGGCACACCAGCGTCCATCAGCGCCAGAGAGGCACCACAGACGGAAGCCATGGAAGAAGAGCCGTTGGATTCGGTGATTTCAGACACCACGCGAACGGTGTACGGGAATTCGTCGATAGTCGGCATCACGGCCAGAACGCCGCGCTTAGCCAGACGACCGTGACCGATTTCACGACGCTTCGGAGATCCCACCATGCCAGTTTCGCCTACGGAGTACGGAGGGAAGTTGTAGTGGAACAGGAAGGAGTCGGTACGCTCGCCCATCAGTTCGTCGATGTTCTGCGCATCGCGTGCGGTACCCAGAGTCGCGGTAACCAGCGCCTGCGTTTCGCCACGGGTGAACAGTGCGGAACCGTGAGTACGCGGCAGAACGCCGGTACGAACGTCCAGACCACGGATCATATCTTTTTCGCGGCCATCGATACGCAGCTCACCGGCCAGCACGCGGCTACGAACCACGTTTTTCTCGATAGCGTGCAGGATTTCACCCAGTTCGTTAGCGTCCAGGGTTTCATCTTCTGCAACCAGCGTAGCGATGGTTTCAGATTTGATCACATCAACCTGAGCGTAACGCTCTTGTTTGTCGGTGATACGGTAAGCATCGCTCAGGCGGGATTCAGCCAGCGCAGCCACGCGCGCGTTCAGCGCTTCGTTGACGGCTTCCGGCTGCCAGTCCCAACGCGGTTTACCGGCTTCTTTCACCAGGTCGTTGATGTTCTGAATAACAATCTGCTGCTGCTCGTGGCCAAAGACCACCGCGCCCAGCATCTGGTCTTCGCTCAGCAGTTCCGCTTCGGATTCCACCATCAGCACGGCCGCTTCGGTACCGGCAACCACCAGATCCAGTTTGCTGGACTTCAGCTCTTCCTGGGTTGGGTTCAGTACGTACTGGTCGTTGATGTAACCCACGCGCGCGGCGCCGATTGGGCCATTGAACGGAATACCAGACAGGGACAGCGCTGCGGAAGCGCCGATCATCGCGACGATATCCGGGTTAACCTGCGGGTTAACGGAAACCACGGTGGCGATAACCTGAACTTCGTTAACGAAGCCTTCCGGGAACAGCGGGCGAACCGGGCGGTCAATCAGACGCGCGATCAGGGTTTCGCCTTCGCTTGGGCGGCCTTCACGACGGAAGAAACCACCCGGGATTTTACCGGCAGCGTAGGTACGCTCCTGGTAGTTAACCGTCAGCGGGAAAAAGTCCTGGCCTGGCTTCGCTTTTTTCTGGCCCACAACGGTCACGAATACCGCAGTGTCATCCATGCTAACCATCACAGCGGCCGTTGCCTGGCGCGCCATCATGCCGGTTTCCAGGGTCACGGTATGCTGGCCGTACTGGAATTTACGAACGATCGGATTAAGCAAAATTCTATCCTTTTTATCTATAAATCACGCCATATCTACGACATAGCGTCTATTGACCCGATCCTCTGCATCCTCGCGACTAATGACAACCTTTACCCGCCCCTGCGGATGAAGCCTCTCATTAGCCGCGCGAACCTCTGCATGAAGATCATTACTAGCAACAATACATGAGTTTTGAATGAATTGCTGCCGCCCGGTCGAAAAAAGGGGCCGTCAGGCCCCTTTTTCTGAAACTCGCAGAATTAGCGACGCAGACCCAGACGCTCGATCAGCGCAGAGTAACGTGCAACATCTTTACGTTTCAGGTAGTCGAGCAGTTTACGACGCTGAGAAACCATGCGCAGCAGACCACGACGGCTGTGGTGATCTTTTTTGTGCTCTGCAAAGTGGCCCTGCAGGTGGTTGATCTGTGCAGTCAGCAGTGCAACCTGAACTTCGGTAGAACCGCTGTCGTTTTCGCCACGACCAAACTCAGAAACGATTTTTGCTTTAGCTTCAACGCTTAGAGACATTTTAGAACTCCAAAATTAAAAGAAAGAAAGGGTGCCGATCTCTAATTCAGCGACCCCTGATGCAACGCCCGAAAATGTTAAAACACTTTAGCGGACGTTAAGCGGCGATATTCTACTCGTAGCAGGCTTTTATCGCAAGAAAAGCGCTTACGCCGGGTATTCCACCACCAGACGACGCGGCGCCACGCGGCCTTCCTCGTCAATTTCGCCCATGCCGAGAAACTTGCCGGATTCGCTTTCCATCACCCGCACCAGCCCGTTAAGCGGCGCGCCTGACTGACGTACCGGGTTGCCGTTTTTAAAGTAGACCGCGGAGGTCTCCGGGATCGTCACCAGCGGATAGTCCGACGCCGGGCTGTCCATGGGCATCAGCAGCGGATCGAGCAGCTGCGCGGCAGGAATATCCTGCGCCGCCGCCTGATCGACCAGCGCCTGCAGCTGCTCGAGGGTCACCATCCGCTCAACCGGGTATTTGCTCACCGCCAGGCGACGCAGGAAAATCACGTGCGCGCCGCAGCCGAGCTTCTCACCTAAATCATCGATAATCGTCCGGATGTAGGTGCCTTTCGAGCAGTGGATCTCCAGCTCCAGTTCATCGCCTTCATGGCGAATAAACAGCAGCTCATAAACGGTAATCGGCCGAGCTTCACGCGGGACCTCAATCCCCTGACGGGCATATTCGTACAGCTTCTTGCCCTGATATTTCAGCGCCGAATACATCGACGGCACCTGCTGCGTCTCGCCGCGGAAGCTGTCCAGCGCCGCCGCCAGCTGTTCGTCGCTAAAGGTCAGCGGGCGCTCTTCCACCACCTGGCCATCGGCATCGGAGGTATCGGTGCGCTGGCCAAGTTTAGCTATCACGCGGTAGCGCTTATCGGAGTCCAGCAGGTATTGGGAAAACTTGGTCGCTTCGCCAAGGCAGATCGGCAGCATACCGGTCGCCAGCGGATCCAGCGCGCCGGTGTGTCCGGCGCGGTTGGCGTTATATATACGCTTTACTTTCTGCAGCACATCGTTGCTGGAGGCGCCCTGAGGCTTATCCAGCAGCAATACGCCGTGCACGTCGCGGCCGCGACGACGAGGACGACTCATCAGTCCTCCTTGCTGTCGTCCGGGTTCACACGACGCTCATCGTCGTGTTTCACCACGCTGGTGACCAGGTTGGACATACGCATCCCTTCCACCAGTGAGTTGTCGTAGAAGAAGGTCAGCTCCGGCACGATGCGCAGGCGCATCGCTTTCCCCAGCAGAGAGCGGATAAAGCCAGAGGCTTCCTGCAGCGCTTTGATGCCCGCTTTCACCGCGGCTTCATCTTTGTCGTTGAGGAAGGTGACATACACCTTGGCATAGGCCAGGTCACGGGACATTTCCACACCGGAAACGGTGGTCATCATGCCCAGACGCGGGTCTTTGATTTCACGCTGCAGGATGATAGCAATCTCTTTTTGCATCTCCTGGGCCACGCGCTGCGGGCGACCAAATTCTTTCGCCATAATAAATTCTCCAGAATAAAGACAAAAAAGGGGCCTAAAGCCCCTTTTTAAAATGATTGCCGGGTGGCGCTTCGCTTCCCCGGCGGCTTAGCCATCCGATGATTAATCGATGCTACGCTGGATTTCGATGATTTCGAACACTTCGATCATATCGCCAACGCGAACGTCGTTGTAGTTCTTCACACCGATACCACATTCCATGCCGTTACGGACTTCGTTAACGTCATCTTTGAAGCGGCGCAGGGATTCCAGCTCGCCTTCATAGATAACCACGTTGTCACGCAGCACGCGGATTGGGTTGTGACGTTTGATCGTCCCTTCGGTAACCATACAGCCCGCGATGGCGCCGAATTTCGGCGATTTAAAGACATCACGCACTTCAGCCAGACCGATGATCTGCTGTTTCAGTTCCGGAGACAGCATGCCGCTCATCGCCGCTTTCACTTCGTCGATCAGGTTATAGATGACGGAGTAGTAACGCAGATCCAGGCTTTCCGCTTCGATAACTTTACGCGCAGAGGCATCGGCACGAACGTTGAAGCCAACCAGAATCGCGTTGGATGCTGCAGCCAGGGTGGCGTCGGTTTCGGTGATACCACCTACGCCGGAACCGATGATCTTCACTTTCACTTCGTCGGTAGACAGTTTCAGTAAGGAATCGGAAATCGCCTCGACAGAACCCTGTACGTCCGCTTTCAGCACGATGTTCACTTCGTGAACTTCGCCTTCGGTCATGTTAGCGAACATGTTTTCCAGTTTAGATTTCTGCTGACGCGCCAGCTTAACTTCACGGAATTTGCCCTGACGATACAGCGCCACTTCACGCGCTTTTTTCTCGTCACGAACCACGGTCACTTCATCACCGGCAGCCGGCACACCGGACAGGCCGAGGATTTCCACCGGAATAGACGGACCCGCTTCCAGCACTTCGCGACCCAGTTCGTCACGCATCGCACGCACACGACCGTATTCGAAGCCGCACAGAACGATATCGCCCTTATGCAGAGTACCTTCGCGAACCAGAACGGTAGCGACCGGACCACGACCTTTATCAAGGAAGGATTCGATCACCGCGCCGCTCGCCATCCCGTTACGGACCGCTTTCAGCTCGAGTACTTCAGCCTGCAGCAGGATCGCGTCCAGCAGGTCGTCGATACCGGTACCGGCTTTCGCGGAGACGTGGACGAACTGGCTCTCGCCGCCCCACTCTTCCGGCAGGATGCCGTACTGGGACAGTTCGTTCTTCACACGGTCCGGATCGGCTTCAGGCTTATCGATCTTGTTCACCGCAACCACCACCGGCACCTGCGCCGCTTTGGCGTGCTGGATAGCTTCGATAGTCTGCGGCATCACGCCGTCGTCTGCCGCCACCACCAGAACCACGATATCCGTCGCCTGCGCACCACGAGCACGCATGGAGGTAAACGCGGCGTGGCCCGGGGTATCCAGGAAGGTGATCATGCCGTTGTCGGTTTCTACATGGTAAGCACCGATGTGCTGGGTAATACCACCCGCTTCGCCGGAAGCAACCTTAGTGGAACGGATGTAGTCCAGCAGCGAGGTTTTACCGTGGTCAACGTGACCCATGATGGTCACAACCGGTGCGCGCGGTTCAGCCGCCGCGCCGGTGTCACGGTCGCTCATTACCGCTTCTTCCAGCTCGTTTTCACGACGCAGGATAACTTTGTGGCCCATCTCTTCGGCAACCAGCTGTGCGGTTTCCTGGTCGATGACCTGGTTGATGGTCGCCATGGCGCCCAGCTTCATCATCGCTTTGATGACCTGCGAACCTTTCACCGCCATCTTGTTAGCCAGTTCGCCAACGGTGATGGTTTCGCCGATCACGACGTCACGGTTAACGGCCTGCGCCGGCTTCTGGAAGCCCTGCTGCAGAGCGGAACCTTTACGGTGCTTACCACCTTTACCGCCGCGAACGGCCGCACGGGCTTCTTCACGATCGGCTTTAGATTCAGCGTGTTTGTTGCCTTTCTTCGCCGGACGCGCCGCTTTGCTGCTACGGCTGCGGCTGCGGCCGCCTTCGACTTCACGATCGTTATCATCTTCAGCCTGACGTGCATGCTGTGACGTGGTGACGTGATAGTCGCTGGCGTCTTCCGGGCTGTCTGAAGTTTCAGACCAATTTTTTTCGTTTTCTTCTGCCATACGGCGTGCTTCTTCCGCTACACGGCGCGCTTCTTCTTCAAGTTTGCGGCGTGCTTCTTCTTCCGATTTGCGCTTCAGTTCCGCGGCTTCGTTCTCGCGACGGATCTTTTCAGCCTGGGCGGTTTTGGTCATTTCGTCGGTATGTTGATTGCTCACTTTGTCTTTTTCCGCAGCTTCACGTTTCGCTTTATCAGCGACTTCACGTTTAGCTTGTTCTGCGGCCTCACGTTCAGCTTTTAATTGCGCCTCGCGTTTCGCTGCTTCTTCAGCTTCACGACGGGCCTGCTCTTCCGCTTCACGCTGCGCCTGCTCTTCCGCGGCCAGGCGTTCAGCCTCTTGCGGATCGCGTTTCACAAAGGTGCGTTTCTTGCGGACTTCGATTTGTACCGATTTACTCTTTCCACCGGTACCTGGAATATTCAACGTACTGCGCGTCTTACGCTGTAACGTCAGCTTGTCTGGCGCCGAACCGTGCTCACGGTTCAGGTGCGTCAACAAAGTTTGTTTCTCTTGCGAGGTCACAGAATCATCAGCCGTTTTGCGGATGCCTGCGTCAGCAAATTGCTGTATCAGGCGATCCACAGAGGTCTGAATCTCTGAGGCCAGCGCTTTAATAGTCACATCTGTCATGCTGTTCCTTCCTGCTACAGTTTATTACGCTTCGTCGCCGAACCAACAAATGTTGCGAGCGGCCATGATGAGCTCGCCAGCTTTCTCGTCGGTCATCCCTTCGATATCAGCCAGGTCATCAACGCCCTGCTCGGCGAGATCTTCCAGCGTACAAACACCACGGGCAGCCAGTTTGAATGCCAGGGCACGATCCAGACCTTCGAGATTCAACAGATCATCGGCAGGTTTGTTATCTCCCAGGCTTTCTTCCTGAGCCAGCGCCAGCGTAGTCAGTGCGTTTTTCGCACGCTCACGAAGTGCTTCAACGGTGGCTTCATCCAGACCGTCGATTTCCAGCAGTTCTTTCATCGGCACATAGGCCAGCTCTTCCAGTGAGGAGAAGCCTTCTTCAACCAGCACTGTCGCGAAATCTTCATCAATATCGAGATATTTGGTGAAGGTATCGATAGCGGCATGCGCTTCCGCCTGGTGCTTAGCCTGCAGATCGTCAACGGTCATCACGTTGAGTTCCCAGCCGCTAAGCTGCGAGGCCAGGCGGACGTTCTGACCGTTACGGCCAATCGCCTGCGCCAGGTTGCCCGCTTCTACCGCGATATCCATGGTGTGTTTATCTTCATCCACCACGATGGACGCGACGTCTGCCGGCGCCATAGCGTTAATCACGAACTGCGCCGGGTTATCATCCCAGAGGACGATATCGATACGCTCGCCGCCCAGCTCGGTGGATACCGCCTGCACGCGCGCGCCGCGCATACCGACGCAAGCGCCAACCGGGTCGATACGCTTGTCGTTGGTTTTCACCGCGATTTTGGCACGAGAGCCCGGATCGCGAGCTGCCGCTTTGATCTCCAGCACTTCTTCACCAATTTCCGGCACTTCGATGCGGAACAGTTCGATCAGCATCTCAGGTTTGGAACGGGTCACGAACAGCTGGGCGCCACGCGCTTCCGGACGGACGGCGTACAGTACGCCGCGAATGCGGTCGCCCGGACGGAAGTTTTCACGCGGCAGCATATCTTCACGCAGGATCACGGCTTCAGCGTTGTTGCCCAGATCCAGAGTGATGTTGTCGCGGTTCACTTTTTTCACCACGCCGGTGATGATCTCACCTTCATGCTCGCGGAACTGATCGACCACCATCGCGCGCTCGGCTTCGCGAACTTTCTGCACGATAACCTGTTTAGCGGTCTGGGTGGTGATGCGGTCGAAGGTGACAGATTCAATCTGATCTTCGACGTAGTCGCCGACGTTCATGCTTTCATCTTCGAAACGCGCGGCTTCCAGCGTGATCTCGCGCGTCGGCTGGGTGACTTCTTCTACAACCAGCCAGCGACGGAAAGTGTCGAAATCGCCGCTCTTGCGGTCGATTTCAACGCGAACGTCGATCTCTTGTTCGTATTTTTTCTTGGTGGCCGTTGCCAGCGCGCTTTCCAGCGCTTCGAAAATTTTCTCACGTGGCAGCGCTTTTTCGTTGGAAACGGCTTCAACAACAGCCAAAATTTCTTTGTTCATCGGGGCCTTTCACCTCAATCCAGACTGTTAAAAGTGGGGAACCAGGTTCGCCTTCTGGATGTTACTCAGCGCGAACACTTCATCTTTGCCTTCGACGGTTACCGTGATCATTTCACCGTCTACCGCTTTGATAATGCCCTGCCATTTGCGACGGTTCTGAACCGCCATGCGCAGCACCAGCGCAACTTCTTCGCCAGTGAAACGTTGATAGTGTTCGGCGGTGAACATCGGACGGTCGAGACCAGGCGAAGAGACTTCCAGGTTGTAAGCGACAGTGATCGGGTCTTCGACATCCATGACGGCGCTTACCTGGTGGCTCACATCAGCACAATCATCAACGTTGATGCCATCTTCACTATCAATATAGATGCGCAGTGTGGATGTGCGACCGCGAATAAATTCGATGCCGACCAGCTCAAAGCCAAGCGCTTCAACCGGCGCAGTGAGCATCTCTGTCAATTTTTGCTCTAATGTGGACAAACCCACCCCCAAGACATAAAAAAAGGGCGTATAGCCCAGTTATTCTGAAGTCAGATAACAAAAAACCCCGATAAATCGGGGCTTTAGATAACTGAACCCTGAGATCGCCATGGCGATCTGGAACACCTTCCGCAAGAATTCTTTCAAATTCGGCTACGAAGGACACCTAGTCCTCACAGTATATTTGAAAAAGTACTTAATGGGAAAGTGGTTGCGGGGGCCGGATTTGAACCGACGACCTTCGGGTTATGAGCCCGACGAGCTACCAGGCTGCTCCACCCCGCGCCTGAAACGTGGCATATTTTACTCTTTTTGAGCAAAAGACGCAAATACTGCTGGGATTTGGTACCGAAGACGGGACATAAAATCGGGATGAATTGTAACGACAATTAGTATATTTTGTCAACATGCATTTTATCGCGCCCGATTGCCGTTTGTGCTGGTATTTCAGGCTTTTTTAGCAAAAAGATGATGAAGCCCTTCCTGTCACCAGTAAAAGATGGTTAAATGAATACTCACAATTAATGCATAAAAATGCAGTTAAGGTTGTTGAGTCGAACTCACCACAGTCTATCGAGCAGGGTTTTATTTTATGACGACGATTCTCAAGCATCTCCCGGTTGGTCAACGTATTGGTATCGCTTTCTCTGGTGGACTGGATACCAGCGCCGCGCTGTTATGGATGCGCAAAAAAGGCGCCGTGCCTTATGCATATACCGCTAACCTGGGTCAACCGGACGAAGACGACTACGATGCTATTCCGCGCCGCGCGAAAGAGTACGGCGCCGAAGGCGCCCGTCTGATCGACTGCCGCAAACAGCTGGTCGCAGAAGGGATCGCCGCGATTCAGTGTGGCGCTTTCCATAACACCACCGGCGGGTTGACCTACTTCAACACCACGCCGCTGGGCCGCGCGGTCACCGGCACCATGCTGGTAGCGGCAATGAAAGAAGACGGCGTCAACATCTGGGGCGATGGCAGCACCTATAAAGGCAACGATATCGAACGTTTCTATCGCTACGGCCTGCTGACCAACGCTGAACTGCAGATCTACAAACCGTGGCTGGACAGCGATTTCATCAATGAACTGGGCGGCCGTCACGAAATGTCCGAATTTATGATCGCCTGCGGCTTTGACTACAAGATGTCGGTCGAGAAAGCCTATTCCACCGACTCCAACATGCTCGGCGCTACCCACGAAGCGAAAGATCTGGAGTTTCTGAATTCCAGCGTCAAGATCGTCAACCCGATTATGGGCGTGAAGTTCTGGGACGAAAACGTGAAGATCCCTGCGGAAGAGGTCACCGTACGTTTTGAGCAGGGTCACCCGGTAGCGCTTAATGGCAAAACCTTCGCCGATGACGTCGAGATGATGCTGGAAGCCAACCGCATCGGCGGTCGTCACGGCCTGGGCATGAGCGACCAGATCGAAAACCGGATTATCGAAGCGAAAAGCCGCGGCATTTATGAAGCCCCGGGGATGGCGCTGCTGCATATCGCTTATGAGCGTCTGCTGACCGGTATTCATAACGAAGATACTATTGAGCAATATCACGCTCACGGTCGCCAGCTGGGCCGTCTGCTGTATCAGGGCCGCTGGTTCGATTCCCAGGCGCTGATGCTGCGTGATTCGCTGCAGCGCTGGGTCGCCAGCCAGATCACCGGCGAAGTCACCCTTGAGCTGCGTCGCGGCAACGACTACTCGATCCTCAATACGGTATCAGACAACCTGACCTATAAAGCAGAGCGTCTGACCATGGAAAAAGGCGATTCCATGTTTACCGCTGAAGACCGTATCGGCCAGCTGACCATGCGTAATCTGGATATCACCGATACCCGCGAGAAGCTGTTCGGCTACGCGCAGTCTGGCCTGCTGAGCGCCTCCTCAGCGACGGGTTTACCGCAGGTTGAAAATCTGGAAAACAAAGGCAAATAATCGCCTGACGATGTTTGCTCTCTGCCGGCGGCTCTCCGCCGGCTTTTTTATTTTTTGTTACCAGTCTGCACCAGAAAATTCGAAAAGAGGCATTATTTCCTTATCGCCTGGTCAGCAAAATTGTTGACTATAATATCCTCAATTGATTAATTCGTATCTGGTGATAAACATCATGAATATTAAACCGCCTATCAGGCCGCAGAAGGCCATTGACCGATTGATCGATGTGCTTGAGCCACACGCGACGCCCGTTAACGCGATCGCCAGAAAAAGACTCACGTGGGAATATAAAGGCAAAACCCAGCTCTTTATTTTTAAAAAAGGCGAGTTGTCGATTATTCGTAATTCCGACAGGCTCTTAATGGTGACCGTCTATGAACCCCACCTTTTCGGCGTGGCGGAAATGCTGCAGCCCAGCCGCAGTCATAGCCTGCGAGCAGAGGTCTCATCCGAGCTGCTGCGTATCGACTACGATCTGGCGTCGGCGCTATTTCGTCAGCATAATCTGTGGGAAGAAGTGACAATCCTGCTGGCCTATCATACCTCGTATATGGTGTATCGTGACGATTTGGTCTTGCAACAGCGAACCTATTCGGTGATCCGTAACCATCTGCTGGAAATGATGCTCTTAACCGAAGAGACACGACAGCGCGTATCTATTCTTGAATATATTCAGGACCGGACTCATCTCTCACGCAGCAGTATTCTTAATGTCTTGTCAGCCTTAAAGAAAGGCGGTTATATTGCCTTTGCCCGGGGGGGTTATTTACAAAGCATTGCCTCACTTCCTGAAAAATTCTGACTCGCGCCAACCTCTGTCATTTGTGGCTATTCATCTCACAGCTGAAGTTGTTTAAATTTAAACCAATAAACGCTAACGGTAACAAAAAAATAATTTTAAGCTAACTACCTGAGTTACCGGAGGACATCCTGTGCCGGGCACGACCAGCAGACAGCCATACATGGCGTGCATCGCCGGGCCTGCGCAGGTGCAGGATATGCCGCCGGCAATCGGCCAGGCGTGAGCAGCGGTAGCGGGAGTTAATCCCCTCTCCTACCGCCTGCTCGACCATAACGATGAGATCCAAAAACCCGTTAATTTTGCCCGAACACCCGTATCGGGCTTTTTTTTATCTGAAGGAATTCAACAATGAAGTCTATTGCTCCAAAAATGGTAGCCCTGATGATCGCTGTGGGGGCCAGCGGCGCCGCCTGCGCATCCGTTAATCTGCATGGTGAAGCCGGTAGCGAGTTTACCAATCTGTCTGCCAGCTTTGGCGCCGGGGAACCTGGAATGACGTTCAATACCCAGTGGGCGCATAGTGACAATGACGGCGACACCATTGGACTGGGTATGGGTTATAACTTCAACCTCGGGCCTTTCCTGATGACGCTGGGCGGTAAAGGCATCTATCTGAACCCTAAAGATGGGGATGAAGGCTACGCCATCGCCGCGGGTGGCGGAGCAGAGCTCCCTCTCGGCCAGTACTTCACGCTCTTCGGTGAGGGCTATTACTCGCCGGACTCGATGTCCAGCGGCGTCGATGATTATGTGGAGGCCAATGCCGGGGTACGCCTTAACGTGCTGCCGTCGCTGAATATCGAAGCAGGCTATCGATATATCGATATGGCGGGGAAAGACGGCCATCGCGACAACACCCTCGCCGAC
Source organism: Klebsiella sp. C360 (assembly GCF_048822415.1). Taxonomy (NCBI): domain Bacteria; kingdom Pseudomonadati; phylum Pseudomonadota; class Gammaproteobacteria; order Enterobacterales; family Enterobacteriaceae; genus Klebsiella; species Klebsiella sp. C360. Next base: position 520,154 of record NZ_JBMEZZ010000004.1, read on the forward strand.
GGGGCCTACGCCGGGGTTAACTTCCGCTTTTAATCCATGCACAGGGATTGCCGTCCGGCAGTCCCTGCTTCATTCTTAACTGGCCTGCGGCACGCTTTTCAGTACGCGGTTAATCTCCTGCAGGCCAGCAACATTATTCTCTTTGCGGTAAACCTCATTCATGGACGCCATCTGCTCCAGGCGGGTCAGAGCGCCATACACCTGATACGCCTCGCTGTGTCTGTCGAACACATCGCGGCGCTCAACATCCTGCAGATAATGGCTTTTCAATGAATGGTTAAGGCGGCCAATCAGTGCCGTATTGTCCTGGAAATAGCGCGTCACCGCCTGGGCATTATTCGCTGCAACGCCAGGCTCACTGTATGATACCGGTACGGTTAGCGCATTAATCGTCTCCACCGTTTTGGATGGCGATGTTGAACTGCATCCCGCTAAACCGAGCGCGCCGGCGACGATAAGCAACCCGATCTTGTTCATTGTGTCACTTCACCTCTGTTGATTAGACGTGGCGACTTTAACGACAGTAAAAGGCGGGAGCCAGTGAAGAGATGTTTATTAATAAATGACCGGCGGGGATAAAAACAAAAAAAGACGCTTTTCAGCGTCTTTTTTCTGGAATATTGGTACCGAGGATGGGACTCGAACCCACAAGCCCGTTAGGGCACTACCACCTCAAGGTAGCGTGTCTACCAATTCCACCACCTCGGTACAGAATACTTAGTGCGGGATATCGCTGGTCGGCTGAGCCGGCGCAGTTGGCTGAGTTTGCTCTGTTTTCGGCGCGCTCAGGTTATCCCACTCACTTCCTTTACTGGTCTTGTTGCTGTTGATGTTACCCAGCGCCAGACTGATGATGAAGAACAGCGCAGCCAGGATGCCGGTCATACGGGTCATGAAGTTACCAGAACCGCTGGACCCAAACAGTGTGCCGGAAGCGCCTGCACCGAAGGAGGCTCCCATATCAGCGCCTTTACCTTGCTGCAGCATAACCAGACCTACGAGGCCAATCGCTACAATAAGGAAAACAACCAAAAGAGCTTCGTACATAATCAACCTGTTCCTTGCGGATTCGCCGCATACCAAGTGCTTCGACCAATAAAGCGGGACGTTTTAACGTTTCCCACTGAAGCGGGTGTGAATACTAACCAAAGCGAATGACCTTCGCAAGGGCAATTTCGACACATTGTATCAACTGCAGAAAAAAACAGCAAAAAGCCGGTGTTCGATCATAAAAAAGGCGGCAAGCGCCGCCTTTTTAACCACTTAGCCGACAAGCTTAGACGCTTTTTACCGCTTCGGCGATGCGATGCGCAAACTCGTGCACCTGATCTTCATGCTCGCCTTCCACCATAACGCGGATCAGCGGTTCCGTACCCGATTTACGCAGCAGGACGCGGCCACGCTTACCTAACGCCGCTTCCACTTCTGCGGTCACCGCTTTGACATGCTCATTCTCCAGAGGGTTACCGCTGCCCTCGGTAAAGCGCACATTCACCAGCAGCTGAGGGAACATCTTCATGCCGCTGCACAGGTCATGCAGGCTCATGTGGTTGCGTACCATCGCCGCGACCACCTGCAAACTGGCGACGATGCCATCGCCGGTAGTGGTTTTATCCAGCAGGATCACATGGCCGGAGTTTTCCGCACCGATGCGCCAGCCTTTTTCCTGGAGCATCTCCAGCACATAGCGGTCACCCACCTTAGCGCGGGCAAACGGGATGCCCAGCTGCTTGAGCGCCAGCTCCAGGCCCATATTGCTCATCAGCGTACCGACGGCGCCGCCGCGCAGCTGTCCCTGACGCAGCCCTTCCCGGGCGATGATGTAGAGGATCTGGTCACCATCGACTTTATTGCCTTCGTGGTCAACCATGATCACCCGATCGCCATCGCCATCGTAGGCAATGCCCAGATCGGCTTTTTCCGCCAGCACGCGCGCCTGCAGCGCCCGCACGTCGGTGGCCCCGACCTCTTCGTTGATGTTGAGGCCGTCAGGCTCGCAGCCCATCGCGATAACCTGGGCGCCCAGTTCGCGGAAAACATTGGGCGCAATGTGGTAGGTTGCGCCGTGCGCACAGTCCACCACCACTTTCAGCGTGGAGAGGCTCAGTTCGTTAGGAAAGGTGCCTTTACAAAACTCAATGTAGCGGCCTGCGGCATCGACGATGCGGCTGGCTTTGCCCAGCTCAGCCGAGTCCACACAGGTGAGTTCTTTCTCCATTTCGGCTTCAATCGCCTCTTCCACATCATCCGGCAGCTTGGTGCCCTCAATGGAGAAGAACTTGATGCCGTTGTCGTAGAAAGGGTTATGTGAAGCGGAGATGACGATCCCCGCCTCGGCGCGAAAGGCGCGCGTCAGGTAGGCGATCGCCGGCGTTGGCATTGGCCCGGTGAACGACGCAGAGAGCCCCGCTGCCGCCAGCCCGGCTTCCAGCGCCGATTCCAGCATATAGCCCGAAATACGGGTATCCTTGCCGATGATAATTTTACGCGAGCCGTGACGCGCTAACACTTTGCCCGCCGCCCAGCCGAGCTTAAGCACAAATTCCGGAGTGATCGGCGCATCGCCGACGCGGCCACGAATACCATCGGTGCCAAAATACTTGCGGTTACTCATAACTTTTTTTTCCCTTAGCGGCGAGAGTGGCTTCCACCACGCGCAGCGCTTCTACCGTTTCTTTGACATCATGGACGCGGATAATCTGCGCGCCCTGCATTGCTGCAATGACGGCACACGCCAGGCTGCCGTTCAGCCGTTCCGACGGCCCGACGTTCAGCAACTGACCTACCATCGACTTACGCGACATACCGACCAGCAGCGGCAGACCAAAGTGATGAAACTCTCCCAGCCTGGCCAGCAGTTGATAATTGTGGGTGAGATTTTTACCGAAACCGAATCCCGGGTCGAGCAGCAATTTTTCTTTTGCGATCCCTGCCTGTTCGCAGCGCACGATGTGTTCATTAAAAAAGCGCTCCACATCGGCGAAGACATCCTCATACTTCGGCGCCTCCTGCATGGTTTTCGGCTGTCCCTGCATATGCATCAGACACACCGGCAGCCCGGTTTCCGCCGCAGCCTGCAGCGCGCCGGGTTCGGTCAGCGAACGAATATCGTTAATGATATGCGCCCCTGCCCGGGCGGATTCGCGGATAACCTCCGCTTTGGAGGTATCCACGGAGATCCACACCTCAAAGCGCTGGGCGATAGCCTCCACCACCGGGATCACCCGCGCAAGCTCCTCTTCCACGCTAACCTCAGCCGCCCCTGGCCGCGTCGATTCACCGCCGATATCAATGATGGTCGCCCCGGCGTTGATCATCAGATTGGCATGCTTCACCGCCTCAATCAGCGAATTATGGGCGCCGCCATCGGAGAAGGAGTCAGGCGTCACATTAAGAATACCCATCACGTGGGGGTGAGAGAGATCGAGGGTTGAGCCCTGGGCTACAAGTTTCATCACAAAATCCCTGAGACTGAAGAGGTTAAAAAAGAAAAACCCCGGAGCGGGCGCCCCGGGGTTTTAAGGTTAAAACAAGACATCAACAGCGGCAGCTTATTTGTCGCCCAGCTGCTCTGACATGGTGTTGCCCGGGTTTGGCGTACGCGGTTCATCGACCGGACGCGGCGCACGAGGCGTGCCATTGTTGTCAGAGTTGTTAGAAGAACCGGGTTCTTCCCAACCCGCTGGCGGACGAACATCGCGACGAGCCATCAGGTCGTCAATCTGCGGCGCATCGATGGTCTCATACTTCATGAGCGCATCTTTCATCGCGTGCAGAATGTCCATGTTGTCGTTCAGCAGCTGGCGAGCACGACCGTAGTTACGCTCAATCAGCGATTTCACTTCCTGGTCGATGATACGCGCGGTTTCATCGGACATATGCTTCGCTTTCGCGACGCTGCGGCCGAGGAACACTTCACCCTCTTCTTCCGCGTACAGCAGCGGACCAAGTTTGTCGGAGAAGCCCCACTGGGTCACCATGTTACGCGCCAGGTTTGTCGCCACTTTAATGTCGTTAGACGCGCCGGTAGAAACATGTTCCGGACCGTAGATAATCTCTTCCGCCAGACGACCGCCGTACAGGGTGGAGATCTGACTTTCCAGTTTCTGACGGCTGGCGCTGATCGCATCGCCTTCCGGCAGGAAGAAGGTCACACCCAGCGCACGACCGCGCGGGATAATCGTCACTTTGTGCACCGGATCGTGCTCCGGCACCAGACGACCGATAATCGCGTGGCCCGCTTCGTGGTAAGCGGTGGACTCTTTCTGCGCTTCCGTCATCACCATGGAGCGGCGTTCCGCACCCATCATGATTTTGTCTTTCGCTTTTTCGAACTCAACCATCGATACGACGCGTTTGTTGCCGCGGGCAGCAAACAGGGCCGCTTCGTTGACCAGGTTGGCCAGGTCCGCACCGGAGAAGCCAGGGGTACCGCGAGCAATGATTGCCGCATCGATATCCGGCGCCAGCGGAACGCGACGCATATGCACTTTCAGGATCTGCTCACGACCGCGAACATCCGGCAGGCCAACCACCACCTGGCGGTCAAAACGGCCCGGACGCAGCAGCGCGGGGTCAAGAACGTCCGGACGGTTAGTCGCCGCGATAACGATAATGCCTTCGTTACCTTCGAAGCCGTCCATCTCAACCAGCATCTGGTTCAGGGTCTGCTCACGTTCATCGTGACCACCGCCAAGACCGGCGCCACGCTGGCGGCCGACGGCGTCGATTTCATCGATGAAGATGATGCAAGGCGCTGCTTTCTTAGCCTGTTCGAACATGTCACGCACACGGGATGCACCAACACCGACGAACATTTCTACGAAGTCAGAACCGGAAATAGTAAAGAACGGCACTTTTGCTTCGCCAGCGATCGCTTTCGCCAGCAGCGTTTTACCGGTACCCGGAGGACCGACCATCAGGACGCCTTTCGGGATCTTACCGCCCAGTTTCTGGAAGCGGCTCGGCTCACGCAGGTATTCCACCAGTTCGCCGACTTCCTCTTTCGCTTCGTCACACCCGGCAACGTCAGCGAAAGTGGTTTTGATCTGATCTTCCGTCAGCATACGGGCTTTGCTTTTGCCGAAGGACATCGCGCCCTTTCCGCCGCCGCCCTGCATTTGCCGCATAAAAAAGATCCAGACGCCGATCAACAGCAGCATTGGGAACCAGGAGATGAAGATGGAAGCCAGCAGGCTTGGCTCTTCTGGTGGTTCACCGACAACTTTGACGTTTTTAGTCAACAGGTTATCGAGCAGCTTCGGATCGTTAACCGGAATGTAAGTCGTGTAACGGTTACTATCTTTCTTGGTAACGTTGATCTCACGTCCGTTGATACGCGCTTCGCGAACCTGGTCCTGATTGACCTCTTGCAGGAAGGTAGAATAATCCACCTTGCGGCCATTCGACTCGCTGGGCCCAAAGCTCTGGAATACTGACATCAGCACAACGGCAATGACCAGCCAGAGTATTAGGTTTTTCGCCATGTCACTCAAGGGATTAACCTCTTATTACAACTGTGTTAAAAACAGCGTCAGGATACGCTATATCCAGTTTCTTTCAAACTTTCATTTGAAATCTGCCGGTTATGGTTTACGCCCGGTCGCTACAATATACACTTCACGCGAACGAGCGCGGGAAGAGTCCGGCTTACGAACTTTGACCTTCGTAAACAGGGAGCGAATTTCTCGAAGATACTCATCGAAGCCTTCGCCCTGGAACACCTTCACTACAAAACTACCACCTGGCGCTAATACATCACGAGACATTTCAAGCGCCAGTTCTACCAGATACATCGCCCGGGGAATATCCACCGCCGGTGTTCCGCACATATTCGGCGCCATATCGGACATGACCACTTGTACTTTACTGTCGCCTACTCGCTCAAGTAACGCTTTCAGGACTAATTCATCACGAAAGTCGCCCTGAAGGAAGTCCACACCAACGATTGGATCCATTGGTAAAAGATCGCAAGCGATGATGCGGCCGCTGTTGCCGATCTGCGTGACCGCATACTGCGACCAGCCTCCGGGAGCAGCGCCGAGGTCAACTATCGTCATCCCCGGCTTAAAAATTTTGTCACTTTGCTGTATTTCATCAAGTTTAAACCAGGCACGGGAACGTAACCCCTTTTTCTGTGCCTGTTGAACATATTTATCGCTAAAGTGTTCCTGAAGCCAGCGGCTTGAGCTGGCAGAACGCTTTTTACCTGTCATTTAACATTCCCGTTCGGGTTCATCGTACTTTACTGCGTAAAAATCGACGCGGTAGTTTGGCGATATATGGGAGATGGCGGTAGAATGACCCGTTTTCAATCCCAACGTAAGCAAAAAAATACGATGAATCTGAGTACTAAACAAAAACAGCACCTGAAAGGTCTGGCACATCCGCTCAAGCCGGTAGTTATGCTTGGCAACAATGGTTTGACCGAAGGGGTACTGGCCGAGATCGAACAAGCGTTAGGGCACCATGAACTCATCAAGGTGAAGATCGCCTCAGAAGATCGCGAAACTAAAGCCTTGATCGTGGAAGCCATCGTGCGCGAAACCGGCGCCTGTAACGTACAGGTCATCGGTAAAACGCTGGTTCTGTACCGCCCAACGCCAGAGCGTAAAATCTCGCTGCCACGCTAAGAATATCCTCAATCCCGACACAAATTTGTGTAAAACGAGGGATTTCTGTGGCCAGGCGAGCAAAATGCCATGCTCGTGACGTTGATAAAAGGCCGCTATGCGGCCTTTTTCCTTTCTTTACAATCTATAAACATCGTAGCGGGAAATACGCCTTACAGGTATTCAACCTTGGTAATTTCGTATTCCACTTCCCCACCCGGTGTACGGATAGTCACGACGTCATCCTGCTCTTTACCGATCAGACCACGGGCAATCGGCGAGTTCACGGAGATCAGATTCTGCTTAAAATCAGCTTCGTCATCGCCCACGATACGGTAGGTCTGTTCCTCGTCAGTATCGAGGTTCAGCACGCTGACAGTAGAGCCAAAAATCACCCGGCCATTGTTCGGCATTTTGGTGATATCGATAACCTGCGCATTGGACAGCTTCGCTTCGATATCCTTGATGCGCCCTTCGCAGAAGCCCTGCTGTTCACGCGCGGCGTGATACTCGGCATTCTCTTTCAGATCGCCGTGTTCACGGGCCTCAGCAATAGCGGCAATGATTTCAGGACGACGCACAGACTTCAGATAATCCAGTTCTTCGCGCAGTTTTTCAGCGCCACGTAAGGTCATCGGAATCGCTTGCATTAGTTATACCTCTTTATCATTCCTTCAGGAAACGGATAGCTCCGCTCCGCCACCTGTCCTGTCCACGGGCAGGACACGAGCAAAAAGAAACCGACCCGGGAAACACTCCCCAGGTCAGCAGCAATTTTTCATTTGATAGGTATTTTACCCCGAAGTTCATTATGGGTCATCGTTTACTTTACTGGGCGTTGCACCGTAGTATGACGGCCTGGCTTCAGGTTGTTAGCGCGAGATTATGCGATTTCCCAGATTTATCATCGGATTGACTGCCGGTATAGCGCTTAGCGCTCAGGCGGCGAATATTGACGAGTACATCACCCAGCTTCCCGCCGGTGCGAACCTTGCCTTTATGGCGCAAAAGGTCGGCGCATCGACGCCGGAAATCGACTATCACAGCCAGCAAATGGCGCTTCCGGCCAGTACGCAAAAGGTCATCACCGCGCTGGCGGCCCTGCTGCAGCTGGGTCCCGATTTTCGCTTCACCACCACGCTGGAAACCAAAGGCTCACTGGACGGCGGCGTGCTGAAAGGCGATCTGATCGCCCGCTTCGGCGGCGACCCGACGCTGAAGCGGCAGGATATTCGCAACATGGTGGCGACACTGAAAAAAGCTGGCGTGCAGCGTATCGACGGCAATGTGCTTATCGATACCTCGGTCTTCGCCAGCCATGATAAAGCGCCGGGGTGGCCGTGGAACGACCTGACGCAATGCTTCAGCGCTCCGCCTGCGGCGGCGATTGTCGACCGCAATTGCTTCTCGGTCTCGCTGTATAGCGCGCAGAAGCCGGGCGATCTCGCCTTCATTCGCGTCGCCTCCTATTATCCGGTCACCATGTTCAGTCAGGTTCGCACCCTGGCGCGTGGCTCATCGGAAGCCCAGTATTGCGAACTGGACGTGGTGCCGGGCGACCTCAATCGCTATACCCTCACCGGCTGCCTGCCGCAGCGTAGCGAACCGCTGCCGCTGGCCTTCGCGATACAGGATGGCGCCAGCTACGCCGGGGCGATCCTTAAAGCGGAGCTGAAGCAGGCGGGGATCGCCTATAGCGGCACGCTGCTGCGTCAGACGCTGGCCAATGAGCCCGGCACGGTATTAGCCACCACCCAGTCGGCGCCGCTGCACGATCTGCTGCGGATCATGCTGAAGAAATCCGACAACATGATTGCGGATACCGTTTTTCGTACCATCGGTCATGCCCGGTTCGGCGTACCAGGGACCTGGCGGGCAGGATCCGATGCCGTACGTCAGATCCTGCGTCAACAGGCTGGGGTTGATCTCGGCAACACCATCATCGCCGACGGCTCTGGCCTGTCGCGCCACAACCTGATCGCCCCGGCGACCATGATGCAGGTGTTGCAGTATATCGCCCAGCACGACACCGAGCTCAACTTCATCTCTATGCTGCCGCTGGCGGGCCATGACGGCTCGCTGCAGTATCGCGCCGGCCTCCATCAGGCGGGCGTCGATGGCAAAGTCTCGGCGAAAACCGGGTCGCTGCAGGGGGTTTATAACCTTGCGGGCTTCATCACTACCGCCAGCGGGCAAAAGGTGGCCTTCGTGCAATACCTCTCCGGCTACGCCGTGGAGCCAGCCGATCAGCGTAACCGCCGCATACCCTTGGTACGCTTTGAAAGCCGGCTTTATAAAGATTTGTACCAGAACAACTAAAAACAAAAGGGCCGCATCAGATGCGGCCCTTTTTGATCCAGAGAAGTCAGGATTAGCGTTTGTAGATGAATTCAACGCCTTCTTCGTCGTCTTCGTCCCAGTCGTCATCCCAGTCTTCGTCATCTTCCACTTCGGCTTCGGCCTCTTCAAGCTGCTGACGGTGATAGTCGTCCCACATAAACTCGACTTTCTCCGGCTTCTGCTCTTCTTCCGCCTGCACGATGGGGTTTTCGATGATGAAGGTCATCACGTCCCAGCACAGATCTTTTACGCCCTGCTGGCTGGCGGCGGAGATCAGGTAGAATTTCTCTTCCCAACCCAGCGCTTCAGCAATTGCCTTCGCTTTAGCCTCGGCTTCCGCTTTGTCCATCAGGTCAATCTTGTTAAAGACTAACCAGCGCGGTTTGGAGGCCAGCTTCTCGCTGTATTTCTCCAGCTCGCCGATGATGATGCGCGCGTTCTCAACCGGATCGGAACCGTCGATAGGCTCGATGTCGATCAGGTGCAGCAATACGCGGCAGCGCTCAAGGTGCTTGAGGAAGCGAATGCCGAGGCCTGCGCCTTCCGCTGCGCCTTCAATCAGCCCCGGGATATCGGCGACCACAAAGCTCTTCTCATTGTCCATACGCACCACGCCCAGGCTTGGCACCAGGGTGGTAAACGGATAGTCAGCCACTTTCGGCTTGGCGGCGGAGACCGCACGGATAAAGGTGGATTTACCGGCGTTCGGCATCCCCAGCATTCCGACGTCCGCCAGCAGCATCAGCTCCAGCTGCAGGTCGCGCTTATCACCCGGCGTACCCATGGTCTTCTGACGCGGCGTACGGTTAACGGATGATTTAAAACGGGTGTTGCCCAGACCGTGCCAGCCGCCCTTCGCCACCATCAGACGCTGACCGTGTTTGGTCATATCGCCCATGGTCTCGCCGGTGCCCTGGTCGATAACCCGGGTCCCGACCGGCACTTTTACCGTCACGTCTTTACCACGCTTACCGGTACAGTCGCGGCTCTGGCCATTCTGCCCGCGTTCGGCGCGGAAAGATTTTTCAAAACGGTAGTCGATCAGGGTATTCAGGTTTTCGTCCGCTTCCAGCCAGACATCGCCGCCGTCACCGCCATCGCCGCCGTCCGGGCCGCCTTTCGGAATATATTTTTCGCGGCGGAAGCTTACGCAACCATTGCCGCCGTCACCTGCTACGACCAGGATCGTTGCTTCATCTACAAACTTCATTTTACTCTCCGTAAATCATTCGCCTGAGCGGGGCAGCGGTACTACCGCCTCTCGCTTACGCCAACGTCCCCAAAGACGATGACCGATGGCGGAATACATCGCGCCCGCAACCACGACAAACGCACCGAGATAACCAATCAGGTTTAACATCGGTCTGGCGAAAACATCGGGCCAGGCCATTGATAATAAATCAGAAAACAGTAGCGTAAACAGTGGCGTCAAGGTGATTAACGCGCTGACCTGCGCCGCCTGCCAGCGCGCCATGGCTTCCGCCAGCGCCCCGTAGCCGACCAGGGTATTCAGCCCGCAAAAAATCAGGCATGCCAGTTGCCAGCTGCTTAACCGGGATATCACCCCAGGCTCAGCGAGCGGCAGTAATGCAATCGTACATAAAGTGTACAGCAAAAATAGTATCTGCTGTGATGCCAGACGGCGCAATAACACCTTTTGCGCGACGCCGTAGCTTACCCACACCGTGGCGGCAGCTACGCCGAAAATTACCCCCCACGTGTAGTCCGTCAGGCGGGTAAAGATTTCAATCAGGCTGGTGTTGAAGAACATCACCAACCCGCTGAGCAGCATCAACGCGCCCACCACCTGGGTGCCGCGCATGCGCTCTTTCAGAATCACGACGCTAGCCACCATCATGCCTACCGGCGATAGCTGGCCGATGACCTGAGAAGCCGTGGGGCTGAGATACTGCAGGGAAGAACTGAACAGGATGAAGTTACCGAACAGGCCGCCGGTGGCAATCGCTAATAAGACCAGCCAGCGCGGTTTGCGAAAAATTCGCAGCGGCGGCAGTTTGCCTTTGATCGCGAGGATCGCGCCAAGGCCAATACTGGCCATCAGGAAGCGATAAAACACCACCGTTGGCGGCGCCATCACCTCAAGAACCTGCTTCATTGCAATCGGCAACGCTCCCCAACACATCGCGGTGGTAAGCGCCAGAATAATGCCAATCCCAGCCTGCTGCTTCATGCCTGTTTCCCTGCAAAAATTTTCCGGTAGACGAATGTAAAAAGCCCCGCAACGTGTTGCGGGGCTTTCATCCGTTACCGGGACGCGAAAAACTTATTCAGCAACGATGCTGATGAATTTACGGTTTTTCGGGCCTTTAACTTCGAACTTGACTTTACCGTCAGTCAAAGCGAACAGAGTGTGGTCACGGCCGCAACCAACGTTGGTGCCAGCGTGGAATTTGGTACCACGTTGACGAACGATGATGCTACCTGCCAGAACTGCTTCACCGCCGAAACGTTTTACGCCCAGACGTTTAGCTTCTGAATCGCGACCGTTACGAGTCGAGCCGCCAGCCTTTTTATGTGCCATTTAAATCTACTCCTCAGGTCTTAGGCGCTGATGCCAGTGATTTTCACATCAGTGAACCACTGACGATGGCCCTGCTGCTTACGATAGTGTTTACGACGACGAAACTTAACGATTTTAACTTTCTCGCCACGACCGTGAGCAACAACTTCAGCTTTGATTACGCCGCCCTCAACGAAAGGAACGCCGATCTTGATTTCTTCACCGTTTGCGATCATCAGCACTTCAGCGAACTCAACAGCTTCGCCAGTTGCGATGTCCAGCTTTTCCAGGCGAACGGTCTGACCTTCGCTTACTCGGTGTTGTTTACCACCACTTTGGAAAACCGCGTACATATAAAACTCCGCTTCCGCGCACCTCTTCGTGTGATTCAGAGTGCGCTATAAATATTCACAATAGGGCGCGAATATTACGCAAAACGCGAGCCTTTGACAAGAGCGATTAGCGATCAATGCAGAAAAAAAACACAACTTTCACGACAACGTTTATCTACGGCAATTTTTCAGTACAATCATAACTTCTTTTAATTCTGTCTTAATCCTTCTGTGATCCCACCTGGATTCATGGTAACAGGACATTTGGCCCGGCTTTTGCGATGAATTTAGAAAAAATCAATGAGTTAACCGCGCAAGATATGGCGGGTGTCAATGCGACGATTCTTGAGCAACTCAACTCCGATGTTCAGCTTATCAATCAGTTAGGCTATTACATCGTCAGCGGCGGCGGCAAACGCATTCGCCCGATGATTGCTGTGCTCGCCGCCCGCGCGGTGGGCTATCAGGGGAGCGCGCATGTCACCATTGCTGCGCTGATTGAATTTATTCATACCGCCACCCTGCTGCATGACGACGTCGTCGATGAGTCTGATATGCGTCGCGGCAAAGCCACGGCAAATGCGGCGTTTGGCAATGCCGCCAGCGTGCTGGTCGGCGATTTTATCTATACCCGCGCCTTTCAGATGATGACCCAGTTGGGCTCGCTGAAGATCCTCGAGGTCATGTCGGAAGCGGTGAACGTCATTGCCGAAGGCGAAGTGCTGCAGCTGATGAACGTCAATGACCCGGATATCACGGAAGAGAACTACATGCGCGTCATCTACAGCAAGACGGCGCGTCTGTTTGAGGCAGCCTCGCAGTGTGCGGGATTACTGGCCGACTGCACTGCGGAAGAAGAGCGCGCGTTGCAGGATTATGGCCGCTATCTCGGCACCGCTTTCCAGCTGATCGACGATTTACTCGATTACAGCTCCGACGGAGAGCGGCTTGGTAAAAACGTCGGTGACGACCTTAACGAAGGGAAACCGACGCTACCGCTGCTGCACGCCATGCACCATGGTACCGCCGATCAATCGGCGATGATTCGCGGGGCAATCGAGCAGGGCAACGGCCGCCATCTGCTGGATGCCGTCCTGGAAACGATGGCTGCCTGCGGTTCGCTGGAGTGGACGCAGAAACGTGCCGAAGAAGAAGCTGACAAAGCGATTGCCGCGCTGCAGGTTCTCCCTGACACCCCCTGGCGTGAAGCCTTGATCGGGCTGGCGCATATCGCGGTTCAGCGCGATCATTAATCCCCTCCCCCTTCCCGCGCAATGCGCGGGAAAGTTCCAGTAAAAACCCATTCCCTACCGTAAATTTCCGGATACCTTGATACATTCTGAATATTCCGGCGCTTTAACAGAACTTGTTAGAACCTTACCTGGTGCGCGGGTATAGTGTCCCCGTCGCCCATATGGGCCGATCAGGATCTTTATCACCAGGAGAATTTATGGATAAGTTCATCGACTGGCATCCCGCAGATATTGTTGCGGGATTACGTAAACGGGGAACATCGCTGGCGGCAGAGTCGCGACGGCACGGTCTGAGTTCTTCAACGCTGGCGAACGCCCTGACCCGCCCCTGGCCGAAAGGCGAATTAATCATCGCCACGGCGCTGGATACACAGCCGTGGGTCATCTGGCCGTCACGCTACCATGATCCGGTAACGCATGAGTTTATCGACAGAACGCAGATGATGCGTCAAAAGAAGATGGACAAGTGATGTGATTGTTCGACAAGGACCCGGGATAGACGCCCGGGCCCTGACAGGATGCGGTTACTCGCCTTTCACGCGCTGAATATTGGCACCCAGCGCCTGCAGTTTATCTTCGATACGCTCATAGCCACGATCGATATGATAGATGCGATCGACGATGGTGGTTCCCTCAGCGATACAACCTGCCAGCACGAGGCTCGCCGAGGCACGCAAATCGGTCGCCATCACCTGCGCGCCCGAAAGCTGCTCCACGCCGTGACAGATCGCGGTATTGCTCTCGATCTCCGCGTGGGCGCCCATACGGATCAGTTCCGGAATGTGCATAAAGCGGTTTTCAAAGATCGTTTCGGTGATCACGCCGGTCCCTTCCGCGACCAGGTTGAGCAGCGTGAACTGGGCCTGCATATCGGTCGGGAAGCCCGGATGCGGCGCGGTACGCACGTTAACCGCTTTCGGACGGTTGCCGTGCATATCAAGGCTGATCCAGTCTTCGCCCGTTTCGATGTCGGCTCCGGCGTCGCGCAGCTTCGCCAGTACGGCGTCCAGGGTATCTGGTTGCGCGTGACGGCAGAGGATCTTGCCGCCGGAAATGGCTGCGGCAACCAGGAAGGTCCCGGTTTCAATACGGTCCGGCAGCACGCGGTAAACGCCGCCGCCCAGACGCTGCACGCCTTCGATGGTGATGCGATCGGTGCCCTGGCCGCTGATTTTTGCGCCCAGCGCGTTAAGGAAGTTCGCGGTATCGACGATCTCCGGCTCGCGAGCGGCGTTTTCGATAATCGTCGTCCCCTCGGCGAGGGTCGCTGCGCTCATGATAGTGACGGTGGCGCCGACGCTCACTTTATCCATCACGATATGCGCGCCTTTCAGACGACCATTGACCGAGGCTTTAACATAACCTTCTTCCAGTTTGATCTCGGCGCCCAGCTGTTCCAGCCCGCTAATATGCAGATCGACCGGACGCGCGCCGATGGCGCAGCCGCCAGGCAGAGAGACTTGTCCCTGACCGAAACGCGCCACCAGCGGGCCCAGCGCCCAGATGGAGGCGCGCATGGTTTTCACCAGATCGTACGGAGCACAGAATACATCGACCGGGCCGGCGTCAATCCACACCGAACCATTGCGCTCTACCTTCGCGCCCAGCTGACTCAGCAGCTTCATGGTGGTATCGATGTCTTTCAGCTTAGGTACGTTCTGGATCTCTACCGGCTCTTCGGCAAGCAGCGCGGAAAAGAGGATTGGCAGGGCGGCGTTTTTTGCACCGGAGATGGTGACTTCGCCCTGAAGGCGAGTCGGCCCCTGAACACGGAATTTATCCATTGATTCTGTTCTCTATTAAAAATTCACATACGCTGCAGGGGATCCCCCACAGCTTAGAAGCCATTTAGTTTGCGGTCTCGCGCCCACTCCTGCGGAGTAAAGGCCTTGATCGACAGCGCATGGATGCGGTTGTCAGCAATATATTCCATCAGCGGCGCGTAGACGCTCTGCTGCTTTTTAACCCGACTCATGCCATCGAACATCTCGCCCACAGCAATAACCTGAAAGTGGCTGCCATCGCCAGAGACGTGGACTTCCTGGAGGGGGAGTGCGTTCATCAGCACGGTCTGAATTTCATGATTTTCCATGGGCTCAAATTTATCTGATAGTGAAAACAGCCCAACATCTTAGAGGAAAGTGGCGCGGTCTTAAACAAGCAAAAAGCCCCGGCGAAAAGATTGCCGGGGCTTTCGGAATAGCTTCAGCGCTAAGGCACTGAAAAGATTATGGGATCATATCGGCAGGCAGGTTGTAAAGACCGACCAGCGTTTGCAGATTTTCGCTCTTGCCGATCAGCTGCGCTTCCCGGCCCTGGCGGCGAATCAGCGCGACAAAATGCACTAACAGCGCCAGGCCCGCCGTGTCCACGCGCGTGGTCTGGCTGAGATCGATGATCGCTGTCCCCGCCGTCGCCTGGGCGCGTGCCTCCCAGAGCGGGACCAGCAGATCCTGATCCAGCTCTCCGTGCAGCGCCAGCGTCTCGCCATCACGAGTCCAGCTCAGCTGCCCGCTCATTATTTTTTCTGTTCCAGGGTGATCGGCTGAGCGGAGATCGCTTTCAGCTGCGCGGTCAGGCCATCAACGCCCTTGGTACGCAGCAGATCGCTCCACTCATTTTGTTTGGTGGTGATCATGCTGACCCCTTCCGCGATCATATCGTAGGCCTGCCAGTTGCCGGTCTGGGTGTTTTTACGCCACTGGAAGTCGAGACGTACCGGCGGACGGCCATTCGGGTCGAGGATGGTGACGCGGATCGGAATGATGGTCGCGCTGCCCAGCGGCTGTTCCGGGGCAATCTGGTAGGTCTGACCGTGGTACATGGCCAGCGCCTGGCCATAGGCCTGCTTCAGGTATTCACGGAAGGCGGCAAAATAGGCTTCACGCTGCGCCGGGGTGGCTTCTTTGTAATAGCGGCCCAGCACCAGCGCGCCGGCATACTTCACCTGCACATACGGCAGAAGCTCCTGGTCGACGATGTCGCGCAGATAGTTAGGGTTGGCCTTGATCTTCGGCTGTTCATTCTTCAGGCGATCGAAGGTTTTCTGCGCCGCTTCATTCATCAGCTTATACGGATTGGACTGGTCTGCCGCCTGGACCGCGGTCAGCGGGGCAATCACCAGCATGGCGACCATGAGTAAGCGTTTAAACATATCGTATTTCTCCTGAAATTAATGCGTCGTGCCGGCTGCCGGCGTCGCGTCAGTATGACCTTCTGCCTCGGCCTTATCATTGCCAGAATTCTGATTGTCGCCGCCCTTGCTGTTATAAAGGAACTGACCAATCAGATCTTCCAGCACCATGGCGGACTTGGTGTCCTGGATAGTACCGCCGTCTTTAAGGATAGTCGTCCCGAGGTCCGGGTCTTCAAAACCGACGTTCAGCGCCAGATACTGCTCGCCCAGCAGGCCAGAGGTGCGGATCGCCAGCGAACTGGTATCGGGGATATGGTTGTAGCGCTCATCAATATCGAGCTCCACGCGCGGCAGATAGGTTTTCGGGTCGAGGGTGATGTCCGCCACGCGGCCAACAACCACACCGCCGATGCGCACCGGCGAGCGCGCTTTCAGGCCGCCGATATTATCGAAGGTCGCGTAAAGACGGTAAGTCGGCTCGGTACGTAACGAGGTGACGTTTGCCGCCTTCAGGCAGACAAACAGCGCCGCCAGCAGCGCCACCAGTAAGAACACCCCTACCCAGATTTCATTTTTTTTCGTTTGCATGAACTCAATTCCCAAACATCAGCGCAGTCAGCACAAAATCCAGCCCCAGAACCGCCAGCGACGCATGCACCACGGTGCGCGTAGTCGCCCGGCTAATCCCGGCGGAAGTGGGGATAGCGTCATAACCATTGAATAACGCAATCCAGGTTACCGTAATGGCGAATACCAGGCTCTTAATCAGGCAGTTCACCAGATCCATTCGCCAGTCGACGGCATTTTGCATCGCGGTCCAGAAAAAACCACCGTCAATGCCCTTCCAGCTCACGCCCACCAGCGCGCCACCCCAGATCCCCACCGCGACGAAGATAATCGTCAGCAGCGGCAGCGAAATGACGCCGGCCCAGAAACGGGGAGAAATGACGCGGCGCAGCGGATCCACCGCCATCATCTCCATACTGGAGAGCTGTTCCGTGGCCCGCATCAGGCCAATCTCGGCGGTCAGCGCCGACCCGGCGCGACCGGCAAACAGCAGCGCGGCGACCACCGGCCCCAGCTCGCGCAGCAGCGACAGCGCCACCAGCATGCCAAGACTGGTCTCTGCGCTGTAGGTGGTTAAGACCAGATAACCCTGCAGCCCGAGCACCATACCGATAAACAGGCCCGATACAATGATAATCAGCATCGACAGAACGCCGACGTTGTAGAGTTGACGAACCAGCAGCGGCGCGTGCTTGCGAAACTCTGGTTTGCCGACAACGGCGTTAAACAGCATTAATCCGGCGCGTCCAAAGGTCGCGGTGGTTTTAATACCGCGATGGCCTAGCGCGGCCAGCGCATTAAACAGCATCAGTCGCTCAACTCCCTATGCCTAATAAATCATGGTGATAGTCGCCAGCCGGATAACGGAACGGCACCGGACCGTCGGCAATACCATCAATGAACTGACGAACCCGAGGGTCGGCATTCTCCCGTAGCGACTGGGCGCTGCCGTGGGCGACAATCTTTTTATCCGCCACGATATACGCATAGTCCGCGATGCTCAGCACCTCAGGCACATCGTGCGAAACCACGATGCAGGTGACGCCCAGCGTGCTGTTGAGTTCAGAAATCAGCTTCACCAGCACGCCCATGGTGATGGGATCCTGCCCGACGAACGGTTCGTCGAACATAATGAGATCCGGCTCCAGGGCGATGGCCCTCGCCAGGGCGGCGCGGCGCGCCATGCCGCCGGAAAGCTCAGAGGGCATTAACTTCGCCGCACCGCGCAGCCCCACCGCCTCCAGCTTCATCATCACCGTCGTATGCAGCAGCGCAGGCGGCAGATGCGTATGTTCGCGCAGCGGGTAGGCGACGTTGTCAAAAACATTGAGGTCGGTAAACAGCGCCCCGGACTGGAACAGCATGCTCATCCGCTTACGCACCGTGTACAGACGTGAACGGGTCATCTGCGGCACGTTCTCGCCATCGAACAGGATCTCTCCCCTGTCCGGCGGGATCTGTCCGCCGATCAGGCGTAACAGGGTAGTCTTGCCGATCCCCGAAGGTCCCATAATCGCAGTAATTTTACCGCGCGGCACCGACAGCGAGATGTCGTCGAAGATCACGCGATCGCCGCGAGAAAAGCGGATACCGCGCACTTCAACTAAATTCGCCTGAGTTTGGCTCATAAAATCATCCTTACTAAGCACCTGATGGGCAAGCATCGCCCTTTCTTACGCCACAATCACAACATTTTTACAGAATCTTACCTGCACAGGTTAGCGAAAGCTGGCATTTGTTTTACTTTTGGCACGCATAAAGTCAAAATTAAGAATTCGTTACGCTGCGTAGGGATAACCCAGCGAGGCGACGATTATACCTGAAGAAAGGACTTTAGATGCTCTTAGCGACGGCTCTGTTAATTATTGGTTTATTGCTGGTTGTCTACAGCGCCGATCGTCTGGTCTATGCCGCCTCCATCCTTTGTCGCATGTTGGGGATCCCGCCGCTGATCATCGGTATGACGGTGGTGAGTATTGGCACCAGCCTGCCGGAGATCATGGTTTCCACCGCGGCCTCGCTGCATGGGCAGACCGATCTGGCGGTGGGCACCGCGCTCGGCTCCAATATCACCAATATTCTCCTGATCCTCGGTCTGGCTGCCTTACTCAGGCCATTTACCGTGCATTCTGATATTCTGCGCCGCGAATTACCGCTAATGTTGCTGGTCAGCGTGCTGGCGGGGCTGGTGCTCTATGATGGTCAACTGTCCCGTCTCGACGGCCTGTTTTTACTGGCGCTGGCGCTGCTATGGCTGCTGTTCACCATCAAGATCGCCCGTCTGGCGGAACGCCAGGGAAGCGATAGCCTGACCCGCGAACAGCTGGCGGAACTGCCGCGTGAAGGGTCGCTGCCGGTCGCTCTGCTGTGGTTAGGGGTGGCGATGATCGTCATGCCGATGGCCACCCGCATGGTGGTGGATAACAGCACGGTGCTGGCAAATTATTTTGCCATCAGCGAACTAACCGTCGGCCTGACGGTAGTGGCGATAGGCACCAGCCTGCCGGAGCTGGCCACCGCCATCGCCGGCGCGCGCAAAGGGGAAGATGACATTGCCATCGGCAATATCATCGGCGCGAATATCCTCAATATTGCGCTGGTGCTGGGTTTGCCGGCGCTGATCGCGCCGGGAGCCTTTGCGGCGGAAGCCTTTACCCGCGACTATGGCGTGATGTTGCTGGTCAGCCTGATCTTCGCGGTGCTGTGCTGGCGCCGTAGGCAGCAGCCGGGACGACTGGTTGGCGTGCTGCTGGTCGGTGGTTTTGTGGTTTGGTTGGCGATGCTGTTCTGGACAGCGCCGCTCTTCGTTGAATGACTCGGGATAACATCATGTCGCAAATAGATTTGCCCACGGATTTTGACTTTCAACAGGCCGGCCGTCAGGTGCTGGAAATTGAACGTGAAGGTCTGGCCCAGCTCGATCAATATATAAATGAAGATTTCACCCGCGCCTGCGAAACGATTTTCCGCTGCGGCGGGAAAGTCGTGGTGATGGGGATGGGCAAATCCGGCCATATTGGCCGCAAGATGGCGGCAACCTTCGCCAGTACCGGCACGTCGGCATTTTTTGTCCACCCTGGCGAAGCCGCGCACGGCGATTTGGGCATGGTTACGCCGCAGGACGTGGTGATTGCGCTGTCGAACTCCGGCGAATCGAACGAAATCCTCGCGCTGATCCCGGTCCTGAAACGCCAGCAGGTGAAGCTTATCTGCATCACCAGCCGGCCTGAAAGCAGCATGGCGCGCGCGGCGGATATCCATCTGTGCGTGAAAGTGCCGAAAGAGGCTTGTCCATTAGGGCTGGCCCCCACCTCCAGCACCACCGCCGCGCTGGTGATGGGCGATGCCCTCGCCGTCGCCCTGCTGGAGGCTCGCGGCTTTACCGCTGAGGATTTCGCTCTCTCGCATCCGGGCGGCGCACTCGGTCGTAAGCTGTTGCTGCGCGTCAATGATATTATGCATACCGGTGATGAGATCCCGCACGTCGGCCTGCAGGCCACCCTGCGCGATGCGCTGCTGGAAATCACTCGTAAAAATTTAGGTATGACCGCTATCTGCGATGACGACATGAACATCATCGGTATCTTTACCGACGGTGACCTGCGCCGGGTCTTCGACACCGGCGTCGATATGCGCGATGCCAGCATTGCCGACGTCATGACCCGGGGAGGGATCCGCATCCGTCCCGGCACCCTGGCGGTGGATGCGCTAAACCTGATGCAATCCCGTCATATCACCTGCGTGCTGGTTGCCGATGGCGACCATCTGCTGGGTGTGGTACATATGCACGATCTCCTGCGCGCGGGCGTAGTGTAAGTAAGGAAAAAATAATGAATAATGCTGATGCTCAGTTAGCGACCTGCTATGGGCCGGTAAGCCAGACGTTTCTCGATCGCGCGGCTAAGATCCGTCTACTGATCCTCGATGTCGACGGTGTATTATCCGACGGGCTTATCTATATGGGTAATCACGGCGAGGAGCTGAAAGCGTTCAACGTCCGCGATGGCTATGGTATCCGCTGCGCGCTGACCTCTGGCATTGAAGTGGCGATTATTACCGGACGAAAAGCTAAACTGGTAGAAGATCGCTGTCAGACGCTGGGCATTACGCATTTGTATCAGGGGCAGTCGGACAAGCTGCTGGCGTTCCGCGATCTCATTGACAAACTGAGCGTGCGGCCAGAGGAAGTCGCCTACATCGGCGACGATCTGATTGACTGGCCGGTGATGGCCGAAGTGGGCCTCAGCGTCGCCGTCGCGGATGCGCATCCGCTGCTGCTGCCGCGCGCCGATTACATCACCCGGATTAATGGCGGACGCGGCGCGGTACGCGAAGTCTGCGATTTGTTACTATTGGCGCAGGGCAAGCTGGATGAGGCCAAAGGGCAATCAATATGAGTAAAACCAGACGTTGGGTTATCATTTTACTGTCGCTGCTTGCGCTGATCCTCATCGGCCTGAATCTGGCGAATACGGACGACACGGCCCAGCCGGAGGTCAATCCCAACGACCCGACGTATAAAAGCGAACACACTGACACCGTGGTGTACAGTCCGGAAGGCGCCCTGAGCTATCGGCTGATCGCCGAGCACGTGGAGTATTTTTCCGATCAGGAGGTCTCCTGGTTTACCAAACCGGTGATGACCACCTTTGATACCAATAAGGTGCCGACCTGGTCAGTCAGGGCTGATAAAGCGAAGCTGACAAATGACCGGATGCTCTATCTTTACGGGCACGTTGAGGTGAATGCGCTCGCGCCAGACTCTCAACTGCGCAAAATTACGACGGATAACGCCCAGATAAATCTGGTAACGCAGGACGTTACCTCCGATGACATGGTGACGTTATACGGCACCACATTTAATTCCAGCGGCCTGAAAATGCGTGGAAACCTTCGCAGCAAAAATGCCGAGCTGATTGAAAAGGTGAGAACCTCTTATGAAATTCAGAACAAACAAACTCAGCCTTAAGATTGCGCTCGCCGGCGCGTTACTGGCCGCCAGCCTGCCGGCCCTCGCCAAGACGGGCGATACCGATCAGCCAATCCATATCGAATCCGATCAGCAGTCGCTGGATATGCAGGGCAACGTCGTCACCTTCACCGGTAACGTGGTCGTCACTCAGGGGACGATCAAGATTAACGCTGATAAAGTGGTAGTCACCCGTCCGGGCAATGAAAAAGGCAAAGAGGTGATCGAAGGTTTCGGTAACCCGGCCACCTTCTACCAGATGCAGGATAACGGCAAACCGGTAAAAGGCCGGGCGTCGAAAATGCGCTATGAGCTGCAGAACGATTACGTCGTGCTGACCGGCAACGCGTACCTTGAACAGCTCGACAGCAACATCAAGGGCGACAAGATCACCTATCTGGTGAAAGAGCAAAAAATGCAGGCCTTCAGCGACAAAGGTCGACGCGTCACCACCGTTCTGGTGCCGTCCGAGCTGCAGGACAAAAGCGGCAACCAGCAAAAGAAGAGTAACTAATCCGTTATGGCAACCTTAACTGCGAAGAATCTCGCTAAAGCGTATAAAGGCCGCCGCGTGGTGGAAGATGTCAGTCTCACCGTTAACTCGGGGGAGATTGTCGGCTTGCTCGGCCCCAACGGCGCCGGTAAAACCACCACCTTCTACATGGTGGTCGGGATTGTGCCGCGCGACGCGGGCAATATCATCATTGATGACGAAGACATCAGCCTGCTGCCACTGCACGCGCGCGCGCGCCGGGGGATCGGCTATCTGCCGCAGGAAGCCTCGATTTTCCGTCGCCTGAGCGTCTATGACAACCTGATGGCGGTCCTGCAGATCCGTGACGATTTGAGCAGCGAACAGCGGGAAGATCGCGCCAAAGAGCTGATGGAAGAGTTTCATATTGAGCACCTGCGCGACAGCCTCGGTCAGGCGCTCTCCGGTGGCGAACGCCGCCGCGTCGAAATCGCTCGCGCGCTGGCGGCAAACCCGAAATTTATTCTTCTGGATGAACCCTTTGCCGGCGTGGATCCGATCTCGGTTATCGATATCAAACGCATCATTGAGCATTTGCGCGACAGCGGCCTCGGCGTACTGATTACCGATCATAACGTCAGAGAGACGCTCGCCGTCTGCGAACGCGCGTATATTGTCAGTCAGGGACACCTTATCGCTCATGGTACACCGCAGCAGATCCTCGAAGATGAGCAGGTTAAGCGCGTGTATCTTGGGGAAGACTTCAGACTCTGATAGGGTAGAGGTTACAGACGTTTTAGCCGGAGATATTTACCCTGAACATGAAGCAAGGTTTGCAATTAAGGCTTAGCCAACAGCTTGCCATGACGCCGCAGCTGCAGCAGGCGATTCGTTTGCTGCAGTTGTCCACGTTAGAACTCCAGCAAGAGCTCCAGCAAGCGCTGGAAAGTAACCCGTTGCTTGAGCAAACCGATCTTCACGACGAGGTAGAGGCGAAAGAGGTGGAGGACCGCGAGTCTCTCGATACCGTCGACGCGCTTGAGCAAAAAGAGATGCCCGACGAGCTTCCTCTCGATGCCAGCTGGGATGAAATCTATACCGCCGGTACGCCGTCAGGCAACGGCGTGGACTATCAGGACGACGAACTCCCCGTTTATCAAGGCGAGACTACCCAGACGCTGCAGGATTACCTGATGTGGCAGGTCGAGCTGACGCCCTTCACCGATACCGACCGCGCCATCGCCACCTCCATTGTCGACGCCGTCGACGATACGGGCTACCTCACCGTTCAGATTGAAGATATCGTCGACAGCATCGGCGATGAGGAGATCGGCCTCGAAGAAGTGGAAGCCGTCCTGAAGCGCATCCAGCGTTTCGATCCGGTTGGCGTCGCGGCGAAAGATCTGCGCGACTGCCTGCTGATCCAGCTCTCGCAGTTCGCCAAAGAGACGCCATGGCTGGAAGAGGCCCGGCTGATTATCAGCGATCATCTCGATCTTCTGGCCAACCATGATTTCCGCACCCTGATGCGGGTGACCCGCCTGAAAGAAGAGGTGCTGAAAGAGGCGGTAAATCTGATCCAGTCCCTGGATCCCCGTCCTGGCCAGTCCATTCAAACCAGCGAACCGGAATATGTCATTCCCGACGTGCTGGTGCGCAAGGTCAGCGGCCGCTGGACCGTGGAGCTCAACGCCGACAGCATTCCACGGCTGAAAATTAATCAGCAGTATGCGGCAATGGGCAACAGCGCCCGCAATGACGCCGACGGCCAGTTCATTCGCAGCAATCTTCAGGAAGCCCGCTGGCTGATCAAAAGTCTTGAAAGCCGCAACGATACCCTGCTTCGCGTCAGCCGCTGCATCGTAGAACAGCAGCAGGCTTTTTTCGAACAGGGTGAAGAGTATATGAAGCCGATGGTGCTGGCCGATATCGCCCAGGCCGTCGAGATGCATGAATCGACAATTTCCCGTGTCACCACGCAAAAATATCTGCACAGTCCGCGCGGTATTTTTGAACTGAAGTATTTCTTCTCCAGCCATGTTAATACCGAAGGCGGCGGCGAAGCCTCGTCGACGGCGATTCGCGCGCTGGTGAAGAAACTCATCGCCGCGGAAAACCCCGCGAAGCCGTTGAGCGACAGTAAGCTCACCTCCATGTTGTCCGAGCAGGGTATCATGGTCGCGCGCCGCACTGTCGCGAAGTACAGAGAGTCTTTATCCATCCCGCCGTCAAACCAGCGTAAACAACTGGTCTGACACAACCGATAAGGAAGACACTATGCAGCTCAACATTACAGGACACAACGTCGAGATCACTCCCGCGATGCGCGACTTCGTCACGGCGAAGTTCAGCAAGCTGGAACAATTTTTCGACCGGATCAATCAGGTCTATATTGTGTTAAAAGTAGAGAAAGTGACGCAAATTGCGGACGCGAATCTGCATGTCAACGGTGGCGAAATCCATGCCAGTGCGGAAGGGCAGGATATGTATGCGGCTGTCGATGGTCTTATCGACAAGCTGGCAAGGCAGTTAACGAAGCATAAAGATAAACTAAAACAACACTAATTGTCCGGGCCCCCCTGCGTCCGCCGTCAGTTAACATCGGCGACGGGCGCGGGGGCGCTCAGGTGAAATTATGATGAACAACGATTCGGCTCTACAACTGAGCAACGTCCTGAACCAGGAATGTACCCGTAGCCAGGTTCACTGCCAGAGCAAGAAGCGTGCTTTGGAAATCATTAGCGAACTGGCCGCCAAACAGTTAAGTTTGCCGCCGCAGGTGGTGTTCGAAGCGATCCTCACCCGCGAAAAAATGGGCAGTACCGGGATTGGCAATGGTATCGCCATTCCCCACGGAAAACTGGAAGAGGATACGCTGCGTGCTGTCGGCGTTTTTGTCCAGCTGGAAACCCCCATCGCCTTCGACGCGATCGACAATCAGCCTGTCGACCTGCTGTTCGCGCTGCTGGTGCCGGCCGATCAGACAAAAACCCACCTGCATACGCTCTCCCTGGTGGCCAAACGGCTGGCCGACAAAGCGATTTGTCGTCGCCTGCGCGCGGCGCAGAGCGATGAAGAGTTGTATGAGATCATCACCGAAGCAGGAAGCAGCGATGACGCATAACGGCAGTCGCACCTTATCCTTTATCGTACTGAGGAGAAACGGTACATGGTACTGATGATCGTCAGCGGCCGCTCGGGCTCGGGTAAATCCGTCGCTCTGCGAGCGCTGGAAGATATGGGCTTTTACTGCGTGGATAACCTGCCGGTCGTGCTGCTGCCCGATCTGGCACGGTCGCTGGCTGACCGCAATATTTCGGCGGCCGTCAGCATCGACGTGCGGAACATGCCGGAATCACCGGAGATCTTCGAGCAGGCCATGAAAAACCTGCCGGAGTGCTTTTCGCCGCAGCTGCTGTTTCTCGATGCCGATCGCAACACGCTGATCCGTCGATACAGCGACACCCGTCGCCTGCATCCGCTGTCGAGCAAGAATTTGTCGCTGGAAAGCGCCATCGACGAAGAGAGCGATCTGCTGGAGCCCCTGCGCTCGCGGGCCGACCTGATTGTCGATACCTCGGAGATGTCGGTTCACGAGCTGGCGGAAATGTTGCGCACCCGGCTGCTGGGTAAACGTGAACGCGAACTGACCATGGTCTTCGAATCCTTCGGCTTTAAGCACGGTATCCCGATCGATGCCGATTACGTCTTTGACGTGCGCTTTCTGCCAAACCCGCACTGGGATCCGAAGCTGCGTCCTATGACCGGTCTGGATAAACCGGTGGCCGCCTTCCTCGATCGGCACACCGAAGTGCACAACTTTATTTACCAGACCCGGAGCTATCTTGAGCTATGGTTACCGATGCTGGAGACCAACAATCGCAGCTATCTGACGGTGGCCATTGGCTGTACCGGCGGTAAACATCGTTCGGTTTATATTGCTGAACAACTGGCTGACTACTTCCGCTCGCGCGGCAAAAACGTACAGTCTCGTCATCGGACGCTGGAAAAACGTAAATCATGACCGTAAAGCAGACCGTTGAAATCACCAATAAGCTGGGCATGCACGCCCGCCCGGCGATGAAGCTGTTCGAACTAATGCAGAATTTCGATGCCGAGGTGTTGCTGCGCAACGATGAAGGCACGGAGGCGGAAGCCAACAGCGTCATTGCCCTGCTGATGCTGGACTCGGCGAAAGGACGGCAGATAGAGGTGGAGGCCAGTGGTCCGCAGGAAGTGGAAGCCCTCGCCGCGGTGATTGCCCTGTTTAATGCCGGGTTTGACGAAGATTAAACGTGATGCTTCCCGGCGACGGACGACTGGCGACTGTACCAGCCCCGGCGCCGGATTAACCCCCTAATAGAGCTTATGCTCACGCATGAACCCTTCCCCACCCAGCTGTCGCATCTGACGTAAGATCCAGGCCTGGCGGTTGCGCACATAGCCCGAAGGCGCGTCGGCGCGATAGCGGATCGGGTTTGGCAGCACCGCGGCCAGCAGAGCCGCTTCCCCCGGCGTCAACTGGCTGGCGGGCTTATGAAAATAGCGCTGGGCGGCCGCTTCCACGCCAAAAATCCCATCGCCAAACTCGGCAATATTCAGGTAGACGGTCAGGATCCGCTTTTTACTCCACACGGTTTCCATGCCGACGGTCAACCCGGCTTCCAGCCCCTTGCGCAGCCAGCTACGTCCATCCCACAGAAACAGGTTTTTCGCCGTCTGCTGCGACAGCGTTGATGCGCCGCGAATGCGGGTATCGTGACGCTCATTGTGCGCCAGCGCCTTTTCTATCGCCGGGACGTCAAACCCCCAGTGTTCCGGGAACTTCTGATCTTCGGCGGCAATCACCGCCAGCCCCATCCACGGGGAGATGTTATCCATGGCGACCCAGTCGGAGTGCGCCAGATAGTGGACATCTCCGGACAGCCAGGCGCTAACCTGCCGCTCAAGCATGACCGCCGAAAAGGGCACCGGCAGCACGCTAAACAGCGCGATCCCCCCGCCCCAGAAGACGGCGGCGATCAGCAGCAGACGCAGCGCCAGTCGTTTAAGCAGCGCGAAGGGCGCAATGCGGAGCTTCATGCGCTCAGCGCCAGCACGCGGGCGACCAGTTTTTCGATCCCGGTAGCGGCTTGCGCAATATTCTCCGCCAGCATATACGCCGGAGTGGTAACCACTTTGTTCTCTTCATCCACCACGATGTCGTCGACCGGGCAAGGCACATGCTCCGCCCCCATCTCCTCCACCACATCGGCGGTGTCGAGATCGGTCCCGATAGTCATTCGCAGCGGAAACGCAAAGATCTTCGGCAGCAGCGCCGGAGCGATGCACATAAAGCCCAGCGGCTTGCCGGCCTGATGCATCGCCAGCGTCAGGGCCCGCAGGTCGCGGTCCACCTCGCATTCGCTGCCCTCGGCGGCGAAGCTGCTTAAGTTTTTCGCCGCGCCGAAGCCGCCGGGGACGATCAGCGCGTCCAGCGTCTCCTCACGCGCCTGCGCCAGCGGCAGGATGTCGCCGCGGGCGATGCGCGCCGCTTCAACCAGCACGTTGCGTTGCTCGGTCAACGGTTCGCCCGTCAGATGGTTGATGACGTCGCGCTGCGGTTTATCGGGCGCAAAGCAGACCGCCTGCGCGCCGTTGCGCGCGATCGCCAGCAGGGTAATCACTGCCTCATGAATTTCACTGCCGTCGTACACGCCGCAGCCGCTCAGTACCACACCAATTTTTTTCATCGCCTTCGCTCCTCCATGCAACTCGCTGAAACCAGTCGAAAATGTCGATTTACTCGCTATGCTTCACATATTTTACTGATTCATGTAACAAATTAGTTAAGCTTTGCTATCTTAATGAGCGAGCAATCCACTTCTCAGGTTGCGCCACGTAACAACATCACTCAAATCACACTGGCTCAACCACCAGTTCCCTGGTGTTGGCGCAGTATTCGCGCACCCCGGTCTGTCCGGGGTCATTTTTTCCCGGCCTTCGCCACCCACGCCTTCAGAACCGCCACGTCGTTTTGCCACTCGGATTTCATCTCTTCAACCCATTCAGCGACATTATCAGACCAGGCAGGCAGGTCCGGCGTCTGGATCTGCTGACCCAGCTGCTGGATGTGGCGCAGGCCAATAGAGCCCGCAGCCCCTTTGATCTTATGCCCCTCTTCGACGATCCCTTTTTGATCCCGGGCGGTGAGATTAGACTCAAGGACGGACATATAGCCCGGCATCATCTTCTCAAACACCGCGAGGCCATCGTTGATAAGCTTCGGTCCCACCAGTTCGATATATTGCTCAAGCATATCGGTATCCAGCACCGCATCGGCTTTATGCCGATCGGTCGCCGGCGCTTCCTGCGCCTCCTCTTCCGGCGCATCCCAGAATTTTTTAATCATGGCTGTCAGTGCAGGCACCGATAGCGGCTTGCTCAGCACATCGTCCATGCCGGCATCCAGATACTCTTTCTTATTCTTCAGCACGTTGGCGGTCAGGGCCACCAGCGGCGGCAGCTCATCCGCGGCAAAATTCTGTTTTAGCTGACGAGAAATATCCAGTCCCGTCATATCCGGCAGCTGGATATCCAGCAGCACCAGGTCGTACTCGCCAGGCTCAAACATCTCCAGCGCGGCTTTGCCGGTCATCGCGACATCCACGCTGTTGCCCAGCTTTTCCAGCACCGAGCGCGCCACAATGACGTTGAGCTCAATATCTTCCACCAGCAGGACGTTGAGCGCCGGTAATGGCATGTCGTCTTCCGCCAGCGTATCTTCCACTTCTTCCGCAATGGCAGGCGCATGGACGGTGAGCGTAAAGGTCGCCCCTTTACCCGGCTGGCTGGTGACGCTGATATCGCCGCCCATATTGCGCGCCAGGCGACGCGATACGGCGAGGCCAATCCCGGTGCCGGTGGCGGGTTTGCCGCCGTGGCTGTCTTTGACCTGGTAATACATGGCGAATATTTTGTCCTGCTCCGCTTCAGGAATACCAATCCCGGAGTCTTCCACTTCGAAGTGCAGGATATCGCCTTCGTCATAGCGCACGCGGACGTTCACCCCTCCGCCCTGTGGGGTAAACTTCACGGCGTTGCTGATAAGATTCCACAGGATTTGCCGCAGGCGGGTGCCATCGGTGATCACCTTGTGCGGCAGCGGCAGGCTCGGCTCCAGCACAAAGCGCAGTCCCTTCTGCTGCGCCTGCAGACCGGAAAGGTTTTCCAGGTCGGCAAGGAAGCTGGTGAAGTCCACCGGCTGGTTATCGAGCTGTACCTTACGGCGCTCCATTTTATCCATGTCGATAATATCATTGAAGATATTCCCCAGCGTCACCGCTGAGACATGGATGGTTTTCAGGTATTTTTCCTGCTCGCTGGTCAGTTCGGTATCCAGCAAAATTCGGCTCAGCCCGACAATCCCGTTCAGCGGGGTACGCAGCTCATGGCTGATGGTGGAGATGAAGGTGGTTTTATCCCGGCTGGCGCGTTCGAGGGCGTCCTGATAGCGTTTTCGTTCGGTGATATCGCGTCCGAAGCCCATCAGACCACGACGCTTACCGACGCGATCGTAGTACGGGACCTTGCGGATTTCGAAGCACGCTTTACGGCCATCGGGATAGTCCAGCCACTGCTCATAGGTCAGCGATACATTGTGGCGGAACACCTTCTCATCGGTTTCCAGCACCTTTTCCGCCGCCTCTTCGCTATAGACATCCTGCGGTTTGAGGTGGATCAGCTGTTTCTCGCTTTTGCCGGTCAGCAGCTCCATCGCCCGGTTACAGCCGGAAAACTCTTTATCCTCATTGCGGTAGAAGACCAGGTCCGGGGAGGCATCGAGGAAAGAGCGCAGAAAGGAGGATTGCTGTTCGAGCTGGATCTGCGTCTCTTCACGCTCTTTCATCTCGATCTTCAGCTGCTCGAGGGTGGTCTCACGCTCGGCTTCCGCCTTTTCACGTTCGCCAATCTCCTGATTCAACTGCGCGATATTGTCTTTCAGCTGCACGTTCAGCTTCAGATCTCGCTCACGCATCTCCTCCAGTTTCTCCACCAGCCGCGAAAGACGCTGGCGGGACTCTTCAAGCTGCTCCACCACCACCGAGAGAAAATAGACCGCCCACGGGGTGATCAGCAGACCGAAGAAGATAGAGCGGATAACGTCGATGCTTTCAACCTGGCCATGCAGCACCATGGTGACCGCCATCTGTACCACGATGGCCAGCACCACCAGCGCAAGTGCCAACAGCATTGAAAAGCGGACCAGACCCAGCTTCATCATCAGGTCGACATAATACTG
Source organism: Klebsiella sp. C360 (assembly GCF_048822415.1). Lineage (NCBI taxonomy): Bacteria > Pseudomonadati > Pseudomonadota > Gammaproteobacteria > Enterobacterales > Enterobacteriaceae > Klebsiella > Klebsiella sp. C360. The sequence goes on from NZ_JBMEZZ010000004.1 coordinate 550,636, forward strand.
CGCCAGCATACGAATTTGCTTCATAGGGGATTCCTTCACGACAACTCCGCACAATAATACTCAATTCTGAGCAATGCGCTGTAAGTTGTGCAAAAAATGCGGGAAGGAGCCGATATGACGGCTGGCCGCCGAGGCGAACCAGCCGCGAAAAAGAGGCATGGTCAGGAAGGGGTTAGCGCTTGCTTAGCGCCTCCCAGAGACCTTTGAGGTAGGTCACCCCGAGTGCGCGATCGTATAAACCATAGCCCGGGCGTCCGGTCTCTCCCCAGATAAAGCGGCCATGATCCGGACGTATATAGCCGTCGAAGCCGTTGTCGTGCAACGCTTGCATCACCTTGTACATATCCAGGGAGCCGTATTCTGACGGATGGGCGCACTCGTAAAAGTCTTTATCCTGCATCAGTTTAATATTGCGGACGTGGGCAAAATGGATCCGCTTGCGGCGGGTAAACTCAGCCAGAATAGCGTATACGTCGTTATCCGGATCTTCGGCAATCGAGCCGGTGCAGAGGGTGATGCCGTTGGCGGGTGAATCGACAGCCCGGCAGATCCAGTCCAGATCGTCGCGGTTTTTGACCACCCGCGGCAGGCCAAATATCGAGTACGGCGGATCGTCAGGGTGGATCGCCATTTTCACGCCCACCTCTTCGCAAACCGGGATCACCGCCCGCAGAAAATAGACCAGGTTCTCCCGCAGCTTATGGTCATCCACCGCGCTATATTTGGCAAACAGGGTCTGCACTTCCGCCAGCCGTTCCGGCTCCCAGCCCGGCAACGCGAAGCCGTTTGAATTCTCAAGCACCTCCTTCACCACGTCTTCCAGCCGCTTATCGATATCTTTCTTCTCAAAAGCCATCGTCAACGAGCCATCCGGCAGGACGTAGTTCATATCCGTCTTCATCCAGTCGAACACCGGCATGAAGTTATAGCAGATGACTTTGACGCCGAAGCGGGCAAGGTGGCGAATGGTCTGCTGATAGTTGGCAATATAGCGGTCACGAGAAGGGAGGCCGATTTTGATGTCGTCATGGATGTTGACGCTCTCTATTACCTCCATTTTCAGGCCTGCGGCATGGGCCTGGCTGACCAGACGCTCAATTTTATCCTCCGGCCATACCTCGCCCACCGCGACGTCATAGAGCGCGCCGACCACCCCCTCCACGCCGGGGACCTGGCGTATATGCTCTAATGAAACCTTATCTTCCTCTGGTCCAAACCAGCGCATTGTCATCTGCATCGTCATCACCTGCTCAACATAGTTTAATTTCACCCTACTACCATACCAGTAATCATAATTGATTGAGCCTTAACTGTCGTGATGGCGATCACATTCCTGCTGACCGGCTCGCCGGTGAGGTCGCTTTCGCTACATTCATAATTTTTCTCAATTTATTTCAATAGATTAATCATTGCCGGGCTTTTTCTGACGACCTTCGCCAAATGTGATCCAGAGCTAGTTATGATCAATTGCATACTTGTATGGTAATAAAAGTCACGATATTTGTTCAGAAAACAGACAAGGGAAGGAACAGAAATGAGAAGCGTCGTTGTCAAAGAGCCAGGCCAACTGAACATCGAATCACGTCCGGTTCCCGCTCCGGGCGCCCACGAAGTCCGGGTGAAAATCGCCTTTGCCGGGATCTGCGGTTCCGATGTGCATATCTATCAGGGCCATAACCCCTTCGCGAAATATCCCCGCGTGATCGGCCATGAATTCTTCGGCATCATCGATGCCGTCGGCGAACAGGTCTCTCCGGCACGCATCGGCGAGCGCGTCGCGGTCGACCCTGTCGTCAGCTGCGGCCAGTGTTATCCCTGCTCGGTGGGGCGGCCGAATGTCTGTGCGCAGCTCCAGGTCATCGGGGTTCACCGCGACGGCGGATTCAGCGACTACGCCTGCGTGCCGGCAAAAAACGCCTGGCGCATTCCGGAAGCCATCAGCGATCGTCAGGCGACGATGGTTGAGCCTTTTACCATTGCGGCAAACATTACCGCCCAGCTGCAGCCCATGGCGCAGGATATCGCCCTGATCTACGGCGCAGGTCCGATGGGTCTGACGGTGATCCAGGCGCTGAAGGGGGTGTATGGCGTTAAGCAGGTGATCGTCGTGGACCGCATTGCCGAACGTCTGCAGATGGCGCGGGACAATGGCGCCGATCTGACGCTGGATAACACTCACCAGCCGCTGGCGGAACAGCTGGCGCAGCGGCAGATAGCCCCCACGCTGGTCATCGATGCCGCCTGCCACCCAGCGATCCTTCAGGAGGCCATTCTCCTCGCCTCTCCCGCCGCACGCATCGGCATACTCGGCTTCTCCGGCGAGGCGTCCACCCTCACCCAGCAAAGCATCACCAGTAAAGAGATCTCCATTTTCTCCTCCCGGCTGAACAGCGGACGTTTTCCGCTGGTCATCGACTGGATGGAGAAAGGCCTTATCCAGCCTGAGGCGTTAATCACCCACTGCATGCCGCTGGAGCAGGTAAAAGAGGCTATGGAGATTTTTGCCAACGATCGGAAAACCTGCTGCAAGGTATTGCTGCAGCTGGGGTAAATGCTAAATAACGGGCGACGTGAATATTGATATCCGTCGCGCCAGAGCTCAATAACATACTCATCACGGTGTCATCATGGGAAAAAATATCCGCTGGATTATCGTCCTGTTATTATTTTTAGTATATATGATTAATTATCTGGACCGGGTGGCGTTATCCATTACGGTACCGATGATTGAAAAGGATCTGGCGCTCAACGCCGAACAGTTTGGTATTATTTTCGGCAGTTTTTTCTTCGGCTACGCGGTATTTAATTTTATTGGCGGTCTGGCCGTGGATAAGTTTGGCGCAACGCTGGTCCTGGGGCTGGCGGTGGGGATGTGGTCGCTATTTTGCGGCTTAACCGCCTTTGCCACCGGCTTTTATTCCATGCTGATGCTGCGCGTCCTCTTCGGGATGGCTGAAGGCCCGATTTGCGCGTCGGCGAACAAGATGATCAACGGCTGGTTTCCTAAGAAGCAAGCGGCTACCGCCGTAGGGCTGCTCAGCGCCGGCTCTCCGCTGGGCGGCGCGGTTGCCGGCCCCATCGTCGGTTATCTGGCTCTCGCATTCGGCTGGCGCCCGGCGTTTATGATTATTTTCGCCATCGGTATTGTGTGGATGGTCGTGTGGTTTTTTATTGCCGCCAACTCGCCTGACAAACATAAGCATGTCAGTCAGGAAGAGCTCATGCTCATTAATAAAATGAAGCAAGAGGAGGACGCCCTGGAAACCGTAGAAAATCAAACCGCTCACTCACTGGGTTATTATCTCAAGCAGCCTATTATTCTGGTAACGGCCTTTGCGTTCTTCTGCTACAACTATATTTTGTTTTTCTTCCTCAGCTGGTTCCCGTCCTATCTGGTTCAGCAGCACCATCTGGATATTAAACAGATGAGCCTCACCACCATGATCCCATGGATAGTCGGCTTTGTCGGCCTGGCGCTGGGAGGGTATATTTCCGATAAAATTTTTAAACTCACCGGACGCCTGCTGCTGTCGCGCAAAATTGTGCTGGTGGTATGTCTGCTGATGGCCGCCATCTGTGTGGGGCTTGCCGGTACCGTCAGCAGCGTCGTTCCTGCCGTTCTGCTGATGTCGGTCTCCATCTTTTTCCTCTATGTCACCGGCGCGATCTACTGGGCGATTATCCAGGACGTGGTGCATAAATCCCGCGTCGGCGGCACCAGCGGCTTTATCCACCTTATCGGCAGCGTCTCCGGCATCGTGGGGCCGATTGTCACCGGCTATATCGTACAGTCTACCGGTAAATTCGACAGCGCCTTTGTCCTCGCCGGCACTATCGCCGCGCTCGGCGCCCTGCTGGTACTGTTCGTGATCAAAACGCCACGCGTGACAATGAAAGCCAGTCAGGCATAGTCGACAGCAATACCATGCCCGGCGCAGCCATCACGCCGGGCATCCTCTGAGACTATTTCACCGCCTGGGGCGCAACCCAGCTGCGGCCCAGCGCCGAACCCTGAGCGCCCTGCTCATTCAGATAGCGATCCAGTTCAACCATTCCGGTCCAGCGATTTTCGCACCACAGCGGCGCGAGCAGCGTGGGCCGACGGGCGCTGGCCGATATGCGATGGTAGATCACCTCCGGCGGGGTGTGGCGGATCATCTCCCCGGCGGTGACGGTATACGCCTCCAGTTCGATGCCATCGAGACGACCGGCCTGCCATGCTTTTGCCATAATGCTGCCTTTAACGATATGCAGCGGGTGCAGCTTGATGCCATCCACGCCGGTGGTCACGACCCGCTCCAGCGTCTCGAGGCCGTGCTCCTGGGACTCCCCGGGCAGGCCGACAATGAGATGCGCGCAAACCTTCAGTCCGCGCTCACGCGCCAGACGCGCGGTGCGCTGGTAACAGGCGAAATCATGCCCGCGGTTAATGCGATGCAGGGTCTTATCATGCGCGGTCTGCAGCCCCAGCTCCAGCCATACCTCATACCCCTGCTGGTGGTATTCACTGAGCAGGTCGAGAACCGCCTCCGGCACGCAGTCCGGGCGGGTGCCGACGCAGAGGCCAACGATATTCGCCTCGCTGACGGCCTGGCGATACATCGAGCGGAGCACCTGCACTTCAGCAAAGGTGCTGGTATAGGCCTGAAAATAGGCCAGATAGCGCTTTGCCCGGTTAACGAGCTGCGCCTGATGGGCGAGCTGTTCGGCAATGGATCGATGCTGCTGGGCTTCATCCGCAAACGAGGCCACGTTACAGAAAGTGCAGCCGCCACGGCCCAGCGTACCGTCGCGGTTCGGGCAGCTAAAACCGCCGTGCAGCGTTAGCTTATGGACCTTTTCGCCATAGCGGCGCAGAAGATCCCCACCAAACATATTGACTAATTTCTGTAACTGCATAATCTGATAGACCGGCCTCAACAAAGGGGGCCAAGCCTGCCACTTTTCGTCACCGACGGCGATGACCTGGATCAATCGTCAGCGCGGCGCCCCGCTTCATTGCATAAACAATCATGATTACTGCAATTTCATTCACCCACAGGGTAATGAGTTTTCCTTATATTTCATCATCGCGCGGCCCTAATCTACTTTATGGTAAAAAACAGTATTAATATCCACCACATAAATTTATAGCAGTCAAATATGCTAATAATGAAATATATTTCAGCGCAGATCGGTAATGCAAAGCCGCGCGCACAGTGAGACAGATCACACTAGCCTTACCCTCTGCAGACGTATCCAAAGCATAAAAAATGGCATTATTTATTTTAAAAACAAAAAGTTAACACGTGTATAGCACATTTTTGTATTAATAAGATTGCCATTTGACGTAAGTGTGGATTCCCGATAAGTTGGGAATCCGCTGGAAGCTTTCTGGATGAGCACTCTGCTCATCATATTTATGCAGTAATTGAGATTCCCTCTTAACAGCAAGTCCTCAAACTTGTGTACCGATGCAAAAAGGATTTAAAGAGGGCGAATGCGAGGTGCAAACCCCGTCGCCATGCTCTTTCTGTGCCTGTGCGCAATCGGTATCGGAGGGGGTCCGTAGAGCCTGGGGAGGTTCACTGATATGTTGTACGACAAATCCCTTGAGAGGGATAACTGTGGTTTCGGCCTGATCGCCCACATAGAAGGCGAACCTAGCCACAAGGTAGTGCGAACCGCGATACACGCACTGGCCCGCATGCAGCACCGTGGCGCAATCCTTGCCGATGGTAAAACCGGCGACGGTTGCGGTCTGCTGCTGCAAAAACCCGATCGTTTCTTCCGCATCGTTGCCGAAGAGCGCGGCTGGCGTTTAGCCAAAAACTACGCCGTTGGGATGCTGTTCCTGAATAAAGATCCTGAACTGGCGAAAGCGGCACGCCGCATCGTTGAAGAAGAACTTCAGCTTGAGACCCTGTCGATTGTTGGCTGGCGCGATGTGCCGACCAACGAAGGCGTGCTCGGTGAAATCGCCCTCTCCTCGCTGCCCCGTATTGAGCAAATCTTTGTTAACGCCCCGGCTGGCTGGCGCCCGCGCGATATGGAGCGTCGTCTGTTTATTGCGCGTCGTCGCATTGAAAAACGCCTGCAGGAAGACAAAGATTTCTACGTTTGTAGCTTGTCCAACCTGGTCAACATCTATAAAGGTCTGTGTATGCCGGCGGATTTGCCGCGCTTCTACCTGGACCTCGCGGACCTGCGCCTGGAGTCGGCTATCTGCCTGTTCCACCAGCGCTTCTCCACCAACACCGTACCACGCTGGCCGCTGGCGCAGCCGTTCCGCTACCTGGCGCACAACGGTGAAATCAACACCATCACCGGCAACCGCCAGTGGGCTCGCGCCCGTACCTATAAGTTCCAGACCCCGCTGATCCCGGACCTGCACGACGCCGCGCCGTTCGTTAACGAAACCGGCTCCGACTCCAGTTCAATGGACAACATGCTGGAGCTGCTGCTGGCCGGCGGGATGGACATCGTGCGCGCCATGCGTCTGCTGGTGCCGCCAGCCTGGCAGAACAACCCGGATATGGATCCGGAGCTGCGTTCGTTCTTCGACTTTAACTCCATGCATATGGAGCCATGGGACGGCCCGGCGGGCATCGTCATGTCCGATGGTCGCTACGCGGCCTGTAACCTCGACCGTAATGGCCTGCGCCCGGCGCGCTACGTCATTACCAAAGATAAGCTCATCACCTGCGCCTCTGAAGTCGGCATCTGGGACTACCAGCCGGACGAAGTGGTTGAGAAAGGCCGCGTGGGCCCGGGCGAGCTGATGGTTATCGATACCCGTGCCGGACGCATTCTGCACTCAGCGGAAACCGATGACGATCTGAAGAGCCGCCATCCGTATAAAGAGTGGATGGAGAAAAACGTTCGTCGCCTGGTGCCATTTGAAGATCTGCCGGACGAAGAGGTTGGCAGCCGCCAGCTGGACGACGATCTGCTGGCCAGCTACCAGAAACAGTTTAACTACAGCGCGGAAGAGCTGGACTCGGTGCTGCGCGTGCTCGGCGAAAATGGCCAGGAAGCGGTCGGCTCAATGGGCGATGACACGCCTTTCGCCGTCCTTTCCAGCCAGCCGCGCATTATCTACGATTATTTCCGTCAGCAGTTCGCGCAGGTTACCAACCCGCCTATCGATCCGCTGCGTGAAGCGCACGTCATGTCGCTGGCCACCAGCATCGGTCGCGAAATGAATGTCTTCTGCGAAGCGGAAGGCCAGGCGCATCGTCTGAGCTTCAAATCGCCGATCCTGCTGTACTCCGATTTCAAACAGCTGACGACGATGGAAGAAGAGCACTATCGTGCCGACGTCCTCGACATCACCTTCAACCCGGCAGAGGCTTCCCTCAGCGAGACGGTGAAGGTCCTGTGCGACAAAGCGGAGCAAATGGTACGCGATGGTACCGTGCTGCTGGTTCTTTCTGACCGCAACATCGCCAAAGACCGCCTGCCGGTGCCGGCGCCGATGGCCGTTGGCGCGATCCAGACCCGTCTGGTCGATAAAAGTCTGCGCTGCGATGCCAACATCATCGTTGAAACCGCCAGCGCCCGCGATCCGCATCACTTCGCCGTACTGCTGGGCTTCGGCGCGACAGCTATCTATCCGTACCTCGCCTATGAAACGCTGGCGAAGCTGGTCGACAGCAAAGCTATCGATAAACCGTACCGTGCGGTGATGCTGAACTATCGCAACGGTATCAATAAAGGTCTGTATAAGATCATGTCCAAGATGGGGATCTCGACCATCGCCTCCTACCGCTGCTCGAAGCTGTTCGAAGCGGTCGGTCTGCATCGCGATGTCTCCGATCTCTGCTTCCAGGGCGTGGTCAGTCGCATCGGCGGCGCCGGCTTCGACGATTTCCAGCAGGACCTGCTGAATCTGTCGAAACGCGCCTGGCTGGCGCGCAAGCCGCTGGCTCAGGGCGGTCTGCTGAAGTACGTTCACGGCGGCGAATATCACGCCTACAACCCGGACGTGGTGCGTACCCTGCAGCAGGCTGTGCAGAGCGGCGAGTACAGCGATTATCAACAATACGCGAAGCTGGTTAACGAACGTCCGGCGGCCACGCTGCGCGATCTGCTGGCGCTCAACCCGGGCGAAGACGCCATCAGCATCGACGACGTGGAGCCGGCGAAGGAGCTGTTCAAACGCTTCGATACCGCAGCGATGTCGATCGGCGCCCTGAGTCCGGAAGCGCACGAATCGCTGGCGGAAGCGATGAACAGCATCGGCGGCTTCTCTAACTCCGGTGAAGGCGGTGAAGACCCGGCGCGCTACGGCACCAATAAAGTGTCGCGCATCAAGCAGGTGGCGTCCGGCCGCTTCGGCGTCACCCCAGCCTATCTGGTCAATGCCGACGTTATCCAGATCAAAGTCGCCCAGGGCGCGAAGCCGGGTGAAGGCGGCCAGCTGCCGGGTGATAAAGTCACTCCGTACATCGCCAAACTGCGCTATTCGGTACCGGGCGTGACGCTGATCTCCCCGCCGCCGCACCACGATATCTACTCTATCGAGGATTTGGCGCAGCTGATTTTCGACCTCAAGCAGGTCAACCCGAAAGCGATGATTTCGGTCAAACTGGTTTCTGAACCGGGCGTGGGCACCATCGCCACCGGCGTAGCCAAAGCTTATGCCGACCTGATCACCATCGCCGGCTACGACGGCGGCACCGGGGCGAGCCCGCTCTCTTCCGTGAAATATGCCGGCTGTCCGTGGGAGCTTGGTCTGGTGGAAACCCAGCAGGCGCTGGTCGCTAACGGCCTGCGTCATAAGATCCGTCTGCAGGTGGATGGCGGCCTGAAAACCGGCCTCGATATCATCAAAGCGGCGATCCTCGGCGCGGAAAGCTTCGGTTTCGGTACCGGCCCGATGGTGGCGCTGGGCTGTAAATACCTGCGTATTTGCCACCTGAACAACTGCGCGACCGGCGTGGCGACCCAGGATGACAAACTGCGTAAGAACCACTATCACGGTCTGCCGTTCAAAGTGACCAACTACTTTGAATTTATCGCCCGTGAAACCCGCGAGCTGATGGCCCAGCTGGGCGTCAAGCGCCTGGTGGATCTGATTGGCCGCACCGATCTGCTCAAAGAGCTGGATGGGTTCACCGCCAAGCAGCAGAAACTGGATCTGGGTAAACTGCTGGAGACCGCAGAGCCGCATCCTGGCAAAGCGCTGTACTGCACCGAAAATAACCCGCCGTTCGATAACGGCGTGCTCAACGCCCAGCTGCTGCAGCAGGCGAAACCGTACGTGGATGAAAAGCAGAGCAAAACGTTCTGGTTCGATATCCGCAATACCGACCGCTCCGTGGGGGCCTCGCTGTCCGGGTATATTGCCCAGACCCATGGCGACCAGGGACTAGCGGGCGACCCGATCGTCGCTCACTTTAGCGGCACCGCGGGCCAGAGCTTCGGCGTGTGGAACGCCGGCGGCGTGGAACTGCATCTGACGGGCGACGCCAACGACTATGTCGGCAAAGGCATGGCGGGCGGTCTGCTGGCCATTCGTCCGCCGGTGGGCTCCGCTTTCCGCAGCCACGAAGCCAGCATTATCGGCAACACCTGCCTGTACGGCGCGACCGGTGGTCGTCTGTACGCCGCAGGCCGCGCAGGTGAGCGTTTCGCGGTGCGTAACTCCGGCGCCATCACCGTGGTGGAAGGCATCGGCGACAACGGCTGTGAATACATGACCGGCGGTATCGTCTGCGTGCTCGGTAAAACCGGCGTCAACTTTGGCGCAGGGATGACCGGCGGCTTTGCCTATGTCCTGGATGAAGATGGCGACTTCCGTAAACGCGTGAACCCGGAGCTGGTGGAAGTGCTGGACGTTGACTCTCTGGCCATCCATGAAGAGCACCTGCGCGGTTTAATCACCGAGCACGTGCAGCTTACCGGTTCGCAACGCGGCGAAGAGATCCTCGCCAACTGGCCGGCCTTCTCCGCGAAGTTTGCGCTGGTTAAACCGAAGTCCAGCGATGTTAAAGCACTGTTGGGTCACCGTAGTCGTTCCGCAGCTGAGCTGCGGGTGCAGGCGCAGTAAGGGGTTAAGATGAGTCAGAACGTTTATCAATTTATCGACCTGCAGCGCGTTGATCCGCCAAAGAAACCGCTGAAGATCCGTAAAATTGAATTTGTGGAAATTTACGAGCCGTTTTCAGAAGGCCAGGCCAAGGCGCAGGCGGATCGCTGCCTCTCCTGCGGCAACCCGTACTGCGAGTGGAAGTGCCCGGTGCATAACTACATCCCGAACTGGCTGAAGCTGGCCAACGAGGGGCGTATTTTTGAGGCGGCTGAGCTGTCGCACCAGACCAACACCCTGCCGGAAGTCTGCGGGCGCGTCTGCCCGCAGGACCGCCTGTGTGAAGGCTCCTGTACGCTGAACGATGAGTTCGGCGCGGTGACCATCGGCAACATCGAACGCTATATCAATGATAAGGCATTCGAGATGGGCTGGCGTCCGGATCTCTCCGGTGTGAAACCGACCGGTAAAACCGTCGCTATCATCGGCGCTGGCCCGGCGGGCCTCGCCTGTGCCGACGTGTTGACCCGCAACGGCGTCAAGGCGGTGGTGTTTGACCGCCATCCGGAAATCGGCGGCCTGCTGACCTTCGGTATCCCGGCGTTCAAGCTGGAAAAAGAGGTGATGACCCGCCGCCGGGAGATCTTCACCGGCATGGGCATTGAGTTCAAACTCAATACCGAAGTGGGCCGCGACGTGCAGCTCGACGACCTGCTGAAAGAGTACGATGCCGTGTTCCTCGGCGTTGGCACCTATCAGTCGATGCGCGGCGGGCTGGACAATGAAGACGCCCCTGGCGTCTACGACGCGCTGCCGTTCCTGATCGCCAACACCAAGCAGATCATGGGCTTTGGCGAAACCGCCGATGAGCCCTACGTCAGCATGGAAGGCAAACGCGTGGTCGTGCTCGGCGGTGGCGATACCGCGATGGACTGCGTACGTACCTCCGTCCGCCAGAATGCGGCGCACGTGATCTGCGCCTATCGTCGTGACGAAGAGAACATGCCGGGTTCAAAACGCGAAGTGAAAAACGCGCGTGAGGAAGGCGTTGAGTTCCAGTTCAATGTCCAGCCGCTGGGCGTGGAAGTGAATGCCAACGGCAAAGTGTGCGGCGTGAAGATGGCGCGCACCGAGATGGGCCAGCCGGATGCGAAAGGCCGCCGTCGCGCGGAGATCGTCGCCGGCTCTGAGCACGTGGTGCCGGCAGACGCCGTCGTCATGGCGTTTGGCTTCCGTCCCCACAGCATGGAGTGGCTGGCGAAGCACAGCGTCGAGCTGGACTCCCAGGGCCGCATCATTGCGCCGGAAGGCAGCGAGAACGCCTTCCAGACCAGCAACCCGAAAATCTTCGCCGGCGGCGATATCGTTCGCGGTTCCGACCTGGTGGTCACCGCGATTGCGGAAGGACGTAAAGCGGCTGACGGGATCCTCAACTACCTTGAAGTCTGATTAGGCCCGGAGTCTCAGCGCATAAAAGCCCGATGGTTAACGACATCGGGCTTTTTTATTGCCCATTCGCCGGGCAAACCGCCGCTTTCAGCGCCGTATTATACCAGCCGCAGATATGTTCTAAGCGGGTGATCGCCGAGCCGACGGTCACCGCCCACGCGCCGCAGCGCATTGCCTCAGCCGCCTGCGCAGGCGTATTGTAGCGTCCCTCAGCGACTACTCTGCAGCCCGCGGCGCTCAGGCTTTTCACCAGCGCCAGATCCGGCTCGACCGGTGTCTCCTCTGCGGTATAGCCTGAGAGGGTGGTGCCAACCATATCGAAGCCCAATTGCCAGCATTCAAGGGCATCGTCGAGAGAGGAACAATCTGCCATCGCATTTTTCCCCTGGCAGTGAATTGCCGCCAACAACGATGCGACAGAGGCCGGACGCTGACGCCGCGTGCCGTCAACCGCAATGATATCGGCCCCTGCCTGCGCCAGGGCATTCACATCCTCAAGCCACGGCGTAATACGCACCGGGCTATCATGCAGATCGCGCTTAATCAGCGCGATAACAGGCACCGTCACTAACGGACGAACGGCCTGCAGGTTGGCCAGACCTTCGATGCGCAGCGCCACCGCCCCCGCCTGCTCCGCCGCCAGCCCCATCGCCGCGACGATGGCGGGGTTATCCAGCGGGCTGCCCGGCACCGGCTGGCAGGAGACAATTAATCCGCCATGATGACGGATTTGCTGGTCCAGTTGCGCGAGTAAAGTCATGTCTGCTCCCTGAAAGCTACCTGTGGCGATGACAGTACCAGCCATGGGGCGCCTCGTTTGTGGCAGAGTTAACAAAGCGGACAGACAAAAAAAACAGGCCCCGCAGGGCCTGTCAGAGAAGGGAGTTACTTCACCACGCGCAGCGCCGGGCGACCGCCGCGCGGCGGCGGCGTGTCGTCAGGATCGTCGTCGTGATTATCGGGCTTATCGCCATCAATCACCGACATCACCGTTTCGCTTTCACTCTCAGGCGCGACGTCATCATCGTTGAGGCTGCTGACGTCTTCGTCATAGGCCGCTTCCGGTTCAAACATCGTGCCGGCGCCGTTCTCACGGGCATAGATGGCGAGTACCGCAGCCAGCGGGACAGATACGTTGCGCGGCACGCCGCCAAAGCGCGCGTTGAAGCGCACTTCGTCGTTCGCCAGCTCAAGATTACCTACCGCACGCGGGGCAATATTGAGAACGATTTGCCCGTCGCGCGCATACTCCATCGGCACGAGCACGCCCGGCAGCGTGACATCCACCACCAGATGCGGCGTCAGCTGGTTATCCAGCAGCCAGTCATAAAACGCCCGCAGCAGATACGGGCGACGCGGCGTCAGCTGTGATACATCCATTATTTAGCCCCGACCGAGGCGCATTTCACGCTCGGCTTCAGTTAAAGAGGCGAGGAAGGAATCACGCTCAAATACGCGAGTCATATAGCCTTTGAGCTCTTTCGCGCCTGCGCCAACCAGCTCCACACCGAGAACCGGCAGACGCCACAGCAGCGGCGCCAGGTAGCAATCCACCAGGCTGAACTCATCGCTCAGGAAGTAAGGTTTCTGGGTGAACACCGGCGCGATGGCCAGCAGTTCTTCACGCAGTTGCTTACGCGCAGCATCAGCTTGCGCTGCGGTACCGCTCTGGATGGTGTTCATCAGCGAATACCAGTCCTTCTCGATACGTTGCATATACAGACGGCTTTCGCCACGCGCCACCGGATAAACCGGCATTAACGGCGGGTGCGGGAAACGCTCATCCAGGTATTCCATAATGATGCGGGATTCCCACAGAGTGAGCTCACGATCCACCAGCGTCGGTACGCTTTGATTCGGGTTGAGGTCAATCAGATCCTGAGGCGGGTTGTCCTTCTCCACGTGCTCTATCTCAAAACTGACACCCTTCTCGGCCAGCACAATGCGGACCTGATGGCTATAGATGTCAGTAGGACCAGAAAACAGCGTCATTACCGAACGTTTGTTGGCAGCGACAGCCATGAAAACCTCCAGGTATATTCAGAATTTTGTACTGCTGCCAGCCACTCATGGCCGGCCAGATGTAAAAACCCCAGTAGCGCGATGTCACCTTCGTTCACGAATAAAACAAAAAATGAACAATCACCAGCATTTGGGCAGAAAATTGGATGATAGTTTACCAGATTTTGAAGACGTTGTGGTGAGGGGATTCTGGAAATGCTGAAAAAGTGGCAAGAACCGGCGGTAAGCTTGTGGATAACAGCCGTTTTATCCATAAAAAAACCCGCCGGAGCGGGTTTTTTCGCAAATTGTTCTGCGTGAGCAGAAAACAATTAACGTTTGGAGAACTGCGGACGACGACGTGCTTTACGCAGACCGACTTTCTTACGTTCAACCTGACGAGCGTCACGAGTGACGAAGCCAGCTTTACGCAGTTCAGAACGCAGGGACTCGTCGTACTCCATCAGAGCGCGGGTGATACCGTGACGGATCGCACCAGCCTGACCAGAGATACCACCACCTTTAACAGTGATGTACAGATCCAGTTTCTCAACCATGTCGACCAGTTCCAGCGGCTGACGAACTACCATGCGGGCAGTTTCACGACCGAAGTACTGTTCCAGAGAACGCTGGTTGATAACGATTTTGCCGTTGCCCGGTTTGATGAAAACGCGAGCTGCGGAACTTTTGCGGCGACCAGTGCCGTAGTATTGATTTTCAGCCATTGCCTATAATCCCGATTAGATGTCAAGAACTTGCGGTTGCTGTGCCGCGTGGTTGTGCTCGTTACCCGCGTAAACTTTCAGTTTACGGTACATAGCACGACCCAGCGGGCCTTTTGGCAGCATGCCTTTAACCGCGATTTCAATCACACGCTCAGGACGGCGGGCAATCATCTCTTCAAAGGTCGCTTCTTTGATACCACCGATGTGGCCGGTGTGGTGGTAATACATTTTGTCTTCGCGCTTGTTGCCGGTAACAGCAACTTTTTCTGCGTTCAGAACGATGATGTAATCACCGGTATCAACGTGCGGAGTGTATTCCGCTTTGTGCTTACCGCGCAGGCGACGAGCCAGTTCAGTAGCCAGACGGCCCAGAGTTTTACCGGTCGCGTCAACAACATACCAGTCGCGTTTTACGGTTTCTGGTTTAGCTGTAAAAGTTTTCATTAAAAGCTTACCCAAATAATAAGTTACACGTTGGTGAACACCCAAACGTTTAGTCAGTTGAGGTTCACACGACATTGTCCAGCAAACCTACCCCTTCGAATAGCCTATGCCGGCACATAGAAAGTTTCGGGAAAAAAACCTTCTCGTAACGTGGGGTCGCAAGATTATAGAGAAGTCGGGGTCAAAGATCGACCCCTTTATGAGATTTTTCAGGCAGCTCCCGGGGCGGCCCTGCAGCCCTGAATTCGCCGGGAAAAAGTATCCTGTCAGGGCATATGCGGGCGCTTGAGGTACTCTTCGCTCTGCATCTCCTGCAGACGCGACAGACAACGCTGAAACTCAAACTTCAGCCGCTCTCCCTGATAAATGTCGTACAGCGGCACCGCCGCGCTGACCACCAGCTTCACGTGGCGCTCATAGAACTCATCCACCAGGGCGATAAAGCGCCGGGCTTCGCTCTCCAGCTGCGCGGTCATCACCGGCACATCGAACAGCATCACGGTGTGGAACAGGCGGGAGAGCGCGATATAGTCATGCTGGCTACGGGCATCCACGCACAGCGTGGCGAACGACGCCGCCAGCGTCTGGTTTTCCACGCCGAGGGTCGGCAGCTCGCGATGGTTGATCTCCAGCGTCGGCCCGGCAGCGCGCGGCGCGCCGGCCAGCGCCAGCCACAGTTTATCCATCTGTTCGCGGGTGTCGTTATTCAGCGGCGACAGCCACAGGTGCGCCTGGGTCAGGGTACGCAAGCGATAATCAATGCCGGCATCGACGTTCATAATATCGCAATGCTGCTTGATGGCGTCGATAGCGGGCAGAAAACGGGCGCGCTGCAGGCCATTGCGATAGAGCTCATCCGGCGGAATATTGGAGGTCGCCACCAGCGTGATGCCGCGGGCGAACAGGGCCTTCATCAGCCCGCCCAACAGCATGGCGTCGGTTATATCGGAGACAAAAAACTCGTCGAAACAGAGCACGTCGGTTTCCGCTTTAAAGCGGTCGGCGACAATGTCCAGCGGGTCGCTATGGCCCTGCAGGGTGGTCAGCTCTTCGTGCACCCGCAGCATAAAGCGATGGAAATGCAGGCGCTGCTTACGCTCGCCCGGCAGGCTCTGGTAAAACAGGTCCATCAGCCAGGTTTTCCCCCGCCCCACGCCGCCCCACATATACAGGCCGCGGACGGGCGCCGCCTCGGCTGCTGGTTCGCGCTTACCCAGCAGTTTGCCGAATTTCGCGCGCAAACCGCCGCCTGTCGCGACGGGCGCGGGCTGAGTCTGCAGTTCCTGGTAAATGGTATCGAGGCGGCTCACCGCTTCTTGCTGGACGTCGTCGGGTTGATGGCTGCCCTCTTTCAGGGCTGAAAGGTAACGCGATGTTGGAGACAGGCTTTGCATGATCTAATTGTTATTCCTTGAAAACCGTGATGTCGAAGCTCACGATTGACGAAAAAAAGGCCGTTCTACACTACGCGATGATACGCCAGGATTCCACTTCTGTGGAATTAGCGGTTATAGTGGCACTATCGGGCGCAGGCGGAGAGCCTAAGAGCCACCCTACGGAACCACAATACAACGGGAGATGTTCATGACCTGGGAATACGCGCTAATTGGGTTAGTCGTCGGTATCATCATTGGTGCCGTCGCCATGCGTTTCGGCAACCGCAAACTGCGCCAGCAGCAGGCGCTGCAGTTCGAACTGGAAAAGAATAAAGCCGAGCTTGAAGAGTACCGTGAAGAGCTGGTCAGCCATTTTGCGCGCAGCGCCGAGCTGCTGGATAACATGGCGCACGACTACCGTCAGCTGTATCAGCATATGGCGAAAAGCTCTAACAACCTGCTGCCGGATTCCATGGCAGACGCCAACCCGTTCCGCAACCGCCTGGAAGAGTCTGAAGCCAGCAACGATCAGGCGCCGGTCCAGATGCCGCGCGACTACTCCGAAGGCGCATCCGGATTACTGCGCGGTGGCGCAAAACGCGATTAAACAATCGCCTCTGATAAAATATTCTCCGGGCGCGCCCATCGCGCCCGCTCCTTCCCCCACTTCCCGGCTACAATTTAAACCAGTCCCCACATTGTTACCTGCGCAAAAATTCAATAACATCAGGTTATTCAGGACATTTTTCCATACACCTCAGGTTACGAGAGCCAGCATCTAATGAAGAAACAGACTTTGCTGTTGAGTGCGTTAGCGTTAAGCATTGGGTTATCGTTGTCGGTTCTGCCTCCGGCAGCAGCATCCTTACCGACTCAGGTGCCCGGCCAGGGCGCGTTACCAAGCCTGGCGCCGATGCTGGAAAAGGTCCTGCCGGCGGTAGTCAGCGTCCAGGTGGAAGGCACTGCCTCGCCGACGCTCAATATGCCGGAAGAGCTGAAGAAATATTTTGGCGATAACGCCCCGCAAGAGCAGGCGCAGCCGTTCGAAGGGCTTGGCTCCGGCGTCATTATCGACGCAGCGAAAGGCTACGTGCTGACCAATAACCACGTCATCAATCAGGCGCAGAAGATCAGCGTCCAGCTGAACGATGGTCGTGAATTTGATGCCAAACTGGTCGGTAGCGATGAACAGAGCGACATTGCTCTGCTGCAGCTGATTAAGCCGTCGAACCTGACGCAAATCGCCATTGCTGACTCCGATAAACTCCGCGTCGGCGACTTCGCCGTCGCCGTCGGCAACCCGTTCGGCCTTGGTCAGACCGCCACCTCCGGCATTATCTCTGCCCTTGGCCGCAGCGGCCTGAACCTTGAAGGGCTGGAGAATTTCATCCAGACCGATGCCTCCATCAACCGCGGCAACTCCGGCGGCGCGCTGTTGAACCTCAACGGCGAGCTTATCGGGATCAACACCGCGATCCTGGCGCCGGGCGGCGGCAGCATCGGCATCGGCTTCGCCATCCCGAGCAACATGGCGAAAACCCTCGCCGACCAGCTCATTCAGTTTGGCGAAATCAAGCGCGGCCTGCTGGGCATTAAAGGCATGGAAATGAGCGCCGATATCGCCAAGGCGATGAACCTCAACGTTCAGCGCGGCGCCTTCGTCAGTGAAGTGCTGCCAAACTCCGGGTCCGCCAAAGCGGGGATCAAATCCGGCGACGTCATCGTTAGCCTGAACGGCAAGCCGCTGAATAGTTTTGCCGAACTGCGCTCGCGGATCGCCACCACCGAGCCGGGGACCAAAGTCAAACTGGGCCTGCTGCGCGACGGAAAACCGGTCGATGTCGAAGTGACGCTGGATAAGAGCACCTCCTCCACCGCCAGCGCTGAGCTGATTATCCCGGCTCTGCAGGGTGCCTCGTTCAGCGACGGTCAGATGAAAGATGGCACCAAAGGGGTGGTGATCGATAATGTCGATAAAGGCAGCGCCGCCGCCCAGGTCGGCCTGCATAAGGATGACATTATCATTGGCCTTAACCGCGAGCGTATTCATTCGATTGCCGAATTACGCAAAGTGCTCGAAGGCAAACCGCCGGTCATCGCCCTGAACGTGATCCGCGGCAACGAAAGCATCTATCTGCTGCTGCGCTGATTGTCTCCCCGGACATCGCCGCCATGTGCGATGTCCGGACAACTCATGCTATGCTGCGCCTGACCATTCATTAACGATATCTGCATCATGCCTGGAAAGTTATTACGTTCAGTACTCATCGGTTTGCTTGTCGGGGGCCTGCTGTTGGCCCTGATGCCCTCGCTGCGCCAGTGGCAGCTAACGCCGACCACCCAGAACGATACGGCAGACGACTCCCCGGCGAGCTATAACGCCGCCGTACGCCGCGCCGCGCCCGCCGTAGTGAACGTCTATAACCGCGCCCTGAACAGCACCAGCCATAATCAGCTGACGCTTGGCTCCGGGGTGATCATGGACCAGCGCGGCTATATCCTGACCAACAAGCATGTGATTAACGATGCCGACCAGATTATCGTCGCTCTGCAGGACGGCCGGGTCTTCGAAGCGCTGCTGGTAGGCTCCGATTCCCTGACCGACCTCGCGGTGCTGAAGATCAACGCTACCGGCGGGCTGCCGGTGATCCCGATCAACCCGAAACGCACGCCGCACATCGGCGATGTGGTGCTGGCGATTGGCAACCCCTATAACCTGGGACAGACCATCACCCAGGGGATCATCAGCGCCACAGGGCGCATTGGCCTCAACCCCACCGGCCGCCAGAATTTCCTGCAGACTGACGCCTCGATCAACCACGGTAACTCCGGCGGGGCGCTGGTGAACTCCCTCGGCGAGCTGATGGGGATTAACACCCTCTCCTTTGACAAGAGCAACGACGGCGAAACGCCTGAAGGCATTGGCTTTGCGATCCCGTTCCAGTTAGCGACCAAAATTATGGACAAGCTGATCCGGGATGGCCGTGTGATCCGCGGCTATATCGGCATTAGCGGCCGGGAGATCGCCCCGCTGCACGCGCAGGGCGGCGGGATCGATCAGATCCAGGGGATCGTCGTTAACGATGTCGCGCCGGACGGACCGGCCGCGCAGGCGGGGATCCGCGCCAACGACGTGATCATCTCCGTGAATGACAAACCCGCTGTCTCCGCGCTGGAGACAATGGATCAGGTGGCCGAGATCCGCCCGGGTTCGGAAATTCCGGTGGTCATCATGCGTGATGATAAGAAAATCACGCTCCATATCGCCGTCCAGGAATACCCGGCCACCAACTAAGCGGCTCCCCGTTTGGGGAGCCACGTTAATCGCTAAATACCGGACCGGCCGGGAATCTGACCAGAAACCCGGTCATCATGGATGCAAGACAATAAAAAGCCGGAACAACAGTTCCGGCTTTTTTGAGCGTGCGAGGTTACTTGTTGACGAAGTCTTCGCCGAGCGCGATATCTTTCTTCAGGGTGTCCAGCATGCCTTCCAGCGCCTGCTGCTCAAAGGCGCTGAGTTTGCCGATAGACTGACGCTCTTCTACGCCGTTTTTCCCCAGCAGCAGCGGCTGAGAGAAGAAACGCGCATACTGGCCGTCGCCTTCCACGTAGGCGCACTCCACTACGCCTTTTTCTCCCTGCATGGCGCGAACCAGAGAAAGGCCAAAGCGCGCAGCCGCCTGACCCATCGACAAGGTCGCCGACCCGCCGCCCGCTTTCGCTTCCACGACCTCGGTACCGGCGTTTTGAATGCGTTTAGTCAGATCGGCCACTTCCTGATCGCTAAAGCTGACGCCCGGGATCTGCGACAGTAAAGGCAGAATGGTGACCCCGGAGTGACCGCCAATAACCGGGACTTCCACCTCGGTTGCCGATTGACCTTTCAGCTCCGCCACAAAGGTATTGGAGCGGATGATGTCCAGCGTAGTCACGCCGAACAGTTTGTTTTTATCGTACACGCCGGCTTTTTTCAGCACTTCGGCGGCGATGGCCACGGTGGTGTTCACCGGGTTGGTAATAATGCCGATGCAGGCCTGCGGGCAGGTTTTGGCAATCTGCTGCACGAGGTTCTTAACGATACCCGCATTCACATTAAACAGGTCGGAACGATCCATGCCGGGCTTACGCGCTACGCCCGCGGAGATCAGCACCACATCAGCGCCTTCCAGCGCCGGGGTAGCATCTTCACCGGAAAATCCTTTAATTTTTACATCTGTGGGGATATGACTTAGATCTACCGCCACGCCCGGCGTAACCGGAGCGATGTCGTACAACGAGAGCTCTGAACCTGAAGGCAGTTGGGTCTTAAGTAGTAGGGCAAGCGCCTGGCCGATACCACCGGCAGCGCCAAGGACTGCAACTTTCATCCTAAACTCCTTATTATGGTTAATTTAGTCTTTCGTTATTCCGTCGCCTGGACCTTAATTCACAAGATGAACAATTACAATGATTATGGCTGAAGAATGCATTATTGTGCGTAGCAATAGAACAGCGGCGCACTTTATGCTTCCTGACTGACCATCCAGCAAAGCGAAGTACCGGATCGACTATTGGTTACAATACACCCAGCCAGTTGCGCAAAACAACACCAACTCAATAACATTTCATTTACTTTTACATGCCTTTAAGCGTTGTGATGAGAACATGTTCCTTATACGGTTTTTTTGCTAAAATATGCCCCCTTCATAACATTATTGACCTATCCCCTCGCGGATTATTTGCATAAAAATTCACGGTTATGCATAATGATGTTGATTTTACCACCATAATCTGGGTGACTTATGCGAAGTTCGGCAAAACAAGAAGAACTGGTTAAAGCGTTTAAAGCGCTGCTTAAAGAAGAGAAATTCAGCTCGCAGGGAGAGATCGTCCAGGCGCTGCAGGAAGAAGGCTTCGAGAATATCAACCAATCGAAGGTTTCCCGCATGCTCACCAAATTTGGCGCGGTTCGTACCCGTAACGCCAAAATGGAAATGGTCTATTGCCTGCCTGCCGAGCTTGGCGTGCCGACCACCTCCAGCCCGCTGAAAAATCTGGTGCTGGATATCGATTATAACGATGCCGTCGTGGTGATTCACACCAGCCCCGGGGCAGCGCAGCTGATCGCCCGTCTTCTCGACTCGCTGGGCAAGGCGGAAGGTATTCTTGGCAGCATCGCCGGGGATGACACCATCTTCACCACGCCAGCGCGCGGTTTCACAGTGAAAGATCTGCACGACGCTATCCTGGTGCTGTTCGAACAGGAACTCTGAGCATTCCCCTCTGGCAACCGTCAGAGGGTGATTCCCCCTCTTCTCTCCCTCCCCCCCTTTTAACGCAACAAAAATTTAACATTTCGTGTGATTTAGCCTGTCTATACGTTCTTTTACGTAAGGGAAACGCCTAAAACGCACGAAAGATCAAAATCGTATACCTTTATGATTTTATTAGAAATAAAACTTATCTCTGTCTGTGACTCGTCATTTTTAATTCTTATCGGTTATAAAAAGCGCAATTTATTGTAACTATTAACGCACAAAACAATTAGCATGGTATTAATATTTTTGGTGATTAGTGTATACTTGTTTTTGTGATGAGGGTCACGAAACAAAGACCCTCAACAAAAAGATTCGACGAGGTGAACATCATGAAAATCAAAACCACTGTAGCAGCTCTCAGCATCCTGTCCGTCATGTCGTTTGGCGCTTTCGCCGCTGATGTTATCAACAGCGAGCAAGCCCAGGGCCGCGAGGCCATCGGTACAGTTTCCGTCGGCGCGGTAGCCTCTTCCCCGATGGATATGCATGAAATGCTGAACAAAAAAGCGCAGGAAGAAGGGGCTTCTTCTTACCGCATTATCGAAGCCCGCACTGGCGACCACTGGCATGCCACTGCTGAGCTGTATAAATAAGTTTTAGATCGTCAACGATTAACCCGACAAAAATTCTCTACCGCGGCCCGGCCTCATTCATCGCCCCGCCGCGGCAAAACAAAGACTGGAGTAAAGATTATGAAACGCGCAATGATCATCGCATCCCTTGGCCTGGCTTCCCTTCTCTCTTTCGGCGCTAGCGCGGCCGTTCAGCAAGTGAACGCTGAGCAAGCCCAGAACCTGCAGTCCATGGGCACCATCTCGGTTTCCCAGGTAGGTAGTGCGCCAATGGACATGCGTCAGGAACTGGCCGCTAAAGCCGAGAAAGAAGGCGCCAGCAGCTACCGTATTATTGAAGCACGTACCGGCGATAGCTGGCACGCCACCGCTGAGCTGTACAAATAAACCCTCGTCGTCTTATTTCGACGACTTGCCCCCGCCTGCCGGGGGCTTTTTTATGCCTGCCGGGCGTTAAAACGTAACTCCCCCTCCAGCTCTTCCTCTGCTTCATCAAATAATAAAATTAACGCCCCAAAGCGCCGACGCTGCTTGTCATTTAAATGGATGAACTCAATGTCCAGCGGCAGCGGCAGCAGCCCACCGGTCACCGCGTCCCATAGCGAATCAAGGTTGTTGACCTTATCCTGTGCCAGCTCGAAGGTGCGGGAAAACTCCCGGTAGAAATCCTGTTGCTCGGCGATTTCGTCAAAATCAAACGTATAGGTGGTCATGGCAGCCCCTCCCGCTTCTCTTCCTGTCGCCGTTAAGTATAGCGATAAAAAAACCGACGCCTGGGCGTCGGTTTATGGGTTAACTGCTGGTCAGCACATGCTGGTACTTGTGCAACATCTCAACCAGTCGCCGTACCGGCTCGGTCACCTGCGGCGAAGCCTCCCAGACCCGCAGCTTCTCCTGATAAACATCAAGCTCCGCCAGCAGCCGGGTAAAGTAGCGCCGACGCTTATCATCGCTCCCGGCGGAGATCACATGATCCGCGGTACGTCGCAGCTGGCGATGGAACGCCGACAGATCCTCATTCACCGGCACGGGCGCATCGCGCAGGCGCTGGTGGGCAATGATTAACGTCAACGCCAGACGGAAACGGGCGACATCGCCAGGGAATTTGTTGAGCAATAAAAACAGCTGCTGATAGAGCGCGGGCAGATGATTCTCTTTGCGACGCGCCGAGTTGGTGGTCAGCGAAGAGACCGCCGCGGAGACAAACTGGTTCAGCAGCACCCGACCGGTTCTTGCCCGGGAGTTATCCCTGACAATGAGAATAACCATCAGGGCGAGGAAACAACCGACGATCTGCCCCAGCGCGCTATCGAGGAACTGACTGAACTGGAACTGCATCGGGTTATCCAGCACCAGAATGTTGATGGTGCTCGCCAGCGCCCCCAGCGATCCGAGGCGCCTTTTCTGCACTTCGATACCGATAAAAAACGCCATCGCCGCCAGGCTGATACAAAGCAACAGCATACTCTGCTGCGTCGCCGGCATGATCACCAGAAAGTACAGGGTACCCAGCGGTAACGCCGCCAGAGTACCGTAGAGGAAGTCTATCGCCACCATTCGCGGGTTAGGCAAGCGCATCGCCAGCGCGGTAACCACGGCAATCATCACCATCGCGCCGCTGCCTGAGGTCCAGCCCGTCCACAGCCAGAACAACGTCCCAAGGATACAGGAGACAGAGGTACGCCAGAAGTTCACCATCGCGTGGTGACGCTCGGCGGACTCCACTTTAACCACCGTTTCGCCGCGCAATACACCGTCTTCGATGCGGCTGATTTTGGTGTTGCCCACCACGCCACGCTTAAGCAGCAGGTAACGGGTAGCTGCGCCTACCCAGCTGTAGATGGTGACCGGCGTATTATGCTCGCCTTTCCAGGTCAGGAAGCGACGCATACGCTTCAGCTGCTGGTGAACATCCTGCACCGTCTCAACCGGCTCAGCGAACAGCTCGCGGTAGTCGTCCGTCACCATTTCCGGGCGCGAGTTCTGAATCAGGTAGGTTTCGCAAGCCTGGGTGATAAGCGTTAGCGAGAGGGTATTGATCGCCTTCAGGCGTTGATTCGCCTTAGCCCAGCGAGAGGACTCCATAATCAGGTTACTGCGCATTCCTTCCAGCGCCGTGGTGCGACGCACCAACGCTCCCCAGGCCTGATCCACGTCCTCTTTTTCGCCGTGCGCAACGCATAACTGCATCAGCTTATACTGCGCAATCAGCAGGTTATCCAGTTCAAGGTCGATCTCTTTTTTAATCGAACGCGGGGAGAACAGCAGATCGGCGACAATGGCGCTGACAATCCCGATGACGATTTCGCTGCAGCGCTCAACGGCAAACTGCGGCGCCAGCATCGGATCGGTGTGGATGGTAATAATGATAATCAGCGCGGTGTATCCGGCCAGCCCCCAGGCATAGGAGTTTTCGACCTTGACCAGCGACGAAACCCAGGTACAAAACCCGGCCCACAGGCAGCAGACCAGCATCATCAGCAGAGGGGCGCGGATCATCAGGATGATGATGACCAGCGCCGCAATACAGCCAATAAAGGTCCCGGCAATACGCAACATGCCGCGATAGCGGATCGCGCCGGAGTACGGCTCTCCCCCGGCGGCAAAGGCCGGGCCAGCGGCGACAATCGCCGCGGTCAGCACCGCCCAGCGCGGCGTTTCGAGCTGAAAATGGAAGCCGACGAACAGCGCCAACACCACCGCGCATGCAAGCTTAATAGCAAAGCGGAGATGCTGGGGAGCAATAGTATATGTCCCCATAGCGATTAACCGAATTCGCGCAGGCGCATAGCCAGCTTCTGGAAGAAGTTGGCCTGGCTGGTATCACGGTCTTCTTTACCGGTGATCACCACCGTCGCCGTGGTGCCCGATGGCCACAGATTCCCCTGCTGGTGGTCAAGACGAATACGTACCGGCACACGCTGCGCCAGACGCACCCATTCAAGGTTGGAATCCACCGAGGCCATCCCTTTCGAGTCGCTGCTGCTGCTGGCGTTCGTTACCCCCGCAGCGATACTGTCCACCGTGCCTTTAATGGTTTTGCTGCTGCCAAGCGGGGTAATTTCCGCCCGGTATCCAGGGCGGACGCCTTCCAGTTTGGTCTCTTCCAGATAGGCCATGACGTAAAATGTATTCTCTTTCACCAGCGCCACCGCCGTGGAGCCGCGGGTGATAAATTCCCCGGTATAGACGTTAAGGTTGGTCACCCAGCCATCAGCGGGGGCGCGAATCTCTGTGCGCTGCAGGTCCAGTCTGGCCAGGTCGCGGCTGGCCACCGCTTTCGCCAGCTGATGCTCAACGGTCTGCAGCACGTTGTTCGCCTGGTCAATCTCTTCCCGCGACATCGCCTGGACGCCAAGCTTATTACGCCGACCGGCTTCGACACGTTTTTCCTGGGCTAAGGTCTGGTAGTAGGCGACATCGGCTTCCGCCTGCGCCAGCGCTTTTTGGTAACGAGGTTGGTCAATAACGAACAATACCTGGTCTTTCTTAACCAGTTGGTTATCCTTGACGTTTACCTGGGAAATCAGCCCGGAGACGTCGGGAGCAATGGCCACAATGTCGGCGCTAAAGCGCGCATCCCGCGTCCACGGCGAGGCGGTGTAGTAAACCCAGGCGCGGAAAATCGCCACGAAGGCCAAAATGACCAGTATCACGGTAATAGCGGTACGGAGGATATTTCTTGTTAGTGTTTTCACATCAACCTCAAACGAACAAGCGCGATATCAAATAAAAAAGGCAGCAATATAGCGCCGTATTAAACAGTGCAGGGTGCCAGACAAAATCGTAAATGCCGGTCGGAACCAGCAATCGGTGCACCAGCCAGAAGATGGCCAGCGACAAAAGCAACTCGAAGAAGATCGGCGGAAACGATAAGCCGAAAATCACGATGACAGGAAACAGACTCATGATGACCTTGAATAAGAAGCGTACAGGTAGTGAGCAGATGCGTTTATTATGTAGCTAACAATATATTAACGTAACGATTGCCGCATTATCTACAATGTGTGATCTAAATCACTTTTAAGCCAGAGTGAATAATGGAACGATTAAAGCGCATGTCCGTTTTCGCCAAAGTGGTCGAATTAGGTTCCTTCACCGCAGCGGCCCGCCAGCTTCAGATGAGCGTTTCCTCGATCAGTCAGACCGTCGCCAAACTGGAAGATGAACTGCAGGTGAAGCTGCTCAACCGCAGCACCCGCAGCCTTGGCTTAACGGAAGCGGGTAAAATTTACTATCAGGGCTGCCGTAGGATGCTGTTTGAAGCACAGGATGTCCATGAGCAATTATACGCATTTAACAACACCCCCATCGGGACGCTGCGTATCGGCTGCTCTTCAACTATGGCACAGAATGTTCTGGCGCGCATAACGGCGAAAATGCTGAAAGAATACCCCGGGCTCTCCGTCAATCTGGTCACCGGCATACCTGCGCCGGACCTGATCGCCGACGGTCTTGACGTGGTGATCCGCGTGGGTGCCCTGCAGGATTCCAGCCTTTTTTCCCGCCGCCTGGGATCAATGCCGATGGTATTATGCGCCGCGAAAAGCTATCTGGCGCAGGCTGGCAATCCGGAGAAACCGGCCGATCTTACCGGGCATGCCTGGCTGGAATATAGCGTGCGGCCGGACAATGAGTTTGTCATTATCGCGCCGGAAGGGATCTCAACCCGCCTGACCCCGCAGGGGCGCTTTGTGACCAATGACCCCATGACGCTGGTGCGCTGGCTGACCGCCGGGGTGGGTATCGCCTATGTGCCGTTGATGTGGGCGATCGAAGAGATCAATCGCGGTGAGCTTGAGATCCTGCTGCCGAGCTACCAGTCCGATCCGCGTCCGGTCTACGCCCTGTACACCGAAAAGGATAAACTGCCGCTGAAAGTGCAGGTCTGTATCAATTATCTGACGGAGTATTTTGTCGACGTGGCGAAGATCTATCAGGGGATGCACGGCAGAGGGATCGCCCGCTGAAGCGGTTCCCGGCGACGCCGGGAACCCGCTCAGGATCAGGCAGTGCCGCCGACGGTGAGGTTATCGACCTTCAGGGTCGGCTGGCCAACGCCCACCGGCACGCTCTGGCCCTCTTTGCCACAGACGCCGACGCCGTTATCCAGACGCAGATCGTTACCCACCATCGAAATCTGCTGCATAGTCTCAATCCCGGAGCCGATCAGTGTAGCGCCTTTCACCGCCTTCGTGACCTTGCCTTTTTCGATCAGATAGGCCTCGGAGGTGGAGAAGACAAACTTACCGGAGGTGATATCCACCTGCCCGCCGCCGAAGTTAGGCGCGAAGATACCGTAGTCCACCGACTCGATAATCTCCTGCGGCGTGGACTGGCCCGCCAGCATATAGGTGTTGGTCATACGCGGCATCGGCAGATGGGCATAGGATTCACGGCGGCCGTTGCCGGTCGGCGCGACGCCCATCAGACGCGCATTGAGTTTATCCTGCATGTAGCCTTTCAGGATGCCGTTTTCGATCAGCACATTGTATTGACCCGGCGTTCCTTCGTCATCGATGGCCACCGAGCCACGACGGTCGACGATGGTGCCGTCGTCCACGACGGTGCACAGCTCAGAGGCGACTAATTCCCCCATATGGCCGCTAAAGACCGAGGTGCCGCGACGGTTGAAATCGCCTTCCAGGCCGTGACCGACCGCTTCGTGCAGCAGGACGCCAGGCCAGCCGGCGCCGAGCACCACCGGCAGCATCCCCGCCGGGGCGGCGACCGCCGAGAGGTTAACCAGCGCCATGCGCACCGCTTCTTTCGCCCAGGCGTCGGCCCGTACTTCGCCCTCCTGAGAGGCGAGGAAATAGTCATAGCCAAAACGCCCGCCGCCGCCGCTGCTGCCGCGCTCGCGTTTGCCGTCCTCTTCCACCAGCACGCTGACCGAGAGGCGCACCAGCGGACGAACGTCGGCGGCCAGAGTGCCGTCGGTGGCGGCCACCAGAATCAGCTCATAGACCCCGCTCAGGCTGGCCGAAACCTCCTGCACGCGCTGGTCCGCCGCGCGGGCGACTTTGTCTACCCGGCGGAGAATATCCAGCTTCTCTTCCCGGCTCATACTCTGCAGCGGGTCGATGCTGGTATAGAGGGCGCTGTGCTCTACGGCGCCGAGGGTCTGTACTTTGCCATTGCCAGTCTCGCGCACAATGGTCCGCGCCGCCTGGGCGCTCTGCTCCAGCGCCAGCTTGCTGATCTGGTCAGCGTAGGCAAAGCCCGTTTTTTCGCCGCTGACGGCGCGCACGCCTACGCCCTGGTCGATATTGTACGACCCATCTTTAATGATGCTGTCTTCCAGAACCCAGGATTCGTGATAGCTCGACTGAAAATAGAGATCGCCGTAATCGAGGCGGCGCTCGGTCAGTTGACCAAGAATGGCAAACAGGTCCTGATGATTCAGGCCATTTGCCGACAGTAATTGTTCACTTACCAGGTTCAGACTCATCGTTATGCTACTCGTTTGTTGCCGCCTGACAGGCGGAAATACAGAAGGCTATCTATTGAGATTGCGGCAATTCCCGGCAATCGTCAAATCATTGCTTTTTGTTGCTGCGCGCCTGGCGCAGCACTTCATTGATCTGCGGCTGGTCAATCGGGCCGGTGATGCGATAGCGCAGTATCGAGACTTTGTTCCACAGCGGCCCCAGTACCTTGCTGGCGGCAAACACCGCCGCGCCGACAATCGGGTTGACGGCGAAGGCCGCCGCCACGCCGACGGTCGCGGAGATCTCCGGCGCCACCACCGCCTGCAGGTCCAGATGACGACGCACCAGATCGACCGACCCTTTCATGGCAATGTCCGCCTCCAGGCCATCCACCAGCGTATCATCGGTATGCAGTACACCATCCTTAATCCAGGCCGTACTGTTAATCGAGTCGAAGTAAAATCCTTCGCTAAAGGTATCGCTGAAGTCGAAGCGCAGTTTGCGCAGCAGGGCATCGACGCTCAGCAAACGCAGCAGCTGGCCTGCGTGTCCGGTACTCAGGTCGGTAAACTGACCCTTGCCGAGGTGGCTTTTAATGATCCCATTGAGCGACGCGACATCGGGTGACCAGGGCGGCGCGCGCCAGTGCAGATCGTAGTCGATATCAAACGGCGAATCCTTCACCGGTGTGGAAACGCCAAAGAAATCCGCAAATTCATTCGTTTTATTGCCATGCAGTCTGCCTTTCAGCGAGGTGCGCACCCCGGAAGGGGCGTTAACCCACACGCCGTCGGTCGTCAGCCGGCCAAACCCGGTATCCACCAGGCCGTTGGAGAGCGTTAAGGTATCGCCCTTGATCGCCACATCGCCGTCGATACGGCCATATTTTTGCCCCCACAGCCAGCATTCCGCGCAGCGCAGCTGCAGATCGGGCCAACCGTGGAAATCCAGCCGCGTCTCCGCCTGCGGGGCCACGTTCTCCGTTCCGCCCTTGCCGCTGGCGCTGGCCGGGTTGAAATAGAGATAACGCACATTTGCCAGCCACGGGGCATTGTCGCGCATCGTCAGGGTGGCGTTGATCTCGCGCCCCTGCGCCTCAACCTGTGAACCGCCGGTGACCGGCTGCGACATCAGACTCACGTTGTTCCATTGCTGGCCGGCCAGCGCCAGCGACGGCGTACGCAGCACAATGCGCGGTGGAAAGAGGACGCTGCTGCTGACTTCATTCGCCGCGCCCTTCTGGAACAGCGCCAGCCACTGCGCGCCATCCATCGGCGGCAGATTGAGCTCAACGCCGGGCTGGTCGGGCAGCGGAGAGGGGCCTTTGCTGTCCGTCGTGAGGATCGCTCTGTCCAGCGTCAGCTTACGGTTCAGCAACCAGCGGCTGTTGATATGATTCTTCGCGCCAACGGATCCGGTCAGGTCGAGGCTGCTCAGACCGCCGGCAACATTAATTTTGACCGGCAGGGGTTCGCCAGCGGGCTTGTTGACCGGTGAAGGTAAGTGACTGCTCACATTCTTCAGATCGCCATTGATATCAACCTTATAGCTGGCATTGCCATGATACGGCAGTTCGATAGCGACTTTACCCTCCCACGGAACGCTACCGCTCAGCGCCTCATTAACCGCTTTCGGCAGTAGCCCGGTGCGCGACGGTTGCCAGCTGGCGTTCATCCCGACATCCACCAGAAACGCTTTTTCGCCTTCGCGGGTGGAAAAATTGAGGTTCAGCGGCTGATTAAACCAGGTCGCGCTCAACGTTTGACTATTAAGATCGCCATTCACAAAGCTGAAATTACCGCTCAGGTTCTGCAGCGTGGTATCTAACGGCTTGATAAACAGATTGTTATTCTGCAGATGCACATCGCCTTTCGCGGTGGTCATTTCGCCATCGAGGGGAATGTTCAGATGTAAGCGAGCGCTTACATCACCATCCAGCTGCAGGGAATCCAGCGCCGCTCCCAGGGTCTCTTTCAGCGGCGTGGTGTTGAAATAAGGTCCCACCTCTTTCCCCGGACCTTTGATATCGGCATCAATCAGCAGTTTTTCCTGCGCATAATCCGGGATCGCGGCATCGAGATTGCTGGCGGTCACGTTGCCGAGCATCGCTTTTTCCGCCCGCATCCACAGACCGCTGTTGATAAAATTAAGGTCGATATTCAACCCGGTCAGCGCCGGCCAGTCCGGTTGAAAAGCGAAAGTGGCATTCTTCAGCGGGACGTAAACCTGGAACTGGCCTTCGTTGTGCGGATACGGGAACAGATGTGGGTTGCCGCCATACACCAGCGTCGCATCGCGGGCCTGTCCGGCTTTAATCGCGCCGCTGAGATAGTCCACCAGCGCTTTGCCCATCAGGTTTTCCGGGAAGTAACGCCACGCCTGGCCGCCATCGTTGGTGCTGATCCCCGCCAGAATGCCCAGCCAGGGATCGTCCCCCTGCGGTTGCAGATAGCGGAAGCCGCCGCGGGCGCGTACCCCCGTCGCCTGCACGTCAATATCGCGGCCATCAAGCATAAACCCTTTGTCATTTTTCACCCAGCTGAGGGTGGCTTCGCCAGCGGCGATCTCCAGCGGGGCCCGGAAAACACCGGTATACGGCATCAGCGCCTTCGTCATGCGCGCGCGCAGTTCCCCATGCTCAACGCTGCCATTCAGGCTGCCGGAAAAGTGTTCCGCTCCCGGCAGGAGTTTCCACTGCTTCCACGCCAGATCGCTCCACTGCGCCTGAAAGCGCGTTTTCTCCGTCGCCTGCAGGGGAATATCGAGAGCCAGCAGGTTGATTTTGCCGCTGGGCTGCGTGGTGCGCCAGAGTTCGCCCAATGAAGGCGCCAGCTTATCGGCAAACGGCTGCAGTCCGCTCAGACCGCTGAGGGCTAAGTTGCTGGCGCGAATACGTAATTCATCGCTACGCTGATGACCGTCGCCACCGACATCCTGCGCCGGGATCCACGCCATCGCCAGCGCGCCGCTTGGCCAGGGTTTGTCGTCGATCGCGATCCGCGTATCGGGAATGTAGAAGCCCCAGCTCTGCTTGTCATGGGAGAGATGCGCCGTCAGGTTATCCACTGACAGGTGATGAACCTCGCTATCCCCCTGCCAGCTGGCACCCCCTTTTTTCAGCCATACGTCGCCGCTGGCCACATCGCCTTTTTCAATGGTCATCCAGCCTTCGAGGCTGAAGCGGGCGCTTTTCAGGGCGATATTGTCCTGCATCCAGCGGCCCAGCCAGGGCTTGACATCAATATCGTCAGCCTGCAGCCAGACCCGGCCTTTGTTCAGCAGGCCATCCTCGTCGCGGAGATCCATCCGCACCTGCATGACGCCATGCTGGCCGGTGAGACTGGAAAGGCTGAGCTGCCCCTCGGCGCGGTGACGGTTCCTGCCGTTCAGCCAGGTCAGCTGCGGGACCGCCAGCTCCGCCCGCTGACCGGAAATAGTCAGGAAGCTCAGATGACTGTCGCGCAGAGTAAAGTGGTCGAACTGACGTAAAAAGAGATCGCTGACGCGGTCGGTTTTCAGGCTTTCGCCGCCGTCATTGGTCTGAATAGGGGTATTGGTATGGATCTGCAGCTGCCAGAAGGTGAGATCGCGAAACTGCCAGCGCATATGCAACAGACTCTGCCAGACGTCCAGCGCCAGGGTCACGCGCTTGACCGCCATTGTCCCACCATCTTTCAGCCCGACATGAATATCGCGGACATCTAATGTTGGGCCAAAAGTTTGCCAGCTGGCTGCGATCTGCGAGGCATCCACCGGCGTGCCGGTGAGAGAGGAGATCTTCTCCAGCAGCTGCGGACGCCAGGCATCGAGCTGCGGCAACACGAGACGCAAGCCACTCACCAGCAGCGCGACGATAACAATCAGTGTTGCCACGGTGAGCAATAAAATCCCGGGCAGTCGCCTCACGCCTCTCTCCTTGTCAGCCGCACAATGACGCAGTGTTTTACATCATAACCACATCGAACTGCTCTTGATTATAGAGCGGCTCAATTTGTACTTTCACCTGCTTGCCGACAAAGATCTCCACTTCCGCCAGCGCATGCGACTCTTCCCCTTTCAGGGTTTCCGCCACCGCAGGGGAAGCATAGACCAGGAAGCGATCGGAATCATAAGCATGATGCACACGAACGATCTCACGCATAATCTCATAGCATACCGTTTCCACGGACTTTACCGTTCCGCGTCCGTGGCAGGTCGGGCATTCGTTGCACAGCACATGCTCCACGCTTTCGCGGGTGCGTTTACGGGTCATCTCCACCAGACCCAACTGGGAGAAACCGTTGATGCTGGTCTTCACCCGGTCTTTACTGAGGGCCTGCTCCAGGGAGTGCAACACCCGCCGGCGATGGTCTTCATTGTTCATGTCGATGAAATCAATGATGATAATGCCGCCGAGATTACGCAAACGCAGCTGGCGGGCTATCGCCTGGGTGGCTTCGATATTGGTATTGAAGATAGTATCGTCAAGATTGCGGTGCCCAACAAACGCCCCGGTGTTGATATCGATGGTGGTCATCGCCTCGGTCTGGTCGATGATCAGATACCCCCCGGACTTGAGCTCGACTTTACGCTCCAGCGCGCGCTGAATTTCGTTCTCAACGTCAAAGAGATCGAATATCGGCTGACGGCCGCTGTAGTGTTCCAGCTTGCTGGTCATTTCCGGGATATATTCGGCGGTAAATTCGAGCAGCGCCTCGTAGGTCAGCCGCGAATCGACGCGAATCCGGTCGAGATGCGCGTCGGCAAAATCACGCAGCACGCGCTGAGCCAGGGCCAGCTCGCCGTACAGCTGATAGCGGGTCTGGTTGCGCTTTTTGCGCTCCATCACCTTGGTCCATACGCGCTTAAGATAGGCGGCATCGGCGGCCATCTCTTGCTCGTGAACGCCTTCCGCGGCGGTGCGAATGATAAATCCGCCCTGCTCGTCGCAGTACTCTGCCACGACCTTTTTCAGCCGCTCGCGCTCGGCTTCGCTTTCAATGCGCTGAGAGACCCCCACGTGGGAGGCGCCCGGCATAAAGACCAGATAGCGGGAAGGCAGGGTAATATCGGTGGTCAGACGCGCGCCTTTGGTACCGAGCGGATCTTTAACCACCTGGACCATCAGGTCCTGGCCCTGGCGCACCAACTCCGAAATATCGCGCACGGTAAACTGCTTTTGCTCCTCACCGGCAACGCACTCGGTATGCGGCATGATATCGGAGGCGTGGAGGAACGCCGCCTTATCCAGACCAATATCTACAAAAGCCGCCTGCATTCCCGGCAGCACTCGGCTAACACGACCTTTGTAGATATTGCCTACTATTCCGCGTCGCGCTTCACGCTCAATATGGATTTCCTGCAGAATACCGCCATCAATATACGCAACGCGCGTTTCGGATGGCGTTACGTTCACTAATAATTCAGCCGTCATCTTTATCCCTTTTCTTTACGCAGTGAGTTAAAGTTACTGAGCAACTCATACGTTTCCACCAGCGGTAAGCCGACTACGGCGTGATAGCTGCCATTAATCTTCCTGACGAAACAGCCACCCAACCCTTGAATACCGTATGCACCTGCTTTATCTAAAGGCTCGCCGCTGGCCACATAATCGGCGATATCCTGCTCGCTGAGCGGCCGGAAGGTCACTTCCGTGACCACCAGACAATCCAGCGTCTGCTGCTTATCCGCCAGCGCCACCGCGGTCATGACCTGATGGGTTTGGCCGGAAAGCAGGCGCAGCATCGCTGCAGCGTGTTCGGCGTCGCGCGGTTTTTCCAGCACTTCGCCGTTCAAAATAACAATCGTATCCGCTCCCAAAACCGGCAAATCCCGCGATGCCAGCGCCACTCCGGCCTGCGCCTTTTCGCGCGCCAGGCGCACGACATAGTGCTGCGCGCTCTCCTGCGGCTGGCGCTGCTCCTCGATACCAGGAACCAGACGCTCGAACGCGAGACCAAGCTGAGTCAGCAGTTCCTGCCGACGCGGGGAACCAGAAGCAAGATACAGAGTTGTCATATCAACCTTATTGCACTGCAAATTGCTGACGCACTTTACGCATCAGCAGGAAGAGCCATGGCCAGAGGATACCGTTTACTACACTACTCCAGAATACTTCCGGACGGAAAGAGACGTTGATCACTAAAAACTCTGCCCAGAAAACAATGATATCCACGGCGAGGGATAACAGCATGACCACCAGCGCCTGTTGCCACAGCGCCAGGTTACGGAACAGCTGATACTTCAGCGCCACCAGATAGGCGACGATGCTTAAGGACAGCGCGCGAACGCCCAGCGTCGAGCCGCTGATGAGATCAAGAATAGCCCCCATCACGAAGCCCGTTCCCACATTCACCCGGTGCGGCAGCGCGAGGATCCAGTACAGCAGGATCAATAATACCCAGTTGGGCCGGAAAACGCTGATGTCCGCCGGCCAGGGCATAATTTGCAGCAATAGCGCGATAAGAAACGAGAGCCAGATAACCCAGCGTCCCTGGCTACGGTAACTTGCCACTATTGCCCCCCTGCAGGCTGCGACGGCTGAGACGGCGTCAGCCCGGTGGCGGGCGCCGGCATCTGCGGCCCCATCGCATCCGGTGCAGGCAACACCTGCGGCATCATCTGCATCAGGCGTTCGTTAGCCACCCGATGGACCTCTTCCGGGGTCATCGGGTTAGCGCCATTGCGATCGGCGCCCCACAGCAGCAGCAGATAGCGCAAACGCTGCAGACCGGCCGTCGGACGCGCCTGGATCACCGTGTAGGCGCGCTGGGTGTCCAGTTTCACTGAAGAGACAACCCCAACCGGGTACCCTTCCGGGAAACGACCGCCCAGACCGGAGGTCACCAGCACATCGCCGACGCGAATATCGGTATTTGCCGGCAGATGCTCAAGCTGGAGGTCGTCGGTGCAGCCGTTACCGGCGGCAATGACGCGAATATCGTTCCGCAGGACCTGAATCGGCAACGCATGGGTGGCATCACAGATCAGCAGTACCCGGCTGGTCATTTTCGCCACGGCTACGACCTGCCCCACCACGCCTTTATCACTGATGACCGGCTGGCCTTCGTAGACGCCGTTGACGCTGCCCTTATCGATAACCACCTGATCGCTGTAGGGGTCGTTGACCGTTGAGATGACCTGGGTCACCATTTTTTGCTCGTCCTGGCGCAGCGGCGAGCCAAGCAGTTCACGCAGGCGCGCATTCTCCTGCTTGTACTGGCCCAGCATCAGCAGATCGCTGTTTTTCAGCAACAGCTCCTGACGCAGCGCGCGGTTTTCCAGTTCGAGCTGGTCACGGGTAGCCAGCGTCTGCGATACGCTGTCGAGCAGTTCCCGGGGACCATTAGAGACAAAGTAGAAAGGGCTGACGGCTGTATCCATGTACGTTCTGATTTGACTGAACGTACCCAGGCGGCTGTCGGCGATAATCACGCCAAGCGCCACCAGCACCGCCAGAATAAGGCGAATCTGTAGCGAGGGGCCACGGCTAAAAATTGGCTTCATAGGCTATGCGTATTCTCGTGTCAGTAAAGACCTGGGGCAGCGCGGAAGCCACCCCGGACCTTCAGGCTGACTACTCTTCGCTAAACAGGTCGCCGCCGTGCATGTCGATCATTTCCAGCGCCTTGCCGCCGCCACGCGCTACGCAGGTCAGCGGATCTTCAGCAACCACGACTGGAATACCGGTTTCTTCCATTAACAGACGGTCCAGGTTGCGCAGCAGCGCACCACCGCCGGTGAGAACCATCCCGCGCTCGGAGATATCAGACGCCAGTTCCGGCGGGCACTGCTCAAGGGCAACCATGACCGCGCTCACGATGCCGGTCAGCGGCTCCTGCAGCGCTTCAAGAATTTCGTTTGAGTTCAGGGTGAAGCCGCGTGGAACGCCTTCCGCCAGGTTACGGCCGCGCACTTCAATTTCACGCACTTCATCGCCCGGGTAAGCCGAACCGATTTCATGTTTGATACGCTCAGCGGTCGCTTCACCGATCAGAGAGCCGTAGTTACGACGCACGTAATTGATGACGGCTTCGTCGAAGCGGTCGCCGCCGATACGCACGGAAGAAGAGTAAACCACGCCGTTCAGGGAGATAACCGCTACCTCAGTGGTACCGCCGCCGATATCCACCACCATAGAACCGGTCGCTTCAGAAACCGGCAGGCCAGCGCCGATCGCGGCCGCCATCGGTTCTTCAATCAGGAACACTTCGCGAGCGCCAGCGCCCTGCGCGGATTCACGGATAGCACGACGCTCAACCTGGGTGGCGCCAACCGGCACGCAGACCAGTACGCGCGGGCTCGGGCGCATAAAGCTGTTGCTGTGCACTTGTTTGATAAAGTGCTGCAGCATCTTTTCCGTCACGAAGAAGTCAGCGATAACGCCGTCCTTCATCGGGCGAATCGCCGCGATATTACCCGGGGTACGGCCGAGCATCTGCTTCGCTTCATGACCCACGGCGGCGACGCTTTTCGGCGATCCGGCACGATCCTGACGAATGGCCACCACGGAAGGCTCATTCAATACGATGCCTTGTCCTTTTACGTAAATAAGGGTATTCGCGGTACCCAGGTCAATGGACAGGTCATTGGAAAACATGCCACGAAATTTTTTTAACATACTAAGGGATAATCCTGAAAGCTGGGGCGGAAAACAAAATCCGCTTACTTTACCAACCACACGCAGCAGCGACAAGGCGCAAAAATCACCTGCTGCGGTGAAAATTAGTGCAGTTCATTTCCTTTGTTACAAATTTTTCCGACTCCGTTCATTGCTGAAATCTTCAGCAGCGCTCCACGCCTGAATTTGTAACCTGTCAAAGGAGGGTCACTGGCATTTACATTGCGATGATCCGGCAGGTAGACAAGCACACCCCCTTCACGATGGCGCGCGTTATTCTACGTGAAATCACGCTAAACGGCAGATCAAACCGAGTATCTTTGCGAATATTTTTTCACATTTGTGTCAAGTGGCTGTGAGGCGGCAAAAAATTCCCCCTGCCCGCCCGTGACACCGCATTGGGACAGTACCAGCCACTCGCTGCGGCTGCGTACGCCCGTCGCAAAAACTTGCATAGGCATGCCTTTACAGGCTTCCACCAGGCTTTGCACCAGCAGCTGGTTCTCGCTGCGCTTTTCGATGTTGCGCGCCAGGCCCGGATGCAGTTTGATCAGCTCCGCATCCAGCTGCTTGATCCAGCTGGTTCCCACCAGGGTTAACCCTGCCTGAACCACCGCCACCCGAACGCCAAGCGCGTTAACCAACCGCATAACCGGCTGCAGACGGCCGATATATTGACAAACATCTGCCTCAGCAAGTTCAAAAATAATCCATTGACGCTGCGATTTTTCACACTGCATCAGAGCATCGCGCAGCCAGCGCTGGAAACGCGGGCGGATCAGCGACTCCACCGACAGCTGCAGCGCCAGATTCTCCTCGGGCCAGAAGCCTAAAAACGGCAGCAGGCGCGTCACCTGCAGGCGGTCATACTCCTCCGCCAGGCCAAACTGCAGCACCATCGGCATGTACTCGGCGGCAATCACCTCTTCTTTACCGTCGTACATCCGCGACATCAGTTCACGGTGATGCACCCGACCGTCGCGGGTGACGGCGGGCTTCTGGTACAACCGCGGCCCGCCGCGGCTCAGCATCTGTTCGATCAGCGTCCGCCAGCGAACGTTGCCGCGGCCTTTCTCCGGAAGGGTATCGTCATAGACCGACCAGCTGTTGCTGCCCTGCAGCACCGCGTTGCGCGTCGCCGCTTCTGCATGTTCCATCACTTGCGCCGCCGATTGTCCGCTGCGGAAAGAACAGATGCCGATATGCATCATATCGTCACGATCGAGGATCCGCGTCGGAGGTAGCGCGTCCATGGCCTTCAGCAGCAGCCCGGCGATACTATCCGCCTCTTTTAACGTGCGGTGCGGCAGCAGCACGGCGAAGTCGCTACGGTGATAGCGCGCCAGCAGCGCGCCAGGGTAACGCATAATAAAGGTAGAGAGCAGGTTGATAAGCGTGAAGTAATGTTCTTCGGCCGCCGCCCGCCCCCAGTTGTCCCGTAGCAGATCAAACTCCGGTAGACGGATCATCATCACGATGCCGTACGCCCCCACCTTCTCCTGATCTTCCAGCAGCGTGGCCAGCTGATTGTCAAAAAACAGGCGATTATTCAGCCCGGTTTTAGAATCCTGTGCCGCATAGGAGCGAATCAGCGTATCCATCCGGCTGCGCTGATCGCTGGCAAACTGCAGCTCCGACAGCAGCATATCCAGCGCGCTACTGGTGCTGGCAGGCCATTCATAGACTGAGCCGCGCACCTGCGGCCCGCGCTCGCCGCTCAGGATACGCGTGGAACGAAGCTCAAGCAGCTCCTGACCCGCCAGCTGGCGGCGGATCCAGCGGACGGCGAAGAAAATAATCACCACCATGAAGCCGATGGAGATCGACAGCGGGGCGGTAATCGACAGCGAACGGAAATAGTTCACCATCGGGTCAACGTAGACCAGATGCAGAGAGATACCGGGATGTTTCAACGACGGGACCGTGATCTCACGGAATTGCTCATGACTGCCAAGCGGGCGATAGCTGTCGGTTCGGGAGTGGCTGTAGAGCGGTTTACCGTTAAGCATGAAATCGATATGCACGATCTCTATCGGCGTCATCAGCTCATCCAGCTGCGGCTCAAGCTTATCAAAAGAGGTGGTGATGAGCCGGTTATCCAGCATGGTCGCCACCGCCTGAACCCGGTTTTCGACCTTGTTCTCAATGCCGTTGTAAAAACTCAGCGAAGCGCCAATCAGCGTGACAAAGATGGTCAGGCTAGTTAGCAGCGTGATAAAGGCTGAGAACTTCGTCGTTAATCGCATCCCTGTGTTAACTCCGCGAGTGAATGACTGCCCGATGAACCATCAGGCTCCCGTGCCGGCGCGCGCCTTGACGCTAGCATTAACCTTTTAAAGCGCGACGCATACTATCAAAGATGGCGAGTCTGGCAATGGAATGCGTATTATCGGCGAAAGTATGCCGATAGCGAGTATAGTCGGCAGAAAAAATTTGCCAATCGCCGCCCGCCTGCGGCCTGCGCCAGAAGCGCTTTAATTTTAGACGCTGGATGGCAAACCCGCGCCAGCGGCGCACATTATTGCCGATTTTCCGTCCTGCCAGCCTCCCGCCCGCTTTTTTCCCTGCTAAAGATGCCGGGTCAAGCGCGGTAAAGGAAACGTCTTGCGCCACTTTCCGATGATTCCTGGACGACCGCACCCCTGCTTCGGCGGCGGCTCATGCTCCTAATGTGCAATTTTTCGTGACATATTCGCGATTCATCGCCGCCTCCGTCATGCTTAAGGAAACGCATGACGGAGGACACCATGAAAAGAAAAAAACTGACGGAAGCCGACGTCACGGCCGAATCCGTTTTTATGCTCCAGCGGCGCCAGGTGCTGAAAATGCTGGGCATCAGCGCGACCGCCCTTTCGCTTCCCGCCGCCGCGCAGGCCGACCTGCTGGACTGGTTTAAAGGCCATGACCGTCCGCCAGCCCCGGCGGGCAAAGCCCTGGACTTTGCTAAACCCGCTGAATGGCAGGCTAAGCTGACGCTTACCCCGGAAGATAAAGTCTCCGGCTACAATAACTTTTATGAATTCGGCCTCGATAAAGCCGATCCGGCGGCGAACGCGGGTAGCCTGCGCACCGATCCCTGGACATTGACCATCGGCGGTGAGGTGGCGAAGCCGCTGACTCTCGACCATGACGATCTGACCAAACGCTTCCCGCTGGAAGAGCGTATTTATCGTATGCGCTGCGTGGAAGCCTGGTCGATGGTGGTCCCCTGGGTCGGCTTCCCGCTGCATAAGCTGTTGGCGCTGGTGGAGCCCACCAGCAATGCGCGCTATGTGGCCTTCAAAACCCTCTATGCTCCGGATCAAATGCCCGGGCAGAAAGATCGGTTTATCGGTGGGGGACTGGCTTACCCTTACGTGGAGGGGCTGCGGCTGGATGAAGCGATGCATCCGCTGACGCTGCTCACCGTCGGGGTGTATGGCAAAGCGCTGCCGCCGCAAAATGGCGCGCCGGTCCGCCTTACTGTGCCGTGGAAGTACGGTTTCAAAGGCATTAAATCCATCGTCAGCATTGAACTGACCCGCGAGCGGCCGCCGACCACCTGGAACCTGGCGGCACCGGACGAATACGGCTTCTTCGCCAACGTCAATCCGCACGTCGATCACCCCCGCTGGTCGCAGGCCAGCGAGCGGTTTATCGGCGCCGGCGGCGTACTCGATGTCAAGCGTCAGCCAACCCTGCTGTTTAACGGCTATGCCGACGAGGTGGCGTCGTTGTATCGCGGCATGAATCTGCGGGAGAACTTCTAGTGCGTTTCACCGTCAAACAGATCGCCTGGCTGAAGGTTTTACTTCATCTGGCGGGTTTTTTGCCGCTGGTCTGGCTATTCTGGGCCGGACATCAGGGCTACTTTAGCGCCGATCCGGCCAAGGATATCCAGCATTTTACCGGCAGGATGGCGCTGAAGTTTCTGCTGGCGACGCTGCTGGTCTCCCCGCTGGCGCGCTATGCGAAACAACCATTATTGATTCGCGTTCGTCGCCTGTTAGGTTTATGGTGTTTCGCCTGGGCGACGCTGCACCTGACCAGCTATACCCTGCTGGAGCTGGGCATTAACAATCTGGCGCTGCTGGGCTCGGAGATTATCAACCGCCCCTATCTGACGTTAGGCATGGTCAGCTGGGCGATCCTGCTGGCGCTGGCGGTGACGTCGACGCAGGCGATGCAGCGAAAACTGGGCCGCCGCTGGCAACTTTTACACAACTTCGTCTATCTGGTGGCGATCCTCGCGCCGATTCACTACCTGTGGTCAGTGAAGATCCTCTCGCCGCAGCCCATCATTTATGCCCTGCTGGCAGTGGCGCTGCTGGCATGGCGTTACAAGAAGTTCCGCCAGTGGTGGCGCTGAATCCCGTAATGTGCAGTTTCCCGCAGATCCTTTATCAACCGCGACTCTTTTTAAGATAGCGGTTGATAATCTTCCCTGATAAGACCAGTATTTAGCTGCCAATTGCTACGAAATCGTTATAATGTGCGACTTTGGCTTTCCTGACGGGGTTTTCTGACCCTGAAAAGGTGACAAGGGCGCATTGAAGGTATATGTTGTTTTTTACCCGAAAATGGCAGGAGATCGCCACACGATGGCAAAGAAGTTTCACATTTTGCTTTTGAATGGTCCAAACATTAACATGCTCGGTACCCGCGAGCCTGAGAAGTATGGTCCGCTCACGCTGGCGGAGATTGTTAACCATTTAACATCTGAAGCGGCGGCGCTGAATGTGAGCCTGGATCACCTGCAGTCCAACGCGGAGCATGCGTTAATCGACCGAATTCATCAGGCTAAAGACAACGTGGACTATATCCTGATTAATCCGGCCGCGTTCACGCATACCAGCGTAGCAATCCGTGACGCTTTGCTTGCCGTGAACATCCCGTTTATCGAGATTCACCTGAGCAATGTGCATGCACGCGAACCCTTCCGCCAGCATTCGTATCTGTCAGATGTCGCCGCTGGCGTCATCTGCGGACTGGGGGCGGACGGCTATTCATACGCTTTACAGACGGCGGTAAAACGCCTGTCACAATCACACTAAACAAAGAGTACGGAACCCACTCATGGATATTCGTAAGATTAAAAAACTGATCGAGCTGGTTGAAGAATCAGGTATCTCCGAACTGGAAATTTCTGAAGGCGAAGAGTCTGTTCGCATCAGCCGCTCTGCACCGGCCGCAAGCTATCCGGTTATGCAGCAGGCTTATGCTGCGCCGATGATGCAGCCTCAGGCACCTGCCGCCGCGGCTGCCGCGCCAGCTGCAGCAGCAGAAGCGCCGGCAAAAGCGGAAATCAGTGGTCACATCGTACGTTCCCCGATGGTTGGTACTTTCTATCGTACGCCAAGCCCGGACGCGAAAGCGTTTGTGGAAGTTGGCCAGAAAGTTAACGTGGGCGACACCCTGTGCATCGTCGAAGCGATGAAAATGATGAACCAGATCGAAGCCGACAAAGCCGGCGTGGTGAAAGCCATTCTGATCGAAAGCGGCCAACCGGTAGAATTCGACGAGCCGCTGGTAGTTATCGAGTAACGAGGCGAACATGCTGGATAAAATTGTCATCGCTAACCGTGGCGAGATCGCACTGCGCATCCTTCGTGCCTGTAAAGAACTGGGCATCAAGACCGTTGCTGTGCATTCCACCGCGGATCGCGATCTAAAACACGTATTGTTAGCGGATGAGACGGTCTGTATCGGTCCGGCTCCGTCCGTAAAAAGCTATCTGAACATCCCAGCTATCATCAGCGCCGCTGAGATCACCGGCGCGGTAGCGATTCACCCGGGGTATGGCTTCCTCTCCGAGAACGCCAACTTTGCTGAGCAGGTTGAGCGCTCCGGCTTTATCTTCATCGGCCCGAAAGCCGACACTATCCGCCTGATGGGCGACAAAGTGTCCGCGATCACCGCCATGAAAAAAGCCGGCGTCCCGACCGTACCCGGTTCTGACGGCCCGCTGACCGACGACATGGACGCTAACCGCGCCCATGCTAAACGCATCGGCTATCCGGTGATCATCAAGGCCTCCGGCGGCGGCGGCGGTCGCGGTATGCGCGTTGTGCGCAGCGACGCTGAACTGGCCCAGTCCATCTCCATGACCAAAGCGGAAGCCAAAGCGGCTTTCAACAACGATATGGTCTACATGGAGAAATACCTGGAAAACCCACGTCACATTGAAATTCAGGTACTGGCGGACGGTCAGGGCAACGCTATCTATCTGGCTGAACGTGACTGCTCCATGCAGCGTCGTCACCAGAAAGTGGTCGAAGAAGCGCCGGCGCCGGGCATCACTCCGGAACTGCGTCGCTACATCGGCGAGCGTTGCGCGAAAGCCTGTGTCGATATCGGCTACCGTGGGGCGGGTACCTTTGAGTTCCTGTTCGAAAACGGCGAGTTCTACTTCATTGAAATGAACACCCGTATCCAGGTAGAGCATCCGGTAACTGAAATGATCACCGGCGTTG
Organism: Klebsiella sp. C360; assembly: GCF_048822415.1. NCBI lineage: Bacteria > Pseudomonadati > Pseudomonadota > Gammaproteobacteria > Enterobacterales > Enterobacteriaceae > Klebsiella > Klebsiella sp. C360. The sequence continues at coordinate 593,997 of NZ_JBMEZZ010000004.1, forward strand.
ACCTGATCAAAGAGCAGCTGCGTATCGCAGCCGGCCAGCCGCTGTCCATCAAGCAGGATGAAGTGGTGGTTCGCGGCCATGCGGTGGAATGCCGTATCAACGCCGAAGACCCGAACACCTTCCTGCCGAGCCCGGGTAAAATTACCCGTTTCCACGCGCCGGGCGGCTTTGGCGTGCGCTGGGAGTCCCATATTTACGCCGGCTACACCGTACCGCCGTACTATGACTCCATGATCGGCAAACTGATCTGCTACGGCGAAAGCCGTGACGTGGCGATTGCCCGCATGAAGAATGCGCTGCAGGAGCTGATCATCGATGGCATCAAGACCAACGTCGATCTGCAGATGCGCATTATGAGCGACGAGAACTTCCAGCATGGTGGCACCAACATCCACTATCTGGAGAAAAAACTCGGCTTGCAGGAAAAATAATTCTGCTCTCTCAGCAAAAGGCCGGATTTTCCGGCCTTTTTTCTTTTTCTCTCTCCTCATCTATACCATGCGGTACAATCCCCGCTTTCTTTATCCTCAAGGGACAAAAAATGGACAAACGCTTTGTTCAGGCCCACAAAGAAGCGCGCTGGGCGCTGTGGCTGACCCTTCTCTATCTTGCCGCCTGGCTGGCCGCCGCCTATCTGCCGGGGGTGGCTATCGGTTTTACCGGCCTGCCCCACTGGTTTGAAATGGCCTGCCTGCTGGTTCCTCTGCTGTTTATTCTGCTGTGCTGGGCGATGGTCAAACTGGTTTTCCGCGACATACCTCTGGAGGACGATGATGCAGTTTGAGGTCATTATTCCCCTGATCGCCTATCTGGTGGTGGTGTTCGGCTTATCCCTTTACGCCATGAGAAAACGCGCCTCAGGAAGCTTTCTTAATGAGTACTTTCTCGGCAGCCGCTCGATGGGCGGCTTCGTGCTGGCCATGACGCTAACCGCTACCTATATCAGCGCCAGCTCATTTATCGGCGGACCCGGCGCCGCCTATAAATACGGCCTGGGATGGGTGCTGCTGGCGATGATCCAGCTCCCCGCCATCTGGCTGTCGCTGGGCGTACTGGGAAAAAAATTCGCCATTCTTGCGCGTCGTTATAATGCCGTCACCCTCAATGACATGCTGTTTGCGCGCTACCAGAGCCGTCTGCTGGTCTGGCTGGCCAGCCTGAGCCTGCTGGTAGCCTTCGTTGGCGCCATGACCGTCCAGTTTATCGGCGGCGCCCGCCTGCTGGAGACAGCTGCGGGTATTCCCTACGATACCGGTCTGCTGATCTTCGGCATCAGCATCGCGCTGTATACCGCCTATGGCGGCTTTCGCGCCAGCGTGCTCAACGATACCATGCAGGGCATGGTGATGCTGATCGGCACGATCGTGCTACTGGTGGGGGTGATCCACGCCGCCGGCGGGATTGGCCATGCGGTAGAGACTCTGCAGTCGATCGACGTCAAGCTGGTGTCCCCGCAGGGGGCGGAAGATATCCTCTCGCCAACCTTTATGGCCTCGTTTTGGGTGCTGGTCTGCTTCGGCGTCATTGGCCTGCCGCATACCGCCGTACGCTGTATCTCCTACAAAGACAGCAAAGCCGTGCATCGCGGCATCATGATCGGCACCATCGTAGTGGCGATCCTGATGTTTGGCATGCACCTGGCCGGCGCGTTAGGTCGGGCGGTGCTCCCCGACTTAACCGTACCGGATCTGGTGATCCCGACGCTGATGGTCAAAGTGCTCCCGCCCTTTGCGGCAGGGATCTTTCTGGCCGCGCCGATGGCGGCGATTATGTCGACGATCAATGCCCAGCTTCTGCAAAGTTCCGCTACGATCATCAAGGATCTGTATCTGAACTGGCGTCCGGATCAGGCGACTAACGAAAAGCGGCTAAAACGCATGTCCGCCGGCATCACGCTCCTGTTGGGTGTTCTGCTGCTGCTCGCGGCCTGGCGACCGCCGGAGATGATTATCTGGCTGAATCTGCTGGCCTTCGGCGGCCTGGAAGCCGTCTTCCTGTGGCCGCTGGTACTGGGCCTGTATTGGGAACGTGCCAACGCGGCTGGCGCGCTGAGCGCGATGATCGTGGGCGGCGTGCTGTATGCCGTACTTGCCACGCTGAAAGTGCAGTTTCTCGGCTTCCACCCGATCGTTCCCGCGCTGCTGCTGAGTTTACTGGCGTTTGTGGCAGGGAACCGTTTCGGCCGTCCCGCACCACAGCCACCTATTTTGACTACTGATAAATAAAGAGTTTTGCTATGCCATGGATCCAACTGAAACTAAATACCACCGGCGCGAACGCTGAAGATCTTAGCGATGCGCTGATGGAGGCCGGATCGGTCTCGATCACCTTCCAGGATACGCACGATACGCCGGTATTTGAGCCGTTGCCCGGGGAAACCCGGCTGTGGGGCGATACCGACGTGATCGGCCTGTTCGATGCCGAAACCGATATGAAAGCGGTCGTTGCCCAACTGGAGCAGCACCCGCTGCTGGGCGCCGGCTTCGCGCATAAGATCGAGCAGCTGGAAGATAAAGACTGGGAGCGGGAATGGATGGATAACTTCCATCCGATGCGTTTCGGTGAGCGGCTGTGGATCTGCCCGAGCTGGCGCGACGTTCCGGATGAAAATGCCGTCAACGTGATGCTCGATCCGGGTCTGGCCTTCGGTACCGGCACGCACCCGACGACATCCCTGTGCCTGCAGTGGCTCGATGGACTCGACCTCAACGGAAAAACGGTCATTGATTTCGGCTGCGGTTCCGGCATCCTGGCGATTGCCGCGCTGAAGCTGGGGGCCGCAAAAGCGATCGGCATTGATATCGACCCGCAGGCTATTCAGGCCAGCCGCGATAACGCGCAGCGTAACGGCGTCTCTGAGCGTCTGGAGCTCTATCTTCCTCAGGACCAGCCCGAGTCGATGAAAGCCGACGTCGTGGTCGCCAATATCCTGGCTGGCCCGTTACGTGAGCTGGCGCCGTTAATCAGCGTCCTGCCCGTTTCAGGCGGTTTGCTGGGGCTTTCCGGCATCCTTGCCAGCCAGGCGGAGAGCGTCTGTGAAGCCTACGCCGATCTCTTCACCCTTGACCCGGTGGTCGAGAAAGAGGAGTGGTGCCGGATCACCGGCCGGAAAAACTAAGCGCAATGCGGCCTGTGGGCCGCATTTTTGTTTCCAGTAGCCACCAAATAATGCCAGGAAATGAGAGGCAGATCGCACTACAGAGCACTTTTTTGGCTATAAAAACAGCGTTTTATATCGCCTGGTAGCGAGTTTGTCTAAGAAAAATCGAGAAGTTTTATGATTTTATAAATGGACACAAATTATCCATCAGCCATTAAATCAATGATTAATATAAGTATTTATTCATTCCTTTTACGTTAGTCCCGGATTCATTGATCTGCAACAGAGGATTGCTCAAAGTTTGGCCTTTCATCTCGTGCAAAAAATGCGTAATATACGCCGCCTTGCAGTCACAGTATGGTCATTTCTTAACTCATGCGCATCGGACACCACCAGCTCAGAAATCGCCTGATCGCAGCGCCCATGGCTGGCATTACTGACAGACCATTCCGGACGCTGTGCTACGAGATGGGAGCGGGTTTAACCGTTTCCGAGATGATGTCCTCTAACCCACAGGTGTGGGAGAGCGACAAGTCCCGTTTACGGATGGTGCATATTGATGAGCCCGGTATTCGTACCGTGCAAATCGCCGGTAGCGTGCCGGAAGAGATGGCTGCCGCCGCGCGGATTAACGTGGAAAGCGGCGCCCAGATTATTGATATCAATATGGGATGCCCGGCGAAAAAGGTGAATCGCAAGCTTGCAGGTTCAGCCCTCTTGCAGTACCCCGACCAGGTGAAGTCGATCCTGACGGCGGTCGTGAATGCGGTGGACGTTCCTGTGACTCTCAAGATTCGCACCGGTTGGGAACCGGAACACCGTAACTGCGTAGAGATTGCCCAACTGGCCGAAGAGTGTGGCATTCAGGCTCTGACTATTCACGGACGCACCCGCGCCTGCTTGTTTAACGGAGACGCTGAGTACGACAGTATTCGGGCAGTTAAGCAGAAAGTTTCCATTCCGATTATCGCGAATGGCGACATTACTGACCCGCTTAAAGCCAGAGCTGTGCTCGACTATACAGGGGCTGATGCCCTGATGATAGGCCGTGCAGCTCAGGGAAGACCCTGGATCTTTCGGGAAATCCAGCATTATCTGGACACTGGAGAGCTGCTGCCCCCGCTGCCGCTGGCAGAGGTCAAGCGCTTGCTTTGTGCGCACGTTCGGGAATTGCATGACTTTTATGGTCAGGCAAAAGGGTACCGAATCGCGCGTAAACACGTCTCCTGGTATCTTCAGGAACATGCTCCAGATGACCAGTTTCGGCGCACATTCAACGCCATTGAGGATGCCAGCGAACAGCTGGAGGCGTTGGAGGCATACTTCGAAAATTTTGCGTAATAGAAATAAAGAGCTGACAGAACTATGTTCGAACAACGCGTAAATTCTGACGTACTGACCGTTTCTACCGTTAACTCTCAGGATCAGGTAACTCAAAAGCCCCTGCGTGACTCGGTTAAACAGGCACTGAAGAACTATTTTGCTCAACTGAACGGTCAGGATGTGAATGACCTGTATGAGCTGGTACTGGCTGAAGTTGAACAGCCCCTGTTGGACATGGTGATGCAATACACCCGTGGTAACCAGACCCGCGCTGCCCTGATGATGGGCATCAACCGCGGTACGCTGCGTAAAAAACTGAAAAAATACGGCATGAACTGATACTAGTCAGTTGCTTGCTTGATATAAAAGGCGCTCTTCGGCATGGGGAAGCGCCTTTTTTATTACCTGCGGCAGCGGGACACATTACTGATTCACCGCCCGCAGTACCGGCGTCTCCGATACACGAGCAGCACTGACTACCGCCATAATATTATCCACCAGCGCAGGCGCCTGCTGATAAAGATCGACGCGTTGCGGATCGAGCAGCCAGTTTTTAATTAGTCCGGAAAAGGCGCTGTGTAAAACAATTAATATCACTTCAATATTTGTTTCTACTGGCAATATATTGTTACGCACACAGCACTGCAGCATGCCGCCGATGAGCGAATAATTAAAGCCAATGCGCTGGCGAATTTCATTTTCCGAAAGCATATCATTGGAAAACTCGCAGCGCTGATAAAGAATTTGCATCAGCGCGCGCTGGCGAGGATTCGCAGCAATATAGCGGAGCCCGGTAATAAACCGCTCGCGCAACGCATTTAAAGGCTCCTGTTCATTCTCTGTTGCGAGGCTATGCTGAATCAAATCCCTGAGCGGTGGCTGCTGCTGCCACATTTCATTAAACAGCTCGGTCTTACTGGCAAAATGCCAGTAGACGGCGCCGCGGGTCACTCCCGCCGCATCAGCAATATCCGTCAGGGTCGTGTTGGTCACCCCCCGCAGAGCGAACTGCTGGATCGCGGACTCAATCAGGAGCTGCCGCGTGCGTAGCGCCTCTTCTTTCGTTTTTCTTGCCATACAAGCCCCCTTCCCGCGGACAGGATATTTAGGATTTTCTGAAGATCGCTTAACCTAACATTTGTCATGGAATATTTTTTAGCAAAAATGCAGACAAGTTAATTCTGATGCCATCGTCAAATAAATTACCCAAATCAATATTAATAAATAACTCATTCACGGAATTGATGTCTATTTATTAAGATTTACAATTAAGGTAAACAGAATAAAAAGGCAGCGCGTTTTTTTTGTTTTTGCGTGCCTTGCTGATTGTCCCAAAATAACTATCCCTTACATCCAGCGGCGTTTATTTGTAGGATGGCAAACTGCTTTTTAATTCCCTCTTTCTTTCACAGATTCGCCGCCGAATTTGGCACGTAATCTATAAGGAACCGCCATGACTACTCACGCCAGAGTGACACTTTTATCCGGTTTAATTATCTCGGCCTTATTGCTTACCGGCTGCGATAATTCGGACAATCCGCAACCCCATGCCCAGGCGCCGCAGGTGACGGTCCATGTCGTGAACAGCGCGCCGCTGTCGGTCACCACCGAACTGCCAGGCCGAACTTCAGCTTTTCGCGTGGCGGAAGTCCGCCCTCAGGTAAGCGGTATTATCCTGAAGCGTAACTTTGTTGAAGGAAGCGATGTCGAAGCAGGCCAGTCGCTCTATCAGATCGATCCGGCAACCTACCAGGCGGCGTGGAACAGCGCCAAGGGCGATGAGGCAAAAGCCGAAGCCGCAGCCGCCATCGCCCACTTGACGGTGAAACGCTACGTTCCGCTGCTGGGTACCAAGTATATCAGTCAACAGGAATACGATCAGGCGGTAGCCACCGCCCGCCAGGCCGATGCCGACGTCATCGCTACCAAAGCCTCCGTGGAAAGCGCCCGCATCAACCTGGCCTACACCAAAGTGACCTCTCCCATTAGCGGACGCATCGGTAAATCGAGCGTCACCGAGGGGGCATTGGTTACCAACGGTCAGTCGGATGCCCTGGCCACCGTCCAGCAGCTCGATCCGATCTACGTCGACGTGACCGAATCCAGCAATGACTTCATGCGCCTTAAACAGGAAAGCCTGCAACGCGGCGGCGACACCAAAAGCGTTGAACTGCTGATGGAGAACGGTCAGGCCTATCCGCTTAAGGGTTCGCTGCAGTTCTCCGACGTCACTGTCGATGAAAGTACAGGTTCAATTACCCTGCGCGCTATCTTCCCTAACCCGCAGCATGTCCTGCTGCCGGGGATGTTCGTCCGCGCCCGCATCGATGAAGGCACCGATCCGCAGGCCATCCTGGTGCCGCAGCAGGGGGTGACTCGAACGCCGCGGGGCGATGCCTCCGTCATGCTGGTGAATGACAAAAATCAGGTTGAAACCCGTCAAGTGGTGGCTTCCCAGGCCGTGGGCGATAAGTGGCTTATCACCAGCGGGCTGAAGCCGGGCGACAAGGTGATTGTCAGCGGCTTACAGAAAGTCCGTCCCGGCGTCACCGTTAAAGCAGAAGTGGAGCATGCGGCACCGGTCGCGCAATAAGGATACCCAGCCATGTCTAAGTTTTTTATCCATCGACCGGTCTTTGCCTGGGTGCTGGCCATCATCATGATGATTGCCGGCGGTCTGGCCATTCTCCAGCTGCCGATAGCGCAGTATCCGACGATTGCGCCCCCTGCGGTGGCGATCTCCGCCACCTATCCCGGTGCGGATGCTCAGACCGTGCAGGACACGGTCACTCAGGTTATTGAGCAGAACATGAACGGTATCGACAACCTGATGTATATGTCGTCGACCAGCGATTCCGCCGGCTCAGTAACCATCACGCTTACCTTTAAGTCCGGCACCGATCCGGATATCGCCCAGGTGCAGGTGCAAAACAAACTGCAGCTGGCCACCCCGCTGCTGCCTCAGGAAGTCCAGCAGCAGGGAATTAGCGTAGAGAAGTCCAGCAGCAGCTTCCTGCTGGTGGCCGGCTTTATCTCTGATAACCCGGTCACCACCCAGGATGATATTTCCGACTATGTCGCCTCTAATGTTAAAGATCCCATCAGCCGACTCAACGGTGTGGGCGATGTACAGCTGTTCGGCGCGCAGTACGCCATGCGCATCTGGCTGGATGGCAACCTGCTGAACAAATACAACCTGACGCCGGTGGACGTCATCAATGCGCTGCAGGTTCAGAACGATCAGATTGCCGCCGGCCAGCTGGGCGGTACGCCAGCGCTGAAAGGCCAGCAGTTGAACGCGTCGATCATTGCCCAGACGCGGCTTAAAGATCCGCAGGAGTTTGGCAAGGTCACGCTGCGGGTCAATGCCGATGGTTCTGTCGTCCATTTGAAAGATGTCGCCCGCGTTGAGCTGGGCGGAGAGAACTACAATGTCGTCGCCAGAATTAACGGCAAGCCCGCCTCTGGTCTGGGTATTAAGCTCGCGACCGGCGCCAACGCGCTGGATACTGCCACCGCGATTAAAGCGAAGCTGGCCGAACTGCAGCCTTACTTCCCCCAGGGAATGAAGGTGGTCTATCCGTACGATACGACCCCTTTCGTCAAAATCTCTATTCACGAAGTGGTCAAAACGCTCTTTGAAGCGATTATTCTCGTCTTCCTTGTCATGTATCTGTTCCTGCAGAACATGCGCGCTACGCTCATTCCGACCATTGCCGTGCCCGTCGTGCTGTTGGGTACCTTCGCGGTACTGTCGATGTTTGGCTACTCCATCAACACCCTGACGATGTTTGGTATGGTGCTGGCGATAGGTCTGCTGGTCGATGACGCCATTGTGGTGGTGGAAAACGTCGAACGTGTGATGGTTGAGGAGAAGCTCTCGCCAAAAGAAGCGACGGAAAAGTCGATGTCGCAGATCCAGGGGGCGCTGGTGGGTATCGCCATGGTGCTCTCTGCGGTTTTCGTGCCGATGGCCTTCTTCGGCGGTTCCACCGGCGCGATTTATCGCCAGTTTTCGATCACCATCGTTTCCGCCATGGCGCTCTCCGTGCTGGTTGCCCTGGTGCTGACGCCAGCGCTCTGCGCCACGTTGTTGAAGCCAGCCTCAGCTGAACACCATGAGAAAAAAGGATTTTTCGGCTGGTTTAACGCCCGTTTTGACCAGAGCGTTAACCACTACACCAACAGCGTCAGCGGTATTTTGCGTGGAACCGGCCGTTACCTGGTGATCTATCTGCTGATCGTCGTGGGAATGGCCGTGCTGTTTATGCGTCTTCCGACATCCTTTCTACCCGATGAAGACCAGGGGGTCTTCCTGACCATGATCCAGCTGCCTTCCGGCGCTACCCAGGAGCGGACACAGAAAGTGCTGGATACCGTGACCGACTACTATCTGCATAACGAGAAGGCTAACGTCGAAAGCGTCTTTACCGTTAACGGCTTCAGCTTCAGCGGCCAGGGACAAAACTCCGGCATGGCGTTTGTCAGCCTGAAACCATGGGAAGCGCGCAGCGGTGATAAAAACAGCGTGGAGTCCATCATCAAGCGAGCCACTGTGGCCTTCAGCCAGATCAAAGACGCCATGGTTTTCCCGTTCAACATGCCTGCCATTATTGAGCTGGGTACCGCCACCGGCTTCGACTTTGAGCTGATCGACCAGGGCGGGCTAGGCCATACTGCCCTGACGCAGGCGCGCAATCAACTGCTGGGCATGGTGAAACAGCATCCGGATCAACTGGTACGGGTACGGCCTAATGGGCTGGAAGATACGCCGCAGTTCAAACTGGATGTCGACCAGGAAAAAGCGCAGGCGCTGGGCGTATCGCTCTCCGATATCAATGAAACGATATCCGCTGCGCTGGGCGGGTACTACGTCAATGACTTTATTGACCGTGGTCGCGTCAAGAAAGTGTACGTCCAGGCTGATGCCCATTTCCGTATGCTGCCGAGCGACATTAACAATATGTATGTTCGTAGCGCCAATGGCGAAATGGTTCCGTTCTCCGCCTTCGTCACTTCGCGCTGGATATATGGCTCGCCGCGTCTGGAACGCTACAACGGTTTACCCTCCATGGAGATCCTCGGTGAAGCCTCGCCGGGCAAGAGTACCGGGGAAGCCATGGCGCTGATGGAAGCGCTGGCCAGTAAACTGCCGAGCGGTATTGGTTACGACTGGACCGGGATGTCTTACCAGGAACGCCTTTCCGGCAACCAGGCTCCCGCGCTCTATGCCATCTCGCTGATTGTCGTCTTCCTGTGCCTGGCGGCGCTGTATGAGAGCTGGTCGATTCCGTTCTCAGTCATGCTAGTGGTTCCGCTGGGGGTGATCGGCGCGCTGTTAGCCGCCACGCTGCGTGGGCTGAATAATGACGTTTACTTCCAGGTAGGCCTTCTGACCACAATCGGTTTGTCGGCGAAGAACGCGATCCTGATCGTCGAATTCGCCAAGGATCTGATGGAGAAAGAAGGGAAAGGGATCATTGAAGCAACCCTGGAGGCATCGCGGATGCGCCTGCGACCCATTCTGATGACCTCTCTGGCTTTTATTCTCGGGGTCATGCCGCTGGTGATTAGCCATGGTGCCGGCAGCGGGGCGCAGAATGCGGTGGGTACCGGTGTCATGGGCGGGATGCTAACCGCGACACTGCTGGCGATCTTCTTTGTTCCGGTCTTCTTTGTGGTCGTCAGACGACGTTTTACCCGGCACGCTGAATAACCCGACCTGGTATTAAAGGCGCCCCTGCGGGCGCTTTTTTTTCGTCTGGTATATGAGCAACCACTACAGCTTCCCGCTATCTGACAACCGCTATCGCGCGCGGCAGCGCTGGGATACGATCGTTCTCTCCATCTTTTCTGCATATTCCCCTGCTTATCTTCACGATATTTACGTGGCTCATATATTGAGATGATTTCGGCATCCGGGCCGGACAATCCGCGGTGATAAAATAAGCCATTCCGTTCTGCACTGGCTCTCAGTACAACCCTGCGGATTATTCAGAGGTAATATCATGAAAAAGTATTTAATCGTGGCGCTGCTGGCCTCTCTGCTGGCAGGCTGTGCCCATGACTCTCCCTGCGTGCCGGTGTATGACTCGCAAGGCCGCTTAGTCCACACCAATACCTGTATGAAAGGCACAACAGAAGACAACTGGGACACCGCAGGCGCGATCGCTGGGGGCGCCGCCGCGGTAGCCGGCCTCACGTTAGGGATCGTCGCGCTGACCCGCTAATTCTCCCCCGACCAGCAGATACAGGGGCTAGCGTCGAACCTGTATCTGCTCTTCTGCGCATCATCCACATGACAACCGAACAAACAAACTCACTGTCCCTTGCTGCATTACGCGCAAATCGGCTTTGACGGGTTCCCCCCTGGCGGCAGGACTGCTTATCGACAGATAACACAAAAGCAGAAGGCCCAGTCTTTCGACTGGGCCTTCTGCTTTATTTGATGCCTGGCGATTCCCTACTCTCACATGGGGAGACCCCACACTACCATCGGCGCTACGACGTTTCACTTCTGAGTTCGGCATGGGGTCAGGTGGGACCGCCGCGCTATTGTCGCCAGGCAAATTCTTTACAACGTGCCGAACTTTAACCTAAAAAGTGGTGCTGATACCCAGAGTCGAACTGGGGACCTCACCCTTACCAAGGGTGCGCTCTACCAACTGAGCCATATCAGCACGCTAA